>NZ_FNOZ01000093.1 GCF_900107175.1 Modestobacter sp. DSM 44400 | reverse complement strand
CCCGGGGCTTTCACGGCAGAGCTGCGTGAGCGGGTGTTGATCAACTGAAAAGTGCTCCTGACCAGCAAGGATGGGACTTGTCGAGAGTCCATCTGTCGCCGATCGAGGAGCATATTCCAGGTGAAGAAGCGTAGCCGGTTCTATCCCCGCGTCCAGGTCGACACGGCCGACGTGCCGGCGGTCGGTCAGGCCGGTGGCGTGCTGCTGACCGACACCGTCGCCGCTGCCGGACTGGACGGCGCGCTCGCGGCGGCGCTCTCGCCGTGGCGCAAACCGCTGGCGATCCACGACCCGGGCAAGGTCGTCCTCGATCTGGCGGTGACTCTGGCGTTGGGCGGGGACTGCCTGGCTGACATCGCCCTGCTGCGCGCCGAGCCTCGGGTCTACGGCCGGGTGGCCTCGGATCCGACGGTCTCCCGCACGATCGACGCCCTGGCCGCCGACGCACCCGCCGCGCTGAAGGCGATCAACACCGCCCGGGCAACCGCGCGAGCGGCGGTGTGGGCACTGGCCGGCGAACACGCTCCCGACCACGCCGTCGATGCCGCTACACCGATGATCGTGGACATCGACGCCACGCTGGTCACCTCCCACTCGGAGAAGGAACAGGCGGCGCCGACGTTCAAGCGTGGGTTCGGGCACCACCCGCTGTGCTCCTTCCTCGACCACGGGGCCGAGGGCAGCGGGGAGCCCCTGGCCGTGCTTCTGCGCGCGGGGAACGCCGGGTCCAACACCGCCGCCGACCACATCACCGTGGCCCGCTCCGCGTTGGCACAGCTGCCCGGACACCGACCAGGCAGCCGTCCCGGCCGCAAGATCCTGATCCGCACCGACGGCGCCGGGGCGAGCCACGCCTTCCTGACTTGGCTGCACGGGCAGCGGTTGTCCTACTCGATCGGCTTCGGGCTGCCGGCCCACACCGCCGAGCTGCTCAAGAAGATCCCCGCCGAGGTGTGGACGCCGGCCTACGACGCGAACGACCAGATCCGCGACGGGGCCTGGGTCGCCGAGCTCACCGGGCTGCTGGACCTGACCGGGTGGCCGCCGGGGATGCGGGTGATCGCCCGCAAGGAACGCCCGCACCCCGGGGCGCAGCTGCGGATCACCGACGCCGACGGGCTGCGGGTCACCGCGTTCGCCACCAACAGCACCCGCGGCCAGCTGCCCGACCTGGAGCTGCGGCACCGCCGCCGGGCCCGGGCTGAGGACCGGATCCGCTGCGCGAAGGACACCGGGCTGACCAACCTGCCGCTGCACGACTTTGACCAGAACCAGATCTGGTGCGCCATCGTCGCGCTGGCCTGCGAGCTCACCGCCTGGATGCAGATGCTCGCCCTGACCGGCACCGACGCCCGACGCTGGGAACCCAAACGGCTGCGGACCAGGCTGTTCACCGTCCCGGCCACCCTGGCCCTCACCGGCCGGCGCCGACTGCTGCACCTGGCCGAGCACCACCCCTGGGCCGCCGTCGTCCACGACGCCGTCGCACGGCTGCGCACCCTGACCGCCGGACCGGTGCCCGCCCCCGGCTGACCGGCGGCCCTTCGTCCAGACGACCCGCACGACCCCGGACCGTGGAAACCGGCGCCCACCCGAGCGACATCGGCCGAACAGTCACACCCCGATGCCAGAATCACACCCCAGCGGCCCACCGAGTCGCATTCCGATGATCACCGGCGGCCGGACGAAAGATTCGGGCTGGTTGTGCTGTGCCGGGGTCATCTCGTAGTTGAGGACGCCGATGTTCCCGGCCGGGGGAGTGACGCCCTGGCTACCGAGGAAGGGCTCCCCGTCGGCCAGCGACCGGGCGAGACTGACGCTGAGCGTCGTCTTGCCGGCCTTGGCCTTGGCGGAAAGCAGCACGTTCTGCCCCACGTAGGACAGACCCTCGATACGCGGCTGCGGCGGCTCGATGATCACCGCCAGCTCCTCGGCCAAGCTGCGCCGGTACGGCGGGGGCGCGAACTCGGCCTCGGCCTTCTCACGCCTGATGACGTCCCGGGCCTTCTCTCGCACACGCTGCTTGTGAATCTCGATCGGGAGATCCGACGCCCGGAAGCGGTCCTGCAGCTCCTGACTCCTGGCATCGAGGAAGTCCGTCAGCTCGGCGCGGTACTGGCGCAGCTCGTCAGTGTCGCTGTCGTAGACCGCCGTGTACGCCTTGATGCCCTCTCCGGGACACAAAGGGAGGTTCAGTGGGGGGATAGGCGCATTCTGCGCATAAAGAATCGGCGGCGCACCACTCAGTCGCACTCGCTTACGCGCGGCATAGATGTCATCGGTCGACATTCCGCGCTCATTCGGAATACTATTCATGGCAACGGAAACCGCCTATCGGGGACCGTGAGGGGCGCTTGGCAGGCCGTCCCGACGTGATGGTGTTGGTGTTGAGAGAAGAGGGTCCGGTCCTGACGCCCGGGCCCTCTTCGCTTGTCGAAGACGTCGACCGCAGGAGAGCCGACACGCGCTCGACCGTCGCCGGGTCGCTCAGCGGCACCGGGACACCGGCTGCCATACAGCCGACCCAGAGAGCGTGCTTGGCGACGAGGGAGAGCCGGTCAAGGTCGCTCATCGCTGCGCCGCCGACTTGCGCCGAAGCCCCGGAGGGAGCGGGCGGCAGACCTCGGCCAATGACTCGGCGGTGAAGAGGTCCGCCAGCGGGACGCCGAGGAACGTCGATGCGGCCTGGCGCAGCTCGTCGGACGGCGGGACGACCCCGCCCATGGCGGAGAAGACGTGCGAGCGCGGCTTGATGCCAAGCTCGTCAGCGAACTCGGCGTGCGTGTAGCCAGCTCGCCAGACGACCTCGCGGATGGGTTGCTTACCGAACGTGCGGGGCATGCTGTCTCCTGGACAAATAGAGCCAAGAGGACCCGCAAAACGACATACTGCCGCGCTGCGGGTTCCTCTTCCTAAGGACCCGACAGCCTTGCGGCGTCGTTGGGATCAATCGTATTACAGAAACCAACGGCCTGGATGAAGCGTCAGTCGATGGCGCTTACTGCTTCCACGAGACGCGCACGCGCTGAAACAGAATGCGCTCCTGATGCTCTTTACGGCGACTTTCGTAACTTTGAGCGTCTTCACCGCGACGCTGACTGAGGTGGGTCGTCGCGCCAGCTGGATGCGGCTCGATGACAACCTTCTCGACGAGGTGCCCCAGCAGGGTCCGCTGCCACGTCGCGTCGTGGTCGGACCAGACGGCGCGCAGGCTGCGGCCGTTTGTGTCGATGACGAAAGTCGTCCGTTGCGCCTCCGCCAGCTCTCCCCGCGCCGTGGCGATGCGCTGGGTCAGCCGGTCGACCTGGCGTCGGTACCGCCGGTTGTCCAGAACGCCGTCCGCGTGCTGGTCGTCCAGGCCCTCAAGGCGGCGCTCGTCATCCCTGATCCGCTGGCGCAGTTCGTCGTCGTCGGCTCGCTCCTCACGGGTCGACAGGGCCTCCTGGAGGCTCGGCACGTCGAGCCGCGCGAAGACCATGTCGAGTACCCACTTCTCGACCGGCGGGTAGTCGACGCGGATTTTGCCGCAGCCACCCTGGGCCGTGTTGCAGATAAACGAGACGACGCCAGGGCGCTGCGTGCCGTCCGGCAGGTCCCGCTGGGATCGCATGGACCCGGCCAGCGCGTGCCCGCACGCGCCGCACGTCAGAAGGCCCGACATGGGGTACTTGCGTCGGCTCGACCAGTCCGGCGGGCACGAGCGCTGCCACCGGCGGTCGTCGTGGAGGACCTCGCGCAGCCTGTCCCAAGTAGGTCGGTCGAGCACCGGGTCGGCCACCTGGCGCAGCTCGCCGCTGTCCAAGAGGTGGCATCCCACGGTGGCCGGCGCGGTCAGAATCCGCCGCAGGGCCTGGCTCTGCCACCGCGCACCTTCCGGTGCTCGCGGGCCCGGTGCCGTCTTGATGCCTCGGCGGTTGAGGTCTGTCCAGATGCCGTAGATCGACTCACCAGCGAGGACTCGGCGAGCGGCCTCCTGCACGACGGCCGCGCGCTCCGCGTTGATGGTCAGCTTGCCCTCGGTCGCACGGTCGTAGCCGTACGGCGGGAAGCCGCCGTGGTGCTTCCCCTGCTCCTTGCGCTGCTTCGCCGCGCGGGCGACGCGCTCACCGATGCGCTCGGCCTCTGCGGCATCCCACGCGGCGATGGTGCGGGCGACGGCGCGGCCGTCAGCCGTAGACAGGTCAGCATCGCCGGAGACGACCGTTCGGAGCAGGACACCGGTACTCGTGTGCAGGTTGATGAGCTGCTCCAACTCCAGCGGTCGACGCGTCAGCCGGGAGTTGGAGTAGCTGAGGATGACGTCGACCAAGCCATCCTGTGCGGCCTTCATCAACTGCTTGTAGGCCGGGCGCGGCTTTCGGCTGCGGGTGCTCGCGCCGACGTCGTTGTCCTCGAAGATCTCAATGACGTCCCAGCCCTCGCGCTCGGCCCGAGCGAGGCAGTCCTCGCGCTGGCGCTCGACGCCGAGCCGCTCACCTTCGCGGTCGTCACTGATCCGGCAGTAGATGGCGGCTCGGGATCGACGCGTTGGCTGGGGCATGCCCGTATCGTGTCGAGCGAAACGCGCCTGTTGATCGCGCTGAACTCCGGGCTGCCTGGTATAGCCTTAGACAATGCAAACTCGCAAAGCTCGCCGAGCGGGCATCTACTGCCGGATCTCCGTCACCCAGCCAGGGCGGGACAAGGTCGGGTCGCAGGAGCGTAGCTGTCGCAAGCTCGCCGCGGACCACAAGTACGACGTCGTGCAGGTCTATGTGGACGACGGCATCAGCGCGTCCTCGGGTGCTCAGCGCCCAGGCTGGGAGCAGATGCTCGAAGACGTCGCGGCGGGCAAGCTCGACGTCTTGCTGGCCGTGGAGGAGAGCCGATTCGCCCGCCAGGTCATGGCGAAGGAGCAGCTACAGCTGGCATGCATCACGGGCGGCGTTCGATGGCACACCCTCGCCGAGGGAGAGGTCGACCCGGCGTCGGCGGACGGCCAGCTCAGCTCCGGTCTTCGTGCACTGCTGGCCCGTCACGAGGTGCAGCGCAAGTCGGAGCGGCAGCTTCGGGCGAACAACGACCGCCGTTCGCGAGGCGAGCCGATCGGCGGCCCGCGCATCTTCGGGTTCGAGTCCGACCGGATCACTCATCGACCGGACGAGGTTCGCGAGCTGGTCTGGGCCTACGAGAGCATCGCCGACGGCGGCTCGGTGTACAGCATCGCCCGGTCCTGGAACGACCGCGCCATCAAGACGGCCAGCAACTACAAGCCGGGCAAGGCCAACGACAAGTGGTCGTACCAGAGCGTGCGGCAGGTGCTCCTCAACCCGAGGAACGCGGCTATCTACACGCATCGGGGTGAGGAGCTGCCGGTGGTCGCGGCCTGGGAGCCGATCGTCCCGCGTGAGCTGTTCCAGGCGGTCCGCGCCTTGCTGACGGACCCGTCTCGGCGCATCACTGACCATCGGGAGCCTCGTTGGCTTCTGGCCGGCATCGCCACCTGCGGCGTCTGCGGCGGATACATGCGCTCGTCTCGTGGCTCCAGTCGCGGTAAGACCTGGCCGGTCTACCGCTGCACGACGAAGCACAGCCTCCCCGACGATGAGCGCCGGCACGCAGCGATCACGGCGAACGTGCTGGACGAGCTGGCACGGTCCGCCGTCGCTGACGCGTTCATCTTCGGGGCGTCCTCGGAGACGGAGGTCGTGGACCCGGACCTCGCCGAGGCCCGACGTCTACGTGTTAGGCAAGCGGAGCTCGGGACGGAGTTGGACGCGGCCGTCGAGCAGTTCGTCCGCGCCAAGAGCCCACGTGGACGGTCCGCCGCTCAGCGGCTGGTCGATGAACTGGAGGCCGAGGACCTGGCCATCCGCGAACAGCTCGACGGGATCGAACGACAGTCGGCGCGAGCGGCCCTGCTCAGCAACACCTCGGCCGATCTGCTCGGTCGAGGGCGCGTGGACCTGGCCAAGGTGGCTGAGAGCAAGGCCCGGTTGGAGTCGTCCTTCGACGGCCTGCCGCTGGCCAAGCGACGCACGCTGGTCCGCGAGCTGGTGGACGTCGTGGTCAACCCCGGCCGCGGAGCTGGCAGGGTCGACATCATCCACAAGCGTGTGCCGTCCCTGAATGACGACGACGAGTCAGCGAGCGTCCCTTGACGACGACCAGTCAGTTTTGACTAGGCTTGTCGTTCAAGCGTGGGGCACTGACTAGGTCCAGCCCCGGCCCCCAGCGCAGCACGTTCAGACGTCAACGTCCGTGCCCAGCGCAGCCTGCGACAGGCCGCTCCAGACCACGTGGGCCCCTCACTGGGGGGCTCTGGGTCCTTGCGCCTGGACCTTGGTCCAGGCCGGCTCAGGGGAGGGACTGCCGTTCGGCGGCGGGCCGGCTCAACACCCAGGGACAGTCCATGGCCTCCGCCAAGCAACCCAACGGACCACATCAGCGCGCCGTCGCAGCCGAGACGCTGCGGAGGACGCGTACGACACACGCGCTCAGCGGGCACGAGCTGTACGACACTCACCGCGGCATCCAGCGTCGGTGCAAGGGACGCGACTCCTACGTCCACTACGGGATCTCGCTTCACCCGGCCTGGCATGACCTGACGACCTTCGTCAGGGATGTCGACGCGGAGATCGGTCAGCGGCCGTCGCGGATGCACACGATCGACCGCATCGACAACGACCGCTGCTACGAGCCCGGCAACATCCGCTGGGCAACCGCAGGGCGGCAGGCCAACAACCGCGGGCACTCGGCCGAGTCAGCGGAGACGGCCGCGCAGCGGGCAGCAGAGCAATCGTCAAGACCTGTGGATCAAGATCTTTAGGCGGCCTGTTGTTCGGGGGTTTCGTCGGGTCGTTCGATGAGCTTGCCGCCCTGGAATACGGCGCCGGCTCGGACGAGGGCGACCAGGTGGGGTGCGTTGACTGCCCGCCAGCGGTCCTGGGCGGCTTCGATGAGTTTGAAGGCCATCGCCAGCCCGGCGGCTCGTGAGCCGGGCCCGCGGGTGATCTTGGTGCGGTGTCGGACGGTGGCGAAGGTGGACTCGATCGGGTTGGTGGTGCGCAGATGGACCCAGTGCTCGGCGGGGTAGTCGTAGAAGGCGAGCAACTGGTCGAGGTGGTCGGTGATCTTG
>NZ_FNOZ01000011.1 GCF_900107175.1 Modestobacter sp. DSM 44400 | reverse complement strand
ATCAACTCCCACAACTCGTCCGGGATCTCGTCGGTACGCAACATTCGTCCAGCGTCGCCCACCAACCCGCCAATCTTTGGCAGACACGCTCTAGCCCCGGGGCCAGTTGCCCATGGTGCACCCGTTGATCCCCAGGTCGCGGGCGACCTCGGCGATGGGCTTACCGGCCTCGAGCACCATCTGCACGGCTTCGGCCCCTGCGGGCTGGACCTTCACCGCTGCTCTGGCGTGAAAAAATCCTCTCAGCAGCGAGTCACTGTCCAAGATCGTTTGGTACACCCCACTGCTCTCAGCCGGCGTGCAGAGCGACGGCTTCGTCCGCCACGGCCGCGCCGCGCCGTGCTCGGGCAGCGTCCGCCAGCTCGTCCAGCATCGCCGCGGTCATGTCGAGATCGACGCAGGCGTCGGTGACGCTCTTGCCGTACTCCAGCGCGCCGGGGTGCTGCTGATCCAGGTCCTGCCGCCCGGCGACGAGATTGCTCTCCAGCATCACGCCGCGGATCGCCGACTCGCCTCCAGCAATCTGGCCGGCCAGGTCGTGCACGACGTCGACCTGGCGCAGGTGATCTTTCTGACTGTTGCCGTGCGAGGCGTCAACCACGACGACTCCCGGCAGGCCGCGCTTTCGGAGTTCGGCCTTGGTGTCGGCGATATGGGCTGCGGAGTAGTTCGGGCCGCGCTTGTCGCCACGCAGGATCACGTGGCCGGTCTCGTTGCCGGTCGTCGACAGCTGGGCTGTCATCCCGTGGCGGTCGACGCCCAGGAAATGGTGCCCTGCCCGGGCAGCGATGACGGCCTGGATGGCTGCCTCGATGCTGCCTTCCGGTGAGTTCTTGAAGCCGATGACGGACGAGAAGCCGGACACCCGCTCGCGGGCGGTCTGGTCGGTGACATTGCGCGCACCGACGCCGTTGTAGGTCACCAGGCCATCGACGTACTGAGGCGTCAGGGCGTTCAGCGGCTCGGCCGCCACCGGTACGCCCATCGCCGTGATCCCGCACATGAGCATCCGGCTTGCGATCAGGCCGACGCTGATGTGGTTCGAACCATCGAGGTACGGGTCGTAGGCGAATCCTTTCCAGTCGACCTCGGTCCTCGGCTTCTCCGTGTACGTGCGCATGACGATTTCCAGATCGTCGCCGTGCCTGTCCCGCATGCGACGGATGAAGCCGGCGTACTCCAGCGTGGCGACCGGATCATGGATCGAGCACGGGCCGGCGATGACGGCCAGCCGACCCTCGGCACCCATGACGATGTCGGTCATGGCGCGGCGCCCGGCCCGCGTCGTGGTGGCGGACGCAGCCGAGAGCGGCAGGAGGGTCGCGACCGCTTCCGGGGTGACGACGCTGCTGAGGCCGGCAATCCTGGTGTTCACCAGGCCGGACAGGTCAACTGCTTCCGCGTGCTGATAGCCGAGTTGCCGCCGGACCTCCGGCAGCAGCTCTGACTGCGTGGCATCCATCTGCCTGTTGACCCGACGCTGCACGTCCAACAAGTGATCAGCGATGCGCCTCGACACACCCAGTATTCGGTCGGCTGACATGTCCTCGAGCTGTGCCATCGTGCGTACTCCTCACGAGCCTCGGCGAAGCCGCGATCCCGCTCCAGCAGCTCGCGGAGGAGGGGCGACCATCGTCTGATGTCGAGGTTGCAGGGCCGGTGAGCCGTCGGCCACCATCGGTCGTCACCCGTGGTCGACGGCGACTTTTTCCTAGCCTAATTCGCTCCCTCAGCCGTCCACACCCGGCCAACGGCTGAGGGCGGTGCCGCTACGGCCACGATCGGCGGGGCCACTGGCTCCGTCATTGTCGGCGAGGAAGTGCTCACCCTGCTCGCCGAGGCGCCCGACCCCGAGTCGCTGGCAAGGGTCCAGCATGTGCTCGGTAGCCCGACCGACCGAACGGGGAGTGCGCAGGCAGCAGGGACTCGCAGCCTCGGTCGAGCGGGCAGGGAGGTGCCGACGAGCGGAGGCGCTGCGACACCAAAGCCCGGCCCCCCGAGGCTCTCGGCACCGCCATCCACCCGCCCGACGAGCCGGGGCCCGGCTCCTGCTTCCGTCACCGTACCGGCAGCTGGAGCTCAGCCGCCGCGCGGCGAACGGCCGGAGAGCCGCCGCAGCTCCTCGGCCATCACCTCGGGGTACTGCAGCGGTAGGAAGTGGGTACCCGCCATCTCGCGGAGCCGGGCATCGGGCACCGACCGGGCCGCCGCCCGGACGTCGGCGACGTCGACCAGGGAGTCATGACGGCCCGCCACGAAGGTGACCGGGCAGCGCACCGGGGAGACGTCGAGGGGGGCGTGCTGGGCGACGGCGTCCGCGAGGTACCGGAACCAGGTCCAGTCGTTCCGGGAGAACTCGTGCAGCACCGTGTGCAGCAGGCCCGGGTGGGCCGCCTCCTGCGCGGGTCCGCGCATCGCCGCCGGGGACAACAGGTCCTGCCAGGGCGGCAGGCCGGCCGCCACCAGCGGCAGCAGCGGACCCACGACCGGCAGCAGCCGGCTGCCGAGCCGGCCCATCGGCGCCCGCAGCCGTCGGGGCACGCGGTAGGTGCCGAACAGCGCGGAGTAGCTGCCCCCGGGGACACCGGCGACGGCGAGCACGGCGCTCACCCGGGCCGGGTCCTCCAGCGCCAGCTCGAACGCCACGTTGACCCCCAGCGACCAGCCCACGACCATCGCCGACCGCATCCCGTAGGCGTCGAGCACGGCACGTGCGTCGTCGGCGTGGTCCTCGACCCGCACCCGGCTCCGGTCGGCCGGGCGCTCGGAGCCGCCGAGACCGCGCTGGTACCAGGTGGCCACCCGGTAGCCGCTGTCCGGGGCGATGAGCCGCGGCCAGGCGTAGGCGGGGCGCCCAGGCCGTTGCACAACAGCACCGGGATGCCCGTGCCGTCGTTGCACCAGGCGCGGAGGGCGGTCCCGTCCGCGCCGCGCACCTCGCGAGTACTCATGGAGGCGTACTCCCGGCGATGAGCATCAGCCGAAGGCCACCCGCATCTCTTCCGACGCCGGCGAGGGTCCGTCCGACGCGGGGAGGGCCGGCTCCGGCGAGCTGAGGTCCGGGACGGCCCCCTGTTGCACGGCGACGACCGCGGGGTCCAGCGTCAGGACGGTGTAGCCGGCCACGGCTCCCGCGCCGAAGCCGGGCGCGAAGATGCGCACCGGCGTGGTGATGACGCCGTCCCGCACCGCGTCGTGGATGGCCAGCGGGATGCTCGCGGACGAGGTGTTGCCGACCTCCTCGATGTTGAAGTACAGCTGCTCGGGACTGAGCCCGGCCTGCTTGGCCAACTGCAGGACCATGGTCTTGTTGGCCTGGTGCGGAACGATGAGGTCGATGCTGTCCAGCAGGGAGCCCACCTTGCCGTCGGGGTCGGGCAGGGCCGTGATCTCCTCGATCATCTGCGCGAGGTAGCGGCCCGCCAGCGCCTTCACGTGCGGGCCGAAGACGGTGATGTTGTTGTCGAAGACCGGGTTGGGCCAGATGATGGAGTTCACCTCGCTGGCCGGGCCGCTGGCGTAGGTCTGCAGGTAGTGGAAGTCGGGCGCTGCGCCATCCGGCGCCGGCCCCACGACCATCGCCGCCGCGCCGTCCCCGAAGATCATCCGGGAGGTGCGGACGTTGCCGATCTTGTCGGAGAACTTCTCGACGCACACCACGAGGACCGGCCGGTCCACCTCCTGCAGCAGCCGGGTGGCCTCGGCCAGTCCGTAGGGCATGCCCGCGCAGGCGGCGACGATGTCGTAGGCGGCGTGGGTCTGGTAGATCCCGAGCTGACCGCAGATGTAGGTGGCCAGCGACGGGATCAGCCGCGAGCTGGTGCAGGTGCAGACCAGGACACCGCCGATCTCCTCCGGCTCCCGCTGCGCCTTCGCCAGCGCGGCCAGCGCGGCCTGCAGGCCGAGTTCCTCCAGGCTCAGCGAGCTGTACCGGCGCCGTTCGATGCCGGTCTTGGCGCTGATCTCGGCCGCACCCATCGGCGACCAGTTGTAGGCGGAGTTGCGGATCAGGTCGTCGTTGCTGCACACCTGGTCGCCGTGCACGGCGGCCAGCGACTCCAGCCGGGGCAGGACGGCGAACTGTCGGCGCACGTCGATCTCCGGGAACGGCCGCACCGGGAGCCGGGTCTCCCGGGCGGCCGCCGCGGGCCGGCTCCGGACGCCGCCGGCCAGGCGCCGCAGGAAGGCCCGTACCTCCGCGTCGCGGGGATGGAAGGTGACCACGTAGTCGTCGTCGGCCAGCTGGCCGGCCTCGACCAGCTCCACCTGCGACCGGTCCCACGGGTACTGGTTGTGCAGCACCATCGCCCACCGGAGCAGCGCCTCGAGCTCGGGCACCTCCTCGTCGCAGTCGAGGATGTCGGGATAGTCGTAGACCGGGTAGTCGGGGTCGTAGTTCGGCAGCCGGAAGGTGAGGTTGCCCGGCGTCTCCAGGAACTGGGCGACCGTCGGCTTGATGGCCGGGAGCGTGGTCGCGTGGTTCCTGCGGTTGCCGAAGACGTCGAAGAGGATCCCGAAGATCCGGTCCTCGACGGCCCTGTCCCACTGGGCCGGCAGCGTCGGGTAGGCCGCCTGGACGGCGGCAATCTTCGTGTCGCCGTCCTCCCAGGGCTCCAGCACGGGCAGGAACACGTCGGTCCGGGTCCGGGGCACGTCGGCCCATCGCGTCGGGCGCTTGTCGTACATGGTCATCGCGAAGCGGTTGGCCCAGAACAGGTTCAGGGCGAGGTCGCGCATCAGGGTGTACCGGCTCTCGTAGCCGCCGATCCGGACCTTGTCCAGGATGTCGGTGCCGCTGGGGGCCTTGGTCTCGAAGTCCCGGCGGATGACGCTGTCGAGCTGTTCCAGGGACTCCATGGTGGAGAAGTCCAGCTGCGGGAAGATGTTCGAGGGCAGCACCAGGCGACCGTGCCGGTTGAGGACGAACGCGTTCATGTCGGTCCCTTCTGAAGAGCGTGCGGCTGGCTCTGGGTGGCGCGCTGCATCCCCCGCTCCACGGCGCCGATGAGGCGGGGGCGCAGCTCGGCGGCGGGGATGATGGCGTGCACCGAACCCACCTCGCGGGCCCGCTCGATGTTGTGCACCGCCTCGAACTCAGCGGCGACCTCACCCAGCTTCTCGGAGCGGACGGCGCTGCGCAGCGCGGCGAGCTCCACCCGGAGCCGGGCCTGCTCCACCCCGTCGGCCGCAGCCAGCGCTGCCTCCAGGTCGCGCACCCGGGGATCGGCGGCGGTGCGCTTGTCGACCTCGCCGGTGAAGACCACGGCGGCAGCAGGCGCCCCGCCGAGGACCGAGGCGTAGGAGCCTTCGACGGCCAGCACCTCCATGTTGTCGTTCAGGACGCCGGAGAACACCACGAAGGCACCGCCGTGGTACCGGGAGATGACGCAGAAGACGATCGGGCCGTCGAAGTTGACGATCGCCCGGCCGATCTCGGCTCCGATCTCCAGCTGCACGTTGCGCAGCGACTCCGGTGATCCGTCGAAGCCCGACAGGTTGGCCAGCACCACCAGCGGCCGATTGCCGCTGCACGCGTTGATCGCCCGCGCGGCCTTCTTCGACGACTTCGGGAACAGCGTCCCGGCGGTCCACTGGTCGGGCCCGTCCGCCGGAAAGCTGCCGCGTCGGGGGATGGGCCGGGACTCGATGCCCAGGATCGTGACGGGATGGCCCCCCAGGTGGGCGTCGTGGACGACGGTGGTGTCGGCGTCCGCCATGCCCGCCCAGCGCTCGAGCACCGGATGGTCCTGGTCGCTGACGGCCCGCATGACCGTCCGGATGTCGAAGGCCTTCTTCCGGTCGGGGTTGGCGTCGGCCGAGAAGATGTCGCCGACGGTGGTGAACTCACTCGACGGGTGCTGGTGCGGAAACGAGCGCACGTCGCGGTCCGCCGGGTCGTCGGTGTCGGCCGGCCGGGCCCAGCGTTCGCCGGGTGCGACGTAGGCGTGCTCGTAGTGCTCGAACAGCAGGTCGACCGCGGCGGTCAGGTTCGGCGCCCAGTACTGCGCCTGCCCGTTGGGCCCCATGACCCGGTCGTAGCCGCCGATCCCGAAGTTGTCCTCGGCCGACACGCCGCCGGAGTAGTCCAGGGAGTGCTTTCCGGTGAGCACCATCGCGCTGTCCGGGGTCATGACGAGGATGCCCTTGGTGTGCATCAGCATCGTGGCCTCGGCGTTCCAGTACGGCTGCGCGCCGACGTTGATGCCGGCGACGACGACGTTGACCTCGCCGCCCGCCTGGGTGAACGTGATCAGCCGGCGCAGCGCGCGGGCGACCCAGTCCATGTTCTCGGTGCCGCTGTCCATCGAGATGCGGGCACCGGAGGACAGCGCGAACCACTCGAGCGGGATGCCGCGCTCCTCGGCCAGGTCGAGCGCTGCCACGACGCGCGCACACTCGGGCTCGGCCACAGTGCCGAGCGCCTTCGTCGGGTCGCCGAACAGGACCACCCTCGACATGCCCTCGGGGTACCGCTTCGTGGGCGTGTCCACCACCCCGACGACCAGGCCGGCCCCATTGCGGCCGGGTGGGCGCTCGACCGGCACCAGCCGGCCGGCGTCGTCCAGGTCGTGCTCGACGAACGTACCGCCCTGACCGGCCAGCAGCGGCGCGAGCTCGTAGGGGTACACCGTGCCCCGGGCGCGCGAGCGCAGCACCTTCTGGGTGTAGTCGTCCAGCGGCCGCATCGGCTCGGTCGGCCGGTCGGTCACCCGCATGCTGACGCCGGTGCCGGGGGCGTAGGCGAAGCGCAGCGCCACCTCCCGGGGCGTCTCGGAGCCCTCCTCCTGCAACCGGGCCAGCAGGATGATCTCCTCCAGGCCCGCTCCGGCCGTCAGCGGCGCCGACGCCCGCGCGAGGCTCGCCAGTTCCGACAGCGGGACCTCGATGGACGGCCAGGCGTAGAGGAAGACCCGGTTGTGGTCCAGGGGGCGGCGGGACCTCCGCTGGGACTGCGCCCGGCGCAGGCCGTCGAGACAGGCCGTCAGCTGCCGCTCGACCGTCGGGTACGCCACGACCTCGCCCGCGTCGTCCCGGACGGGGGTCAGGTCGCGGACCTCCGCCATCGCGATGAACCGTTCGTCGTTCGGGTTCTCCTTCGCGACGATGGAGAACAGGTAGGTGTCCTCCGCCGACGGCAGGCGCACACCGTCGAAGTTCTTCAGGCGCCACAGGTTGAGCCGCTGAGCGGTCAGCGGGTGCAGACCGCGGATGATCCGGTCCTCGACGAGCCCACCCGCGTCCCTGTCGTCTGCTCCCCTGCCGTCCGGCGCCGGCCGGAAGGTCACGGCCTCGACGTCGCCCTCGGGAGTGGAGACCGTCACCGTCACCCGGCGGGCCGTCCGCAGCGGCGCGACCGCGTCCAGCAGGTCGCGCAGTTCCGCCGCCATCGTGTCGGCGTCCGTCGGGCGGTCCGGCCAGGACAGGTAGAGGTCGACCAGCAGGTGCGGCGGGTCGGCGACGTCCTCGGCCGCCCCCGCGAGCGCGGAGAGGGCGGCGGGCAGGGCGTTCCGCTCCGCCATCAGGGCGACCAGGTGCAGCCGGGTCCCGTTCAGCTCGTAGTCCGCCGAGACGCACGAGTGACCGCCGAGCAGGGAGGACCGCACGTGCTGCAGGTCGCGGCTGCGGTAGTAGCGGCGGGTGAGGACCTCCAGGACGGGGTCGGGCTCCGTCGTCGGCCGCCCGGCACGCTGACCCAGCAGCCGGATCAACGGCTCGGGGCTCGCGACCAGCGTCTCGATCCTCGCCATGCTCGCGCCGGTGTCGCCGCGCGCGCCGGCCTCGTCGAGCTCGGTCAGCAGCCGGTCGGCCTCGTCCAGCACCTCCTGGCGGGCCCGCTGCAGCACCGGCTCCTCGAACCAGCGGAAGCGGACGGCGCGGGCCAGGTCGCCCACCGTCGGGTAGCGCAACTGGGTCGCGGTGACCAGCCGGTCGAGCACCTCCCCCACCTCCGACCGGGGCGGCCCGGGAGGAGGGCTGCCGGCGCCGAGCCAGTGGTCCAGCAGCGCGAGGACCGCCGGCAGCTGATCGGGAACGCGTTGCTGGGCCAGGAAGATGCGGTACACGGCCTCCTCGAGGGCCGGGCCGGGTTCGAGCTCGCCGACGTCGTAGTGCAGCAGGGCCCGGCAGAGCCGCCCGCGGAAGCTCTCCGGCAGTGCCTCCCGCTCCACGTCGAGGGAGTGCAGATAGGCGTGGAAGTACTCCCGCGGGCTGTGCACCTGCTGGTCGGCCTCCTCCTCCTCGCTGGCCGGACGGTTGCGCGCCAGCTCGCAGAGATCGGCGAAGGTGGTGAGGACGGTGAGCTCGCTGTGCAGCAGCTCCGGATCGTCCACCGGCAGCTCGCCGCGGGCCGTGCCGTACGCCGCCACCAGCGCCCGCGCGTGGCCGGCGTCGAGGTCGTAACCGGTGATCAGCGCCTGCAGCTCCGCCAGCAGCAGCAGCGCCGCGTCGCGCGGGTCGGGCTGCTGCGCGTCAGCGACGCTCGGGAACGCGATCCGCTCGCCCGAAGCCTCCTCGACGTCCCCACCGGTCCGCTCCAGGTCCAGCAGCGCGGCGCCGGCATCGACCTGGGCGTTCGCCGCGACCAGCACCTCGCGGACCCGGCCGGCGAACGGCGCCCGGACCGCGGTCTCCATCTTCATGCTCTCCAGCACGGCGACCGCCTGGCCGGCCTCAACCTCCTGCCCGGCCTGCACGCGCAGGGCGACGACGACCGACGGGGCGGGCGCGCGCACCAGGCCGCCCGCGTCGCGCGTGACCCGGTGGGACGCGCCGTCGACCTCGACCAGGTGCGAGCCGGCGGCCGTCACGGCGACGACGGGGAACCGTCGACCGTCGACGGTGAGCCAGCTCTCCAGGGGGCTGAGCCGGTCGACGTCCACGTCGACGGACCGGCCGTCCAGCACCACGCGGTACCGGTTGCGGCTGACCTTCGCGGCGGTCAGGCGGTAGACCTGTCCGCGGTGGCCGAGCTCCACCGTGCGTCCCACCTCGTGCGGGGCGCGCGGTCGTCCGCCCCGCGCGGACGCCAGGAAAGCCGCGCGCTCCCGGGCCTCCTCGGCGTCGGAGACGCCGATGGCCACCTGGAGGAGGGCCACGAAGCCGTTGGGCGCGGACTCCGCCTCCCCGCTGCCCGTGCGATCCAGCCAGCCGGTGTCCGCCGTGCCCGCCACGACCTCCGGCCGGTCGAGCAGGCCGAGCAGGAAGGACTTCGTGGTGGTGCCCCCGTGCAGTACCACGGTGGTCTCGCGCAGCGCACAGCGCAGGCGTGCGAGGGATTCGGGACGGTCCCGCCCCCAGGCGATGACCTTGGCCACCATCGAGTCGTAGGCCGGGGGGATGACATCGCCGACGGTCATGCCGGTGTCCACGCGGACACCCGGCCCGCTCGGCAGGCGCATGAGCGCGACCCGCCCGGGCGCGGGGGCGAACCCCTGCTCGGCGTCCTCGGCGTTGAGCCGTGCCTCCACGGCGTGGCCGTATTCCGGAGGCGGGTCCCCGACGAGCCGGCCGCCGTCGGCGATGTGCAACTGCAACTTGACGATGTCGAGCCCGGTCGTCGCCTCGGTCACCGGGTGCTCCACCTGGAGCCGGGTGTTCACCTCCAGGAAGGTGAACAGCTGCTCGGTGGGCTGGTACAGGAACTCCACCGTGCCGGCACCGACGTAGCCCGCGGCCCGGACCAGCGCGATCGACGACTCGCGCAACACGGTGTCCTGCTCGCGGCTCAGGACCGGCGAGCTGGACTCCTCCAGCACCTTCTGGTTGCGCCGCTGCACCGAGCAGTCCCGCACCCCCGGTGCCCACACCGCCCCGTGCTGGTCGGCGATCACCTGCACCTCGACGTGCCGGCCGCCCTCGACCAGGCGCTCCATGAACACGATGGGGTCTCCGAAGGTCCGCGCCGCCTCGGCCTGCGTGCGGGTGAGAGCCTCCTCCAGCTCCTCCTCGGTGCGGACCACCCGGATGCCCCGGCCGCCGCCTCCGCTCCTGGCCTTGACCATGAGCGGGTAGCCGATGACGGCCGCGTGCCGGCGGCCGTCATCGAGAGTCTCGACCGGTCCGCCGCTCCACGGCGCTACGGGCACGCCGGTCTGCTCGGCGAGGACCTTGGCCTCGATCTTGGCGCCCAGGAGCCGCATGGCCTCCGGTGGCGGCCCGATGAAGGTCACGCCGAGGTCGGCGCAGAGCTCGGCGAACGCGGGGTCCTCCGCGACGAACCCCCAGCCGACCCAGGCTGCGTCGGCGCGGCTCGTCCGCAGCGCCCGGCCCAGTTCGGCGTGATCCAGGTACGGGCTGGCCGCACCGGTCTCCTGGAGCACGACGGCCTCGTCGGCAGCGCGCACGAACGATGCCCGGCGCTCGGCCTCGGTGTGCAGCGCGATGACGCGGGTCCCGGTGCCGTGCTCGGCGTTGAGCTCGCGCACGGCTCGGATGAGCCGCATGGCGGGTTCGCCCCGGTTGACCACTGCGATGCGGTTGAACACCCGCACCCCTCCCCCCGTCGATGGATCGGTCAGGTCGTCGGCGCGGGACCGAGCGCGCACCGCCGAGGCGGCCTCACATGTCGAGGCCGCCGTTGACGCCCCACACCTGCCCGGTGATGTAGGACGAGGCGTCGGCGGCCAGGAAGTGCACGACGCGGGCGACCTCCTCCGGCTGCCCCAGCCGGCCGAGCGGGATCTTCGCCCGGAGGCCGTCGAGGACCTTCTCCGGAACGGCGTCGAGCATCTCGGTGGCGGTGTAGCCCGGCGTCACGGCGTTGACGGTGATGCCGATGCCGTTGGTGTTGCCCGAGCGCTGCAGCTGCATAGCCGCCTCCCGGGCGAGGGTCTTGGTGAGCCCGAACAGCCCTGACTTGGCCGAGGCGTAGTTGACCTGCCCGATCCCACCCGTCTCGCCGATCACCGAGGAGATCATCACGATCCGCCCACTGCCCCGTTCGAGCATGTGCTTCAGCGCGGCCTGGGACAGGTAGAACGCGCCGGACAGGTTGACGTCGATCACCCGGCTCCAGTCGGCGTCGACCATCTTGGCCACGGTCCGGTCGACGGTGATGCCGGCGTTGTTGACCAGGACGTCCAGCCGGCCGTGCTGCTCGACCACCTCGGCGACGCACCGACGGCAGTCCTCCGCTGAGCCGATGTCACCGCGGTGCACCGTCACGTCGCGGTCCGGAAAGGTGGCGGTGAAGTCCTGGGCGAACTTCTCGGCCGCCTGCTGGTTGCCGCTGTAGCCGGCGGCGACGTCGGCGCCCTGCGACGCCAGACTCCGAGAGATCGCGGCGCCGATGCCGCGGGTCCCGCCGGTCACGAAGGCCACCTTGCCCAGGAGCTTGTCGCCGGTCCTGGTCCCGCTCTCCTGCGTCGCTGTCATCGCGTCCCCTCTCGGTCGCGGCGCGCCCACCGCTCCCCGGAGCTGGAGCCCCATGGCTCCACGTGCGCAGCTCCGGGCACCGGCGCAGCATGGCGCTAGCTCTGCGGCGCGTCAAAGCGAGACGGACCCAAGTCGAGGATCGGTGCACGCTGATCACGCCGGCACCGAGGTCGCTGAGCAGCAGCATGGCGCAGAGCGACGTCGGGCCGACTCCCGCGAGCTCGATGATCTTCACGCCCGAAGCGGTCCCACGATCTGTACGAACCTCCGCTAGCGTCGGGTCACGTCAGGAAGTCCCAACCCGGCCGGCCGGACACGCAGGACTCGTAGGCGACCGGATCGATCGTCTGGTACACCCCGATCGACGTGGTCCCGTCGTCCGCCGTCACGCGGCAGAGGTGCTCATCGAGTCCGCGGATCCCGATGCGCGTCTCCGGCCTGGAGAGGTCGTAGGTCTCGCCCTCGGTGAGGTCCGGCCCGTCGTACCCGCCCTGATGGATTCCGCTCTCCGGCGTGCCTCCGTACATCGCGCAGCGCAGGTACGCCGTCTGCTGGTCGATCCGCTCGTAGTGCAACTGCTGCTTCTCGCCCGTGTCGAACGCGTAGTCGACGATCCCCTCGACGAAGATGTCGGTGTCGGGTTCGAAGCGCAGCCGCCGCGTCGGCTTCGCCACGCGCGTCGCTCCGCGCCTGCTGTGGCCGAAGGGGTAGTACACCCGGTCACCCCACAGGCTCCATTCCGGGTACGCGACGAACGCGTTGCCGTTGACACCGACGTGCAGCCGCCCGCCCAGGGACATCGAAGGCCCACCGACGCCACGGCCGGTACCCCAGTGGCGGTCGCGCGTGCCGGACGACCCGGGCGGCATGTCGACGCGCACGCCGTCACTCTCGAACCAGCCCGACACGCTGCCGAATCCCTCGAACCCGGTGGTGACGTCGTTGCGCCTGCCCGCCGGCGTGCCGTGCGCCGAGTCGGACAGGGGCTCGCGGAAGACTTGACGGGTCGAGTCGACGAACGTCAGGTCGTAGCTGATGCCCCACTCGTTGGGTTCGAGCACGAAGCGCCACTCGCGCAGCCCGCGGACGATCACGGGCGCGATCGGGCCGACGCGCAGGTCGGCGCGGTCGACCCCGAGTCGCCGGAAGCTGCGCACGGAGGTGTGCTTCCCGCGGTGGTTGACGATCGCGTAGGCCTCGGCGCGGTCGAGGTTCGGATAGAAGCTCCCACCGGTCGCGATGATCACCTCCCCCGCAGGGTCATGGCAGATCACCCAGTACCGCTCGTAGGCACGTGGATCGCCGGTCCACATCACCCGGACGGGGTCCGGCGTCTGGTGGATCATGAAGTCGTCCAGGGGCGACAGCGGGAACTGCTCGGCGAAATGCTCGTCACTCACTGTCGGGGCTGGTGGAAGATCGTTCATGGCGTCGCCTCTCGTGTGGGACCGGCTATGTCGGGTCGATGTCGACGCGCCGCGTCAGGTACGCCCCGATCTCGGTACGTGCGCTGAGACCGGCAGGAGATCGGGGCAGCTCGTGGATCGCGCGGGCCAGCAGTGCCCGCAGCTCGGCGTTGCGTGCGGACACGGCCGCGACGTCGAGGTCCGACCGCTCCAGGTCGGCACCCTCCGCGGCATGACCGACTGCGGCATCGATGTCGGCCGACAGCTGCGGCACCACCGCGGACAGGCCGGTGAGCAGTGTCGTCATCTTCGCGTTGTCCTCGACGAGGAACGGCAGCATCGGCGCCCACGATCCGCGGACGTGTTTCACGAGGCGCCCGGCGTTGCGCAGTAGCTCCCTCGACGCGGCGGAGAGCCCATCGTCGCTCCCGACGCCGTCGAGAAGTCGCCGCACGCCGTCGAGCTGCTCGTCGATCGTCGGTCGCATGTCAGCTGCTCCCATCGGTGATCGCCGCCAGCAGGGTGCGCAGCACCCTGCGGGTCGGGCGGTAGGGCTCGTCACTGCGGGCCTCCAGGAACGACCGGAGCCCGCTCACCTGCATCACGACGGTCTTGAACGTCGAGAAGGCCACCCACCAGGCGAGGCTCGTCGGGTCGACCCCGGACCCCGTGGTGTGCGCGTAGTGCTCCAGCAGATCGGCAGGCTCCCACGTCCCGGCGATCGTGTGCTCGACGGCGCGCAGCGGCTGGGTCACCCACCCCAGATCCTCGAGCGGATCTCCGAGGTGCGCCAGTTCCCAGTCGAGCAGCGCGACGACGCGGTCATCGACGAGCAGGACGTTGCCCGGCTTGAAGTCCGCATGCACCAGCACCGTCCGTGCCGAACGGGGTGCGGACTCGCGGAGCCGATCGATCGCCAGCTCCAGTTCCGGATACGCCTCGAGCTGGTCGGCGCGCAGGATCTGCACCCACCGATCCAGCTCGTGCAGCGCCGCACGTTCCCCGGGGTCGGGCATCAGGTCGCCGATGCCCAGGCCGCGCCAGTCCGTCTCATGGACCTGCGCGAGCAGGTCGCAGAACTGTCGCGCCAGGTCCTGGCGAACGGCGAGCGGGCGATCGCTGTTGAGGACCCGGTAGTCGGTGACGCCGGGAGCGCGCTGCATGATCATGGACGGGCTTCCCAGCCACGTCCCGTCGGCGTCGAGCCAGCGCGCGCGGGGGGTGGGCAGCGGGCTGGCCTCCAACGCTCGGAGCAGGGCGAACTCCGCGCCGCGGTCGGTGTCGACGAGCCCCCCGTCCGGGTCGCTGCGGAGGATGAGCGGGTCGCGCTCTCCCCCGTCGGTCATCAGGTCGAACACCCAGTTCTCTCGCGACCGGCCCACCCCGATGCGGGCCAGGTCGACGATGCGTGGGTTTCCGTCGTCGAACTGCGCCGACATGTACTTCTGCAACCGGTCGCTGACCGTCGAGCTACCGTCCATCGTCCACTTCCCTTCGATCTCCTCGTTCCGTAACCGCCAGCAGAGCGTCTCGGTGGTGTGGTGCAGCCACGGCAATCAGAGCCTCCGGGCGTTCGTCGAGACTCGTGCCGCGCAGGTCCGCGACCCCGAACTCGGTCACGACGAAGTCGACGCCGGAGCGCAGTGTGGTGACCGTGCCCTGGTGCAATCGCCGGACGATGCGTGACTGCCGGCCGCGCGCTGCCGTCGCCGGGAGCATCACGATGGACCGGCCGCCGACCGAGCGCTGCGCCGCGCGCAGGAACTCCGGCTGGCCGCCGATGCCCCCGACGTATCCGGACTCGATCTCCTCTGCGTTGACCTGGCCGGAGAGATCGACCTGGAGTGCGGAGTTCATGGCGACGAAGCCCTCGAGCCTGCCCAGCACGTCGGGACTGTTCAGCTCGCGGACCGGCCGGACGAGTACGGCGGATCGGGTGACGTACTCGTACAGGGCGGCCGAGCCGGCCGCCTCGCTGATCCGCACGGACCCGGGCTCGGTGGACAGGGCCCCGGCCTCGGCGAGGCCGAGCAGCCAGTCGCCGACGAGCGTCGAGTGCACCCGCAGGTCCCGCCGCCGCGTCAGGGCGGCCCCGACGACCGACGGGACGGCGCCGATCCCCAGCTGGATCGTCGCTCCGTCGGGAACGAGCTTGACCACGTGCGCCGCGATCTGCCGGTGCACCTCGCTCACATTCGCTGGCGGTATCACCGGCAGTGGGCGCGACGTGCGGACCGTCGCGGCGAAGGCCGACGCGTGGAGGCATGGAGCCGAGGTCACGGGCAGCTGCTCGTTCACCTCGGCGATGACCGCCCGGGCCTGCCCGACGAGCTCGTAGGTGTAGTCGACCGCCATGCCCAGGCTGTGGAAGCCGTCGTCGTTGGGGGGCGAGACCTGCATCAGGACGACGAGGCGCCCCGGTGCCCGCAGCGCCAGCAGGCGGGGCACGTCGGCGAAGTGGCACGGGATGATCGACACCGTGTTCGTGGCGGCGAGCCGGGCGAGCGGGCCCATGCCGCCGAACGACACCAGCGAGAGCGATCGCGCGGCGTCCTCGGTGAGCGCGGCACTGTGACTGAGCCCGACGAACACCTCGGTGTCGCGCAGCGACCCGCCGGCCCGCACGAGCTGTTCGAGCAGCGGGGTCGGCTCGCCCACTCCCTGGGCGACCACGACGAGATCGCCCGGCCGGAGCACGTCGGTCATCCACGCCGCACCGGGCACGGGCGCGCCGGCGTCCGTTCCGTGCGCCGCGGCCGGGTTTCTCACAGCACCGCCACGGGGTTGACCGGGCTGCCGGTCGAGCCCGCCAGCGGCAGAGGTGCCACGACCAGCAGGAACGTGGTGCGCCCGGTCGCTGCGAGCTCGCGCAGTTCGAGGTTCTCGAGGAGCGGCACGCCGTGCCGGTGCAGCAGCGTGAGATGCACCGGGAACGTCGACCCCGGAGCCGAGGGCTGCACCTCGACTGCGTAGTTGTCGGCACCGACGATCGCGACGTCGCGGGCGGCGAGCCACGCGGCGGCGTCGTCGTCGAGGCCGGGCTCGTTGTCGAAGTAGTCGACCGCCCCCAGGTGCTGCTCCCACCAGCCGGTCCGCAGGAGCACGGCATCGCCGGCGTGTGGCTCGACCCCCGCCCGCGAACAGGCGCCCGAGAGCATGGCCGCATTGACCGGGGTGCGGGCGGGCAGCGGGCCGCCGTGCCCGGCGACGAGGTCGACAAGGACCCCGCGGGTCACCGCGGGTCGCAGCTTCTCCGCGCCGCACCGCTGGGCCCCTCGGGTGGAGCGCACGGCCGAGGCGGGGTGTCCGTTGTAGAGCGTGTCGCCGCTCCATGCGTGGGCGAGGGCGTCGAGGTGGGTCCCGCTGTGGGTGCTCAGCTGCACGGTGTCCTCCGCGAACCGGAAGCCGTCCGGCGCGCGGGCGCCGGCGGCGTAGTCGCCCGCGTCGCGATCCATGAACCGCTGCGGCGCGCGGCGATGGGGTGGGACCGGCACTTGCGGCCCGAGTGGCTGCGCGAGCGATACCACGCGGCCCTCGCGGACGAGGTCGGTGGCGGCCAGCACGGCGGCCGGGTCGACGAGGTTGAGCGCGCCCGCCTCGTCGTCGGCCCCCCAGCGCCCCCAGTTGCCGAACCCACTCGGCATGGGTCCGTTCGTCACGACTTCGCCGTCCGCATCCGCTCGGTGGCCTGCTCGACCAGCGTCCGGCGGATGAGCTTGCCGGTGGCCGTGGCGGGCAGCTCCGGCACCACGAAGACGTCCCAGGGGACCTTGTAGCCGGCCATGCCGTCGCGGCAGTACTGCCGCAGCTCCTCACCGTCGACCTCGGCGGTCGTGGTGACGAAGGCGATGACCACCTCCCCGCGCGCGGGGTGCGGCGCGCCGACGACGGCCACGTCGGCCACCGCAGGATGCGCGGACAGGAAACTCTCCACCTCGGCCGGAGCGACGTTGATCCCGGAGGTCTTGATCATGTCGGTGAGACGGGCGCCGAACTCCACCGCCCCGTCGGGCCGGATCCGCATCTGGTCGCCGGTGCGGTACCAGCCGTCGTCGGTGATCGCCTTGGCGTTGGCCTCATCGTCGCCGAGGTAGCCGGGCATGACGCGGCCGCGCACCTGCAGCTCACCCAGCTCGCCGGCGTCCAGGACCCGGCCCGTGGAGTCGACCACCCGCAGCTCGACGCCAGGCAACGGCGGGCCCTGCGTGGTCAGCCGCAGCTCGAGCGGGGCGTTGTGGTGGGTGACGCAGCAGTTGCCGTAGGTCTCCGTGGACCCGTAGACGTTGCAGATGTCGGGGATGTCGAGCTCCTCGACCGCTCGGCGGACCTCGTCGGGGCGGCCGATGGTTGCCCCGGTGCGCAGGCTCGGCACCGCGCGGACGCGGTCGGCGACCCCGCACAACGCGTCGGTGATGCTGGGTAGCAGGTAGGCCGCGGTGCACTGCTCCTCGGCGAGCAGCTCTGCCGCCTTCTCGGGTGTGAACTGCTCCTGCATCACCAGGCAGGCGCCGTGGGTGAAGGTCGCCGGCATCGCGTTCGCCCCGCCGAAGCTCCAGAACAGCGGCGACCCCAGCCACACGCGGTCGGCCGCCGTCAGACCCATCCGCTCGCCGATGTGGAAGGCGTTGAGGATCATGTCGCGGTGCAGGAGCGGTACCGCCTTGGGGTAGCGGGTCGACCCCGAGGTGTAGAGCACGAAGGCGGGTTCCTCCGGGCGCGCGTCGATCGCCTCCCGATCCGCCGGCTGAGCCGCCCGGTACAGGTCCTGCCAGCTGAGCGCACCGCGGGGGACGTCCTCGCCGAGGACCACGACGTGGCGCAGCGCCGGGAAGCGCTCGCTGCGCCACTCACCCGGTTCGCCCGACCACAGCTCGGGCACCAGCTCGCGCAGCTCGGCGAGCACGTCGGTCGACCGGACGCGGGACTCCGTGACGAGCACCCGGCACCGTGACGTCCCGAGCAGGTGGTCCAGGTCCCACGCCTTCGCCCAGGTGTTGAACGCGTCGACCCGGGCGCCGGTCCGCATCGCTCCCAGGGCGATGGCGGGCCACGTCGCGGTGTTGGTCGCGAGCAGGCCGAGGTTTTCGCCGCTGCGCACCCCGAGGCCCGCGAGCACGGCCGCGGCGCAGCGGACCGCCACGTCCAATTCGCTGTAGGTCCACCGGACCTCGCCGGCCACCAGCGCCGGGGCGTCCGGTGTCGCGGTCGCGTTGTCCCGAACCAGGGCAGGCAGGGTCGGGCTATCCGGGAGGTTCACGGGACGAGCACCGCCCGCCCGGTGACGGTGCGTGCGTCGAGAGCCGAATGTGCACTCGAGGCCTCCGCCAGTGACCAGCGGTGGGCGGGCACCGGCGTGACCGCGCCGGCGAGTACGAGATCGATCACCTCGGCGAGGTCGCCGCGATCGGCATGAGCGGAACCGTGCATGCGAAGCTCCTTGAGGATCATGAGGCCCGGCTCCACCGGGAGGGGGGCGGGCTCGGTGTTGCCGACGAGCACCAGGCGCCCGCGGGGTGCCAGAGCGCGCACTGAGGTGGCGAACGTGGGACCGCCGGTGATTTCGATGACCGCGTCGGCACCGCGCCTGCCACCGACCTCACCGACCGCTGCGCGCAGGGCGCGTGCGTCGGGCCGCACGGCAACGCGGTCCGCGCCGAGCCGCTCCAGCTCATCGGCCTTGTCGGGGCTTCCGGTCACCGCGACGACCCTGCATCCGAAGTGGTGCGCCAGCTGCACCGTGTGCACACCCACCCCGCCGCCCGCCCCTGTGACGACGACGATGTCGCCCGTGCCGACGCCGGCGCTGCGCAGCGCGCGCAGCCCGGTGCCCACCGCGCACGACAGGATCGCCCCGGTGGCCTCGTCGATCCCCTCCGGCAGGGGAACGGCGTTGAGCGGGCTGGCCACGACGTACTCGGCGTAGCCGCCGGGCAGGTCCTCTCCGTAGAAACCCGGGCCCTGCCGGCACAGCGTGGTCAACCCGTCCGAACAGTCCGCGCAGACACCGCATGGGATGCGTTGCACCAGAGCGACGCGGCGGCCCAGCCACCCGTCCTCCACCCCGAACCCGGTGGCGACGACCCGGCCGGCGATCTCGTGGCCGAGCACCGCCCCGGCGCGGGCAGCCAGGGCCCCTCGGCGAGCGAGCGCGTCGTGCCCGCACACCCCGCAGCCGCCGACCCGGACCAGCAGCTGCCCGGGCGCGGGGCGCGGTACCGGCCAGGTGGCCGGCACCAGGACCTCCGGGCCCCCGGTACCGGCCAGTTCCACGACACGCATCGTCGCCGGCAGATCCGCCGCCATGATTGCTGTTCCCCCCTCGCGCCGGATGCGTTCTCGTGCCGGATGCGTTCTCGTGCCGGATGCGTTCTCGTGCCGGATGCGTTCTCGTGCCGGGCGGTCTCGTGCCGGGCGGTCTCAGACCCTGACGACGATCGCTGGACCTGCGGGTCATCCCCAGGACAGGCCCTAGTCGCTCGTGACACCCAGGTAGGCGTCCCGGACGGCAGGGGACCCACGCAGCTCGTGCTGGTCTCCGGAGAAGACGACGCGTCCCTGCTCCAGCACGTATCCGCGTGCGGCACTGGTGAGGGCCTGGGACGCGTTCTGCTCGACCAGCAGCATGGTGACCCCGGTGTCACCGATCTGCCGGATGGTCTCGAACACCAGCGCAGTCACCAGCGGAGCCAGTCCCAGCGACGGCTCGTCGAGGAGGATGAGCCGGGGCTGCAGCATGAGGGCCCGACCAATCGCCACCATCTGCTGTTCGCCGCCGGACAGGGTGCCAGCGTCCTGAAGACGTCGTTCCTGCAGTCGCGGGAACAGTGCGTAGACCTCATCAAGCTGCCGGCGGCGCTGGCTCCTGGCGCGCTTCGCGGAACCGCCCACCAGGAGGTTGTCCTGGACACTGAGACTCGAGAACACGCGCCGTCCCTCGGGAACGAGTGCGATCCCCCGCTCCGCGACGTCGTACGGTGCCAGTCGGTGGATCGGCTCGTCGTCGAGGTAGATGGCCCCCCCGCTCGGCCTCAGATGACCGGCGATGGACTTCAGCAAGGTGGACTTGCCGGCACCGTTGGGGCCCAGGATGCCCGTGATCTCGCCCGCTTGCACGGTCATCGAGACGTCGTGCAGCGCAATGGCATCGCCATAGGCGGCCCGGAGGTTCTCAATCCGCAGCATGACCGTGTCCCTCCGCTGATCCGATGTACGCCTCGACGACAGCGGGGTCCCGCTGGACGTCCTGGGGGCTTCCGTCTGCGATGACCTGGCCCTGGTTCAGCACGATCACCCGCTGGCTGATCCGCATGACGACCTTGAGCAGGTGCTCCACCAGCAGGACCGTCACGCCCTCCCCCGTCAGTTGCTGGATGAGTCCGACGGCGTCCTCCACCTCGTGCGGAGTGAGGCCGGTCATCACCTCGTCCAAGAGCAAGAGGGACGGGTTCGACGCCAGCGCCCTCGCCATCTCGAGGCGTTTCCGGTCGATCAAGGTCAGTTCGGAAGGGCTCTGGTCCGCCCGGTCGAGCAGGCCGACCCGGTCCAGCGCCCGACGTCCTTCCTGCTTGGACTCCGAGACGCTGCGGTGCTTGACCAGTCCACCGACCACCACGTTGTCCAGCACCGTCATCGACGGGAAGAGCCGCACCTTCTGAAACGTCCGGGCGATGCCCACGGCGGCGATGTTGTGGCTGCGGGCACGGGTCATGTCGCGCCCGTGGATGATCCTGCGGCCCTCGTCGAGCGGTTGAACACCGGTGATGAGATCGAACAGGGTGCTCTTTCCTGCCCCGTTGGGGCCGACCAGGGCCACGATCCCGCCCTCGGCGAGCTCCAGGTCGACCTCCCGGACGGCTCGCAGCCCACCGAAGGACTTGGACACCTTCCTCATCCCCACGAAGACATCGCTCATCGCAGTTCGTGCTCCTTCTCCGTGGAGCTGGCCATCGAGGCTTCCGGCGGGGTGGGCGCATGCCGTCGCCGACCCAGCAGCCCGAGTCGTCGGGGCAGGGAGGCCAGGCCGCCCGGGAGCCACAGCGCCACGGCGACCAACGCGATCCCGTAGACGATCGTGTCGGCGCCGGCGAAGACGTCCTGCAGAACGTTGTTGAGGCCATCGGACATCGCCACGAGAGCGATGCCGCCGACGACCGGTCCCCAAACCGTTCCGATGCCGCCGAAGATGGCACCGAGGGCGATTTCGACGGACCGGGTGACCCCGAATGCGCTGCCCGGATCGATGAAGAGGTCCTGCTGGGCGGCGAGGGTGCCAGCGAACGCTGCCATCCCTGCGCTGAGCATGAAGCCCTGGAGCTTCACCTTGGTCGTGGGCACACCCAACGCTTCCGCGACCTCTTCGTCGTCCCGGATGGCCCGGAGGCGGTAGCCGAAGGACGACGCCGACACGACCGCAGCGATCACGACGTAGACGGCCAGCACCGCGAGCGCGAGGTAGTAGTAGGCGAGCTGCCCGCGGAACTGCATCATTCCCAGCGACGGCTCGGTCAGAGGCAGGCTGAGCCCGACGTCTCCGCCAGTCAGGCCGCTGAAGTATCGCGCGAGAGTCAGCAGGATGAGGGTGAAGACGAAGGTGACGAGGGTGAAGAAAATGCCACGTAGCCGCAGGGTCGGCAGACCGACGAGCAGGGCAACGACGGCGGCGACCAGCATCCCCACGACCCCGCCGATCCACGGGGAGATCCCGTGGTCGACGAGGAGCAGTGAACTCGTGTAGGCCCCGATGCCGAAGAAGGCCGCGTGCCCGAACGACAGGCGGCCTCCGAAACCGCCGATGATGTTCCATGAGACGGCGAGGACCGCCACGATGAGCGCCCGGACGCCGATGCCGCGTAGGTAGTCGTTCTGGAGCAGCCAGAGCGGGACGGTCGCCGCGAAGACGAAGAAGAGCGGGCCGGCCAGCTTGCCTATCGTCCGTATCACGCTGCCTGCTTCCTGCTGAACAACCCGTTGGGACGGAGGACGAGAACGGCGATGAACAGCGCGAACAGGCCCACGTCCTGCAGTTCCACCGAGATGAAGGAGGCCGTGAACTGCTGCATGAGGCCCGCCATCAGGCCGCCGAGAAAAGCTCCGACGACGTTGCCGAGGCCCGCGAGGACGACTGCGACGAAGGCGATCACGAGGAACGTCTGCCCTGCGTTCGGGGACGCGGGGTAGTACGTGATGAGCACTGCGCCGGCGATGCACGCGATGCACACACCGATGGCCATTCCTACGACGTAGATCCGATTGGTACGAACTCCCGAGGACTCCGCCATCTCAGCGTCATCGACAGTCGCCCGCATGGCCCGGCCGAGGTCGGTCCGGGTGAGCAGCAGAGCCAAGGCGCCGGTGACCACGACGGCGATGACGAAGCCCACGACGTGGGCGGGTCTGACGTAGATCGGCCCGAGCCGGACGAGTTCCGAGCCCCAGGCGAACCCAGGCAGCGACCGTTGGCTCGGCGAGAAGATGATCAGTGCCAGGCTCTGGATGATCAGCGACAGCCCGAGCGTGAGCAGGAGCTGACGCAAATCAGTCGTGCGGGTGACCCGACTGATGAGCACCTGCTGCAGGGCGGCGCCGAGAAGCAGCGCCCCCGGCACGATGATGAGGAGTGCGACGAACGGGTTGAGATGAAGCCCGGTGTAGAGGGCCAGGGTCCCGTACATCCCGATGAGGACGAACTCGCCGTGTGCGAAGTTCACGACTCGCATGACACCGAACACGAGGCTCAGTCCCATCGCGACCAGACCGTAGACACCGCCCAGCAGCAACCCTGTGATGGCCGCTTGCGCGAAGGTTGTCACCGATGCTCCGCTTCGCCGCGCGCTACTGGCTGGCAGCGATCGGCGGGACGGCCTGGACGTCCATGGGCCAGACGCCCTTCGGTACGCCGTCCTGCCATTGGATGAGCATCGGGAATGTGTCGGGGTTCAATCCACTCTCGCTGAAACTCACCTTCTGGCCCGGCATGAACGACCCCGGGCCGGTGGTCATGGACAGCATCTGCAAAGCGGTCGCGATGTCCTTGGGTTCGCTGCTGCCGGCGTCCTCCATGGACTGGGCGAGATCCCAGACGGCCACGTACGACTCGCCGGCTTCCTGCGGCATGAACGGCTGGTCGAAGCGGTCCATGTAGCGCTTGTTGACGTCGACCATCCCGTCGAAGGGCATGTCCCAGTTCCACGCGGCCATGCTGAGCACGCCATTGACGTTGTCTCCCAGCGCGTCGCCGAAGCCCTTGTCCAGGATTCCGCCGCCGCCAAGGCCCACGACGGGTCCGGTGTACCCGAGGCTGCGCAAGGTCTGAACGACCAGGATCGAGGCTGCCGTGGGGCCACCGAGGAACACGATGTCGGGACGGGTGCCGATCACCTGCTGGGACATCACGGACGCGTCCGTGATGTCGATCGGGTAGAACTCCGTGGAGACGACCTCCAGGCCCTTGGACTGCGCGACACTGGCCGTGCCCTCCGCCTGCGCCTTGAGTGCCGCATCGTTCGAGGACACCACCGCTACTCGCTGGAGGGGGATGTTCGCGGTGGCGAAGGCGTCCTGGACGTAGGGGACCGTCTGTGCGCCGATGGCCGAGGACGGCGGCGGAAGCTGGAAGAGGAAGTGGTAGCCGCGCTTCGTCAGCTCGTCCGTGTACGCCTGGGTCAACATGGGAACACCCGCCTTCTCGGCTTCGGTGCTCGCCGTCAGGCTCAGCGCCGAGACGTAGGCGCCGATCAGTGCGCTGACCCCGTCCTGCTGGACGAGTCGGCGGGTAACGGAGGCCGCCTGCCCGGGATCATCGGAACTGGTGTCAGCAGGGACACCGCTCAGCTTGGCGCCCTTGAGGGACTTGATACCTCCGGCGGCGTTCACGTCGTCGATGGCCAGCAGCGCGCCGTTCAGCGCGTTCTGGCCCCCCTCCGCCCATACCCCGGTCAAGGGGTGCGGGAGTCCGATCTTGACCGTGCCCCCGGCGGCACCTGTGCCTCCCACGTCGCCACCACCGCATGCCGCGAGCGCGAGGGCGACGGCAACCGCGCCGATGACGCCCCGCGACGCGTGAAACCGCAACAGTCGACTACTCATGGTCGCTCCCTCTCCACTTAACGAGCGTGCAGTAAGGAGTCTGGTGACCTGCCTCTCAGTTGTCAATGCCGTATGCCGGGGGACCACCGGCCTGTCGATGCTCTTCAGTGGCTGACCGCAGCGCTCAGCGGCAAGCGCTCGATCCCAGGTCGGTGTCGTACGTCGTCAGTTACCGGCGAACGGGCGCGATGTGGTGGGGGGCAGATGACCCGGCGAGGATCGCCGGCTGCGCCCTGGCCGCCCGGCCCGCTCTGCTCCTGCAGGCCGAGTGAGCCCCTGGAAGTAGTTCGCCCGGCGCAGTCCCCGGTTCTCTGCCCGCAGCCGGCGCAGCTCGGCGCAGATCGGCACAGTCCTCGCTGATCACCCCGGGCTGTTCCCCGGTATCGACCTCGGCACGGCGCACCCACGTAGGCACCGTCTCGGTCGAGCCGGTGCCCAACGGGTAGTCCGATCTGCCACGACTCCGTCTCGAGGGCTGGAGTCTCCGGACTCGCCGGGGCGGTTCACCTGGCTTTCGCCGCCTGCGGCTGGCCTGTGGACGCGCCCTACTGCAAGAAACCGGGTCGAGCGCGGAGTCGTCTGCCAGACCGTCGTCATCGCCACCGGCTTGGCTGCCGACGGGCACCGAGAAGTGCTCGGCTACACCGTCGGCGACTCGGAGGACGGCGCCTTCTGCGCTGCATCCTGCGCTCGCCAGAGCCCTGCAGCGGGCAACTCCTCGCGCATCGCGACCGCCCACGTCTCCAGCAGGTCAGCGAATCACCGAGCTCGGATAGCTCCGCGGTCACAGCAAGGACAGTGAGGGACACAGCAGCGACTCCTCAAACGAGCTGCCACCATCCCCCTACAACATCCGTGAAGGTCAACGCTGCGCCACGCTACCGAGCGGCTCAGTCGCCGAGGCCGCCTTCGGCGGGTAGGGGACGCCGGGCTGGAGGCGCACTCAACATGCGCTCGGTGACCAGGTCGGCGAAGGTAGCGAGGATCTCGTCAGCACTGAGTCGGCCGCCGGGTTCGTACCACTCCACGATCCAGTTGATCATGCCGAGAATGGCCAGCCGGACGAGATGGGGATCGCCGGCTGGCACCTCTTCAGAAGCCATTCCATCTTCGATTATGCCAGCGAACAGTGCGTCGTAGCGGTCGACACGGTGCTCGTATTCTTCCTTGTAGGGAGACTCGAGAAAGCGGCGCTCGCGCAGGAACACGGTCACGGCGTCCTTGTGGTGCAGCACGAAGGACAGGTGGTTCTCGACGGCCTGCCGCAGCTTCGACCGATGATCGATGTCCTGTGCTGCAATGCTTTCGAGGCGGTCGAGAAATTCCGCCATGCCGGTGTCCAGGACACGCAGAAGGAGTTCTTGCTTACCCGAAACGTGGTAGTAGAGGCTCGCCGTGGTCAAGCCCAGCCGCGCGGCAAGGTCCGATATCGACGTTCCGTTGTATCCCCGCTCGGCAAACAACTCGGTAGCAGCACTGATGAACGCACTTTCGGTCTCGGCCGCCGGCCGACGGCTATTGCTGCGGGGTCCACCCTTGGGCTGAGCCCTGCCTGGTTGCTGTGCCATGCCTGCTCCCCGGGACCATGCCGAGGTTTACCTCAGCCGCGGCTTGACGCTGATGTTCGAGCCACCTAGTGTGGCTAATGATCGTACAGTAAGGGCGGTCGGTCGGTTGCCGTCTCCAGCCAGCGGGAGGATACGGACGCTACCCGGAGATGGCTTGCAGGTCGTCTTGCCGTGCGCCGAGTCATCGGCACAGCGGACCGCCATGCAGATGCGTTCGGCCGTGTGGAACGAACGGCCACCGTCGGCGGGGCACCCCGATCGCGGACCTGCGACCAACGAGAGCGGGCTGGGCGATGGGGCCTCTTGACGGTGTGACGGTGATCGAGCTGGCTGCGGCCGGCCCGGCACCGTTCTGCGCCATGCTTCTCAGTGACCTTGGTGCCGACGTCATCTCCGTCCACCGGCCGTCCACGGTCGGGACGGCGCCGGACAACCCCATCGCTGCCATGACCCAGGGCACGTTGGGACGGGGACGTCGTTCGGTGGCCATCGACCTCAAGTCGCCCGATGGTCTGGAAACGGCGTTCCAACTGCTCGACCGGGCCGATGTCCTCATCGAGGGCTTCCGTCCTGGAGTGACCGAGCGATTGGGGCTGGGCCCCGACGACTGCCTCGCGCGAAATCCCTCCCTCGTATACGGCCGGATGACCGGCTGGGGACAGGAAGGGCCCAATGCGCGAGCCGCCGGCCACGACATCAACTACGTTGCACTGTCCGGTGTCCTTGCGCACGTCGGGCGGCGAGAGCAGCGTCCGGTCCCGCCCTTGAACCTCGTCGGGGATTTCGGTGGCGGCGGCATGCTCCTGGCGCTGGGCATCGTTGCGGCGCTCTTTGAGGGGCGTTCGTCGGGCCGGGGCCAAGTGGTGGACAGCGCGATGGTGGACGGTTCCGCGCTGCTCATGACGATGATGTACGAACTGCTCGGCCGGGGTGCCTGGGACGAGCGCAGGGAGGCCAACCTCAACGACGGAGGCGCTCCCTTCTACGAGGTCTACGAAACCTCCGACGGCAAGTTCGTCGCCGTCGGAGCAATGGAGCCGAAGTTCTACGCCGAACTCATGAACGGGCTGGGCATCGACGCCTCCCAACTGCCCGACCAGTGGGACCGCACAGAGTGGCCGCGGACGAAGGAGCGGCTTGCCACTGCGTTCCGGCGGCGAACCAGAGACGAGTGGTGCGCTCTCCTTGAGGGCAGCGACGCGTGTGTCACGCCGGTGCTGACTATGAGCGAGGCCCTGCACCATCCGCACAATGTTGCCCGGGCCACCTTCACTGAGGTCGGTGGCGTTCAACAACCCGCACCCGCCCCGCGCTTCAGTCGCACCCCGACCCAGGTCCGGTGGCCGCCGGTGCCCGCCGGCGAGCACACCGACGCGGTGCTTGCCGGGCTGGGATTCGACGACGAGCAGATCGCGACGCTCCGCGAGCGTGGCGTGGTGGCGTGAGCATGTGACTGTGCTCGCCCTCGAGACGTCCGTCGACGGGGACAAGTTCCGGTCCGGTGGCCGCGGTTGCGATCAATCACCGGGTGCCGGTCCGACAGCTGAAGGAGCTGGGCACCCACGCTCCGCCGCACGGCTGAGCACGCAGGCAGGTCTGAACTGCCCTGACTACGCTGCGCGCGTCACCGCACCGGCCTGGTTCCCCACCGACCTCGCGAGCGCGCTCGACCAAAAGTTGGGCATCGAGATCGTCGACCGGGACCCGCAGCACGTCGTCGCCCGGATGCCCGTAGATGGCAATACCCAGCCTCATCGAGACCGCGGGCTCGTATGCCGCCGCACTCGGTGCCGGACCGGTGCACGCGTCGTGGGCATCGAATTGAATGCGAGCTACCACCTGTCGGTCACGTCGGGGCACGTGACGGCGGTCTTCACACCGGCCGGCGCGGAGCTGCCTCTCGCCACCTACCTGATCGAGGTGTCCTCGGACGACGGGCGGCTCGCCTACAGCGGTCGCTTGACCTGCCTGGTCGAGCCGCCGGCCGCAAGTTCGTGAGGCCGCACGAGGTGCTGGCAGTGGCGAGCGGCCCTCAGGCCACGGTGAGGCCCGAGTAGACCCGTAGGGCGTTCTGACCTGGCATCTGGGGACGTCCTCCCGGAGCCGGAGCGATGGCGATGGCGCGGGCGTTGACGGCCTGCCCGGACACGCCGGGCCAGTGTCGGTGCGGGTCGACGTTGGCCACTGGGCGGAGCCTGCGCGGGTGCGGCTCGACGAAGAGCAGGAGCGTCGAATGGGCTGGTAGCCGGTCGCCTGGGGGCTGTACTTGCAGAAGAGCAGCACACCGACCACACCCTCGCCGGCCCGGAGCCAGTCCCCGGCTGCGGGGTCGGGCGTCCCGTCCGACCGTCAGGACGACGGGAACCGGCACCGTCGCCGACGCGGGCCAGCAGTGCCGGGGACGCCTGCACGGCAGTCCGCTGTATGTACCGCACGACACCCCGCATGCCGCCAACTCCTCGCCGTTTCCCGCCCGACCCGGGCCGCCGTGCACCAGCATCGGCATGGGGATGCCGTGCCCGGTGCTCTCCTCCGCGTCGTCGCGGTCGAGGACGAGGATCCGGCCGTGCGCGTGCGCCGCGCCGCGCACGAACTCGCGGGCAACGTGGGCGATCGGCGGTGTGCCCCCGTGCAGCCAGCGCGACGGCGTGGCCGGTCCCGTCGTAGGACAGCACGGTGCTGCGCCGGATGCGGATCTTCGCCGTCACCGAGACGGACGCGCACCTACGACTGCTGGCAGCCCGGCGACTGGTGGTCGGCAGCCCCGGCGACGTGCACCGGTGGACCGCCGTCGCCCGCTGACCGCACCTGCGCCGTCCGGGCCCCGCGTGACACCGGCCGTCGGACCCAGCACGATGAAGCGCCGGTCACATCGCGGCCGGCCATCGAGCGAGGGAGCGGCCATGACCGACCGACCGGGCATCCCGGCCCGCGAGTTGTCCGACGAGGAGCTGGAGCGTCAGGGCGTGCACGCGCACGCCATGCGGCACTGGGTCTTCCTGCACGGCACCGCCGAGCAGTTCCGCACGCACACCGAACGGATGCTCGAACTGGAACAGGAGTACCTCCGCCGGCACCCGCAGCGCACGTGGCAGGGATCAGGCGGTGAGTCCGCCGCCGGCTCCCGCGACGACCGGATCCGGGACCTGGTGCAGACCTTTTCTCGGGCGATCACCGCCCTCCTGGACGAGGAACCGCCCGCGACGTCGGGGGCCGGGACCCCGCGACCGGACGCTGCGACGGCCCAGGCCGCCCTTCTGCAGCGCTTCGCCGAGGCCCCGGGCGGCCAACTGCACAAGCTCGAGGCGCACCACCTCGCCCGCGAGCTGACCTCGGACAGCCACCTCGTCGCCCGCCTCTACCGGCAGGAACCGTCCTTGCTGCATGCCGAGCGGGACATGCGGGTCATCACCGACGCCGGGCGGGCCTGGCTGGCGCAGCATGCCGTACCCGCCTGAGTCAGTCCTGCCGCGCCACGGAGTCCCACGCCAGCTGGGCTCGCGGAGCCCAGCTGGCGTGCCGCTCTCGGAAGACCTCCGCAGCCCGGTTGCCGCTCCACCGGGGCGGCAGGAGCTCGCGGGGCAACCCGGGGTCCAACAGCGGGAACCGGCGCCACTCCTGGATCAGCCGGACCTGCGCGACCAGCGCCTGCCGGTCGGTCCGCGGCCGACGCCGGCTCACCAGGTCGAGGAACTCCTCGTAGCGGCGCTCTATGACGTCGAGGTCCCAGGCACTGCGGGCCAGCGACCGCTCGTCACCGATCTTCCCTGCCGCGGCCACGAAGGACCAACTGCCGGACAGCAATCCGAGGTCGTCGAGCACGCCCAGCGCCTCGGGCTCCCGGTCCGTCCACGGGGTGACCCACGTACTGGCATTCACCGATCCCAAGCCGGCCCACCCGAGTTGGGTTCGCAGCCGCTGGCGCAGTGCCCGCTCGTTCTCGGGGACCCCGACCGTCATCACCAGCCACTGACCGTCCCAGGCCCGCGCATTCGACGCGAAGCCGTAGATCCGGTCGGTCCCCTCTCGCAGCAGGCGGGTGCCCGCATCGGTGAGCTGCCAGCGGGTCTCCCTGCCGACCCGATTGCCCTGGATCCACCCGCTGTCCGCGGTCCGCATGATGGCCTGGCGAGCGGCCTTCTCGGCGACCTCCAGATCAGCGAGCAGCTCGATCAGCGTGGCCGTCCACACCGGTCGTCCACTGGGCAGCACGAACTCGCCCAGCACGGTCAGCAGCAGACTCCGCGCGCTGGCCGTTCCCAGCTCCTGACGCCGCGTGACGAACGGACCCTCGACGGCCTCCACACCGGGCATCCTGACACTCCTCGTCTTCGAGTCCGAACAGCGCGCCCGACCTCCCGAGGGTCCGCTTCGGGAGGGCACCTACCTGTAACCATTTCTCGCTCGGGGACGCGATACTTGACACAGCACTGCGCCTTCTACACCCTTCGTTGACGATCGACGTGCATCTGTAGCACGTCCCTGCCACTCCGGAGACCCTCATGGACTTCCCAGATCTGTCCCGCCGGTCCTTCCTCGGCGTCCTGGGTGCTGGGGCCGGGACCCTCGCGCTCTCCGCCTGCGGTGGCGGCAGCCTCGGCGGCGGCAGCGGCGCAGGCAGCTCGGGCGGCGGTGCCGTCAAGGTGGGTCTGGTCATCCCCCAGGCCGGGGTCTACACGCCGCTGGGCGTCGACATGCAGAACGGCTGGCAGCTCTGGCTGGACCAGAACGGCGGGAAGATGGGCGACTACACCGTCACGACCGTGACCGCCGACGAGGGCGAGGGCCCCGACACCGGCGTGCCCGCCATCCAGGGCCTGCTGCAGAACGAGCAGGTCGACGTGGTCGTCGGCATCGTGAACTCGGCGACGGCGCTGGGTGCCGCCGCCCAGTTCGCCGAGGCCAAGAAGTTGCTGCTGATCTCCAACGCCGGCGCAGTGGCGATCACCGGCGCGGCCCGCACCCCCTACGTGTGGCGGGCCTCGTTCACCAACGCGCAGAACTCGGCGGCCATGGGTGAGCACCTCGCCAAGGAGGGCGTCGGCCCCGTCTACATCATGGCGCCGGACTACGCCGCCGGTCAGGAGAACGTCGTGGCGTTCACCAAGGCCTACGAGGGCGGCGGCGGCACGCTCGCCGGCCAGGCACTGACCCCGTTCGGCACGACTCAGGACTACCAGCCCTTCCTCTCCGGCGTGCAGGAATCCGGGGCCAAGGCGGTGTTCTGTTTCTACTCCGGTGGCGAGGCGGTCACCTTCGTCAAGCAGTACGACCAGTTCGGTCTCAAGGCCACGACCCCGTTGTACGGGTCGGGCTTCCTCACCGAGGGCAGCGTGCTGAAGGGCCAGGGCGCCTCGGCGGTCGGGGTGCAGACCGCACTGCACTACTCGACCGAGATCGACAACGAGGCGAACACCGCCTTCGTGGCGGCCTACCAGAAGGCCTACGACGCCCTTCCCACGTGTTTCGCGATGGCCACCTTCGATGCGGCGAACGTGCTCAACCGGGCACTGGCCGAGGCGGGGGACGTCACCGGCGACGCCCTGTCCGGCGCGCTCGATGGCCTGGGCGTGATCGACGACAGCCCCCGCGGGCCGTGGACGTTCAGCGGTCAGAACCCCAAGCAGACGGTCTACCTGCGGGAGGTCACGATGCAGGGCAGCAGCCCGATCAACGCGGTGGTGAGCGAGCTGGGCGTCTACGACCAGCCGTGATCCTCCCGCCGCCGGTCCGCGGCTGGGGCGGACGCCCCGGCCCGGACCGTTGCCCACACCCATAGGAGCCTGCCCATGGCCGGCTGGTTCGACGCGAACCTGGTCAGCATCCTGAACGGTTTCGCCATCGGCTCGCTGCTGTTCATCCTCGCGGTGGGACTGTCCATCGTATTCGGGATGATGGACGTGCTGAACCTCGCGCACGGGGCGTTGTACCTGGTCGGGTCGTACCTGGCGGTGACCTTCGCCGCAGGCGAGCCGTCCTGGGGGGGTTTCCTCACCGCGCTGGGCATCGCCGCGCTGGCCGGCCTGATCGCCGGGGGCGCACTCTCGGGCATGACCGAGCCGCTGGCCCGCAGGCCGATCCTCGACCAGGCCTTGCTGACCCTGGGTGTCTCGCTGGTCGTCGCCGAGGTGCTGTCGATCATCTACGGCAACGACGTCTTCTCCATCTCCCCGCCCCCCGGGCTCGACGGCAGCGTCGCGGTGGCCGGCAACGCCTATCCGACCTATCGGCTCGCCCTCATCGGGGTCGGTCTCGTGCTGGCCGTCATCGTCTTCGTCGTGGTCGAGCGGACGTCGGTGGGCGCCCTGGTGCGCGCGAGCGTCGCCGACCGCGACATGGTGTCGGCGATGGGCATCGACAACCGCAAGGTCAAGGTGGCCGTGCTCGCCATCGGGTCCATGCTGGCCACCGTCGCCGGCGTCCTCGGCGGCCCGGTGTACGGGGCCCGCCCCGGCCTGGACGACACCATCCTGATCCTCGCGCTCGTCGTGGTCGTCATCGGCGGCCTCGGCTCGGTCAAGGGAGCCCTCATCGGCGCGCTCGTCATCGGTCAGGTCGAGTCGCTGGGCCGCGCCCTGCTGCCCGACCTCGCCTCCTTCATCCTCTTCGGCACCCTCGCGCTCGTCCTGGTGCTACGGCCGCGCGGTCTCTTCGGCCCCCGGAAGCTGGCAGGCACATGAGCGACGTGGCCATCGTCCCGGCGGCCGAGTCCGCTCCTCCCCCGGCATCCCCCGGCCGCCCGCCCGGCCGAGGCCCCCGCCGGGTGGTGCCGGCCGTGCTGGCGTTGCTGATCCTGCTGGTCCTCGCCGCGGTGCCGCTGTTCGTCGACCCCTTCGGCACCAGCACCTTGTCCCGCGTCCTGGTCTTCGCCCTGTTCGCCGTCAGCCTGGACCTCCTGGTGGGGGTCACCGGACTCCCCTCGCTCGGTCACGCCGCCTACTTCGGCGTCGGCGCGTACACCGCCGGTCTGATCTCGCTGCACGTGACCAGCGAGGGCGTGGTCCCGGTGCTCGCAGCCGCGGGAGCCGGCGCGGTCGCGGCGGCGACCACCGGGTGGCTCGCAGTCCGTAGCAGCGGCGTCTTCTTCCTCATGCTCACCCTGGCCATCGGCGAGCTCGTCTTCCAGCTGGCACAGAGCCTGTCGTCGGTGACCGGCGGCTCCAACGGGCTTTTCGGCATCCCGGCAGTGCGCGTCGGCGGCGCGGCACTGACGCTGCCCGGGTACGTCTACTGGTTCGTGCTCGTCGTCGCCGTCCTGGGCTTCGGCATGATGTGGCTGATCTCCCGCTCCCCCTTCGGCGCGGTGCTGCGGGGCATCCGGGACAACGAGCCGCGGATGCGGTCGCTGGGGTACTCCCCGTTTCGCTACAAGCTGGCCGCGTTCGTGCTGGCCGGTGGCTTCGCGGGCCTGGCGGGCGGACTGTTCGCCGCCCAGGTCCGACTCGTGACGCCGTCCGAGGCCGGGACCGCGGCCAGCTCACTGGTCCTGCTGGCCGTCATCCTCGGCGGCGCCGGCACGCTGTGGGGGCCGGTGCTCGGCGCGGCCGTCGTCGTCTGGGTCCGGGACGCGCTCGGTCCGAACCTGGATGGGCACGGCCCACTGGTGCTCGGGCTGGTGTTCGTCATCGCCGTCTACGTGCTGCCCCGTGGGTTCGCCGGCCTCGCCGGGCTCCGCGCCCGCCGCACCGGCCCCACCGGCCCCACCGGAGGCACCGCATGACCTCGCCGCTGCTGTCGCTGTCCGGAGTGAGCCGGCACTTCGGTGCACTCAAGGCGGTCGACGACGTCTCCCTCGACGTCCCGGCCGGTGCCCGACATGCCCTGATCGGACCCAATGGCGCGGGCAAGAGCACCCTGTTCAAGCTGATCACCGGGAGCATGCCGGTCACCGCCGGAACTCTCACCCTGGCCGGCCAGGACCTCACCGGCCGGTCGGAGCCGCAGCGGGCCCGGCGCGGGATCAGCCAGACGCTGCAGCACTCCAGCCTGTTCCTCAGCCAAACGGTCGAGGACAACGTGCTGCTCGCCGCACAGCGCCGGCACGGCTCCCGGCACTCCCTGCTCCCCCGTCGGCAGGCTGCGGCACGGGACCGGGTCGGCGGCCTGCTCGTGGACGTGGGGCTGGAGGACCGGGCGGGCACTCCGGTGGCCTCGCTCTCGCACGGCGAACGGCGGCAGCTGGAGGTCGCGGTCGCGCTGGCCTGCGAACCCCAACTGTTGCTGCTCGACGAACCGGCCGCGGGCATGTCCCCGGCAGAGAGCGGGCGGCTGGTCCGGCTGCTCCGCTCGCTGCCGGCCAGCGTCACGCTCGTCATCGTCGAGCACGACCTGGACGTGGTCTTCGCCCTCGCCGACGCGGTGACGGTGCTGCACCTGGGCCGGGTTCTGCTCACCGGTACGCCGGACGAGGTGCGCGCCAGCCCGGCCGTTCAGGAGGCCTACCTGGGTACCGGCCGCGAGAATCTCTTCCTCGACGGGCCGTCGTCGACGGCCGGCACGCCAGGGACATCGGTCCGTACGGAGGTGGTCTGAGTGTTGGAGGTCCGCGGACTGGAGGCCGGCTACCGGCGCAGCACGGTCTTGCAGGGCCTCGACCTGGACCTCGAGTCCGGGCGTGTGCTCGGCCTGCTGGGCCGCAACGGAGTCGGCAAGAGCACCCTGGTCAACACGCTCATGGGGTTGGTACACGCCTCGGCGGGCACGGTCAGGGTAGACGGCCGGGACGTCACCGGACGACGCCCGGACGTCGTCGCCCGCGCCGGCGTGGCGTTGGTGCCCCAGGGACGCCGGGTCTGGGCACCGCTGTCAGTGACCGAACACCTGGATCTGGCGGCCCGCAGGGGCCGCGGCCAGGGCCCGTGGACCATCGAGCGCGTCCTGGAGCTGCTGCCCCGGCTGGGCGAGCGGCGCCGACACGGCGCTGGGCAGCTGTCCGGCGGTGAGCAGCAAATGCTGGCGATCGCCCGGGCGCTGCTGACCAACCCCCGGTTGGTGCTCATGGACGAGCCCTCCGACGGGCTGGCCCCCGCAGTCGTCGACCTGATCGGCGAGGCGCTCAGCGGGATGAAGGCCGAGGGGGTGACCCTGCTGGTGGTCGAGCAGGATCTCCACCTGGCCTTCGCCATCGCCGACGAAATCGCCGTCATGGACAAGGGCCGGGTCGTGCACCGGTCGCCGACCCCGCAGTTCCGTCGCGACAGCTCGGTCGCACACGCCCTCCTCGGGGTGGCCTGACCGCTCGACCGCCGCGGCATGCGGAGCATCCCGCGCCGGTCGAGCGGAACATGGGAGGCGCTCGGCGCAGCCGGGGCGTAGCCCTCCCGGTCCTTCAGAAGCGGTGCTGCTCCTGGTCGACGTAGCCGCCCTGCTCCTCCGCGCCAGGTCCGAGCGGTTCGCCGTCCGCGTCAGGGGCGTCCGACCGCGGCCGGCCGACGGCGCGGTCCCGCTCGGCCACGTACCGGGCGCGCCGCGCCTCGTCGGGCTCCGCAGCCCGACCTGTGCCGGGCCGACCACGCTGGTGCTGCCCGATGTCGCGTCCCCGGTCGCTCACCTGCTTGCGCAGCCGGCCGTCCTCGGTGCCGGCAAACCCCCGGGCCTGGAACCACGCGACCACCGCGTCTCGTTCCGGATGCGTGTCACGCACCACATTGAGCACGTAGTTGAGGCCGCGTGCGGCGGCCTCCTCCTCCAGCCGGGCGAGCGCGAAGGCCCCCGCCCCGGTGCCGCGGGCGTCGGCCTCGATGGCCAGCAGGATCTCCGCGTCCCCCCACACGTCGTCCAGCCAGCCGTACCCAATGACCCCGTCGGGACTTTCGACCCGCCACCAGTCACCGGACAGCCGGTCGCCGGGGCGCCGCTCCTCGGCGCGGAAGACACCCTCCGGAACGGTGCCGAAGACCCGTTCCCGGTCGGCGTCCCAGCGTGGGTCCTCCTCCTTCGCCCAGCGCAGTCGAGCTGTTCCCGCGTCCACCGTCACCATGTCGACTCCTCCCGGTCGGCCCGTCCTGGACCGGCCCCAGCCTCGCAGATGGCCGCCGGATCGAGGAAGAGTCAAGAATCCGCATGTCTACACTCGACTGACGGGTTGCACTATTCCGTGTAGCACGTCAGGATTGACCCGGAAGCCCGCGAGACTCCCTCGCATGTGAGCCCTGGAGGCAGCGTGACCACTCTCGAAGACGCCCGTCAGGCCGATGCCGAAGGGGCCGCTGCCGCCGTCCCCCAGCCGGTCTCGACCGTCTCCTTCGACACCTCGCCGGAGGCCTACCAGCACTGGTCGCTGTCGGTCGACGGCGAGATCGCCACCCTCCTCCTCAACGTGGCCGAGGACGGCGGGATCGTCCCGGGCTACGAGCTGAAGATGAACAGCTACGACCTGGGTGTGGACATCGAGCTCCACGACGCGGTGCAGCGCATCCGCTTCGAACACCCCGAGGTCAAGGCCGTCGTGGTCACCAGCGGCAAGGACCGGATGTTCTGCGCCGGGGCCAACATCAGGATGCTCGCGGCTTCCTCGCACAGCTGGAAGGTGAACTTCTGCAAGTTCACGAACGAGACCCGCAACGGCATCGAGGACGCGACCGCCCATTCCGGGCTGCCCTTCATCGCCGCGGTGAACGGGACAGCGGCCGGCGGCGGCTACGAGCTGGCGCTGTCGTGTGAGCAGATCGTCCTCGTCGACGACAACTCCTCGGCCGTCTCACTTCCCGAGGTACCCCTGTTGGGCGTGCTGCCGGGCACCGGCGGTCTGACCCGGGTGGTCGACAAGCGCGGGGTCCGGCGCGACCTCGCCGACGTCTTCTCCACCACCGCCGAGGGCATCGGCGGTGAGCGAGCCGTCCAGTGGCGTCTCGTCGACGCCGTGGCCAAGGCCAGCGACTTCCCGGCGGAAATCGCGAGCCGGGCATCGGCGGCTGCTGCGACGTCGTCGCGACCGGGCGCCGGCGCCCGGGGTGTGGCCCTCACCCCACTGGGGCGCGAAGAGGACGGCGACACCACCCGCTACAAGCACGTCCGCGTGGTGCTCGACCGGGCCGCGGGCACCGCCACGATCACCGTGCTCGGACCCACCTCGGTCCCCTCGTCTGTCGAGGAGCTGCACGAGCAGGGCGCCCAGGGCTGGCTGCTGGCCGCCACCCGGGAGCTCGACGACGCGATCCTCCGACTCCGCACGAACGAGCTGAGTGTCGGCACCTGGCTCCTGCGGACCGAAGGCGACGTCGAGACCGCCACCGCCATGGACCAGTTCCTCCTCGCCCACCGCGAGGACTGGCTGGTGAACGAGCTCATCGGCTTCTACAAGCGCACCGTGAAGCGACTGGACACCACGTCGCGAAGCCTGTTCGCGCTGATCGAGCCGGGCAGCTGCTTCGTCGGTGCGCTGGCCGAGATCGCATTCGCTGCCGACCGCTCGTTCATGCTCGAGGGGCAGTTCGAGGACGACGACGAGCCGGCCCCCCCGGCGGTTCTCCGGCTCGACGAGTTCAACACCGGCCCGCTGCCGATGAGCAACGACCTCACCCGCCTGCAGGTGCGGTTTTTGGGGAGTGCCGAGGAACTGGCTGCCGCGGAGGCCGCGGTCGACCGGGACCTGCTCGCCGCTGACGCCCTCGGGCTGGGCCTGGTGACCACCGCGCCCGACGACATCGACTGGGAGGACGAGGTCCGCCTGCTGATCCAGGAGCGGGCCAGCTTCTCACCCGACGCGCTCACCGGCATGGAGGCCAACCTGCGCTTCGCCGGTCAGGAGACCCCGGAGACCAAGGTCTTCGGCCGACTCACCGCATGGCAGAACTGGATCTTCCAGCGGCCCAACGCCGCTGGCCCCGAAGGAGCGCTGCGCCGGTACGGGACCGGTCAGCGGGCTGACTACGACAGGAAGCGGGTCTGACCCATGACCACGACTGAGAGCACCCCCTCGACCGGGACGGTCACGGGCGAAGCCCCCACCCCCACCGGTCCGGTGTCGAAGATCGACTACAGCGAGAAGATCCCGAACAACGTCAACCTGAAGAACGACCGGAAGCTACAGCGCGCCCTGGAGAGCTGGCAGCCGAAGTTCCTGGACTGGTGGAAGAACCTCGGCCCGTCCATCCCGACGCACGACGTCTACCTGCGCACCGCCGTCGCGGTCGGCCGGGACGGCTGGGCGCACTTCGATCGGGTACCGATGGAGGATTACCGATGGGGCATCTTCCTCGCCGAACAGGACCCCGACCGGAAGATCAGCTTCGGCCAGCACAAGGGCGAACCTGCCTGGCAGGAGATACCGGGCGAGTACCGCTCCGACCTCCGGCGACTGATCACCGTCCAGGGCGACACCGAGCCCGCCTCGGTCGAGCAGCAGCGGCACCTGGGCATGACCGCGCCCTCGCTCTACGACATGCGCAACCTCTTCCAGGTGAACGTGGAGGAGGGCCGGCACCTGTGGGCGATGGTGTACCTGCTGCAGGCCTACTTCGGGAAGGACGGGCGCGAAGAGGCCGAGCAGCTGCTCAAGCGCAACTCCGGCGACTTTGACAGCCCTCGCATCCTCGGGGCCTTCAACGAGGAGACCACCGACTGGCTGCAGTTCTTCATGTTCACCTATTTCACCGACCGGGACGGCAAGTACCAGCTCGGCACGCTGAAGGAGAGCGCCTTCGATCCGCTGGCCCGCACCTGCGAGTTCATGCTCAAGGAAGAGGCGCACCACATGTTCGTCGGGACCACCGGCGTGCAGCGCACCGTCCAGCGGACCGCCGAGCTGATGAAGCAGCACGGCACGGACGACATCTGGGAGTACGGCGGCATCCCACTGTCGGTCATCCAGAAGTACTTGAACTTCCAGTACTCGGTGTCGATGGACCTCTTCGGCTCCGAGACGTCGTCCAACGTGGCCGGGTACTACACCTCCGGGCTCAAGGGCCGCTGGATGGAGACCCGTCGCAAGGACGACCACGTGCTGCACGACCTCACGATGGACGTTCCGCTCATCGAGGACGGGAAGATGAGCACCCGTACCGTGCCGATGCTCACCGCGCTCAACCTCGACCTCCGCAACGAGTACGCGGCCGACTGCGAGAACGGCGTCAAGCGGTGGAACCAGGAGCTGGAGGAGGCCGGGCTCGACGAGCGGCTGACCGTCCCCCACCAGGGGTTCAACCGCAAGGTCGGGGTGTTCGCCAGCCACAACGTCACACCAGCGGGCGAGATCGTGGACGACGCCACGTGGGAGCGGACGGTCGGCGGGTACCTGCCCAGCCCCGAGGACCGGGCCCAGGTTGCCGAGCTGATGGTGCCGCACTACGAGACGGGTGAGTTCGCCGGCTGGATCTCGCCGCCGTCGGTCGGCATCAACTCCCTGCCGGTCGAGTACGACTACGTCCGCTTCTGAGTTCATCGCCGGTCGGGTGCGCGTGTGAACGGCGCACCCGAAGGTCGCGGCCGGGCCCTCTCCATGGCCCGGCCGCGGCCATGACGCCCGGCACTCCATCGGCAGCACCGCCGGTACCGGACCCAGCCGGAGCGGCTCCTCGGCACTGAAGGGACTCCCAGCGTGGCCATCCTCGACACCGCACCGCCCGCGCACCCCGGCCTGCCGGCCGACACCGCGACCTCCTCACGACACGAGAGCTTCAACGCCGCTGAGTGGCTGGTGACCCGGCACGCCCTCGCGACGCCCGACCGGCGGGCGATCACCGCCGTCGACCTTGACGGCAGTGTCCGCACGCTCAGCTACGGTCAGCTCGAAGCGGAGGTGCACCGGTTCGCCGCCGCGCTGCTCGCCTCCGGCGTCCGCCCCGAGGAGCGCCTGCTGCTCTGCCTGGGTGACAGCCCGGAGTTGCTCACCGCCTTCCTGGCCGGCATGCGGATCGGTGCGGTGCCCGTGCCGGTCAGCACGATGCTCAAGCCCAAGGACATCGGCCTGATCGCCCGGGACAGCCGGGCGCGGATGCTGGTCGTGAGCTCGGAGTTCGCTGCACTGGCGCCCGCGGTCGGCGGCCTGCCGGACCTCGCCGACGTCGTGGTCCTGACCAACGACCCGCTGCCCGACGTCGCCGGAACGCGGGTCCGCGACTGGGACACGTTCGTGTCTGCCGGCGCCGACCTGCTGGACCGGGTCGCCGTGCCGTACCCCACGGTGCCCGACTCCCCGGCCTTCTGGCTCTACACCTCCGGCACCACCGGCACCCCCAAGGGGGCGATGCACCGGCACGGGTCGCTGCGCGACACCGCGGAGACCTACGCCCAGGACGTGCTCGCCATCGGCCCGGACGACGTCACCTTCTCCGTCGCGAAGTTCTTCTTCGCCTACGGCCTCGGCAACACCCTCACCTTCCCATTCTCGGTCGGCGCGAGCACCGTGCTGGACCGGTCGCGACCCAGCCCGGCCGGCACCCTCCGGGTCCTGCAGGAACACCGCCCGACGTTGTTCTTCGGCGGCCCCACGTACTATGCCGCGCTGCTGTCCGCCGGGCTGCCCCTCGACTCCTTCGCCGGGGTCCGGGCGTGCGTCTCGGCCGGCGAGGCCTTCCCGGCGCCCCTGTTCGAGCGATTCACCAGCACCTTCGGCGTGGAGATGCTCGACGGCATCGGCTCCACCGAGATGCTGCACATCTTCATCTCCGGCCGCCCCGGGCGTACCCGCGCGGGGGCCACCGGCGAGATCGTGGCCGGCTACGAGGCGAAGATCGTCGACGACGACGGACAGCCCGTCCCGGACGGCACGCCGGGCAACCTGTACGTGCAGGGCGACTCGGCGGCCACCGGCTACTGGTGCCGCACCGCGACGACCCGCGGGGTCTTCGAGGGAGCCTGGGTACGCACCGGCGACACATACGTGCGCAGCGCCGACGGCTACTACACGTCGCTGGGCCGCACCGACGACATCATCAAGGCCGGCGGGATCTGGGTCTCCCCGACCGAGGTGGAGGAACGGCTGCGCACGCACTCCGAGGTCCTGCAGGTCGTCGTGGTGTCGGTTCCCGACGTTGACGGGCTCGACAAGCCGGTGGCGTGCGTAGTCCTGACCCCCGGTTCTGCCACGACCACCGCCGACCTGGTCAGCCACTGCCGCGAGGGCCTGGCCGCCTTCAAGCGACCCCGGCACGTCCTCGTCTTCGACGAACTGCCGCAGACGGCGACCGGCAAGCTCCAGCGCTTCCGCGTCCGCGAGATGGCCCTCGCCCGCATCGACGGTGCGACCATTCCCGCCCCTCTCCACCCGGGAGCCCCCGCATGACCGCCACGGACACGCTGACCCCGACCGACGCAGCAGGCACGGGCCGCAAGGTCGAGGTCGACCTGCTCGTCGTCGGGGCCGGCCCGGCCGGCCTGTACGCCGCCTACTACGCCGGGTTCCGCGGACTGCGCACGGCGATCGTCGACAGCCTGACCGAGCCCGGCGGCCAGGTGATGGCGCTGTACCCGGAGAAGAACATCTACGACGTGGCTGCGCTCCCGGCGATCAAGGGCCGCGACCTGGTGGCCGGGTTGGTGCAACAGGCCGCCCGGTTCGACCCGGTGTACGTTCTCGGCGAGCGCGCCGACAGCCTCACCAACGACGCGGGTCAGCGGCCCCGGCCCGGCGACCGCCTGCTGGTGACCACCGACCGCGGCACCCGCATCCGCTGCGGCGCCGTCGTGGTCACCGGCGGGATCGGCACCTTCACCCCTCGACCGTTGCCCGGCGGGGCGGAGTGGGAGGGCCGCGGGCTGACCTACGTGGTCAAGGAACTCGCGGCCCACGCTGGGCAGGACGTCGTCATCGTCGGCGGCGGGGACAGCGCGGTGGACTGGGCCCTGGCACTAGCCGACATCGCCGCCTCCGTCACGCTGGTGCACCGGCGCAAGAACTTCCGCGCCCACGCCGCCAGCGTCGGCGACATGGAGGCGGGCCCGACCATCGTCGTCACCGATGCCCAGGTGAGTTCCGTGGAGGGCGCGGACCGGGTGCACACCGTCCACGTGCGGCACAAGGACGGCACGGTCACCCCGTACAAGGCGCAGTCCGTGATCGCCGCCCTCGGCTTCACCGCGGACATCGGCCCGCTGGAGACCTGGGGCATCGACATCATCGACCGCAAGATCCTGGTCGACACCGCGATGCGCACGACGCTGTCCGGGGTCTACTCCGCCGGCGACATCACCGAGTACCCCGGCAAGGTCCGGCTGATCTCGGTAGGTTTCGGCGAAGCAGCCACGGCCGTGAACAACGCCGCCACCTATCTCGACCCCGACCAGCCGCTCTTCCCAGGCCACAGCAGCGACGACCCCGCCGGCATCGGCGCCGGCGCCCCCGCCTGAGCCCGACCGCACCCGAGGAGACATCCCGTGCCCTACGTCATCGGCGCCGAGTGCATCAACACCACCGACATGTCCTGCGTCGAGGAGTGCCCGGTCGACTGCATCTACGAGGGCGACCGCAAGCTCTACATCAACCCCAAGGAGTGCATCGACTGCGGCGCCTGTGAGCCGGTCTGCCCGGTCGAGGCGATCTCGCAGGACCGTCGGGTGAGCCCGGAGAACGAGCCGCACATCGCCGACAACCGACGTTTCTTCATCGAGCCGCTGCCGGGCCGCGACGCCCCACTGGGCAGTCCCGGTGGCGCCACCAAGGTGGGGAGGATCGGCATCGACACCGAACTGGTCGCCGAGGTCTGATGGCTCTCTGGGCGCTCGACGGCGTCGCCCCCGAGGTCCATCCCACCGCGTGGGTGCACCCGGAGGCCACCGTGATCGGCCGGGTGTGGATCGGGCCTGAGGCCAGCGTCTGGCCTCAGGCCGTGCTGCGCGGTGACTACGGGGAGATCCGCGTGGGCTCCCGGACGTCGATCCAGGACGGCACGGTGCTGCACACGACCGAGCAGTGGCCAACGGTGATCGGGAACGACTGCGTCGTCGGCCACCTGGCTCACCTCGAGGGTTGCACGGTCGGCAACCGCTGCCTCATCGGCTCGAACTCGGTTGTCCTCAACCGCGTCGTGATCGGCGACGGATCGCTGGTCGGTGCCGGCGCACTCGTCCCGGAGGACACCGAGATCCCGCCCGGCCACCGGGCGCTGGGCGTACCGGCGCGCGTACGGCCGGGGGCGGACATCGCGCGCGCCGTCGACTACGGCGTCGCTGTGTACGTGGAGAACGCCCGCCGTTACCGAGATGGGCTCACCCGGGTCGGTTGACCTCGAGCGCGGTCAGCGCAGTCCGCCGGTGGCCTCCACGACGGTGCCGGTGACCCAGCGGGCGTCCGGCCCGAGCAGGAAGGCGATCACGCCGGCAAGGTCGTCGGGGGTGCCCAGCCGGCGCAGCGCGGGCGCCCCGGCCATCGCCTCGATCGCCTTCTCACTGGTGCCCGAGCGCAGCTGCGGGGTGTCGGTGGCGCCGGGCCGCACCACCACCACCCGGATCCCCTGCCTGCCCAGTTCCTTCGCCGCGACCCGCGCGGCCGCCTCGGCCGCAGCCTTGGTCATGGCGTAGCTGGCCTGCCGGGCCGGCGCGAGCTCGGCGGCCACCGACGAGACGACCACGACGGCCCCGCCCTCAGGCAGCAATCGGCCGGCGTGCTGCAGGGTGAGCACCACCGACCGGCCGTTCAGGGTCCAGGCGTCGTCGAGTTCGTCGACGGTCAGCTCGGCGAGCCGGGTGTAGGTCCAGGCGCCGGCGCAGTGGACGACGCCGGCCAGCCCCTCCCCTGCAGCCATGAAGGCGGCGGCCAGCGAGCCGGGATCGCGGACGTCGCAGTGCGTGGTGCGGACCCCGGCGCCCAGCTCGGCGCACAGCTGCTGCGCCCGCTCGGCGCCGGCGCGGTGCGTGAAGAGCACCGGCACCCCGTCGGCCGCCAGGCGCCGGACTGTCGCCTCGCCGATCCCGCTGCTACCCCCGAGGACGAGCACCGTGCCTCTCTCCGTCATCCACTCACCCTACGGGTCGAACACCGTGCCGCGATGTCCATGTAGCACATCGACCGGCCGGACCCCGCGCGTCAGGCGGGGTCGAGCCCCGAGTACACCCGGAGCGCGTTGCCGCCGAGCACCAATGGGACGACGTCCTCGGACAACCCGAGCGCGGCGACGGCGCGGGCGTTGGCGGCCTGCCCGGGGACGCCGGGCCAGTCCGTGCCGTAGATCCACTTGCGCGACAGCCGGCCGAGGTCGAACCGGCTGTAGTACTCCGGCAGTCGCTTCGGGGGCAGGCCGGACAGCTCGATCCAGACGTTGTCGCGGGAGACCGCGAGGAAGGCGGCCGCGTCGTACCACCAGCCGCGCCCCCCGTGGGCGAGCACCACCTGCAGGTCGGGGAAGTCTCGCAGCACCGCGTCGAGGTGCACCGGGTCGGCGTAGGCGTTGGTCGACCCCGGGAAGGTGCTCGTCCCGCAGTGCACGACGAGCGGCACCCGCCGCTCGACCAGCACCGCGTAGGCGGGGTACAGCGCCGCGTCGTCGGCGCGGAAGCCGCCGTGCACGGGGTGCAACTTGAGCGCGGCCGCGCCCAGGTCGAGCTGCCGTTCGAGTTCGCGGGCGATCGGGAAGTGCAGGTGCGGGTTCACGTTGGCCACCGGCCGGAAGCGGCGGGGGTTCTGCTCGACGATGGGCAGCAGGTCGTCGAACAGCTGGTAGCCGGTGGCCTTGGGGCTGTACTCGCAGAACAACAGTGCGACGTCGACGCCCTCGTCGGCGAACAACCGGTCCAGCTCCGCCGGCTTCGGCGTGCCGTCGGCCGCCCAGACCTCCTCGAGAATGCCCGGCCGGCCGAACGTGCGGGCCCGGTCGACCCAGGCGGGCGCCAGCGTGGACAGCTGCGGCACGTGGACGTGCGCGTCGACGAGCACATGACCGTCAAGCACTGCGGGCTCTCCGTTCTCCGTGGCGGGCCGGACCCTGCGGCTCACTGTCCCATCGTCGGTCGCGAGCACGACCAGCGAGCTACACATCATCAACTTGTGGCATGGTGTCGCGTAGCACGTTCTCGGCGCCGGGGAGATCCGTGCCCGGGTCCAAAACCCTCAGGAACCGGGCTCGGTGGGTTGACACGCGCCGGGGCCGCGACCGGCCGGGGGTGTCGGCGTGACGGGCGTCCCAGCCCGGGTGGGCGTGATCGGCGGCGGCCGGATGGGGGCTGGGATTGCCCAGGTGTTCCTGGCCGTCGGCGCGCAGGTGGAGGTCGTGGAGGCCGACGACGAGGCCGACGAGGCGGCCCGCGGCCGGGTCGCCGACGGCCAGGAGGAGGCCGCCCGCCGCGGCACGTTGACCGGAGACGTCAACGCCGTTCTGGGCCACGCTCTCGCTCGTCGACTCGGCGGCGGAGCTCTCCCCCGGCACCGGCCTGGTCGTCGAGGCGGTCCCCGAGCGGGCCGACCTCACGATCGCCGTCCTCACCGCGGCGGAGACGGCGCTGGGGCCGACGTCGTGCTGGCGACCAACACGTCCTCGCTGTCGATCACCGAGCTCGCCGCGGCGCTGTAGCGGCCGGCACGCTTCCTCGGCATGCACTTCTTCAACCCGGTGCCGGCCTCCGAGCTGGTCGAGGTCGTCGTCGCCCCGGAGACCGCTCCGGAGGTCGGGGAGTCGACCCGCGGCTGGGTGCGCACACTGGGCAGACCGACGTCGTCGTCAACGACTCCCCCGGGCTGCAAGGTGGCCGCCAGCTCGGTGAGGAAGTCCGCGCCGGACGGGCGCAACGGATCGGTGCCCAGACACGCCAGGCCAAGCCGGTGCTGACCGAGGGGCGCATCGAGAGCGGCGCGGTCGACGCGTAGCGCGGCAACGGCAGCACCGTCGTCCCGGCCCGGCGGCGGCCCGGACAGCTCCACCTGTCCGCCAGGTTCCAGGTCACCCGACTGCCGCCCGGCAGTGCGGGCAGCGCGTCGACGACGGCCCGCACCCGCGGCCAGGGCACCCGCACGGCCGGGGCGTCCAGGTCGACGAGGTGGGCCTCCAGCTCCAGCCCGACCGGGCCCACGGCTGCCGGTGTCAAACGCGCGGCCCGTCTCGTGCTCGGCCGGCTGGTCGGCGCCACCCTCGTCGGCCCCCGCGCCGGGGAGATCCTCAGCGATCTGACCCTCGCCGTCCGGCACGGCTTGACCACCCGCGACCTCGCCGGCACCACCCACCCCTACCCCACCTACAACGACGCTGCGTGGAACGCAGCGGTCGCCGACGTCCGCTCTCGACTGGTCCGCCCGCCGGTCGGGCCAGCGCTGCGCGTCGCGGCCCGGCTCCGACGCGCGTGGCTGGATCACACGGCCCCAGACCCCTCCCCTCACTCCATCGGAAAGGCGGCCGGCCGCGGAGTCCTCAGCGGTGCCGCCGTGGGCGGCGGTGTGGCAGGGGCCCCGTAGACCACGCTGGTCGCGGCGGCGTACACGGTGTGGTGAAGCAGGCCGAGCACGATGTCACTCCCACCGCATTCCACGCCGGGCCCGACGCGCCGGTGGCCGGCCGAACCGTCTCTTGCGGCCGCGCTGGAGAGCTCGACGCCGAGCACAGCGCTGGCCGCGGTCGCCGCGGCGGCGTCGGGCAGGGTGCTCCGTAGGTTCATCGCTGTGCTCCTCCACGAGTGGGTCGGTCGAAACCTGCGGACGGGCACCTAACAGGCGGACACACGCTTTCCCCGGCCGGATCCGACGGGCTCGGTTGGCGGCACGGGAAGCGCCGGAGGCCCGGGCCGGGTTTCTCCCGCCGACGAGAGGAAACGCAATGGCAGCAGCAGAAGCGCCGTTCCGGGGCGCCCACCCACCGGGTCGGGCCGGCGGAAGCCAGAGAGCAGCCCACGTCCGCCGCGTCCCAGTTGAGGGCCGACCGTGAGCGACCTGCCGATCGGCGAGTACGGCTTCCTGTCCGACTGCCACAGCGCGGCGCTGGTGTCCCGGGCGGGCTCGGTGGACTGGCTGTGCTTTCCGCGATTCGACTCCCCGTCGGTGTTTGCCCGGCTGCTGGACGACGCGGCCGGGCACTGGAGCATCACCGCCGCCGCCGCGACCGGCATCCAGCGCGCCTACCTCCCGGACAGCCTCGTGCTGCGCACGGAGTTCACCACGGCGACCGGCATTCTGACGCTGACCGATGCGCTGGCCCTGGGCGCGGACAACCGCGGGCACGAGATCGGCGCCGGAGCCCCGCACCTGTTACTGCGGGTGGCCGAGTGTGTGGCCGGCGAGGTGGACGTCGACGTCGAGTACGTGCCCCGCCCGGAGTACGGCGTCGGCCGCCCGCTGCTGGAACGCGACATCAACGGCGAGGGCACCACTCTCACCACCCGCGGCGGACCGGACCGGCTGGTGCTCACCAGCACCCATCCGCTCGACGTGGACGGCGCGTCGGCGTCCGGGCGGGTGCGGCTGCGCGCCGGGCAGTCGCTGGCCGGCGCGCTGAGCTGGAGCAGGTCCTGGCAACCGCCCCCCGCGCCGTGCGCAGCGGAAGAGATCCGCGGCCGGCTGCAGGACACCCTCACCGGTTGGCGGTCCTGGTCGGCGGAACATCAGCGGTTCGACGGGCCGTGGGCCGAAGAGGTACGGCTGGCCGGCATCGTGCTGCAGGGGCTGACGTTCCAGCCCACCGGCGCCATCGTCGCCGCCCCCACCACCTCCCTGCCCGAGGCTCCGGGCGCCGGGCGGAACTGGGACTACCGCTACGGCTGGATCCGCGATGCCAGCCTCACCCTGCGGGCGCTGTGGGTCGCCGCCTGCCCGGACGAAGCGAGCACGTTCCTCGACTGGCTGGTCGGTGCGGCCTTCACTGATCTTCAGGCCGGCCGGCCGCTGCAGATCATGTACGGGGTCGCCGGCGAGCACGATCTGACCGAACGGGAGCTGCCGTACCTGTCCGGCTGGCACGGGAACCGGCCGGTCCGCATCGGCAACGACGCGTGGAGTCAGCACCAACTCGACGTCTACGGCGAGCTGCTCGACGCCGTGCACACCCTGGCCGACCAGATCGGCGAACTCGACAAGGTCCAGCGGCGGTTCCTCATCGGCGTCGCCGACGCTGCGGCTGCTGCCTGGCTGCAGCCCGACCAGGGCATCTGGGAGCTGCGCGGTGCCCCCCAGCACCACCTGTACTCCAAGCTCATGTGTTGGGTGGCAATGGACCGGGCGATCGACCTCGCCGGGCTGCTGCAGGCCCGGGACCGGGTCGAGGACTGGACGGCGACCCGAGAGGCGATCGCCGCCACGATCCTCACCGACGGGTTCCACGAGGAGGTCGGCGCGTTCACCCAGGCCTTCGGGTCGACGGTGATCGACGCCAGCGCCCTCATGGTGCCCATCGTCGGGTTGCTCCCCGGCGACGACCCGCGTGTGCTGGGCACCATCAAGGCGGTCAAGGACCGGCTGTGCGACGAGCGCGGGTTCGTTCGCCGGTACGAGGACGGCAGCGACGGCTTCGCCGGCACCGAGGGCGCGTTCGTCCTGTGCACTTTCTGGCTCGCCCACGCCCTCGCCCTGACCGGACAGGTCGACGAGGCCAAAGAGGTCTTCGCCACGGCACTGACCGCGGGCAACGACCTCGGGCTGATGGCCGAGGAGGTCGATCCCCGCACCGGGCACATGCTGGGCAACTTCCCGCAGGCCTTCAGCCACGTCGGCCTGGTGACCGCTGCATACGCGATCGCCGAGCTCGCGGACGGATCTGCCGGCGTCCACCGCCGGCCGCCGTCGACACGCTGACGATCGGCACCGGGAAGGCCCCTGTGCTCTCGCCGGGTTACCGCAGGGTCAGCCCATCGAGATCATGGAGGAACGAATGCCGCGCATCCCCGTGCACACCGTCGCCGACGCCCCTGAGAACAGCCGCGACGAGCTGAAGGCGCTGGAGGTGCAGTTCGGCAAGGTGCTCAACATCCACGGCGAGATGGCCCATGCGCCGGTGGTGCTGGCGGGCTACGTCGCGCTGCAGCAGGTCATCGGCGACTACGGCACGTTCGGCGCCGCCACCCGCGAGGCGATCGCGCTCGTGGTGGGCAACGTCGACCGCTGCTCCTACTGCCAGTCGGCGCACACCCTCGGCGCCAAGCGCGCCGGGCTCACCGAGGAGCAGACCGTCGCCATCCGCGAGGGCCGGGTCGACTTCGACCCCAAGCTCGCCGCGCTGCTGACCCTCGTCCGCGCCTCCTCCTCGAACCTGGGACACGTGTCCGACGAGGTGTGGCAGGCGGCGCTGGACGCCGGCTGGAGCGACACCGAACTCACCGAGGTGTCGCTGCACATCGCGCTGAACCTGTTCACCAACCACTTCAACCACCTGGTGGAGACCGACCTCGATCTCCCGCCCGCTCCCGGCCTGTGAGGTCCGGGCGTTCCGCGGCCGGCCCCGGCCGCGGAACGCCCGCCAGGCAGCGGGCATACCCTGCCTCGCTACCGGGCAGAACACTCGGGAACGGCCACCGACGGCAGGAGGAGTGGACATGAGAGCGACCACCAGGCGGCGGCCGGCCGGCCCACCGGCCGAGTCGGTGCGCCCCGGCTCGGGTGGCATCGGCCGGTCGTCCTCGGCGGCGGCCGAGCGGGTCAGCGACGACCTGCGCCGCGGCTCCGGAGACTTCCTCGAGCAGCGCCGGTGGATCGCCGGGCTCGGTTCGCTGGCCGGCACCGCTCTCGGAGTGGTGGGCCCGTACCAGTTCGGCGTGCTACATCGGGTTCCCGAGCCGCCGCTGCGGTTCCTGAACGCCGACGCCGTCGACGCCTCCGGCGAGGCCTACCAGGCGTTCAAGACCCCCGACGCCGCACTCGGTTTGGTCAGCGCGGGCGCCACCCTGGTGACTCGCCGGGATGGGCGCCCGCGACCGGGCCCGCGCGGCGCCATGAACACCGCTGGCGCTGGCGGCGGAGACCGCCGCGGACGCCGCCGGCGGCGGTTATCTGCTCGCCGAGCAAGTGACCAAGCACCGGGCCGTCTGTTCCTGGTGCACGCTCGCCGCGCTGGCCCAGATCGCGACGCTGCCGCTGGCGCTGCCCGAGGCGCGGGCTGCCTGGCGCGCCTCGCGGGGCCGGCGATGAGCCCCGCAGAGCTGCAGGAGGCCGTCGTCGACGGAGCGCCCGTGCGGTGGCTGGAGGCCGGGGAAGGCCACCCGGTCGTCCTGGTCCACGGCTTCTACCTCGCCGCTGCTGTGGCGCCACGTCCTTCCGCGGCTCCGCGGCCGGTGCCTGGCGATCGAGATGACCGGCTACGGCACCTCGATCCCCGACGGCGTCGGACGGGACCTGAGCCTGGCCGCACAGGCCGACCGGCTCCCCCGCTGGGTCGACGTGCTCGGGCTAGAGGCACCGGTGCCCGTCGGCCACGACCTCGGCGGCGGCGTCGCGCAGATCGCCGCCGTACGACGCCCGGAGGCCTGCGGCGGCCTCGTGCTCACCAACGCCGTCTGCTACGACTCGTGGCCGACCCCAGCGTGGCCGCGATGCAGCACGCCACACCGCTGCTGCGCCACCTGCCCCAGACCTCGCTCTATTCGGCCATCGTCCAGCTGATCCACCGCGGGCACGACGACCGAGCCCGGGCGCTGGAGTCCATCGGCGTCCACTGGCAGCCCTACGTCACCCACGGCGCCGCGGCCGCCCTGATGCGCCAAGTCAGTGCGCTGCACACTCGCGACACCCTCGCCGTGGCCGACCAGCTGCCCTCCCTCGGCCTGCCCGCCCGGGTGGTCTGGGGCGGTGTCGACCGGTTCCAGAAGGTCTCCTACGGCCGGCGGCTCGCCGCCGACCTCGGCACCACCCTGCTGCCCATCCCCCGCGGCCGGCACTTCACGCCCGAAGACCACCCCGAGATCCTCGCCGCCGCCATCAACGACCTCCTCCCGCCGGCCGGCGCGCAGGACGCGCAGGACGCGCAGCTGCCGAGCACACCTTTGGAGACCCGATGAGCCCCGCCCCGTCCGTGATCGTCTTCGACGTCAACGAGACCCTGTCCGACATGAGCCCGATGGCGCAGCGCTTCATCGACATCGGGGCACCGGAGCACCTGGCCAAGCTGTGGTTCGCCACCCTGCTGCGCGACGGGTTCGCGCTCACCGCCGCCGGCGGCCAGCGGCCCTTCGCCCAGCTGGGCGTCGACGCCCTGCACACGGTGCTGCACGACGTGAACCTCGACCGCAGCCTGGACGCGGCCATCGACCACGTCATAAGCGGCTTCAGCGATCTGGGCGTCCATCCGGACGTGCCCGACGGCGTCCGCGCGCTGCGCCGCTCCGGACGCCGGCTGGTCACCCTCTCCAACGGGTCCGCCCAGGTCGCCGAGCGGCTGTTCGGCGACGCCGGCATCCGTGAGGAGTTCGAGGCGCTGCTGTCGGTGGAGGACGCCGGCGCCTGGAAGCCGGCCCGCGCCGCCTACGAGTACGCCGCCCGCACCTGCGGCATCGACCTGGGCGACATGCTGCTGGTCGCCGTCCACCCGTGGGACATCGACGGCGCGGCCCGCGCCGGCATGGCCACCGCCTGGATCAACCGCGAGGGCAGCGGCTACCCCGACGTCTTCACAGCCCCCGCGCTGACCGCGACCAGCCTCGCCGAGCTCGCCGACGTGCTCGACGGAGAAGGAGCTCAGTGATGGGCGAGGAGCCGATGAGCTTCGAGGCGTTCCGCAGGAGCTTCTCCTACGGCGACCGCTCCGACATGCAGTTCAAGTTCCTCGCCGGGATGGGCGACGAGGCGGCGGCGGACACTGTCGCAGAGGTGCTGGCTCGGGTCGGTGAGGCTCTGGACACCGGCGCCCTGACCGGCGTCCGCGACGCGGTCTACGCCGCCCAGGTCGCCGCCTACCAGGCCGACGACACGCCCGTCGTCGACGACGCGCCGTTCACCCCGCTGCCCGCCCCGCTGGCCGATCTGCGCCTCGCCCTGGTCTCCGCCGGTGGCGTGTTCCGCGCCGACGACGACCCGATGGGCCCCGACGGCCCCACCCAGGCGGAGTCTCTGGGCTTGATCAAGGACTTCCTGCGCGGCGCGCCCACCCTCTCGGTGATCCCGAAGAACACCCCGGACAGTGCTCTGACCGCACGTCATCCCGGCTACGACGCGCTCACCGCGCAGCGCGATCCCGGAACCGTCTTCCCGCTCGCCGTCCTCCGAGAGCTCGAGTCCGAGGGCAGCGTGCAGCTGGCCGACATTCACTACGCCTTCACCGGGGCCACCTCCCAGGTCCGGTTACGTACCCAGGTGGCGCCGGAATGGGCGGACCGACTGGTCGCCGACGGCGTGGACGCCTGCCTACTGGTCGCCACCTAGCCGGCTTGCCACGAGTCGGTCGGACTCGTCGCGCGCGCCCTCGAGGCGGCAGGAATCCCCACCGTCGCGGTGTTCATCCGCGCCTTCGCGCACGTCGCCGGACGGATGCGGCTGCCCCGGGTGCTGGTCACCCCGCACCTGATGGGCCGCACCATTGGCCCGGCCGGCGACCGGGCCCGGCAACGCCAGGTGGTGGAGGCCGCGTTGGGACTCCTGACCCAGGCCGACGGCCCGGAGACGCGACTCGACCTCTGAGCCAGCGCGGACGGGAGTCCACCGGGTCGAGCGGCTCTCGATCCGCCCGGACCGATAGGGGAGAGACATGAGCTTCGAACTGGCGGATGCCGTCCTGCCGGTGCCCGACCGCGTCGGGGAGGAGCTGCGCCGTGAATGGCAGCGCCTCGCCGCGCCGGGAACATGGCTGACCGGGCGGCAGCGGCTCGCGGTGGCCGCAGAGGCGCGGACCGCTCGGACGTTCGCCGACGCGCACAGCGAACTGCCCGAGCCGCTGATCGAGGCGGCACAGTCCGTGTCGGCCGCGGCGCATCTCATCACCCGCGAATGGGTGGTCGACCTGGTCGCCCGCGGCGTCACGATCGAGCAGTACGTCGAGGTCGTGGGCGTCGTCAGCAGGCTCGCCGCGGTGGACTCCTACCTACGGGGCATCGGAGCCCAAGAAGAGCCCTTGCCCGAGCCGACGCCGGGGCGGCCCACCGGCGAACACGAGAACCGGGTCCGGTGGCGGCAGGCGTTCGTCCCCACCGCACCCGAGGACGGCGCCCGCTTCGCCCTCTCTGCGGTACCCGTCGAGGAGCACGCGCGCGACCAGCTGCATGCCGTCCTGTACCTCAGCACCGAGCAGATGGCCGACTTCACCTACCGGGGGGTGCTGTCCCGGGCCCAGATGGAGCTGCTGGCCGCGCGCGTGTCGCTCCTCAACGACTGCTTCTACTAGCTGCTCGCCCATGCCAACATGCTCCGGGTGAGCGTGCAGAAGACGACCGGGACGACCGTCGACCTCCGAGCGGTGGTCGACGACCGCATCGATCCGGAACTCCCGGCGGGCCTCGAGCTGCGCAGCCTGGCGACCGCCATGGTCACCGGTCAGCGACTCGAGGAGACCCGCGCCGCCCTGTCCCGTGCGGCGGGTCCGCAGATGGCCGCCGCCGCGATCGGCGTATGCGCCAACTTCGAGATGATGAACCGCATCCTCGATGCGACCGGCTGCCCCGCCCCGGAGCGGCTCCGTTTCGTGGCAGAGCTCCTCGGAATCCCCCGCTGACCCCGACCGCCGCGGGGGCGACGCCGCGTCCGCACCCCGTGGACACGCGCCGCTCCGCCGCCGTCGGAAGGAAATCACCCGCGGCGTTCGCAGTGCTCCTTCAGTCCCTTGACCCCGTCGTCTATCGCCGGCCCGAGGGCACCGGCCAACTCATCCGGCGTGACCTCCGTGCTGCAGACGACAAGGCTGCGGCCGGAGTCGAGGGCAAGAACGTCGACGGTGCCCAATTGGGACTCGACGGGAACCCCGCCGCCGGTGATGCGGTACTGGAAGCGCCGCAAGGAGGAGTCGTTGGTGACGACCCCCTCGGTCAACGGCACCCCGCCCTCGAGCTCACAGCTGCGCTCGTCACTGTTCGCCGACGGCGTCACGATGGACGGAAACCACTCCGAGATCCGGCCGGCGTCACTGACGACCGCCCACACCTCCTCGGCCGGACGGTCGATGGTGATGTCACTGCGCAACATAGCCACGCGAAGCTCCTTCGCTCGTCGTCTCTGCTGCCATCGTCGGTCTCTCAACGTTCGTCATCGTCCGCGCCGCCCACACCGTCCAGGGCCGTGTGGCGGCCGTGGTCGATCCGCACGTCGACATCTCCCCAGAACGCCACACGTCCCGCCACCCGCCGGGCCAGAGGCCACGGACGTCGGTAGGTCCACGCGGCGTCTCGGTGCACGACCCCGTCGACGGTGACCGTGTAGTAGCTGGCCACGCCCTTCCACGGGCACACCGTCCGGGTCTCGGTAGGGCTCAGCACGCCCGGCCGGATCGCTGAGTCGGGGAAGTAGGCGTTGCCCTCCACCATGACGACGTCGCCGGAGCGCGCGAGCAGGTGATCCCCGAGCTAGGCCGACCGAGCCACGGGGGCACGGAGCGCACGCAACAGGCCGGGGACGGCTGCGAGACCGGCAGCCACCGCAGCCAGCACCAGCGCCTCCGTCCATGAACGGGGAAACCCGAGGACGGTGGGCCCCCCGCAGCAGGCCGGCGGAGGCCAGCACCGCGGTGGCGGCCACCGCGAGTTCCTCGGTCGAGGTCGACGCCCACCCACCGGAGGGCCGCTCCCAGTCTCCCGGAAACGGCCCCTGACCTGCGTTTTTCAGTCGGGCTGACAGGATTTGAACCTGCGGCCCCTTGACCCGCAGTCACCTGCGCACGGTCCGTCGCCGTTCACCTGGATCGATTTGCGCTGGTCGAAGCCTTGCCGCGTCCGTTGCCGTCCGCCGCGGTACGCCGTCGTTCGAACCGCGTTGCTGTACCGGTTGCTGTATCTCCTCCCCCACCCCTGGCATGTCCTGCGCCGTGGAAGCAAGGAGGCGATGCGGGCCATGGACCCTCACCCCTCCGCGGGGCGCCATCAAGAGCGCGCTGATCCGTAGAGCGAGAGATGGGTGCGACGCGAGCAGCCGCTGAGACCACCCGGAGCTGGCACTCGACCCGTCGTCCAGCGCGCGGAGCGCGGCGGCCAGCTCGAGCGCGAGGTCGCGGTCGGCAGCGGACTGATCAGCAGCAAGCCCGGCAAGCCGGCAGACCAGTGTGTCGGCCCATCGGGCAGATCACCGCGGAGAGCGCGACGGCTGCCACCACTCCCCCGGCCGCTGCCGACCGAACCGTGACGACGCCCGGCCTCGTCGCTCCCCACACATGAGCCGGGGGCACGCCGCCACGCGGCGGACAGCTGAGTCCACGGCCGAGCTCTTCGTGGGAGCGGCCGCGCGCCGTCGAGGCAGCGGGCGTGAGCTGCGACTCACCACCTCAGCCGACGGGAGCGGCCGCCGGGGGCCGGTGTGTCGGTGCCGGCGTCGACGACCCGCCACCGGCGGAGACGGTGTGGAGCGGCTCACCGTCGATCCACACCGAGTCGATGTCGGCCGGAGAGCCGAGCGCGAAGGCCTTCGCGAGCGCCTCCTCCGTCCCCGCCGCGTTGCGCAGGCCCACGTCCAGGGTCGTCCCGGGGCGCGGCCTGATCCAGACCGCGTCGAACCGCTTCCCCACGTTCAGGTCACCCACTTCCTCCAGTCCGAGAGCCTCGGCACCCGCTGCAGTCGCCAGGTGCAGCAGCTGTGCGGCCGCCAACTGTTGGCCCTCACCGCCCAGCAGTTGCTGCAGGAAGTAGGCCTGGAGCCCCTCCTTGAGCAGGCAGAAGCCCGTGCCGGCACCGACGTCGGACCCGAGGGCCACTCGGACGCCGGACGCCAGGTGCCGCTTGAGCGAGAAGATCCCGCTGCCCAGCGCTGCGTTGCTGGTCGGGCAGTGGGCGACGCTCGCCCCGCGGTGGGCCAGCAGCTGCAGCTCCTCGTCGGTGGGGTGCACGTTGTGCGCCAGGACGCTGCGTCGACCGATCAGGTCGTGCCGGTCGTAGGTGTCGAGGTAGTGGCAGCCCGGAAAGAGCTCCGCGACCGTGGCGATCTCGACGGCGTTCTCGTTGATGTGCGAGGTGAACCACGCCCCGGGCACGTCCCGTTGCAGCGACCCGCAGGAGTCCAGCAGTGCGTCGCCGCAGGACAGCGAGAACCGCGGCGTGACGGCATAGCGGTTACGGCCGACACCGTGCCAGCGACGCGCGAGGGCCAGACCCTCGTCGTGGGCCCGCTGCGGGGTGGTCAACAACTCCTCGGGCAGCAGCCGGTCACTGACTACCAGCCCGGACGTCAGCCGGAGACCCACCCGCGCGGCCTCGGCGAACAGGGCGTCGACCGCTCCGGCGAAGTGCGCGCCGAAGACGAGCGCCGTCGTCGTCCCGGCCTGCGCCAGACCGCTGATGAACTCCCCGGCGACGGCCCGCGCGTAGTGCTCGTCGGCCAGCCGCACCTCCTCCGGCAGCGCACAGCGCTCGAGCCAGTCCATCAGCGGCATGCCCAGCCCGCCGATCGCGCGGACCTGCGGGAAGTGCACGTGGGTGTCCACGAACCCGGGCAGCACCAGCCCGCCGGTGAGATCGACGACGTCCTCCTCGGCGTGCCGGCCACGCAGTTCAGCGAAGCTGCCCCGCTCGACGATCACGCCCGCTCGCACGAGGAGCCCGGCGTCGGCCTCGGCCCGGAGGGCCCCGCCGGTGAACGGGTCGTCCGGGGTGTCGAGGACCGTTCCGCGGAACAGCGTCATGAGCCGGCCCGCTGCCCGGCATGCACGGCGGCCCGGTCCTGCTCGAAGGCACCCGCCAGTGCCGCGGCGACGCTCACCGCGATGGTCGACGGATCCTTGCCGGTGATGCCGGGCAGGCCGATGGGTGTGGTGATCCGCTCGATGGCCTCGGCGGAGTGCCCCTCTGCGGCGAGCTTGTGCCGGAAGCGCGCCCACTTGCCCGCAGAGCCGATGAGTCCGATAGAGCCCAGGTGCTGCGTGCGCAGAGCGGCGTCGCACAGCGCCGCGTCCTCGGCGTGGTCGTGGGTCATGATCAGCACGTGCGCGCCCGGCGGCAGCTCGGCCAGCACCAGCTCCGGCAGGACCGGCACGTGGTGCACGTGGACCCGGGCCTCGGCGTCGGCCAGCACCGCCAGCCGCTCCGGGGTGACCTGCTCGGGACGGGAGTCGACGAGGTGCAGCTCGAGGTCCTGCCGCGCCAGGATCCGGGCCAGCTCCAACCCGACGTGACCGACCCCGAAGACCGCCACGGCCGGGACCACCGACAGTGGCTCGAGCACCATGGTGACCTCTCCTCCGCAGCACTGGACGCCGTACCGGAAACGCACCTTGTCCGAGAGCGTCACCGGCAGCAGCTCCGGCTGCGTCGTCCCCGCCGCCAGCAGTACCCGGGCGCGGGCGATGGCCACGGCCTCCAGATTGCCCCCGCCGACGGTCCCCCAGGTCCGGTCGGCGGCGACCACCATCTTCGTACCGGCCTCCCGCGGCGCGTGCCCGCGGACGGACGCGATGGTGACCAGCACCGCGGGATCGCGCGCGGCGCGCAGTTGTTCGACGGCCTTCAACCAGTGCACGTCAATCTCCTCACGCATCGGAGAGCACGTGCTGCACGCGCTTGGAGAGGGGCTGCATGGCGGGTGCGTCGGCGGCGGGCTGTTCGGGCCGGGTTCCGGGAGCCCCGTCCTCGACGTGGGCACCCCCGCTGCCCCGCGCCTGCTCGAGGGCCCAGAAGATGGCCTCCGGCGTCGCCGGGGACGCCAGGTCCACGCTGGTGCCGGCCGGCCCGAACGCGGCCGCGGCCTGGCGCAGCGCCTCCCGGACCGAGAAAGCCAGCATCAGCGGTGGCTCGCCGACCGCCTTGGATCCGAAGACGGCGCCCTCCTCGGTCGCGTCGGTCAACAGCGTGACGTTGAAGACCTCGGGCATCTCGGAGAAGCTCGGCAACTTGTACGTGCTGGCCGAGGACGTCGCCAGCCGGCCGCGGTTGGGTCCCTCGCCCTCCTCCCAGCGCAGGTCCTCCAGCGTGAGCCAGCCGACGCCCTGCACGAAGCCACCTTCGATCTGCCCGAGGTCGACGAGGGGGGAGAGGGAGTCACCGACGTCGTGCACGATGTCGACCCGCCGCACCCGGTAGGCCCCGGTGAAGCCGTCCACCTCCACCTCGGAGGCAGCGACGCCGTAGGCGAAGTACTTGAACGGCTCGCCCTGCATCCTCGCGGAGTCCCAGTGCAGCCCCTCGGTGCGGTAGTAGCCCGCCGCCCACAGCTGGACCCGCTGGAAGTAGGCCAGCTGCACGACCTCCTCCCAGAGGACCGGCTCGCTGGCGAAGGCGAGGCCCCGCACCTGTCCGCCACCGAAGCGGACGTCGGACGGCGCGACACCGAGGCGCTCGGCGGCGACCGAGGCCAGCCGCCCGCGGATCTGCTCGCAGGCGTCCTTGATCGCGCCACCGTTGAGGTCAGTACCCGAGCTGGCCGCGGTCGCCGAGGTGTTCGGCACCTTGTCGGTGCGGGTCGGCGCCAGCCGGACCCTCTCCAGCGGGACACCGAGGGTGGTCGCGGCGACCTGGAGCATCTTCGTGTGCAGCCCCTGGCCCATCTCGGTGCCGCCGTGGTTGATCAGGACCGACCCGTCCTTGTACACGTGGACGAGCGCGCCGCCCTGGTTGAACGCCGTGAGGTTGAACGAGATCCCGAACTTCACCGGCGTGATCGCCAGGCCCCGCTTGGTGTCCGGGGAGGAGTCGTTGGAGGCGGCGATCTGCTCGCTGCGCGCGGCGAAGTCACTGGAGTCGAGGATCTGCTGCCAGGTTCGCGCCAGCCGTTCGGGATGCCGCACCGGCTGGCCGTAGGGCGTGGTCTGCCCCGCCGCGTAGAGGTTGCGGTGGCGCAGCGCGGCGGCGTCCTGGCCGAGCAGGGGCGCGCAGCGGCCGAGGATGTCCTCGATCACCAGCATCCCCTGCGGCCCGCCGAAGCCTCGGAAGGCCGTCTGCGAGGTCTTGTTGGTCTTGGCGATCCGGCCGTTGACCCGGACGGCGGGGATCCAGTACGCGTTGTCGATGTGACACAACGCCCGGGCCAGCACCGGCTCGGACAGGTCGAGGCTCCAGCCGCCGTCGGCGGTGAGGGTGGCGTCCAGCGCCTGCAGGCAGCCGTCCTCGTCGAAGCCGACCCGCCAGCGGGCGTGGAACCCGTGCCGCTTACCGGTCATGGTGATGTCCTGCGTGCGGTTGAGCCGGAGGCGGACCGGTCGGCCGGTGAGCCGGGCACCGAGGGCCGCGATGGCGGCCAGGCCGTGCGGTTGCATCTCCTTGCCGCCGAACCCGCCGCCCATCCGCAGGCACTGGACGGTCACCTCGGAGTTGGACAGCCCCAGGACGTGCGCCACGATCTCCTGGGTCTCCGACGGGTGCTGGGTGCTGCTCTGCACGAAGACCTGGCCGTTCTCGTCGACCAGCGCGAGCGCGCAGTGCGTCTCCAGGTAGAAGTGCTCCTGACCGGCGAACTCGAACTCCCCGCTGAAGATGTGCGCCGCCGCGGCGAGATCGGCCTCGACGTTCCCGCGCTCCAGGGTGGGCTGCCCGCCCTGGTAGTTGCCCGCCTCGATGGCCTCCCGGACCGACACCAGGGAGGGCAACAGCTCCACGTCGACCTCGACCGCCGCGGCGCCGAGCCGGGCCGCTTCGAGGGACTCGCCGAGGACCCAGCACACGGCGTGGCCGAAGAACATGACCTCGTCGGGGAACAGCGGCTCGTCGTGCTTGACCCCGGCGTCGTTGACCCCGGGCACGTCCGCGGCGGTGAGCACCCGGACCACCCCGGGGACCTGGAGCGCAGCCTCCGTCTGCAGCCGAGTGACCTGCGCATGGGCGTGCAGCACCTGGACGGGGTAGGCGTGCAGCACGTCCTTGGTGCGTAGGACGAGATCGTCGGTGTAGAGCGCCGCGCCTGTGACGTGCAGGGCTGCGCTCTCGTGCGGGATGGCGGTGCCGACGACGGGATCGGCCGGTCGCTCGGAGAGCGCGCTCATGCTCCCACCTCCAAGGGAGTCTCGTGCTGGGCGTGGAACTTGAGCAGGGCCTGCCGCAACATGGCCGATCGGTAGCGGGCGCTGGCGCGGTGGTCGTCCAGCGGCGTGCCCTCCGCGGCCATCACATCGGCCGCCGCCCGGACGGTCTCCGCGGTCCAGGGCCGGCCAGTGAGCGCGTCCTCGGTGGCCCGGGCACGCAGCGGCGTCGCGGCGACGCCGCCCAGCCCGATGCGCGCACGGCGCACCACGCCGTCCTCGACGTCCAGGCCGAAGGCGACGGCGACGCTGGAGATGTCGTCGAACCGGCGCTTGGCCACCTTGGAGAAGCCGACCAGGCCGGGCTGCGGCAGCGGGATCCGCACCGCGCGGATGAGCTCGCCGGGGAGCCGCACGCTGCGCCGGTAGCCGGTGAAGTAGTCGGCCAGCAGCACCTCGCGCTCCCCGTTCGCAGAGGCGAGGATCAGCGACGCGTCCAGCGCGAGCAGCGCGGGAGCCGTGTCGCCGATCGGCGAGCCGGTGCCCAGGTTCCCGCCCATCGTGGCGCCATTGCGGATGAGCCGGGAGGCGAACTGCGGGAACAACTGGTCGAGCAGCGGAACGTGCCCGTCCAGCAACTCCTCGGCCTCGCTGAGCGTCAGCGCCGCACCGATCTCGACGGCGTCGGAGTCCACGCGGAAGGTGCGCAGCTCCGGCAGCCGGTCGATCGCGACGACGAAAGCGGCGCGCGCGGCCCGCAGGTTGACGTCGACGCCCCAGTCGGTCGAACCGGCCACGAGCAGGGCGCCCGGATGCTCCGCGATCAGGTTCAGCGCCTCCGTGAGGGCGGCCGGACGGGCGAACCGGGCACCGCCACCGGCCACCCGGGTCCCGGGCACCGGGGGCGGCGGTTGGTCCCGCCGTGTTGCGATCCGGTCGTCGTCAGCCGGTGCTCCCAGGGCGAAGGCAGCGTCTCGGATGGGGCGGTAGCCCGTGCACCGGCACAGGTTGCCGGACAGGGCGTGCAGGTCGAAGCCGTTCGGCCCGTGCAGGTGGTCGGACGGTGCCGGGCCGGTCTCCGACGGCTCCGCCGGAACGCGGTCCGGTCGGTAGAACTCCGCGGCCATGCTGCAGACGAAGCCCGGGGTGCAGTAGCCGCACTGCGAGCCGCCACGCACGGCCATCTCGCGCTGCACCGGGTGCAGGGCGTCGGGGGCCCCGAGTCCCTCGGCCGTGATCAGCTCCTGACCGTCGAGGGTGAGGACCGGCAGCAGGCAGGCGTTCAGGGCCGTCCACCGGGTCGGGGAGGAGATGCCCGGGCGGGCCACCAGGACCGAGCACGCCCCGCACTCCCCTTCGGCACATCCCTCCTTGCACCCGAGGAGACCGCGGCTGCGGAGCCAGTCGAGCACCGTGGTGTGCAGGTCCACCCCGGAGAGGGACAGCACCTGTCCGTTCACGGTGGCTGTGGGCGACGGCATGAGATTGCTCCCTGTTCAGCGTCATGGAAATCGGCGTTGTGGACATCGGTGGACGCCCTGCGGTGCAGGATTCCGAGGGGAGCGGCCGAGGCCCGTCCGGGCGTGCCCGGGGCTGGGCCGGGGTCAGAAGGCGGCCCCGTACCGCTGGGTGCGGGCGCTGTGGATCGGGTTGGCGTCCGCGACGAGGTCGTCGAACCGGTACCCGGCGATCTTGGCGATCTCGATGAGCGCTGCCGCGTGCTCCTGAGTGGGTGAGTTCTGGAGCCGGGCCCAGCCCTGTGCCAGAATGCGCTCCCGGCTGGGGTTGTCCCGGACGCAGACGATCAGCGGGAAGCCGAACCTCTCCCGGTAGGCGGTAGTGACCTCCCGGAGGGCGTCGTGGTCCTCTTCGGTGAGCTGCGTCAGACCCGCGGACGCTTGGTCGAGGGTCGACTGTTCGCCGGCCTCCCCGTCGCACACCACGTCGCCGCCCAGGGCCGGGTAGACAGCCATGAGTTCGCGATGCTGCTCCGGCGTGGCCGCGAACAAGGCCTCTTGGAGCGCGGTCCGCAGTGCACTGGTGTCGCTGAACGGCCGCTGGGTGTAGGCGTTCTCGACGACCGGCGTCGGGCCCTGGAACAGCGTGCTGAAGGTGCCGTCGAACTCCTCGCGGCTCATCGCGTTGACGTCGTCCAGCCGGATCTGCCCGCGCCCCGGCGTTCCGGCCAGGGCGGCTCCCCGGCCGCGCCCCAGGTGGTGGAAGACGGCGTTGAGCGCGATGGCAACGATGCTTCCCAGCGTGATCCCGCTGCCGAAGATGATCCCCGCCCACGAGGGCACCGCGCCGACGACGCCCGGCTGGACGGTGACGAGCAGCGCCAGGCCGAGGCTCGTGGCGACGATGACGACGTTGCGGTGGTCGTTGAAGTCCACCCGCGAGAGGGTCTGGATCCCGACGACGGCCACGGTGGCGAACATCGCCAGCGCCGCGCCGCCGAGCACGGGGTGCGGGATGCCGGCCACTACGGCGCCGGCCTTGGGCACCAACCCGATGAGGATCATGAACCCGCCCGCCGCGGCGACGACCCACCGGCTGCGCACCTGGGTCAGCCGGACCAGGCCCACGTTCTCGGCGAAGCAGGTGTAGGGAAAGGAGTTGAAGACGCCGCCGAGCGTGGTCGCCAGGCCGTCGGCCCGCAGCGCAGCCGCGATGTCCTTACGCCCGATCCGCTTGTCGACGATCTCGCCGGTGGCGAAGACGTCGCCCGTGGTCTCCACGGCGGTGATCAGCATGACCACGATCATCGAGATGATGGCGGCCGTGCTGAACTTCGGCCAGCCGAAGTAGAAGGGTGTGGTGACGCCGACCCACGAGGAGTCCCCGACCGCGCCGAATGCGGCGTCGCTGAGCGCCCATGCGACCAGCGTTCCCACGACAAGCCCCACGAGGACGGCGACGGTCGCGAGGAAGCCGCGGAAGAACCGCTGCATCAGCACGATCAGGGCGAGCGTGCCCATTGCGTAGGCGAGGTTGCGGCCGTTGCCCGGTTCGGGGTTGGCCGCGCCACCGACGATGTCGGCCGCGGCGACCGGCAGCAGGGCGATCCCGATGATGGTGATGACCGACCCGGTGACCACCGGAGGGAAGAAGCGGATGAGCCGGCTGAAGTAGGAGGCGATCAGGAAGGTGAACAGCCCGGCGACGATCACTGCGCCGTAGATGACCAGCAGCCCGTCGGTGCCACCGCCGGCGGCGAGCCCGATCGCGATCATGGGCGAGACGGCGGTGAAGGTGACGCCCTGCAGCAGCGGGAGCTTGACGCCGACCTTCCAGAAGCCGACCGACTGGATGATCGACGCGATGCCGCAGGTGAACAGGTCGGCGTTGATGAGGTGGATGAGCTCGCGGTCGGAGAGCCCGATCGCCCCGGCCAGCAAGATGGGGACGACGACCGCGCCGGCGTAGAAGGCGAGCACGTGCTGCATGCCGTAGACCACGAGCTTCCCCACGGGCGGGACCTCGTCGACGGGGTGCTTGCGGCGTGCGGGGGGCGCCTGCTGGGGTGCTGCCTGGGACATGGCATTCCTCGTTGGGCCAGTCGGGACGGCTTCCGCCATACGGAAAAGGGCTTCCCGTAACGGCCAACGTAATGTGAGTCACACCCTAGGTCAACAGTTTGTTGAATCGACGTGGTCGACGGCCCGCTGGGCGACGCCCTGGCTGCCGCTACGACCGGACCGCGACCGCACCGCAACCGGCTCGCGACGGCATAACCTGCCGCCATGCGACTGGTAGCGGAGTTCACGACCGAGCCCTTCGTCGGCGAGGGCCCCGCGCCGGCACATGCCATCGAGACGCTGCACGTCGTGCAGGAGTCGGGGGTGATCTGCGAGTTCGGGCCACTGGGCACGTCCCTGACCGGCGAGGATGACACCTTGCTCCCGGTGCTCGGTCAGGTGCTCTCCGCTGCGTTCGCCCATGGGGCCACGCGCGTCTCGCTGCAGGTCGAGCGCATTGACGACTGACCCGGCGGCCGGTTCGGCGCGACTCGACCCGGAGCACCCGCTCCTGGTGGCGATCGCCCCGCTGCTCACCCGGACCGACGCCGTCCTCGTCGGGGCGGATGCGATCACCGCTGCGGACGTCCCGCTGCTGTGGGACGGCGAGACCATTGCGGGAGTCCGGTTCGCCGACCAGGCGACACACCTCCCGGTGGAGGCCGTCGGTGACCTCGGCAGGCTCCTGGAGGACCTGGCCACCGAGCTCGGCGCCCCCCTGGGCGATCTTCCCCGGCCGCAGAAGCAGCGCGCCGTCCGGCTGCTGGAAGAGCGCGGGGCGTTCACCTACCGGAAGTCGGCCGAGACCGTGGCCGAGGCGCTCAGGGTCAGCCGGTTCACCGTCTACAACTACCTGAACCGCGACCGCTGAAGGACCCCCTGCCCCCCACCACTCGCAGGCTCGCGGCGGGTCCCTGCAGAGGGCCACTCAAGGCCAACTTCAACAAACTGTTGACGTAGCTCGGGGCAGCTGACAACCTCTCGGCAGACGGGAACGTCACCTCCGTCACATGAGAGGAGGTCGTCATGGACCTGCCCGGCTTCAACTCCGCCCCCGCCGCAGAACTCACTCCGGCGCTGCTGGCCTGTTGCGACGTCCCGGCCATGGGCCGCGGCGGTCCGCGACAACCGGCCCTACGCCAACGTCGACGCACTGCTCGCCACCGCCGACGCGGCGGCCCGGCGCTTCACCGCGACCGACGTGGACCGCGCGCTGGACGCCCACCCGCGGATCGGCGAGGCAGCGCACCGGGAGGGCGCCGAGGCGCGGTGGTCGCGCCAGGAGCAGTCCGGAGTGGACCGCGCCGCGGGCACCCAGCAGGTGCTGGCCGAGGCGAACCGGTCCTACGAGGAGCGGTTCGGCCGGGTCTTCCTGATCTGTGCCACCGGCCTCTCCGGCGCTGACGTCCTCGACTCGCTTCAGGGTCGCCTGGCCCACGACGAGGAGACCGAGGCCGGTGTCGTGGGCGAGGAGCTGCGCAAGATCGCCCTGCTCCGGCTCCGTCGGGTCATCCAGACGTGAGCGAGCGTGCGAGCTCACGCATGAGCACGGCAGCGCCGCGAACGCGGCCGACGAGCGCCAGCGAGGAGAGCCGGTGAGCGCCATAACCACCCACGTGCTGGACACGGGGCAGGGTCGGCCGGCCGCCGGCCTGCTCGTCCGGCTCGAACTGGTCATCGGAGCCGACGGCGCAGTTCTCGCCGCCGGCACCACCGACGACGACGGGCGGATCGGTTCGCTGGGGCCTGACCGGGTCTGTCCCGGCACCTACCGGCTCGTGTTCAACACCGCCGGTTACTTCGCCCGGACCGGTCAGCCCTGCTTCTTCCCTGAGGTCAGCCTCTCCTTCGTGGTGGCCGACCCCGAACAGCGCCACCACGTGCCGGTGTTGCTGAGTCCGTTCGCCTATTCCACCTATCGAGGGAGCTGAGCCCGCATGACCATCACCCTGGGCCCCAACCAGTACGGCAAGGCAGAGAACCGCCTGGTCCGCATCGTCCGGGACACCGCTCGCCACGAGATCCGCGACCTCAACGTCTCCTCGTCGCTGCGTGGCCGATTCGAGGCCGCGCACGTCACCGGTGACCAGCGGGGCGTCCTGCCCACCGACACGCAGAAGAACACCGTCTTCGCCTTCGCCAAGGAGAAGGGCGTGGCCTCGATCGAGGAGTTCGCCCTCACTCTCGGCGACCACTTCATCGGCCAGACCCCTGCGGCCGATGGCGCCCGCATCGAGATCGAGGAGTACCCCTGGGGCCGCATCCCGGTCGAGGGCGCCGGCCACGACCACTCTTTTGTGCGCACCGGCGGTGGAGTGCGGACCACTGTGGTCAACATCGACGGCCGGGGGGCCGACCGGCAGGCACACGTCGTCTCGGGGATCAACGACCTGACCGTCCTGAAGTCCACCGGCTCGGAGTTCCATGGGTTCCTCGAGGACGAGTACACGACCCTTCCGGAGACCACCGACCGGATCTTGGCGACCTCCCTGGTCGCCCGGTGGCGGTACGAGCACACCGACGTCGACTGGGACAAGTCCTACGACGCCATCAAGGGCCTGCTGCTGCAGCGTTTCGCCGAGATCCACAGCTTTGCGCTGCAGCAGACGCTGTACGGCATGGGCTCGGCCGTCCTCGAACAGCATCCCGAGGTGGCCGAGATCAAGTTCTCCGCACCGAACAAGCACCACTTCCTCGCCGACCTCTCGCCCTTCGGGACCGAGAACCCCGGTGAGGTGTTCCACGCCGCCGACCGGCCCTACGGGCTGATCGAGGCCAGCGTCGTGCGCGACGACGCGTCCGGCCCGGGATCCGCCTGGCACGGCGTGCCGGGCTTCTGCTGACGGGTCCGCTGCCCGCCGGCGGGCGGCCGGGAGCCGGCACCGCAGGCACCTGTCCAGCCGCACTCCCCCACGACCCGGAAGGTCGGCCATGCAACATGCCCTCCGCTACGCCGTCAACTGTTCCCTCCTCTTCGCCGAGCTGCCGCTGCTGGAGCGCCCCGCGGCCGTTCGGGACGCCGGCTTCGACGCCGTCGAGTTCTGGTGGCCCTTCGCCGTCGCCGTGCCCGGCGACCGCGAGGTCGACGCCTTCGTCTCCGCCGTCCAGGACGCCGGAGTGCAGCTCGTCGGCCTGAACTTCGCCGCCGGCGACATGCCGGCCGGTGACCGCGGGCTGATGTCCTGGCCGGCCCGCGCCACCGAGTTCCGCGACAACGTCGACGTGACGATCGGCATCGGGGAGCGGCTGGGCTGCCGGGCGTTCAACGCCCTGTACGGGAACCGGGTGGGCGACGTCGACCCTGCCGAGCAGGACGAGCTGGGCGCCGAACTGCTCGCTGTCGCAGCCAGAGCGGCTGCCCGGATCAGCGGCACCGTGCTGATCGAGCCGGTCAGCGGCGCACCCCGGTATCCGCTGCGGACGGCGGCCGACGCGCTGACGGTCCTCGACCGGGTCGGGGACGAGCACGGCTCGACCAACGTCGGGCTGCTCGCCGACCTGTACCACCTCGCAGTCAACGGCGACGACGTCGACGAAGTCATCACCGACTCCACCGACCGGATCTCACACGTGCAGATCGCCGACTCCCCCGGCCGCAACGAACCCGGCACCGGTTCCCTCCCGCTGCAGCGGCAGCTGGGCGACCTGGAGACCGCCGGCTACACCGGCTGGGTCGGCCTGGAGTACAAGCCGTCGACCGCCTCCATCGACAGCTTCGACTGGCTGCCCCGCGCCCGCCGCGGCGCCTCCGCCTGACCCCATCCCCCTTCTCGAGAGGTTCGTCATGACCACCATCGCGTTCATCGGTCTCGGCATCATGGGCAGCCCGATGTCGGTGCACCTTGCCCGGGCCGGCTACGACGTGGTCGGCTACAACCTGGTCCCCCACCGCACCGGACCACTGGAGGAGGCCGGTGGCCGGGCCGCCACCTCCTCCGCGGAGGCGGTCGCCGAGGCCGACATCGTCGCCGTCATGGTCCCCGACTCCCCTGACGTGCAGGCCGTGCTCACCGGCGAGGACGGCGTGTTCGCCACCGCCAAGCCCGGCACCCTGGTCATCGACTTCTCCAGCATCCGGCCCGACGTCACCGCGCAGCTCGCCGAGGAAGCCACGGCGCGCGGGTTCCGGCTGCTCGACGCACCGGTCTCCGGCGGCGAGGCCGGCGCGGTCAACGCGGCACTTTCGATCATGGTCGGTGGTACGGCGGAGGACTTCGCGGCCGCGAAGCCGGTCCTCGACGTGGTCGGCAAGACCGTCGTGCACGTCGGCCCGGCCGGCTCGGGCCAGACCGTCAAGGCCGCCAACCAGCTCATCGTGGCCGCGAACATCCAGGTCCTCGCCGAGGCCGTCGTCTTCCTGGAGGCCTACGGCGTGGACACCACGGCGGCCCTGGAGGTGCTCGGCGGCGGGCTGGCCGGGTCGAAGGTGCTGGAGCAGAAGAAGAACAACATGCTGACCCGCTCCTTCGAGCCCGGCTTCCGGATCGACCTGCACCACAAGGACCTCGGCATCGTCACCTCCGCGGCCCGCGAGGCCGGGGTGGTCGTTCCACTGGGCGCGCTGGTCGCCCAGCTCATGGCCTCGGCCCGGGCCAACGGCGACGGCCGGCTCGACCACTCCGCGCTGCTCCGCGGCGTCGAGCGCCTCGCCGGCCAGACCCCGCGCTGACCCCTCACCCCGAACTCGTAAGGAGCACGCCATGCCCAAGATGACCGCCGCCCGCGCCGCCGTCGAGATCCTGCGCCGGGAGGGCATCAGCCACCTGTTCGGCCTGCCCGGCGCCGCCATCAACCCCTTCTACGCCGCGGTGCGCGCCCAAGGCGAGCTCACCCACGTCCTCGCCCGCCACGTCGAGGGCGCCTCGCACATGGCCGAGGGCTACACCCGGGCCGCGGCCGGCAACATCGGGGTCTGCGTCGGCACCTCCGGTCCGGCCGGCACCGACATGGTCACCGGCCTGTACTCGGCGTCGGCGGACTCGGTCCCGATCCTCTGCATCACCGGCCAGGCGCCGGTGGCGCGGCTGCACAAGGAGGACTTCCAGGCCGTCGACATCACTTCGATCGTCGGGCCGGTCACCAAGTGGGCGACGACCGTGCTGGAGCCGGCGCAGGTGCCCGGCGCCTTCGCCAAGGCGTTCCAGTTGATGCGGTCGGGGCGCCCCGGCCCGGTGCTCATCGACCTGCCGATCGACGTGCAGCTGGCTGAGATCGAGTTCGACCCGGACACCTACGCGCCGCTGCCGGTGGTCAACCCTGCGGCCACCCGCGCCCAGGCGGAGAAGGCCCTGGCCATGTTGTGCGCGGCGGAGCGGCCGCTGCTGGTCGCCGGCGGCGGGATCGTCAACGCCGAGGCCGCCGACCTGCTCGTCGAGTTCGCCGAGCTCACCGGCGTCCCGGTCGTCCCGACCCTGATGGGTTGGGGCACCATCCCCGACGACCACCCGCTGATGGCCGGCATGGTCGGCCTGCAGACCTCGCACCGGTACGGCAACGCCACGATGCTCGAGTCGGACTTCGTGCTCGGCATCGGCAACCGGTGGGCCAACCGGCACACCGGCGGGCTGGACACCTACACCCGGGGCCGCACGTTCGTGCACGTCGACATCGAGCCCACCCAGATCGGCCGGGTCTTCGCCCCCGACTACGGCATCGTGTCCGACGCCCGGGCCGCCCTGAAGGTCTTCGTGGAGGTCGCCCGCGAGCTGGCCGCGGACGGCGGGCTGCCCGATCACACCGCCTGGGCGGAGTCCTGCCGATCGCGCAAGGCCACGCTGCAGCGGCGCACGGACTTCGCCGACGTCCCGGTGAAGCCGCAGCGGGTGTTCCAGGAGATGAATAAGGCCTTCGGGCCGGAGACCACCTACGTCAGCACGATCGGGCTCTCCCAGATTCAGGCCGCCCAGCTGCTGCACGTGTACGGCCCGCGGCACTGGATCAACGCCGGGCAGGCCGGCCCCCTGGGCTGGACCCTGCCGGCCACCCTCGGGGTGGCCACGGCGCAGCCGGAGGCCACCGTGGTCGCGCTGTCGGGTGACTACGACTTCCAGTTCATGATCGAGGAGCTGGCCGTCGGCGCGCAGTTCAACATCCCCTACGTGCACGTGCTGGTGAACAACGCCTACCTCGGGCTGATCCGGCAGAGCCAGCGGGGCTTCGACATGGACTACTGCGTGCAGCTGTCCTTCGACAACATCAACTCCCCTGAGGTCGGCGGTTACGGCGTCGACCACCTCAAGGTGGTCGAGGGGTTGGGGTGCAAGGCGCTGCGGGTCTTCGAGCCCGACGAGATCCTGCCCGCGCTGGAGCAGGCCAAGAAGATGGTGGTCGAGCACCGGGTGCCCGTCGTTGTCGAGGTGATCCTCGAGCGGATCACCAACGTCTCGATGGGCACCGAGATCGACAACGTCGTCGAGTTCGAGGAGCTGGCCTCGCGGGGCGAGCATGCCCCGACCGCCATCCGTCCGCTGGACCTCAGCCGGCTGCAGGTCCTCGACTGATGTCCACCGCGCAGCCGACGAGCGCTCCCCCCAGAGCCCGGCCTGGACCGGAGCGACGATGCGCGTCCTGGTAGCACCGGACAAGTTCAAGGGCAGCCTCTCCGCGGCCGAGGTCGCCGCCGCGGTGGCGGCCGGGCTCCGCAGGGTCGTGCCGTCGGCCATCGTGGCGCAGGTCCCGGTGGCCGACGGCGGCGAGGGCACCCTCGAGGCCGCGCTGGCGGCCGGCTTCACCCGGGTGCCGGTCCAGGTGGCCGGGCCGACCGGTGCGCCGCTGGACAGCGCCGTGGCGGTGCGCGACCGGACGGCCGTCGTGGAGATGGCGGCGGCCTCCGGGCTGGCGCTGCTGCCCGGCGGGCAGCCCGCGCCCCTGGCGGCGACCAGCCTCGGCACCGGGCAGCTCCTCCGGGTCGCGCTGGACCTGGGCTGCACCGAAGTGGTGCTCGGCATCGGGGGCAGCGCGTGCACCGACGGGGGTGCCGGGCTGTTGGCTGGCCTGGGCGCGCGGTTGCTCGACGCCGGCGGTCACGACCTCGTGCCGGGCGGTGGGTCGCTGGCACACCTGGACCGGGTCGAGCTCAGCGGGCTGGACCCGCGGTTGCGCGGCGTCCGCGTCGTGCTGGCCAGCGACGTGGACAACCCGCTGCTGGGGCCGTCCGGCGCGGCGGCCGTCTATGGCCCGCAGAAGGGCGCTTCCGCCGGCGACGTCGTCGTGCTGGAGGCCGCGCTGACCCGCTGGGCGGCGGCGCTCGCCGGCGTCGTGGGCTCCCGGGCGGCGACCGCCGTGCCGGAGCCCGGAGCGGGTGCGGCCGTCGGCGTCGGCTACGCCTGTCTGGTCGCACTCGGCGCGGTCCGCCGTCCCGGCGTCGACGTCGTCCTGGAGCTCGGGGCCTTCGCCGAGCACCTGCGGGGAGCCGACCTGGTGCTCACCGGGGAGGGGTCCCTTGACGACCAGACGCTGCGGGGTAAGGCGCCCGCGGGCGTCGCCGCCCGGGCCCGGGCCGCCGGTGTGCCGGTGGTCGCGGTGGCCGGACGCTGCTCGCTCGGGCCCGACGAACTGCGCGAAGCCGGTATCACGGCCGCCTATCCGCTGACCGCGATCGAACCCGACGTCGACCGTTGCATGCGCGAGGCTGGCGCGCTTTTGGAGCGGCTCGCCGGCCGCATCGCACAGGAGCACCTCCTGATCCCCACCACACGAGAGGCATCCTCATGACCGACCGGCAGCCGACCGCCGTCCCTCTCTTCGTCAACGGCGACGGGATGCGTGGTGGCTCGGTCCACCCGACCATCGCCGAGCACCCGTTCCTGGGCGAGGCGACCACCGCACCCCGTTACCGGTTCTTCTCCGTCGGCGACCGGTTCCCCGCACTGTGGCCGGTCGCCGACGGCGGGGTCGCGGTGCCCGGGGAACTCTACGAGGTGCCGCTGACGGTCATCCGGGACGCCTTCATCCCGGCCGAACCGCCGGAGCTGGAGCTGAGCGTCATCGAGCTCGCCGACGGGTCCGCCGCGCTGGCGGTGGTTCTGCGCGCCGGGGAGCACGGCTCGCCCACTGTGGTGGACATATCCGCGGCGGGGGGCTGGCGGGCGTACCGCGCCGGTTCGGCGGCCGCAGGTGAGTGACCTCGAGCTGGTGCTGCGGGCTCCGCGCGCGGTGATCGGAGCCGGCGAAACCGGCGCGTGCATCGGCGTCCGCAACGGCCGGATCGCCACCGTGGCCCCGCTCTCGGCGCGACTGGACGGCGCGCGGATCGTCGAACTGGCCGCCGACGAGGTGCTGCTGCCCGGGCTCGTCGACAGCCACGTGCACGTCAACGAGCCAGGACGGACCGAGTGGGAGGGGTTCGCGAGCGCGACTCGGGCGGCCGCGGCCGGCGGCGTCACGACCATCCTGGACATGCCGCTCAACAGCATCCCGCCGACGGTCGACGTCGCTGCCCTGGAGACGAAGAAGAAGGCGGCCGACGGGAAGTGCCACATCGACGTCGGCTTCTGGGGCGGAGCCGTCCCAGGCAACCTCAGCGACCTGCACGCACTGCACGAGGCGGGTGTCTTCGGCTTCAAGTGCTTCCTGCTCGACTCCGGAGTGGAGGAGTTCCCGCCGCTGTCGGCGGCCGAGCTGGAGGAGCACCTGCGTGAGCTGGCCGGTTTCGACGGGCTGATGATCGTGCACGCCGAGGACCCCGTGGTGATCGAGCAGGCGCCCGAGCCGCACGGCGGGCGGTACGCCGACTTCCTCCGGTCCCGGCCGCGCACCGCGGAGGACCGGGCCATCGCGACGGTGGTCGAGGCAACCCGGCGGACCGGCGCGCGAACGCACGTCCTGCACCTGTCCAGCTCCGACGGGGTCCCGCTGCTGCGGGACGCCCGCGGCGAAGGGCTGCCGATCACCGTGGAGACCTGCCCGCACTACCTCACCTTCGACGCCGAGGACGTCGTCGACGGCGCGACGGCGTTCAAGTGCTGCCCGCCCATCCGCGAGGCGGCCAACCGGGAGCTGCTTTGGCAGGCCCTCACCGAGGGCGTCATCGACTGCGTGGTCTCCGACCACTCCCCCTGCACCGCGGAGCTCAAGCGGCCCGACGTCGGCGACTTCGGCCTCGCGTGGGGCGGGATCAGCTCGCTGCAGCTCGGCCTGACCGCCGTCTGGACCGAGGCTCGGGCCCGCGGCTACGCGCTGTCCGACGTCGTCCGGTGGATGTGCGAGCAGCCCGCCCGCGTCGCCGGACTGCGCACCAAGGGACGCCTCGCCGTCGGCGCCGACGCAGATTTCTGCGTCTTCGCCCCCGACGAGTCGTTCGTCGTCGACCCGGCCCAGCTGCAGCACCGCAACCCCGTGACGCCCTACGCCGGCCGCCGGCTCGACGGCGTCGTCCGCAGCACCTGGCTGCGTGGGGCCGCCATCGACATCGACGCCGAGCCGCGTGGGCGGTTCCTGACCCGGGGTGGAGCATGAACGACCCGGGACGACACCATCACCGAGCCGATCGAGCGGCCCCTGCGGAGAGGACCACCAGCGTGACGACGACCAGCTCCTACTACGCACCCCGGGGCGGGCTGCCGGGGCAGACCGCACTCACCACGAACCGGGCGATGTTCACCGAGGCCTACGCCGTCCTGCCGAAGGGGACGATGACCGACATCGTCACCAGCAACCTGCCGTTCTGGAACCAGACCCGGCTGTGGGTGATCGCCCGGCCCCTCTCCGGCTTCGCCGAGACGTTCTCCCAGTACATCGTGGAGGTGTCCGCGGGCGGCGGCAGCGACCGGCCCGAGATCGATCCGGCCGCCGAGGCGGTGCTCTTCGTGCTCGAGGGCGCCCTTCGCCTGACGATCGGCGAGGTCACGCACCAGCTGGAGCCCGGCGGCTACGCCTTCGTCCCACCGGGCGCGGTGTGGACGCTGCACAACGAGCAGGCCGAGCCGGCCCGCCTCCACTGGATCCGCAAGGCCTACCAGCGCGTCGACGGGATCGACGTACCCGAGGCCTTCGTGACCAACGAGCGCGACGTCGAGCCGGTGCCGATGCCCGACACCGGCGGCACCTGGACCACCACCCGCTTCGTCGACCAGACCGACGTCCGGCACGACATGCACGTCAACATCGTCACCTTCGAGCCGGGGGGCGTGATCCCCTTCCCCGAGACGCACGTGATGGAGCACGGGCTCTACGTGCTGGAGGGCAAGGCCGTCTACCTGCTCAACCAGGACTGGGTGGAGGTCGAGGCCGGGGACTTCATGTGGCTGCGCGCGTTCTGCCCGCAGGCCTGCTACGCCGGCGGCCCCGGTCGGTTCCGCTACCTGCTGTATAAGGACGTCAACCGGCACGTGCAGCTGAGCCGGCAGTTCCTCTGAGCGCCTGGCGGCCTCGCCCGGTCGCGGCTTCGACGACGAGACACTCACCGAGGCGGCGGTGACCGGCGCCGCGCCACACGAGCGCACGGACGCGCGCACCGCGCCGAACGCAACGGCTCCCGGCCGCGGATGCCCGACCTTGTTGAGGAAGTGGCCGCATTCCCCGACCGCTCCCTGGCCGACAGGACCCTCTCCTACGCGTTCCTCGACGCGACGGACTGTGCGGCCCGGCTCAGCAGCAGAGTCATCTCCCAGGCCCTCGTCGACACCTGCGTGGCCGCCTGGGTGCACCAATCAGGTCCGTCCTACGTCATCACTGCGGACATCTACAGCCATGTGGCACCGGCACAGCGGCGAGAGGCCGCCGACCGGCTCGACGAGGCTCTCGAGTGGTGAACGTCGCTGTATTAAGACTGCGATGCTGTACCGGTTGCTGTACTGACGCAAGAGGCGGGCCGTCCGTGTCGGACGACCCGCCTCTGACCTGCGCCTTCTTCTGTCGGGCTGACAGGATTTGAACCTGCGACCCCTTGACCCCCAGTCAAGTGCGCTACCAAGCTGCGCTACAGCCCGAGCTCCGAGTGCTACCCCGATTGCCCGGGCGCGCTCGATCGCTGCCGGAGCAGGTTACCGCACGGCCTGCGGCGCCCCGGCGGGCGGTCATCCCTTCTTGTCGCTCCCCCGGCCCTCACGGACCTTGATCGACACGTCGATCGGGGTGCCCTCGAAGCCGAAGCGCTCGCGCAGCTTGCGCTCCAGGAACCGCCTGTACCCCGCCTCGAGGAAGCCGGTGGAGAAGACCACGAACCGCGGCGGTCGGATGTCCGCCTGAGTCACGTATTTGATCTTCGGCGCCCGGCCACCGCGCGCCGGCGGGGGGGTCTCCTGGACCAGCGCCCGGACGTAGGTGTTCAGCTCCGCTGTCGGCACCCGGGTCTCCCAGCCGGCCAGCGCAGCCTTCAGGTGGTCGGCCAGCTTGTTGACCCCGCGGCCGGTCACCGCCGAGATGTTCACCCGGCTGGCCCACTTCACCCGGGCCAGGTCGCGGTCGATCTCGTGCTCGAGCTGGGCGTGCCGGTCCTCATCGAGGGCATCCCACTTGTTGAACGCGATGACCAGCGCGCGGCCGGCCTCGATCACCTGGGTGATCACCCGCTGGTCCTGCTCGCTGATCACCTCGTCAGCGGCGAGCAGCACGACGGCGACCTCGGCGGCCTCGATGGCGGCCTCGGTGCGCAGGCTGGCGTAGTACTCGGTGCCGCTGGCGGTGTTAACCCTGCGGCGGAGCCCCGCGGTGTCGACGAAGCGCCACTCCTGCCCGCCAAGGGTGACCAGCGAATCGACCGGGTCCACGGTGGTGCCGGCCACCGAGTCGACGACCGAGCGCTCCTCCTTGGACAGCCGGTTGATCAGGCTGGACTTGCCCACGTTCGGCCGGCCCACCAGCGCGACCCGGCGCGGGCCGCCCACGGCCTCGGTCTCCCGCGGCGCCTCGGGCATCGCATCGAGGACGAGGTCGAGCAGGTCGCCGCTGCCGCGGCCGTGCAGTGCGCTGACCGTGTACGGCTCACCGAGTCCGAGCGACCACAGCTCGGCGGCATTGGCCTCGCCGCGCTCGTCGTCGACCTTGTTGGCCACCAGGATCACCGGGCGGTCGCTGCGGCGCAGCACCCGGGCGGCGGCCAGGTCGGTCTCGGTCGCACCGACCGAGGCGTCGACCACCAGCACGATGACGTCGGCGGTCTTCATGGCGTACTCGGCCTGCCGGGCGATCGAGGCGGCCATGCCGGTCGCCTTGGGCTCCCACCCGCCGGTGTCGACGACGGTGAAGCTCTTGCCGTTCCACAGCGCCTCGTAGGCGATCCGGTCCCGGGTGACGCCGGGGACGTCCTGCACCACCGCGGCACGGCGGCCGAGGAAGCGGTTGACCAGCGTGGACTTGCCGACGTTCGGTCGGCCCACGACGGCGACGACGGGGAGCGGCCCCTGCTGCTCGCTCACGCCTTCTCCCCCACAGCGGTCAGGGCCAGCTCGAGGACCCGGTCGACGACCGCCTCGCGGTCCAGACCGCTGCTGTCGACCACGACCGCGTCGGGGGCCGGACGCAGCGGGCTGTCGGCCCGGCTGCTGTCGTAGTCGTCGCGGCGGCGCAGATCGGCCGCGATCGCGGCGATCTCGGCCGGGTCGGTGACGCCGAGCTGGCCGGCCCGCCGTTCGGCCCGGATCTCCGGCGCCGCGGTCAGGTAGACCTTGAGGGTCGCCTCGGGCAGCACGACGGTGCCGATGTCACGGCCCTCGACGACGATCGCCTCGGCGTCGGCGACCAACGCGCGTTGGCGGTCCACCAGCAACCGGCGGACGGCCGGCACGGCGGAGACCGCGGACACCGACCGGGTGACCTCGACCCCGCGGATCCGGGTGGCGACGTCCACGCCGTCGACCTGCACCAGCTCGGTGCCGGCCTCGGTGCCGATGTCGATCCGGGCGGCGCTCACGCTGCGGGTGACGGACTCGGCGTCCGTGGGCTCGATGCCGGCATCCAGCACTGCGACGGTGGCGGCGCGGTACATGGCCCCGGTGTCGAGGTAGGAGGCGCCGAGCCGGACAGCGAGGGCCCGGGCGACGCTGGACTTGCCGGTGCCGGAGGGACCGTCGAGGGTCACCTGGCCCCGGAAACCGTGCCGGCTCACAGGGCCGCTCACTGCGCGATGTCCCGTCGCAGCGCCACGGCGCCGCGCAGATACACGTGCTGCACTTCGGCACGGGGCCGCGGGGTGTCCACGTGCGCCATCAGCCGCAGCACCCGCGGCAGGCCGTGCGGAACGGCGATCTCGGTGGCGCACATGAGAGGCACGTCGCCGAGCCCGAGTTCACGTGCCGCCAGCGCCGGGAACTCCGACACGAGGTCGGGAGTGGCGGTGAAGAGGATGCTGATCAGGTCCTCCGAGGACAGTTCGTTGCGCTCGAGGACGGCGGACACCAGTTCACGCGTCGCCGACAGCACCTCGTCGCGGTCGTCGGCGGCCACCTGTGTCGCACCCCGGATGGCTCGGACGGCCATGCACTCTCCTGACATCGATGCCGGTGCACGGATCGCCGTACACCTCGGTCGAGTCTACGGAGGCCGCGCCACCCGCCCCGACCACTGCGGCGCCAGGCCCGTCAGGCGCGGGGGGCGGTTAGGTTCCGCACGTCGGCGTACCGCTCCCGGACCTGGGGCAGGGGCGCGGCCTCGAACACCACGGTCTCCGTCGTCGGCCAGACCGGTGGGATGTCCCCGCCGGTCAACACCCACGCGGCCTGCCGGGCCGCGCCGTCGGCGACGTACTCCCCCGGCGGCGGCACGAGGACGGGGACGCCGAGCACTGCGGGCGCCAGTCGCCGGACGGCCTCAGAGCGCGCGCCGCCGCCGACCAGCAGCACCCGGCGGACCGGGGTGCCGCCCGCGGCAACCGCCTCGAGCCCGTCGGCCAGGCCGCACAGCAGCCCTTCGACCGCGGCGCGGGCCAGGAAGGCGGGCTCGGCCGTAGACAGCGTGAGCCCGTGCACGGCGCCGGTCGACCACGGCCGGTCCGGGGTGCGCTCCCCCTCCAGGTAGGGCACGAGCACGAGGCCGCCGGACCCGGCCGGCGCGGACAGCGCCAGCCGGGACAGCTCGTCGTGGTCCACCCCGAGCAACCGGGCGGTCGCGTCGAGCACCCGGGCGGCGTTGAGCGTGGCGGTCAGCGGGAGGAAGTGGCCGGTGGCGTCGGCGAAGCCGGCGACGATGCCCGACGGCTCGACGGTCGGCACCGTCGAGACCATGTACACCACCCCCGAGGTCCCGATCGAGACGATGACGTCGCCGGGCTCGGCAGCCAGTCCCAGAGCGGCCGCGGCGTTGTCGCCGGTGCCCGGGCCGAGCACCGCGCCGCCGAGTGCCTTCCCGGCGGGCTCCGCGGGCGCCAGGACGCGCGGCACGATCGCCGAGTGCCCGAGCGCCCGCTCCAGAAGGTCCAGCCGGTACTGCCCGGTCGCCGGGGACCAGTAGCCGGTGCCGCTGGCGTCACCGCGGTCGGTGACCAGCACTTCCAGACCGGGTGAACCGGCCAGCCGCCAGGTCAGCCAGTCGTGCGGCAGGCACACGGCCGCCGTCCGGACGGCGTTGGCCGGCTCGTGCTCGGCGAGCCAGCGCAGCTTGCTGACGGTGAACGAGGCCACCGGCACCAGTCCGACCGCGTCGGCCCAGGCCTGCCGGCCGGCCTCGCCCAGCCCGAGCTCGGCGATCAGGTCGGTGGCGGCGCCGGCCGAGCGGGTGTCGTTCCACAGCAGCGCCGGCCGGACGACGTCCCCGGCCTTGTCCAGGCAGACCATGCCGTGCTGCTGCCCGCCGACGGCGAGGGCGGCGACGCCGTCCAGGCCCCCGGCGTCGCTGACCGCCTGGCGCAGCGCCGCCTCCCAGGCGACCGGGTCGACCTCGGTGCCGTCGGGGTGCGGCGCCCGGCCCTCGCGCACCAGGCGGCCGCTTCCGGCGTCCCGCACCACGACCTTGCACGACTGGGTCGACGAGTCGACCCCGGCCACCAGAGTCATCGGGGCGTCCCTCAGGTCAGCGTGCGCCGAGTAGGTGCTCGACCATCAGCTGGTCCAGCCGCACGACCCCGCGCCCCGGATGCCGACGGTGTCGGCGTCGAAGTCCTCGAAGGCCGACCGGTCGGCGAGAAGCTCCGCGCAGCCGCCTTCGCCCAGGGTCGGGGTGCGCAGCTCGGTCACCCGGGCCGCCTCCATGGCCTCCTGCACCTCGGGGCCGGCGCGGAAGGCCGCGGCCCTCTCCTTGAGCAGCAGGTAGGTGCGCATGTTCGCCGCCGCCGAGATCCAGACGCCGTCCATGTCCTCGGTGCGCAGCGGCTTGTAGTCGAAGTGCCGCGGGCCGCCGTCCAGGCCGCCGTTCTTCAGCAGGTCCACGGTGCTGAAGGCCTGCAGCAGGTCGCCGTGGCCGAAGACGAGGTCCTGGCCGAACTTGGGCCCGTGCTGGCCGTTGAGCTCGATGTGGAAAAGCTTGCCCAGCCAGATCGCCTCGGCGATGCCGTGCGTAACGTCCAGGTTCGACATGTGGTCGTGGCCGGTCTCCGGGTTGATCCCGACCAGGTCGGCGTGCTGCAGCTTCCAGATGAAGGCGATCGCGTGCCCGATGGTGGGCAGGAAGATGTCGCCGCGGGGCTCGTTGGGCTTGGGCTCCAGGGCGAAGCGCAGGCCGTAGCCCCGGTCCTCCGAGTACTGCGCCAGGGTGTCGATGGCCTCGGCGTAGCGGTCCAGCGCGGCGACCAGGGCCTTGGCCATGTCGACCTCAGCGCCCTCGCGCCCACCCCACAGCACGTAGGTCCTCGCGCCTCGCCCGGCGGCCAGGTCCATGTTCCGCATGACCTTGCGCAGCGCGAAGCGGCGGACCTCGCGGTCGTTGGCGGTGAGCGCCCCCTCCTTGCACACCGGCTGGGTGAACAGGTTGGTGGTGGCCATCGGGACGACGGGGCCGGTCTCTTCCAGCGCGGCGCGGAAGCGGGTGATGTGGTTCTCCCGCGGCCTCGTCACTGCCGAAGGGGATGAGGTCGTCGTCGGGGAACGTGACGCCGTAGGCGCCCATCTCGGCCAGGCGGTGCACCGACTCGACCGGGTCGACCGGCGCCCGGGTGGCGTCGCCGAACGGTCGCGGGCCGGCCAGCCGACCGTCCACAGACCGAAGGAGAACTTGTCGTCGAGGGTCGGCTGGGGGGTCACGGCGACGTCCTCTCGGGCGTTTCAGGAGCGGAGCAGGTGAACGCCGTCAGAGACCGACGAGCTCGTGCAGCGACCCGACCTCCTGGACGGTCAGCCGACGGATGGACCCGGTGCGCATCCGGGCCAGCTCGATCGGGCCGACGGCGGTGCGGGTGAGCCGGGAGACCGGTAGCCCGACCTCGGCCAGCAGCCGGCGGACGATGCGCTTGCGACCCTCGTGGAGCACGATCTCGACCACGGACTGCCCGGCGTGGGTGTCCATCACCTGGAAGCCGTCGACGGCGATCGGGCCGTCCTCCAGCTCGATCCCGGCGCGCAGCCGCTTGCTCAGGTCCCGCGGCACCGAGCCGCTCACCTGCGCGAGGTAGGTCTTGCGGACCAGGTAGGACGGGTGCGCCAGCCGGTGGGCGAGCTCGCCGTCGGTGGTCAGCAGCAGCAGGCCCTCGGTGTCCTGGTCCAGCCGGCCGATGTGCACCAGGCCAGGGGCCAGGTCGCCGACCATGTCGCCGACGGTGGGCCGGTTGCGGTCGTCGCTCATCGCGGTGAGGACGCCGGAGGGCTTGTTCATCGCGTAGGTGACCCGGTCGTTGCGGACGTCGATGCGCTGCCCGTCCACGGTGATCTGGTCGGTTTCCGGGTGGACGCGCATGCCCTGCTCGCGGACCAGCTTGCCGTTCACGCTGATCCGGCCCTCGGCGATCATGTCCTCGCAGACCCGCCGCGACCCGATCCCGGCCCGGGCCAGCACCTTCTGCAGGCGCTCCCCCTGCCGGTCGCCGGTCGGCTCGTCGGGCTCGCGGTCACCGGGGTGTACCGGTGCCAGCTCCATGTCCTCGTACCAGATGCCGTGCTCGTCGCCCTGTAGGCCGTGCTCGTCGCCCGGGGGCTCGCCTTCGGGGCGCTCGGTGTTCATCCCTGCCAGTCTCCCACCACCGATGGCCCAGGCGTGACCGACGAGGTGCGCGGGCCGTTCTCACCCTGTCGCCAACACCTCGCACAGCCATGACATGCGCCCTGAGCTGGGCTTTTGCCTTGCCCATGCTCGCGCGCGGCGGTAGTATTCGAACAGACGTTCGAGCAACGGGAGGTGTCGTGGGCGAGTTGTCGTCGACGCTGGACTCCCTGGCCGGCGATGACCTGCACGCGATGTTCGCCCCGCAGCTGCTGGCCCGGCTCGGTGAGCTGTTGCGCCAGCAGAACCGGTTGGCGGCAGAGATCACCCGCACGGTGCGGGAGTGTGAGCTGACCGGCGCCGCCGAGTGCGACGGGCTGGCGACCGTGCAGTCCTGGCTGCGCGGGCACGGGCAGCTGTCCGGTCCCCAGGCGAGCCGGCTGGTGAGCTCGGGCCGGGCACTGGAGCACCTGCCGGCACTGGCCGGGGCGTTCGCCGACGGGGCGGTCACCGCCGCGCAGGTCGAGTGATCTCCGAGGTGGCCGGGCCCGCCAACCTGACCCGCGCCGCCGGCCAGGCCGTCGACCTGACCCAGATCGACCAGGCGTTGACCGCGGTCGCCACCGGGTACGGGCACACCCAGACCAAGCAGGCGGTCGGTCTGTACCTGGCCGCACTGAACCCCGACGGACCCGAACCCGACCCCACCGAGGGCCGCCGGCTGACCATCGCCCGGCACGCCGACGGCAGCATCACCGGCCGGTTCGACCTCGACGCGGTCGGCGGAGAAAAGGTCCAGGCCGCACTCGAGTCGATCGTGCAGGCCGCCCGCCCGAAGGGCGACACCCGCACCCGCGCCCAGCAGCAGGCCGACGCCCTCGTCCAGCTGTGCGACAACGCCCTCGCCTCCGGGAACCTGCCGTTCCTGCGGACGGTGAAACCCCACATCGGGGTGGTCATCGCCCTCGAGGACCTGATCGACCCCTCCACCGGCCCAGGTGCGGCCACCACCGGGTTCGGAGCCACGCTGTCCGCCGCCCGAGCCCGATGGCTGGCCTGCGACGCACAGATCACCCGGATCGTGCTGGACCCCGACGGGCAGCCCCTGGACCTCGGCCGCACCAAACGGGTCGTCTCACCGGGCCTGCGCCGGGCGGTGGAGTTCCGCGACCGGCACTGCATCTTTGCCGGCTGCTCCGCCCCCAGCCACTGGTGCGACGTCCACCACGTCCTGGAATGGGTCCGCGACCAGGGCCCAACCAGCCTGCAGAACTCCGCGCTGCTCTGCGAACGCCACCACACCAAGGTCCACCACGGCTTCCGCGTCGAACGACCACCCGATGGCCGATGGCGCACCTACCGCCCCGACGGCACCGAGATCCGCATCGGCGTGAAGTCGTGATGGTGCCCGCCCTGTGCCGCCGCGCGTCGGTTCAGGGTCCGGGACTGCCCACATGCCTTCGGGGTGTGTCCGAGGGGTCCGGCCCCTCGGTCCGTCAGCGGCCCACGGGTACCGAGCGACGTTCGTCCAAGGCCCGCTTCACGGCTCTGATGGCACGTTGCTGAAGCCGGTGTCCTTGAAGGCGGCTTCAGAGACACCTGAAGGCCAGCTACAAATCTGCCAGTCAGTGCGTTCGACGGCGCCTATTCAGCCAATCGAGCAGTCCCCCAAAGCCGTGGTACCCGAACGCGAGCACAAGCAGCAGGACAGCGGTCATGACTCCAGCCACGAACCCGTCGAGTGCCGCGTTCCCTACGACCAGGGCCACGAGCACGCCGATGCCCCCGACGATTGCCATGAAGACCACGAACGCAGTCATGAGCAAGACCCGAAGCAAGACTTAGCTGGGTGCACTGGAGAAGCGCTGTGCGACTTGCCGATACAGCCGGCGAGGCCGGAGGTCGGAAGCGTCCATACGCCAGTGGAGCAGCGTGTGACCCCAGGCCGCGCGCCTTCGATGACCAGCTTCCGAGCCCATCGTGGACGGCTCGCCTCGCCGGGCCAGGTGCTTCACCCGGCGCGCCCCACGGACATGAGGTCCCTCACCCACCTGTGCATGCCAGTCATATCGGCCACCGATCGCAACCGCTGAAGTCGGCGACACCGGAGGCTTCTGACCCTGAGTGGGCCGCTCCAGGACACAGGCGGCGCTGATCAACGGCTGATGGTCTGCCTCAGGATCTGCGGATCAACGAGGATGGCCCCATGGTGGAGGAGCACTCGCCCTGGTTCGGCGACGAGCCGGGGCGGGACGAGGCGGAGGCAGCTTTTCTGTCGCGTCTGCGCCATGAGACCGCAGCCTGGAGCATGGCAGGGCTGACGCCAAGCGACACGTCCGCTGGGTGCTTCCTCAAGCCGGTGTACGCCGGCGTTCACTGTTCCCGGCCTTCCGATCGACTGCCGGACGCTCCAGGTTGCGTACTCGAGCCGAACCTGCGGCGCCGTCCTCCAAGGTGCCTGGAGCAGCGCGGCGTGGATCCTCGATGACCACGATGGGAACGACATCGAGGACGTGACGGTGACAGGCGTCCACGCTGATCCGGAACGCCACGCCGCTTGGGCCGCGGCGTGGATCCTGCGTCAACTGCGCCGGCCCGTCGTCCGGGAGGACTGGCTCCACGGCGAGGGGGCGGTGGCCAGCACCTGGCGACTCATCTACACCGGGCGAGTGCTCGGGAGGACGGGGAGGAGCGGACGGCGCCTCGTGCGGCGGACCCCGGACAAGGTGACCCCGGTCCGCTGATCGTGCCCATGTCGGCGTAGTCGTCAGCTGGCGTTCGCGCATCCTCGACGACGCTGGTTCTGCTTCCTCACACGCGATCGACTGTCAGCCGCTCTGCTCCCCGAGTAGCCCGCTCGGCGACACGGGCGAGTCGGCACCTGTCCCCCAGCGCCCCTCGGGGCCGTGGTCGACGGCCGCGGCGGCACCTGTGCGAGGACCGGCCTCAGGAAGGTGGGAGACCAGCGCGAGCAGGACACCCCTGCACCGTCGACGCCGCCTCAGGCGTCCGGGTGCTCGTCGAGCACGGTCGAGGTCTCAGGCAGCAGCGGGGCGAGCTCGGGAAGCTCGTCCAGGCCGGTGAGCCCCAGCCGCTCGAGGAACAACTCCGTCGTGGCGTACAGGCCACCGCCGGTGTCCGGGTCGGTGCCGCACTCTCTGATCAGCCCCCGGTTCACCAGCGTCCGGACGACGGCGTCCACCCCGACCCCACGGATCGCCGACACCCGTGCCCGGGTGACCGGCTGCCGGTAGGCGATGACAGCGAGGGTCTCCAGGGCCGCCTGGGTCAGCCGGCTGCGCTGCCCCTCCAGCAGGTGCCGCTCGACCACGTCGGCGTGCTCCTCGCGGGTGTAGACCCGCCACCCCTCCCCCACCCGGCGCAGCGTCACCCCGGCCCGGCGCTGGTCGTACTCGGCGGCGAGCGCGGCCAGCCCGGCGCGCACCTGGCCGACCGGGCACCGCAGGGCCGCGGCCAGAGTGACCTCGTCGACCGGGGCATCGACCACGAACAGCAACGCCTCCAGCCCGCCGCGCACCGCCACCGGGTCGACGGCCGCGTCCTCGGGAGCGGCGCCGGCCGGAACGGGGACGGGCTCTTCGACCACCGGCTCGGGCGGGTCGACAGCGACCAGCTCCATCGGCGCGGGCTGCGGCGCCCGGCCCAACGGGACCCGCACGTCGGCCGGGGCGGTGTCCGGGGCGGTGTCCGGAGCTGCGGCCGGAGCCCCCAGGCCGGCGGCCAGCCGGGCGGCGGCGGCGTCCCACGCCTCCACCGGCTGACCGGCCGCGGCCTCGTCTGCCTCACCGGTCAGCTCGGTGGCGAGCTCGGCGGCCAGCGCCTCCCAGGAGATCGGCGCCCGGCCGCCGTGGGGTCCGGTCATGGACTCGCCCGCTCCGGCTCGTCGGGCGGACCGGCCGGGTCGAACTCCGCGAGGTCGAACCCGCTCACGTCCCCGTCGTCCTTCCCGGGCAGCCGGCCGTCGACCAGCGGCGGACCGGTCCAGCGCACGTGCAGCTCCCCCAGCGGTGCCACCTGGTCGAAGGTGACCAGCTGCTGGCGGTAGAGCTCCAGCAGCGCCAGGAACCGGGCCACCACCTCGAGGGTGTGCGCGCAGTCGCCGGACAGCGCCCGGAAGGTCGTCGTCCCGGCGCCGGCCAGCCGGCCGCGGACCAGTAGCAGCTGCTCGATGACGCTGACCGCAGGTGCGTGCAGGTGTGCGACGCTGACCGTGGGCGGCAGCTTGGGCGTCAGCGCCTCCAGCGCCAGGGCGGCGAACTGCTGCGGGGTGACGCCGAGGAGTACCTCGGGCAGCAGGTCGGCGAAGCGGGGCTCCAGCGCGACGTTGCGCGGGAAGCGCCGGGCCGCGGTGGCCTCCCGCTCGCGGAGGACCGCCGCGGCCTGCTTGTAGGCCTTGTACTGCAGCAGCCGGGCGAACAGCAGGTCGCGGGCCTCGAGCGCCTCGAGGTCCTCCTCGTCCTCCACGTCGGCGGCCGGCAGCAGCCGGGCCGCCTTGAGGTCGAGCAGGGTGGCGGCGACGACGAGGAACTCACTGGCCTGGTCGAGGTCGAGCTCGTCGCCGAGGGCGCGCAGGTGGGCGATGAACTCGTCGGTGACCGCGGACAGCGCGATCTCGGTGACGTCGAGTTTGTGCTTGCTGATCAGCTGGAGGAGCAGGTCGAACGGGCCCTCGAAGTTGGTCAGCCGGACGGTGAACCGCCCCTGCCCCGGCGCCTCGGCGGCCGGGACGGGGGGCCCGTCGTCCCGGGTGACCGTCACGGCCGGCACGGTAGAGGCCACTACCGACACGATCGGCCGCTACCCGCGGCGCAGCCGCCGGACCAGGACCGAGTCCTCGCCGTGCTCGTCGAGGTCGGCGAGCAGGACGGCGATGGCCTCCCGCACGATGCGGCCGCGGTCGGCGACGACGCGGTGCTGACCGCGCAGCGTCAGGCGCGCGGACTCCAGGGCCAGCAGTTCCTCGGCCGAGCAGTAGACGGTGATCTTCTCGGCGTGCCGGGCGCGGCCGCTGTCGGACGGCCCGGGCGCGGGGCGGTGCGCAGGGGCGGGCAGCGCGGACCGGAGCGTCGACAGGTCGTCGAGCGCCCGAGCCGGCACGAGCGAGAGTGGCATGCCGGCGGCCGATTCCGCGGCGGTGGCAGCGCTGCGCAATGCCGGGGAGGCCTGGGCGGCGGCGAGGGTGGACAGCTCGGTGACCGGCGTGGACTGGGTCGCCGGCACGTCGGTGCGGCGGAACAGCTCGGCGGCGCCCGGCAGGACTGGGCGTCGTGTCACTGGGCCAGGACCTCCTTGGCGAGGTCGCGGTAGGCAGCGGCGCCACCGGACGTGGGCGCCCAGGTGGTGATCGGCTGACCGGCGACGGTGGTCTCGGGGAAGCGCACGGTGCGCTGGATGACGGTCTGGTAGACGGTGTCGCCGAAGGCCTCGACGACCCGGCTGAACACCTCGCGGCAGTGCACGGTCCGCGTGTCGTACATCGTGGCCAGGATGCCGTCGATGGCCAGGCTCGGGTTCAGCCGCTCCTTGACCTTGTCGATCGTGTCGACCAGCAGGGCCACCCCGCGCAGCGAGAAGTACTCGCACTCCAGCGGGATGATGACGCCCTGGGCGGCGGTCAGCGCGTTGACGGTGAGCAGCCCGAGCGAGGGCTGGCAGTCGATGAGCACGTAGTCGTAGTCGTTGCGCACGCTGGCGATCACCCGCATCAGGGTCTGCTCGCGGGCCACCTCGCTGACCAGCTGCACCTCGGCGGCGGACAGGTCGATGTTGCTGGGCACCAGGTCCAGGCCGGGCACCCGGGTGGGCAGCCGGACATCGGCGAGCGTGGTGTTCCGCTCCATCAGCGCGTTGTAGATCGTGCGGTCCAGCTGCTGGGCCGGGATGCCGAGGCCGACCGAGAGCGCTCCCTGCGGGTCCAGGTCGATCAGCAGCACCCGGCGGCCCTGCTCGACCAGCGCGGCACCCAGGTTGATGGTCGACGTCGTCTTGCCGACGCCGCCCTTCTGGTTGCACATGGCGATGATCCGGGCCGGCCCGTGCCGGTCCAGGGGCTTGGGGTCGGGCAGCTTCCGCTGCCGCGCCCGGGCGGGGTCGACCCGGCTTGTGGGGGCACCCATCTCGCCGCCGGCGAAGCCCCCCTGGGACGGGAGCGCGACGGCGGACGCCGCCGCCTCGGCTCGTGTCGACATCGTCTCCGGCCTTCCCTGGTGCGGTCCGTTCGGTGATCACGCTAGGGAGCGCGAACCGGCGGTCGAGGGAGGCTCGCCGCGCCGGACCGGCGCTCTCCTCCTCTTCTCGGCAGGCTCTCTGCCGACCGGGACCGGCTCGGCGCGCCGGGTTCCATGCCGGCGGCCGCCCGCTCCCTGGGAGGATCGGTGAGCGTTCCGGGCGAGGTCGAGCTGAGGCCGGCGGAACTCGAGTGGTGGCGCGCCCAGTTCGAGGTGCCCGACGGCCGGAAACTGGCGGCGCGGCACCGGCCGCGCTCCCGGCCGGGTACGCCTCCTGGGGCCAGTGGGCCACATGTCGCTGGCCCTCGCTCCCCGAGGTCCGCTGACCCGACCGCCCGCTCAGCGCAGCGCGCGGGGGTGGCTCGTGGCGTAGACCTCGCGCAGCCGCTCCACGGTGACCAGCGTGTACACCTGCGTGGTGGTCACCGAGGCGTGGCCGAGCAGCTCCTGGACGACGCGGACGTCGGCGCCGCCGTCGAGCAGGTGGGTGGCGAAGGAGTGCCGCAGGGTGTGCGGCGACACCTCGGCGGTGAGACCGGCCCGCTCGGCGGCCGTGCGCAGGATCGACCAGGCGCTCTGCCGGGTCAGCGCTCCACCGCGGGCGTTGAGGAACAGCGCGCCGCGCGTGCGACTGCGCCCCGCGGCGGCCAGCGCCGGGCGGGCCCGCACCAAGTACTCCTCCACCGCCCGGACGGCGTAGCTGCCCACCGGGACGATGCGTTCCTTGCCGCCCTTGCCGGCCAGCCGCACCGCCGCCGACGCCGGATCGAGGTCGTCGACGGCCAGCCCGACGGCCTCGGAGATGCGGGCGCCGGTGCCGTAGAGCAGCTCCAGCAGCGCCCGGTCGCGCAGCCCGCGCGGCCCGTCCACCGCCCCGGCAGCCGCGATCAGCGCCTCGATCGACTCCACCGGAATGGCCTTGGGCAGCCGGCGGGCGGGCGCCGGTGGCTTCACCTCCGCGGCGACGTCGTCGCTGACCAGCCCGTCGAGCAGGGCGAACCGGTGCAGCCCGCGGACGGCGACCACCGCGCGGGCCGCCGACGTGGTCGACAGCGGCGGGTGGTCGTCGTCCCCCTGCCGGAGCGCGGTGAGGAAGCCCGCGACGTCGCTGTCGGCGACCTCCCCCAGCCCGCGCACCCCGGCGGCCTCGAGGAACTCCACGTACCGGCGCAGGTCGCGGCGGTAGGAGGAGATGGTGTTGGCCGCCAGGCCCCGCTCGACCAGGAGGTGGTCGAGGTAACCGGTGACGACCCGGTCGACGCGGGGCCCGGCCGGGGCGGTGGGGCGGGGCGAACGCTGTGGGGGGGCCGTCAGGAGAACACCTCCGCGAGCGGCACGGCCGTCATGCCGTGAGCCGCGGCCACCTCGGGGAGCAGGACCTGGCCGCCCACCACGTTGACCCCGCGGGCCAGCGCCCGGTCGGTCCGGACCGCCGCCGCCGTCCCCTCGTTGGCCAGCGCCATCACGTACGGCAGGGTCACGTTGGTCAGGGCGTGGGTGGAGGTGTTCGGAACGGCGCCGGGCATGTTGGCCACGCAGTAGAAGACCGACCCGTGCACCCGGAAGGTCGGGTCGTCGTGCGTGGTGGGGCGGGTGTCCTCGAAGCAGCCGCCCTGGTCGACGGCGATGTCGACGAGAACGGAGCCCGGCTTCATCCGGCTGACCAGCTCGTTGCTGACCAGGGTGGGTGCCTTGGCCCCGGGGACCAGCACCGCGCCGATGACCAGGTCGGCGTCCAGCACGGCCCGCTCCACCTCGTAGGCGTTCGACGTCACCGTCTGCAGGTGGCCCTGGTAGATGCGATCGGCGCCGCGCAGCTTGTCCACGTCGCGGTCCAGCACGATCACCTCGGCCTGCATCCCCAGCGCGATCGCCCCGGCGTTCATCCCGGAGACCCCGGCGCCGATGACGACGACCTTTCCGGCGTAGACGCCGGAAACCCCGCCGAGCAGCACCCCGCGGCCGCCGTGCGCCCGCTCCAGGGAGTGCGCCCCGACCTGTGGCGCCATCCGGCCGGCGACCTCCGACATCGGCGCCAGCAGCGGCAGCGCACCGTTGGCCGTCTGCACCGTCTCGTAGGCGATCGCGGTCGTGCCGGACTCGACGAGCGCGTCGGTGCACTCCTTGGACGCCGCGAGGTGCAGGTAGGTGAACAGCGTCTGGTCGGCCCGCAGCCGGCCGTACTCCTCGGCGACCGGCTCCTTGACCTTGAGCAGCAGGTCGGCGGCGCCCCACACGTCGTCCGCGGTGGCCGCGATCGAGGCACCGGCGCCGGCGAAGTCGGCGTCGGGGATCGACGACCCCTCGCCGGCTCCCTGCTCGACCAGCACTTCGTGCCCGGCGCGCACCAGCTCGTGCACCCCGGCCGGGGTGAGTGCCACCCGGTACTCCCGGTTCTTGACCTCTCGAGGGACCCCGATCCGCATCGTGCTCGTCTCCTGGTCTCGGCGGGCGCCCCGGTCGTGCCGGCAGCGTCGCCGTGTCGTGGGCCGGCCCGGTCGGGGCCGACCTCGGGGCGGAGTCTAGGCACGCGGGGCGGACCCGCGCGGGTGAGCGGAGGACTCGGCCGGTCGCGCTGCCGGGGCGGGCCCGGTGACCGACGATGCCGGGGACGCCGTGCGGGACCTCCCGGCCGGTCCGTCGACCCCCGGGAGTTCCTCCATGCGCCTGTACGCCGACCGCCCCGACCGACGCGCGCGGCAGCTGGCCGCCGACGTCGGCCTGCTCGCCTGGACGGTGTTGTGGGTCCTGGTCGCCCGGGTCGTGCACGGGGCCGTGCTGGTGCTGGCCGACCCGGGCCGGGCAGTGGAGGGCCTCGGCCGCTCGATCGCCGACAGCATGGACTCCGCGGCCGGCGCGGCCGGCGACGTCCCGGTGGTCGGCGATGAGCTGGCCGACCCCTTGGCCGCGCTCGGCCGGGCCGGAAGCTCGGTGGCCGGCGCCGGCCAGGGCAGCCAGGACGCCGTGGCGACGCTGGCTACCGTGCTCGCGGTCGTGCTGGTCGTGCTGCCGGTCGGCTGGATGCTGCTGCGCTGGCTGCCGTGGCGGCTGCGCTGGGCGCGGGAGGCCCGGGCGGCCGACCGGCTGATGGCCGACCGCCGGCTGGACGCCCCCGACCTGGAGTTGCTCGCCGCGCGGGCGCTGGCCACCGCTCCCCTGCCGGCGCTGGCCGGGCTGCCGACCGGGACCGGAGCCGGCTGGCGGGCCGGGGACCCGGCGGCGGTCCGGGCGCTGGCCGGGCTCGAACTCGCCCGACTCGGGCTGCGGCTGCTGCCGGAGACGACGGTCGGCTGAGGTCAGCTCGCGGCGGTGGAGAGACCCGCGGACCGGACGGCGGCCGAGCAGACGTCCTCGTCCTGCTGGCCGGTGCCGCCGCTGGCGCCGAGCGCGCCGATCAGCTGCCCGCCGTCGAAGACCGGCACCGCGCCGGGCTGCGGGGTGAACTTGCCGTGGGTCATCCCGGTCAGCGCGGTGGCGAAGTTCGGCAGCGGGTCCATCTTCGACTTCTGGCCGGCGCTGGGCATGCCGTACGCCGCTGACGTCCACGCCTTGCCCTGGGCGACCTCGGCGGAGATCCACGGGGCGCCGTCCATCCGGGCCAGCGCCACCAGGTGGCCGTAGGGGTCCATCACGGCGAAGGACATCGGGATGCCCAGCTGGTCGGATTCGGCGCCGGCGGCCGCGAGCAGGGTCAGGGCCTGGTCATGTGTGAGCACCGCTACACCCTGCCAGGCCCGCTCGGCGGGCCGGTCGGGAGGGGGAAGTCAGCGGGCCGGGCGGGAGGGGGAAGTCAACGAGCGTCGACCGGGCGCAGCCGCGGGGCTACTGCCTTGGCCTGGGCGGCGGCCAGGACGCCGATCACGGCCAGGGCGTTGCGGATCGTGCCGTCGAAGACCTGCTGGACGGCGTCGGCCAGCGGCACCCGCTCGACGGTCATGTCCAGCTCCTCGTGCTCGACGGTGAACCCGTCGGGCAGCGGGACCTCGGTCAGCCCCTCCGCCAGGTAGACCAGCACCATCTCGTCGCAGAACCCGGGCGTCGAGTACGGCGTGGCCAGCAGCGACCACCGCTCGGCCGCGAGCTGGACCTCCTCGGCCAGTTCGCGGCGGGCGGTCTCCAGGGGCGGCTCGCCGTCGACGTCGCGCAGGCCCGCGGGCAGCTCCCACAGGTGCTCGCCGATCGGGTGCCGGTACTGGCGCAGCAGTACCACCCGGCCCTCGTCGTCCAGCGCGACGACGCCGACCGCGCCGGGGTGGTGGACCACCTCGCGCACGCTGTCGCCGCCGCCGGGCATGGCGACGGTGTCCCGGCGCAGCGAGATGACCCGACCGTCGTAGATCTGCTCCGTGGCCAAAACCTGGTACTCGTGCGGCTCGTTGTCCGGCATCAGATCCCGACCTTCTCGCCCTCGACCGGCACCGGGAGCCGGGCCGCATCCTGGTAGCCGATCGCGGCGCAGACGAACGCGGCGAACAGCGGGTGTGGCCGGGTCGGGCGGCTCTTGAGCTCGGGGTGGGCCTGGGTGCCGACGAAGAACGGGTGGACGTCGGCGGGCAGCTCCACGAACTCCACCAGCGTGCCGTCCGGCGAGGTGCCGGAGAACAGCAGACCGGCCGCCGACAACTGGTCGCGGTAGGCGTTGGCGACCTCGTAGCGGTGCCGGTGCCGCTCGGTGATCTCGGTGGCGCCGTAGGCGCCGGCCACGACCGAGCCCTTCTGCAGGCTGGCCGGGTAGCTGCCCAGCCGCATGGTGCCGCCCATGTCGCGGTGCCCGGCGACCACGTCGAGCTGGGTGGCCATGGTGGCGATGACGGCGTGCTCGGTGTCCGGGTCGAACTCCGAGGAGTTGGCGTCGGCAATCCCGGCCAGGTCGCGGGCGGCCTCGATGACCATGCACTGCAGGCCCAGGCACAGCCCGAGGGTCGGGATGCCGTTGACCCGGGCGTGCTGGATGGCGCCCAGCTTGCCCTCGATGCCGCGGACGCCGAAGCCGCCGGGGATGCAGACGCCGTCCACCCCGGCCAGCGCCGCCGCGGCGCCCTCGGGGACCTGGCAGTCGTCGGAGGGGACCCAGCGGATCTGCACCCGGGAGCGGTGGGCGAACCCGCCGGCCCGCAGCGCCTCGGTGACCGACAGGTAGGCGTCCGGCAGGTCGATGTACTTGCCGACCAGCGCCACGGTCACCGTCTGCTTCGGTGCGTGCACCCGGTCGAGCAGATCGCCCCACACCGTCCAGTCGACGTCCCGGAACGGCAGCCCCAGCCGGCGGACGACGTAGGCGTCCAGGCCCTCCCGGTGCAGCACCTTCGGGATGTCGTAGATCGACGGGGCGTCGGGGCAGGAGATGACCCCGTCGGCGTCGACGTCGCACATCAGGCTGATCTTGCGCTTGAGCCCGTCGCTGATGTCCCGGTCGGACCGGCAGACCAGCGCATCGGGTTGGATGCCGATGCTGCGCAGCGCCGCCACCGAGTGCTGCGTCGGCTTGGTCTTCAGTTCCCCGGAGGGTGCGATGTAGGGGATCAGCGAGATGTGCAGGAAGAAACAGTTGTCCCGGCCGATCTCGTGCCGCACCTGGCGTGCAGCCTCCAGGAACGGCAGCGACTCGATGTCACCGACCGTCCCGCCGATCTCGGTGATCACCACGTCGATGCGCGCTGCGTCCTCGTCGGTGGTGACCGCCATGATCCGGGACTTGATCTCGTTGGTGATGTGCGGAATGACCTGCACGGTGTCACCCAGGTACTCCCCGCGCCGCTCCGCGGCGATGACGTCGGAGTACACCTGCCCGGTGGTCACGTTGGCCCGGCCGGTCAGGTCGGTGTCCAGGAACCGCTCGTAGTGCCCGATGTCCAGGTCGGTCTCCGCGCCGTCCTCGGTTACGAAGACCTCGCCGTGCTGGAACGGGTTCATCGTCCCGGGGTCGACGTTGAGGTACGGGTCCAGTTTCTGCATGGTCACCCGCAGCCCGCGGCTGGACAGCAGCGCGCCCAGCGAACTGGCGGTCAGGCCCTTCCCGAGCGACGACACGACGCCGCCGGTGACGAAGACGAACTTCGTCGGCTGGGAGTTGGGGAGGTGCACGTTGGAGCGGTTTCCGCGATCACGAGCTTCAGCCAGTCGACCCACGGACGCTCACGCTAACACGGCCTGCGCTCCCACCCGGGGTCGAACCGGGGGTGCCCTGCCCCACGCCGTCGTCCCCACGGGCCCCCGACCGGTCGCCCGCGGCCAGCCAGATCAGCAGCGGCACCAGGAGCGTGGCCGCAGTGGCCGGCAGTGCGACACCGGAGTCGTTGACCGCCGCGCCCACTGCCAGGCTGAGCGCCGCGGCGGTCAGCCCGGCGCGCAGCACCCGGGCGTCGGCGGCCGGCAGCCCCGCCGGGCCGCGCCCGGGCCGGCTGCGCAGCCGCCCGCCGGGGCGCAGCAGCCAGACCGCGGCGACCAGCGCCACCGGCAGCATCCAGGACAGCGAGCTGCCGACCAGGATGGACAGGTTCGCCTGGCCCTTGCGCAGCACCACCGTCCAGGCCTGCCCGTCCAGCGCCTGGGCGACGAAGCGGCCCAGGTGGCTGCGCTCGGCTGCCGGGCGCAGCCAGTCCAGGACGGCCACGACGGTCACCACGGCGACCGCCGTGGCCAGCACCGCGACCAGCCGGACGACGGTCACCCGGATACGGGCCAGCAGCATCCCCAGCACTCCGAAGCCGGGCACCGCGGCGAGCACGCCGCCGAAGTCCCGGCCCAGCGACGGGGCGCCCATGAGCACCACGGCCAGCCCGCCGGCCAGCAGCACGGGCAGCAGCCAGCGGCGGCGGGGCACCTGGTCGTCCGCGTGGGGGGTGCCGGTCCGGCCGCGGCGGGCCAACGCCGCCGCGGCGGCCGCGGTGAGCAGCAGCGCGCTGACCGAGAACAGCCCGAACGTCAGGTTGCCGTAGCCGACGAACCGGCCGGCCACGATCGCGTCGTAGCCGAGCAGGCCGTCGAGCTCCAGGTGCGACCCGGTGAGCACGTCGCCCACGACCGTACCGAGAGTGAGGACCAGGACGGCCAGCGCCGGGCCGATCCGCCGTCGGCGCCAGGGGCCGAGGCCGGCCACCGCGGCGACGACCAGATCGGCCGCGACCACCGCTGCCACGAGTGCCCAGCGTGGCGAGCCGGCGTCCTGCCAGGGCAGCAGGTCGGCCAGGTAGGTCGCCACCGGCAGCGCCGCGGCGGCCAGGCAGGCGGCCCGCAGCCGCACCCGCGCCCGGCGTCCGCCGCGCGCCGGTACCCGGGCCGAGATCCCGAGCACCAGGACGCCGGCTGCGACGAGCGCCGCGTTGGCGGCCACCAGCGTCCAGAACGCCTTCCCGGTGCTGCGGTAGTGGCTGGTGGCCCGGATGTTGGCGTCGTGCAACAGTGCGAGCGCCTCGGGGAGCGCGGGGCGGTCGGCGGTCGCGGTGACCGGCTGGCCGTTCATGGAGGCCGGCTGCTCGATCCCCAGGGCCCGCAACACGGTCGGCGCCACGTCGATGAGCTGGAAGAACGGGACCCGACCGGTGCTCGCCGAGGTGAGCCACCCGGCCCCGGTACCGGTGCCGGCGGCCAGGCCCACGTGCAGCTGCGGTCGGCCGTCGTTGACCTCGGAGAGCCCGACCACCAGCAGCAGGGTGTCGGGCAGGGCGGCCGTGGCCGCCACCAGCTGCCCGACCTTCGCGTCCAGGTCGGCCAGCGCCTCCTCCCGGGCGACCGGGGTGGTGCCGGTGTCGGTCTGCTCGGGGCCGGGCCGGCCGGCGTCGGTGAGCTGGTCGAGGGACACCAGGGTCAGCGGGCAGCCGTTCAGCAGCGGCGTGGTCTCGGCAACGGTCGAGGGCAGGGCGTCCCGGAGGTCGAGCGTGGTGTCCGGGCCGGCCGCCGCGAGGGAGGCCGCGCGCCCGATCACGGTGGCGCACCCGACGGCGTCCCCGAGCGCACCCGGTTCGGCGCCGAACCGGACGGTCGCGTCGTCCTCCGCGACCCGGGCCAGCGCGGCCGGCGGGTCGTGCAGCCCGAGCGAGGCCACCTGCTCCTGCAGCCCGCAGTAGGACAGCGAGGCGTCGACCACGGGCACCGGCGCCGCGGCGTCGTCCACCGGTACCGGCGGGATCGGCTGGGCCGGTCCGGGAAAGCGCGCCCGGTTGCCCGCCCCGAGGGTGGCCCAGCCGTCGAGCAGGCAGGTGGTCGACCGCGCGGCGCGCACCGACAGGGCGCCGATCGCCGCACCGTCGGCCAGCGCCCACAGGGCCGGGGTGCGGGCCGGGTCCAGGTCGGACCACGCCAGGCCGGGCACGCCGATCACGAGCACCCGGTCGGCGCGCCAGTCGTTGGTGGAGCCGTCCGCGGCCGCGGCCGGCCCGGCGAGCCCCAGCACGGCCAGGACGGTCAGCAGGAGGCCGGCCAGCCGCCGGACGGAGCTCACCGGCCGGGTCCGCCCGGCGGACCGAGCAGCTCGCGGTAGACCGCGACGAGCTGGCGGGCCGTGGCCGCCTCGTCCGGCCACTCGGCGGCCCGGCGGGGCCCGGCGGCCGCCAACCGGGCGGAGCGCACCGGGTCGCCGAGGACGGCGGTGACCGCGTCGGCGAGCGCGACGGGGTCCCCGGCGGGCACCAGGTCCGCCGCCGTCCCGACCAGTTCGGGGATCCCGCCGACCCGGGTGGCCACCAGCGGAATGCCCGCCCGCAGCGCCTCCTGGGCGGTCAACGACCGGGCCTCCCACACCGAGGGCAGCACGCAGACGTCGGCGGCGCCGAGCAGGTCGGCGACGTCGGTGCGCCGGCCCAGCAGCCGGACCGGCAGCTCCTGGGCCCGGACCTGCTCGGCCAGCGCATCGTGCAGCGGGCCGGCGCCGGCGATGACCACCAGCGGGGCAACGGGTTCGGCCGCCCAGCGGGCCGCGGCGGCCAGCAGGACGTCGTAGCCCTTCTGCGGGTGCAGCCGGCCGACGGCGACCACCACCGGTCGCGTGTCGCCGTGCAGACCGAGCTCGCGGCGCACCTCGGCGCGGCTCCGCCGGGCCACCGGCAGGGCGGGGGCCGAGACCGGGGCGACCCGGACGTCGCGGGCACCGAGCCGGCGGGCGTTCGCGGCCAGGTCCGCCGACGCCGCGAGCACCATGTCCGCGCCGCGGATCGTGGCCGCCTCGGCAGCCTGCAGCGCCCGACGGCGCAGGCCGCCGCCCTCGGGCAGGGCGTTGTGCAGGGTGAGCACCAGCGGCTGAGCCCGCTCCCCCGCCAGCCGCCGGGCGGCCGCGGCGACCAGGCCGGCGCGCAGCCCGTGGGCGTGCACGAGGTCGGCGCCCGCGGTGACCCGGCGCAGGACCAGCACCGCCCGCAGGTCGGCCAGCGGCGCGAGGCCGGCGGAGATGCCGACCGGCCGGAAGGCCGCGCCGGTGCCGGTGAAGCCGAAGAGCTTCTCGGTGGCCTGCGGCCCGCAGACCCGCACGGCGGCGCCGGCGGCCCCCAGGGACGGGAGCACCGAGCGCAGGTGGGTGCCCACCCCGCCGGTGCTGGTCGCCAGCACCTCCGCCACCCGCCGGCCGGCCAGCGGCCGCTCTTGCTGCTCAGCCACCAGCCACCTCCTGCTGCCTGCTCGCGCCCTCGGTCGAACGGAGTTCCTGTACCGCCGTCCGCAGCGGCCCCCGCGCGGTGCCCATCATGACCGCCGCGGCGACGACCAGCACGACGCCACCGGCGACGATCCCCGTCCCGATCGCAGCGAGCACGCTGCCCTCGGGGACCGGCTGCGCGCCCAGCGTCCGGGCGGCGAACAGTCCGGCGGCGCCGGCGAGCGCACCGGCCACCAGGGCGGCCAGGCCGGTGCGCGCGAGGCCGGCAAGCGCACCGGCGCCGGCGGTGCGCCGGACGACGACCAGCAGGGCGGCTCCGGCGACGGTGACGCCGATGCTGTGTCCGGCGCCCAGTGCGGTCGCCCGGTCGGCGGCCGGGACCAGCTGGGCCAGGACCAGGTCCGCGGCCACCGCGACGAGCCAGCCGCCGGCCACGCAGGCCGTCGGCGCCCGCCACAGGCCGCGGGCGTACAGCGCCCGGGACAGCAGCGCGACCAATCCGTAGCCGAGCAACCCCGGCGCGAAGGCGGCGATCGTGGGCGCGAGGGCGACCGCCCGCTCCCGCTCGGTCACCGAGGCGAGGAACACCCGGGCCAGCGGTCCGGAGACGGCGACCAGGCCGGCGGCGGCGACCGCGGAGGCGACCACGGTGAGCACGGCGGCCGGGGCGAGCGCCCGCTGGTAGCCGGCCTCGTCGCCCACCGCTGCGCGCTCGCTCATGCCCGGGTAGGCGGAGGTGGCCAGCGGCACGGCGAGGGCGGCCCAGGGCAGTAGGAACACCGTCATCGCGGCGAAGTAGATCGTCTGGGTGCCGACCGGGGCGGCGTCGTTGGCCAGCCGGATGGCGACCACGGCGACCAGCTGCTGTCCGGCCAGGGTGAGCACACCGGCCACGGCCAGCCGCCGCACGCGCGGTGCGGCGCCGACCGGGAAGCGCAGACTCAGCCGCAGGCCCAGCCGCAGCCGCCGCAGGGGCAGCACCAGGGCCAGTGCCAGGGCGAGCACGCCCAGCGTCGTCCCCACACCGAGCACGAGCTCCGCAGGCAGGGACAATCCGTCGACCGACCGGTCCCCACCGATGCCGGCGAAGAGCAGGTAGGCGCCGGCCACCACGACCGAGGACAGCAGCGGCGCCACGGCGGGCCCGGCGAAGCGGCGGTGTGCCTGCAGCACGCCGGTGAGCACGACGACGATCCCGTAGAGCACGACCTGCGGGGCGAAGACGACAAGAAATCGGGCCGCCAGGGCGACCTTCGCGGGGTCGATCCCGCCGGCACCGAGCAGTCCAGCGGCGATCGGGGCGGCGAACAGGGCCAGCAGTGCTGCCAGTGGCAGGAGCACCAGCAGCGTCCAGCCCAGCAGCGCGGAGGCGGTGCGGCGGACCTGCTCGCGGTCCCCGGCGGCAATGCCACCGGCGAGCATGGGGACGACGAGGCTGGCCAGCGCTCCCCCGGCCACCACCTCGAACACGATGTTGGGGACGTTGTTGGCCGCCACGTAGGTGTCCGCGGTGCTGCCGGCGCCGACGGCGTTGGTGAAGACCAGCGTGCGGCCGAACCCGGTGACCCGGGCCAGCAGGGTGAGCACCGAGATCAGCACCGCCGCGGCCGCGACGCCGCGCAACGCCCGGCTGCGCGGGCTCGCGAGCTCGCTCACGGGGTGCGTCGGCCGAGCCGGTCGAACTTCCGCAGGCCGGGGGTGGACTCGATCACCCGGGTGAAGCTGACCTTCTCGCTGGCCAGGGTGAGCGCGGTGACCACGCCCAGCAGCCCGGCCCGGCCGGCCCGGCTGGGCAGCGCTGCCAGCCGGAGCCCCAGCAGCGCGCCGGCCGCGTTGGCGCCGCAGTCGCCCAACATCACCTGTTCCCCGAGGTCGGCCGGCAGCACGCCGAGCGCAGCACCGAGCGGTCCGGCGGACAGCCCGCCGGCCGGCCCGCCGAGGGTGGCCGAGGCCAGCAGCACGGTGATCTTGGCGGCCCGGCCGGGCCGCAGGTCCAGCAGGTTGAGCAGGTTCGCCGTCCCGGCGACGAGGCCGGTGGTGAGCACGCCGTCGACCAACGCGCCTGCACCGGTGCCGCGGCGGGTGAGGACCGCGGCGACCGCGGCGGCTGCGCCGATGCCGGCGATCTTCACCGCGCCGGCCGAGACCCGGCCGGCCCGCAGGGCGGCCAGGTGCCCGGCCAGGCCCTTGTCCCCGGCCTGTTCGGGTCGGGCGCCGGCCAGGTCGTCGTAGCCGCCGACCAGGCCGGCGACGGTGCCGACGACGACGACGGCGGCGCGGGTGCCGGCCGGGGCACCGAGCACCGCCGAACCGGTGGCTGCCGCGGCGAGCACGGGCCCGCCGAGCAGGGTCACCGGCCGCCGGGCGTAGTTGGTACGCGCCCACCGCTGCCCGGCCGGGCCGACGGCGATGCCCGCAGCCGCGGCCAGGCCCGCGCGGGCGGCGAGGGCGCCGCCGGCGGCGAGGGCCAGTCGGCGCTGGGGCGTCAGCCGCCGCCCGGCGGTCACCGCGCGGGGGGCGGGACGGGCTGGGCGTCCTCGCCGGTGCCGTAGGCGCCGGAGGTGTCGCGTCCCTCGGCGGCCGCGGCCAGGACCGTGCTGACCCGGCCGGCGGCCGTGTCGACGTTGTCGACGGTGGACACCGCCGGGCTCACGGTGGCGTCGCCGCGGATGGCCGCGACCAGGCCGCCGTCCCCGGTCGATGCGGTGTCCCCGGCCACGACCGCCCCGGAGCCCTGCCGGTCCAGCGCGGTCACCAGCTGCACGAGGCTGGCGTTGCGGGCCTCGGCGTCCTGGCTGGGGAAGGCGCCGGCGGTGAGGAAGACCGCGAAGTCGGCCGGGCTGACCGAGGAGGTGTCCGAGCTGAGCGCGCCCAGCTCCTCCAGCCCGGCCAGCACCGAGGAGGTGGCGGTCTGGTCCGGCGTCGTGCCGGCTCCGGCGTCGCCGGCGCCGGGCACCATCAGGACCTGGGCGAGCACGGAGGCGACCATCTTCCCGGTGTCCTCGGTGTCGGGAGGCAGGGTGACGCCCGGCGGCAGGCCGGGGCCGGCCAGGTAGCCCTGCAGGTTGGTCTCGCTCTGCGGGTCGCTGTAGTCCGACGTCAGCCGGACGCTGCCGGTGACGGTCGCCCCCGCGGCGCCCAGCAGCGCGGTGATGCCCTCGACCACGTCGGCCGGGACGTCGTTGTTGCCGATGACCAGCACGACGCTGCGGTCGGCGAGGGTGTTCTGCACGAGAGTCGGACCGACGGCCTCCTCGAAGCCGCCGACGTCGTTGAGCCGGCTCTGCAACTGCTGGGTCTGGCCCTCCAACTCCCGCTTGTCCTGCTGCAGGTTGCTGACCTGCCCCTGCAGGTTGGTCGTCAACGGGCCGTTGAGCTGGGTCGTGCCGATGACGATGCCCAGCGCCACGGCCAGGAAGACCGCGATCAGCGAGACGAGGTGGTACCGGAAGTCGATCACGCGAAGAGGTTCTCCAGCCAGAACACGAAGCTGTCCCATTGGTCGACGAGCAGGTCGAAGTAGATGCGGCCGGCCGTGGACACCGCGAGGGCCGCGACGATGGAGGCCAGCGCGGCGAACACGAGCAGCACCAAGGCCAGGGTGGAGATGCGGCTGCGGTACAGCCGGCTGACGCCCTTGGCGTCGACCAGCTTGCCGCCCAGCCGCAGCCTCGTGAGGAAGGTCGAGGCCATGCCACCCCGGCCCTTGTCGAGGAACTCGACCAGCGTGGCGTGCGTCCCGACGGCGACGATGAGCGTGGCGCCCTTCTCGTCGGCGAGCAGCATGGCGATGTCCTCGCTGGTGGCCGCCGCCGGGAAGGTGATGGCCTCCACGCCGAGGTCGGTGACCCGCTGGAGCCCGGGCGCCCGCCCGTCGGGGTAGGCGTGCACGACCACCTCTGCCCCGCAGCGCAGCACGGAGTCGCTGACCGAGTCCATGTCGCCGATGATCATGTCCGGCTGGTAGCCGGCCTCCTTGAGCGCGTCCGCCCCGCCGTCGACACCGATCAGCACCGGCCGGTAGTCACGGATGTAGGGCCGCAGCGCCTGGAGGTCCTCCTTGTAGTCGTATCCCCGGACGACGACCAGTACGTGCCGGCCCTCGATCTGGGTGGTCACGTCAGGAACGCCGACACCGTCGAGCAGCAGCGCGCGCTCGCGCTTCATGTACTCCATGGTGTTGGCGGCGAAGGCCTCCAACTGGGCCGACAGCCCGGCGCGCGCCTCGGTCATCGCAACGGCGATGGTCTCCTCGTTCTGCCGGACGCCCTCGGCGACGACCTGGTCGCCGACGAAGAGCTGGTTGCCCTCCAGCCGGCCCGGGACGCCCTCCTTGAGTTGGGCGAGCACGTCCTTGCCGACGCCGTCGAGGAGTGGGATGCCGGCGGCGACCAGGATGCCGGGGCCGAGGTTGGGGTACCGCCCGGAGATGCTCGAGGCGGCGTTCACCACCGCCCCCACCTTGCAGGCGACCAGCGAGTCCGCGCTGACCCGGTCGACGTCGACGTGGTCGATGACCGCGATGTCCCCGGGCCGCAGCCGCTTGGTGAGGTTCTTCGTTCGGCGGTCCACTCGGACGGTGCCGGTCACCCCGGGTTCCGTCTCGGACGCTCTCCCGCGCCGCACGGTGCCGATGCGCATGGGCGCGATGCTCCCACGGAGGTCCGGGCGGCTGATCGAGGACGCGCACCAGTGGCCGCTTGAACACGCAGGGTGACCGACACCGACTCGCAACCGACACGCCGGACCCGCCCTCAGCGTTCCTGCCCGGGGGGCTGACCGGTCCGTCACTAGCGTGGCTGCTGTGACTGCAGGGGCCGCCGCTCGCCGGCGTACAGCGACTGTCCTGGGCAACGTGGTGGCCGACTACCCGGCCGGCGACGTCGCCGACGACGCGGCCTCGGACGCCGCGCCCGACGCGGCCTCTCCCGGCGCCGATCCCAGGGAATCGGGCGCCGAGCTTTCCGAGCCGGCGGCGACGGCGCAGGTCGTGGAGTTCGCGGTGCGGGCCGTTCCGGTTCCCGAGCCGGCGGTCGAGCCCGAGGACGAGCCGAGCGTCCCCGCTGTCGCCGAGGCGGGCGTGCGCGCGGCGACCGACACCGCGCCGCCGGCCGCTGACCAGGGGCCGGCGCAGGCGCCCGCCGAGCCGGCACCGCGCCGGCTGGGGCGTCGACGGGCCCGGCGGGGGCCCAACAAACGGGAGGTGCGCCACCAGCAGACCCGCGAGGCGATCGTGGACGCCGCCGCGGCGCTGTTCAGCGAGCGCGGCTTCGACGCCGTCAGCGTGCAGCAGATCGCCCAGCGCGCCGGCGTGGTGGAGAAGACGGTATTCAACCACTTCCCGGTGAAGGAGGGGCTGGTCTTCGAGGCCGACCCGCCGATGCGGGCCGCGCTGGTGGAGGCGGTCCGCCGCCGCCCGGCCGGGGAGTCGGTGGCCGCGGCAGCGGGCGCGTTCGTGGTGACGGCGATCAGCCAACTGGGCTCACCGGCGGCGGCCACCGGCGTCGCGGAGATGGCCCGGGTGGTGCGGGGCAGTCGCATCCTGCAGGCGCGGGAACGGGAGATCCTCGGCACACTGACCGACGCCCTGGCCGAGCAGATCACCGTGGAGACGCGCCCGGCGGAGGGGGTCCTCGAGCCGTGGCTGGCGGCCAACTCGGTGCTGGGGCTGTACTCGGCGCTCATGGAGCACGCCCGCGACCGGGTCCTGGCCGGGGCGTCGGGCCCGGAGCTGGTCGCGGAGCTGCAGACCCGGGGCGAGCGCGGGCTGGCACTGCTGCAGTTCGGGCTGGCCGGGTACGCCAAGCGGCGCTGAAGAAGCAGAAGGACCCCGTCCCGCATCCCTTCGCCAGCTCAGGGAAGCCCGGGACGGGGCCGACTTCGCCGAACCCCAGCGAGCTCAAGAACGCCTGGAGGGGACCGTTACGGCCCCCCGGTCAGCGCCCGTCGGTGGCGACGGCCAGCAGCTCCCGGGCGTGTGCCTGACCGGTGTCGCTGTCGGTCAGACCGGACAGCATCCGGGCCAGCTCGCGCACCCGGTCCTCGCCGGCGACGGCGCGGATGTCAGTGGCGGTGACACCCTGCGCGGTGTCCGGTGACTTGTCGACGACCAGGTGGTTGTCGGCGAACGCGGCGACCTGGGCGAGGTGGGTGACCACGACGACCTGGTGGTCGCGGGCCAGCCGGGCCAGCCGGCGTCCGATCTCGCCGGCGGCCTGACCGCCCACGCCGGCGTCGACCTCGTCGAACACCATGACCGGCACCGGGTCGGCGCCGGCGAAGACGACCTCGATGGCCAGCATCACCCGGGAGAGCTCGCCGCCGGACGCGCCCTTGTGGACTGGCCGGGGCGGCGCGCCCGGGTGCGGGGAGAGCAGCAGCGCCACCTCGTCGACACCCTCGGGGCCGGGGTGCCCGGGGTCGCTGTCGATGCGGAAGGACACCTGGGCGCTCTTCATCGCCAGGCCGGCCAACTCCGTGCCGACCTCGGCCGCGAACCCCTCGGCCGCGGCCGTCCGGCCCACGGTCACCCGGGCGGACAGCTCGGCGAGTTCCGCCCGCGCGGCGTCCCGGGCGACGGTGAGCGCCTCCAGCGCCTCGTCGGAGACGTCGAGCTGGGACAGCCGGTCCGCGGCTTCGGCGGCCCACGCGTGTACCCCGGCCAGCCCCTCCCCCGCGTCGGCGTACTTGCGGACCAGGGCGGTGATCACGGCCCGCCGGTCGAGCACCTCGGCCAGCCGCGCGGGATCGGCGTCCAGGTCGGCCACGTACCCGGCCAGCTGGACGGCGACGTCGGACACCACGGCGACGGCGTCGGCGAGGTCCTGGGCCAGCAGGACGAGCGCCGGGTCGTTGGAGCCGGCCAGAGCCCGTTCGGCGACCGCCAGCGACGTGGTGGCGTCCTGCGGGAACTCCCCTCCGCCGAGGTCGCCGGTCACGTCGCCGACCAGCGACAGCCGGGCCTCGTCGGCGGCAGCGCGCAGGGCATCTGCGTCCCCGAGCCGGGCGGCCTGGGCGTCGAGCGCCTCGTCCTCCCCCGGTTCCGGCGCCACCGCGGAGATCTCCTCCAGCCCGTGCCGCAGGACGTCGGCGGTCTGTGCCAACTCACGGGCCTGGCTGCGCCGGCGGTCCAGGTCGTCGGCCAGCTGCCGCCAGCGGGCGTACGCGACGCGGTGCTCCTCCAGCAGGCCCAGGTGGGCGGGGCCGGCGTAGCGATCGAGTGCGCGGCGCTGCTCGGCCGGGCGGGTGAGCCGCAGCTGGTCGGTCTGGCCGTGCACGGCGAGCAGGTCCTCGGCGAGCTCGGCGATCACCCCGACCGGCACGCTGCGGCCGCCCAGGTGCGCCCGGGAGCGACCCTCGGCGCTCACCGTGCGGGCCAGGATCAGGGCGCCGTCCTCGTCGGGCTCCGCGCCGGCGTCGGCAGCGCGCGCCCAGACCGGTGAGTCGGCCGGCAGTACCAGGCGCCCCTCGACGCCGGCGCGCCCGCCGGCCCGGACCCGGCCGGGGTCGGCGCGGCCGCCGAAGAGCAACGTCAGCCCGGTGACGACCATCGTCTTGCCGGCGCCGGTCTCCCCGGTGACCACCGTCAGTCCCGGGCCGAGTTCCAGCGTGACGTCGTCGATCGCCCCGAGGCCGTGGATGTGCAGCTCGGCGAGGGCACCGTTGCGGACGACGCCCTGGGGCCGGACACCGTGGGACACAGCGCCCTCGGACTCGGCGCCCTCGGACTCGGCGCCCTCGGACTCGGCGCCCTCGGACTCGGCGCCCTCGGACTCGGCGCCCTCGGACTCGGCGCCCTCGGACGCAGGGCGGCGGGCGGGCGCGGCTGTCCTCGGCGCCGCCCGGGTCGCGGGCTCACGCCCCGCCATCCGGGTCGCCACCGGTCACCGCCTCCTCCCCGGCGCCGATGACGCCGTGGGCGGTCGTGATGTCGCGGTCGAGCACGTTGCACCCGGAGGTGGGCGCCTCGTGCCCGGGACCGTGCGACCGAGCGTCTCGGAAGCCGCGGACCGGCAGCCCGAACTTGGCCACCAGCCGGTCGCCGAACGCGGTGGGGTTGACCCGGGCGATGCGGACCGGCCGGTCGGAGCGGCGGACCTCGACGCGACCGCCCTCGGGCACGTCGACCATCCGGCGTCCGTCGGCCGAGACCCGCGCCCTGGTCCCGTCCGGCGGCACCGCGACGGTGAGCACCGACGTCGGTGAGGTGACCAGCGGCCGGGCGAAGAGGGCGTGGGCGTTGGTGGGCACGACCAGCAGCGCGTCGACGTCGGGCCAGATGACCGGGCCGCCGGCGGAGAAGGCGTAGGCCGTCGACCCGGTGGGCGTGGCGCACAGGATGCCGTCGCAGCCGAAGCTGGTCAGCGGGTGACCGTCGATGGCGAGCACGACGTCCAGGACCCGCGAGCGCTCCACCTTCTCCACCGACACCTCGTTGAGGGCCCAGGTGCCGCCGGTGCGCAGCCCGGTGGCGTCCAGCACCGACACCTCGATGGTCAGGCGCTCCTCCACCTCGTAGTGGCAGGCCTCCACGGCCGTCAGCATGTCCTCGATGGACTCCGGCTCGGTCTCGGCGAGGAAGCCGACCCGGCCCAGGTTCACCCCGACCAGCGCGGCGTTCGTGGCGCGGCCCAGTTCGGCGGCGCGCAGGAAGGTCCCGTCGCCGCCGAACACCAGCACGATCTCGGCATCCTGGGCGGCCTCCGGCCCGAAGGCGCACACCTCGGCGTCGGGAATGGCCAGCGCCTCCGACTCGTCGTCCAGGACCCGCACCACGATCCCGGCCTTGGCCAGCCGCTCTGCGGAGGCGCGGGCGAGCTCGACGATGTCAACGCGGCCGGTGTGCACGGCGAGCAGCACCCGTCGGGTCGTCGGACCGGACGACGGCTGATCGGACGGCGGGGTGCAGTCGCTCACGTGTTCTCCTCGCTGGCGCTCGTCGACCGCGTTCGCGGCGCTGCTGTGCTCGTCGGTGAGCTCGCAAGCTCACTCACATGTTCTCCTCGGTGGCGCTCGTCGACCGCGTTCGCGGCGCTGCTGTGCTCGTCGGTGAGCTCGCAAGCTCACTCACATGTTCTCCTCGCCGGCGCCCGTCGGCGCGGTGCCCGACGGGCTGGACATCTGGATGACCTCGCGAGCTCGCTCACCGTGGCCCCTCCTCGACTGCTCGATCGACGTCAGTGTGCTCCGGGGGTGGGGCGTCCCGGCGCAGCCACAGGAAGAACTCCACGTTGCCGGCCGGGCCCGGCAGTGGGCTGGCCACCACGCCGGCGGTGCCCCAACCGAGTTCGGCGGCCGCCTGGGCCACGGTGAGCACCGCCTCGGCGCGCAGCCCGGGGTAGCGGACCACCCCGCCGGCACCCAGCCGCTGCCGGCCGACCTCGAACTGCGGCTTGACCATCGGCACCAGGTCGGCGTCGGGCCGGGTGCAGGAGGTGAGCGCGGGCAGAACCAGGCGCAACGAGATGAACGACAGGTCGGCCACCACCAGGTCGACCGGACCGCCGATGCCCTCCGGGGTCAGTTCCCGCACGTTGGTGCGCTCGTGCACGACCACCCGCTCGTCGGTGCGTAAGGACCAGGCGAGCTCGCCGTAGCCGACGTCGACCGCGACCACCTCACGGACGTCCCGGCTCAGCAGCACCTCGGTGAAGCCACCGGTGGACGCGCCGGCATCCAGTGCCCGGCGGCCGGCGACCTCGACCGGGAACGCCGCCAGGGCACCCAGCAGCTTGTGGGCGCCACGGGAGACCCAGCGTGGCCGGTCGGGGTCGGTGCGGACGACGACCGGAGTGTCGGCCTCGACCCCGGTGGCGGGCTTGGTGGCCGCCTGACCGGATACCAGCACCCTGCCCTCGGAGATCAGGGCGACGGCGTCCTCGCGTGAGCGGGCCAGCCCGCGCCGCACGAGCTCGGCGTCGAGCCTGCTGCGTCGGGCCATCAGAGCTGGTCGATGGTCGACAGCTCACGCCGCAGCCGGTCGTGCTCGGCCTCGAACACCGCGACGTGCTCGACAACCGGACGGTCAGCCAGGTCAGCCAGGTCAGCCGGCGTCTGGGGAGCAGCCACAGGAGCGGACTCGGACGCGTCCGGGGCCAGCCCGGCCGGCGGTGCGGGCGGGACCGGCGGCGGACCGGGCACCGGACGGACTCCTGCGGGCTGGCTCATCGTGTTCTCCTCCGCGTCGTCGCGTGCCTCAGCGCCTCGGTCGGGCTCCTGCCGGAGGCTACCGGCCGGGTGCGACGCATCCTCGATCCCGCGGCGGCGTCGGGGGACCGCCGGCGGTGATCGCGCCGGGTCGTCCGGTGGGCGGTAGCGTCGCGATCCGGCCGCGCGGACGCAGCGTCGGCGACCGGTCCGGACAAGGGGGCACCCCGCACGTGGCGACACTCGAACAGTGCATGACCGCCCTGGAGGATTTCGTCGGCAAGCTGGCCTCCGCCGACGCGGCCCGCGGGCTGGACCGGTCGGTGTCGTGCCGGCTGACCGACCTGGGCCAGGTGGTCCGGGGCCGGCTGGCCACCGGCGCGGTGCACGACATGACGGCGGTGCCGGACGGACCGATGGTTCCAAAGGCCGACATCCGACTGACGATGGCCAGCGACGACCTGCTCGCGCTGACCAGCGGTGAGCTCTCCTTCACGCCGGCGTGGGCCAGCGGACGGGTGAAGCTGGAGGCCGGGCTGCGCGACATGCTGCGGCTGCGCTCCCTGCTCTGACCCTCGGGCCGCCGGGCCCCGCACCACCTCGTACGCCCGGACGGTCGTCATCGCCCGCCGAGCCCCCAGTCGGCCAGGGCCCGGGCGGCGTCGTCGTCGGCGGCTGACACCGCGGCCGGTCGGGCCTCCTCACCGGTGCGCGCCCAGTGCGCCACCGCCAGGGCCCGGAGCCCGTACAGGTCATCCACGGGCGCGCCGACCGTCCCATCCTCGGCGGCGAGGGCGAGGGTCAGCCGGTCCTCCCCATCGGCTGTGGCCACCCAGCGTCCGCAACGCCAGCCACCGTTGACCGCGTTGACCGCCGGATGGGCGGTCAGCAGCCCGCCGGCGTCCCGGGCCAACAGGTCGGGACGGTGGCGGGGGCCGGCAGCGAGCAGACCGGCCGGCTCGGTGACGCCGGAGAACACCAGCAGGCTGGTCGCCCCGGCCCGGGAGGCGCCCTCGATGTCGGTGTCGAGCCGGTCCCCGACGACCAGCGGACGCTGGGCGCCGGTCCGGCGCACGCACTCGGCGTGCATGGCCGGGTCTGGCTTGCCGGTGACGAGCGGCTGCTGACCGGTGACGGCGCTCACCACCCCGACAAGCGCTCCGTTGCCCGGGAGCACCCCCCGCGGCGAGGGGATGGTGGCGTCGGCGTTGGTGGCCACGTGCCGCGCGCCGCCGCGGACGGCGACGACCGCCTCGGCCAGCTGGGCCCAGTCCACGCCCGGGCCGTAGCCCTGCACGACGGCAACCGGTTCGTCCTCGGCCTGTTCGACGACCGTGAGCCCGGCGGCGGTCAGGGCGGCGGCGACACCGGGGCCGCCCACGGCCAGGACGCGGGCGCCCGGGCCCATCCGCTCGGCCACGACCGTGGCCGCCGCCTGCGAGCTGGTGATGATCTCGCCGGGCTCGGCCGGGACCCCGAGCTCGGTCAGGTGCGCCGCAACCTGCTGCGGCGTGCGGGCGGCGTTGTTGGTGACGTAGGCCAGCCGCATCCCGTCGCGGCGGGCCTCGCCCAGCACCTCCGGGACGCCGGACACGGCGGCCGGGCCGACGTAGACGACGCCGTCGAGGTCGAGCAGCGCCACGTCGAACACCTGGGTCGGCGGCGTGGAGGTGCCGGCGGCGAGCGACGCCGGAGCGCGGTCGGCGCTCATCGGAGCAGTCCATGGATCGGGGCGTGCGGCGAGGTCGTCACTCGGCGATCGCACCACGGCGGGCCCGGACCCCGCGCAGCGCCCGGGCGTAGTGGCCGGCGTCGGGCCGCATGGCGACGGCGAGCGCGAGGTGCTCGGCGGCGCGCTCGAGCTCACCGGCCCGGCTGGCGGAGAGCCCCAGACCGAAGTGTGCGTAGTCGTCGGTCAGGTTGCTCGCGACGAGCCGGCCGAAGCTGCCCATCGCCTCCTGGTACCGGCCGGCGTCGTACTGCGCCCGGGCCAGTGCCTCCAGCACGCTGCGGGACGTGGGTTCGGCGGCGGCAACCCGGTCCAGCAGGGTGGCCGCGGCGTCCGGGTGACCGTCGGTGAGCAGCTTCAGCCCCCGCCGGTACCACTCGTAGACGCCGCCCTCCGGCTCCTCCGACTCCGACACCGCCGCTCCTCCCCAGTACGCCTCCGCTCCCCGGACGTCCGCAGGACCGGCCGGGACGCCCGGACGGGGTGCGGCCCCGACCTTCCGACCGGCGCACTCCTACCATCGATGTCGTGCCCCCGTCTCCGGCGGCCGACCCGCCCTCCGGGGCAGGCGGCCTCGACGTCCGACCGTTCCGGGCGCTCACCTATCGGCAGCACGACCCGGCGGACCTCGCACGGGTGAGTTCCCCGGCCTACGACCTGGTGACCGCCGCGGGCCGGAACCGGCTGGCCGCCGCTGACCCGCACAACATCGTCCGCCTTATCCTGCCCCACGTCGAGCGCGCAGGCGGCGAGAGAACGGACGCGGCGATGGTGGGGCCCGGCTCGGCCGAGACGGCAGCCGGCACCCTGCGCGACTGGCTGGACCAGGGCGTCCTCGACCGCGACGCCCTGCCCGCACTGTGGCGGTACGAGATGGCCGCGCCCGGGTCCGGGCCCACGACCGGCTGGCTGGGTGCGGTCGGCCTGCCCCGGTCCGGGTCCAGCGCTGTCCTGCCGCACGAGGACACCTTCGCCCCGGCGGTCGAGGGCCGTCGGGCGCTGCTGGCTGCCACGCACACCGACCTGGAGCCGATCGTGCTGGCGCACGACCCCGACGACGAGGTGACCGCCCTGACCGTGGCGACCGGGGCGTCCGCCCCGACACTGCAGGTGGCCGACCCCGACGGGGTCACCCACCGGCTGTGGCGGGTCACTGACCCCGCCGTGCTGGACCGCCTCGTGCGGGCGCTGGCCGGTACACGGGCGGTCATCGCCGACGGTCACCACCGCTTCGCCGCCGCTCGCGAGCACCAGCGCAGCGGCCACGTCGACTCCGGGGCCGTGCTGTCACTGGTCACGCCGATGGGTCCCGGCGGACTGCAGGTGCGGGCGATCCACCGCGTGGTGCCCGACCTGGCCCTGGATACCGCGCTGGCGACCGCCGCCGACGGGTTCCAGGTGTCCGACCGCACCCCCGCCGACGGGGACGTGGTGGCCGTCGTCGACAGGTGGACGACGACCGGCGGCCGCGTCGGCTTCCTGGTCACCGACGGCACCCGGGTCGCCGAGCTGACCTCGCCCGCACCCGCGGTGCTGGACGCGATCCCTGCCGAGGCGCCAACCGCGTGGCGCGGGCTGGACGTGGTGCTCGCCCACCACGGGCTGTTCGGCCGCTTGTGGGGCCGCCGGGACGACCCCGCGTCGGTGTTGGTGGCGCACGACGTCGCCGAAGCGCTGCAGCTGGGCCGGGAGCGGGCCGGGGTCGCGGTGTTGCTGCACTCCCCCTCGCCGGCGGACGTGGCCGCGGTGGCCCGCGCCGGCGCGCGCATGCCCCGCAAGTCCACGCTGTTCGTGCCGAAGCCGCGCACCGGGCTGGTGCTGCGACCGCACGGCGGCTGAGCCGGCAGCAGGGCTCTCACGCCGATCGGGGCGCCCGCTGGGCAAAGCGCGTCACCTTGCGCCCGCGGCGGCAGTTGACCTCGTAGGCCACGGCCGTGCCGGTGGGAGTGCGCCAGAAGCGCCGCTGGAGGACGCCCTCCACCTCCACCACGTCGTCGGCGGTCCACGCCGCGGCGTACCGCTGGAGCGCGGGCAGGTAACTGACGCAGGTAATGACGTCGGACTTGGCGCCCCGGGGGCGTGACTGCTCGCGACGCACCACGAGCTTGAACAGCAGCAAGGTGTCGCCGCTGGGCATGGGTCGCAGCTCGGGTGGCGCCGAAAGGCGTCCACGCAGCACGACGTCGTTCCGGTCGATGACTGACAGGCTCATGGCGCGAGCCTCGCCGCACCGGCCTGCAGCGGCCAGCGCCGCCGTGGATCTGTGGACGACGCCGGCCGGTGTGGACGGTCCAGCTCAGTCTGTCGGAGGGTGCTGCTCCTCCCGCTCCGGCTCGGGATCGGCCGCCTGTCCGGGGGCCTCCTGGAACAACCTGCTGTGATCGAACTCCAGCGCCGCACGCGACGGCGGTGCCTCGCCGAGCAGCTCGGCCACCTCGGCCTCGATGTCGTCGGGGTGCACCTCGTCGCCGAGGGCAGCGGCGTCCTCGTCGAGTCCTTCCGCCGGGTCGTCCCGAGTCTCGTGGGTCCCCTCGGACGGCGCGGGCGGCGCGTCATCCGTGTCACCGACGGCGTCGTCCGCGTCATCCGTGTCACCGACGGCGTCGTCCGCGTCATCCGTGTCACCGACGGCGTCGTCCGTGCCCTCGTCCACGTCGTCTCCGAAGCGGGCGGAGACACCGGTCAGATCGTCGGGGTCCGCGGCCGCGATGGCACCGAACCACTCGGCCGCGAGCTCCTCATCGCCCTGCTCCTCGAGCAGGTCGGCATAGGCCGTCGCGAGCCGCAGCACGCCGAGCTCGGCGTGCCCCAGAGAGACGGGGGTGGGCCGGCCACCGAGCGCGGTCTCGAGCACCAGCAGCGCTGCCGGCAGCTCGCCGAGGTCGTGCCGAGCGCCGGACTCGACCAGCCGGAGCTCGATGACCTCCTCCGCGCCCGGGTCGTGGGCCAGCGCCTCGAACACGAGTCGAAGCGCGCTGTCCGGCCGTCCCAGCGCGCGCTCGCAGTCGGCCAGGACGGCGCGGTAGCTCTCGTCCCCGCTCATCCGCCGGTACGCGCGCAGCTCCCGGGCAGCCTCGGCGAAGTCGTCGGCGTGGTAGGCGGCGACGCCGACGGCCTCACGGACGGCGGCGATGCGGGAGGCACGGTCCCGGGCGGCGCGGGCGTGCTGGAGGGCGAGCTCCGGGTCGTCGTCGACGAGGCCGCCAGCGGCGACCAGGTGCTGGGCGACCGTGTCGGCGTTGCGGGAGTCCAGGCCGCGCAGGGCCGACCGGACAGCCGGATCGAGCTCGCGGACGTCGACCCACTCGGGGATCGACGGCCCGCTGGGACGGCGCTCCGATGCGTCGTCGGTGGGCCGACCACCGCCGGGACGACGGTCTTGCCAACCGGGCCGGTCCTGCGCCGTCCGCGGCGGTCGGCGGTCGTCGATATCGCGACGTGGCGCCCCGGTCCGCTCGGGCCGGTCCCCACTGGGCCGGCGGTCCTGCCAGGCCGGACG
>NZ_FNOZ01000090.1 GCF_900107175.1 Modestobacter sp. DSM 44400 | reverse complement strand
CACCACCCAGTCCAGCTCACCGGCCACGTCGGCGTCGGCGCTGAACTCCGTCAGCAGCCGGTCCCAGGTGCCGTCGGCGGCCCACCGGTCATGGCGTTTCCACACCGTCTGCCACGGCCCGAAGCACTCCGGCAGATCCCGCCACGGCGACCCGGTGCGGTACCGCCAGGCGATCGCCTCGATCACCATCCGGTGATCAGCCCATCGGCCACCCCGTTGGCCCGCTGAGCTGGGCAGATGTGGCTCTACTCGCGCCCACACATCATCCGAGAGCACACCAGTCCGCGTCATGAACCCACCTTCGACCACCTGACACCCAAGATCCGGGAGACACGCCCTAGGGCCCGGACGCCTGCGTTCCGAGTGGCGGAGGTCTAGGAACGGCGGCGGATCGGGCGTGTCGCGGCGGAGAGCTACGGGATCGACACAGCTCGCCGCGACGCCAGTCGCAGACCAGCCGACCGCCGGGATCCAGGTCGCCGTCGCCGGCGTCGGCAGCACGAACACCCGCTCGTCCGGGGTGGCCATGATGCCGGTCGGGGTCAGGGCGGCCAGCGGGCCATGCCAGGGCAGCCAGCCGCGGCGCAGGTAGAGCTGGACGCCGTTCTCGCTCGCGGCCAGCGTGCCGAGCTCGGAGCCGCCCGGCGACCAGTCGTTCGGCGGTCTCCATCAGCGCGGTGGCGACCGCCTCGACGTAGCCGGTGCGCAGCGTCTGCTCACCGGCGATCAGCTGGCGGCCGACGACCGCGGCGTGGCCGGCCAGCTCGCCGTCCACACCGGCCAGCACGTGCACGCCGCCGAGCGCGTGCGACCAGTCGTCGTCATCGAAGGAGCCCGCGAAGGAAGCGTCCAGGAAGGCGCGGAGCCGCTCCAGCTCGGCAGGGGCCAGTTCGCCCGTGGGAGGCCGTCCGAAGGCCGACCCGGGCGGCGGGGGGTGCGCTGCTCACGGCGACCATCGTGCCGGAACGGGCCGGTGGACGGGCAGGGCAGTGGAGAGCGGGTGACGAGAATCGAACTCGCACTGTCAGCTTGGGAAGCTGCTCCGGTACTGGGCAAACGCGCTGCTCAGCCTGATGATGAGGTCTCTCGGAGATCGTTCATGACCTCCACGTGACCTAGTGGCCCGCGAGCATGGCGTCGAGCGCCCGTGCGATGTCGCCGTCGCGTTCGTCGACGGCGTGCTGGTAGAGCAGCGCAGCATCGGGAGAGCTGTGGCCCATGCGTCGCATCAGTTCCTTGGTGGTGGCGCCGGTCGCGGCGGCCAGCGTCGCTCCCGTGTGCCGCAGCTCGTGCGGCCGGACCGACGGCAGGCCGCACTTCGTCACCGCTCGTCGGAAGGTCTGGCCGAAGTTGGCGCCGGAGAGAAAAGACCCGCTGGCGGTGCTGAAGACGATCGCGTCCTCAGCGTCAGGTACGAATTCGGCGAGGTGGCGGACCAGGCTGTCGGCCACCCGCGCGGGCAGGGACACCGTTCGGCGGCCGGCGGCCGTCTTCGGCTCACCGACCAGCCACCGACCGTCGACGTACCGGACCGAACGCTCGACCCGCAGCCGGCCGCCGTCCAGCACGTCGCAGCGCCGCAGTGCGGTGGCCTCACCGAACCGCAGACCACCGAAGGCCAGGACCTCGACGAGCGTGCTGTACCGCCGGGGCACTGCCGCGGCCAGAGCCTGCACCTCGGCGACCGTCAGCGAGCGTGACGGTCGGGCAGCTCGCGGCGTCCCGGCGTTGCGCAGGTGGCACGGGTTGCTGGCGAGCACCTCGTCGTTGACCGCTACGTTGAGCAGGGAGCGGAGCAACCGGTAGCTCTGTGCCAAGGCCGTGGGCCCGGTGCCTTTTGCAGCTGCGGTGTGCCAGGCGCGGACGTCGGCGGAGGTTACGTCCCCGACCGACACGTCAGCCCAGCGGTCGACCAGGTGGTGCTTCCAGAGCCCCACGTACAGGCTGCGCGTGGACTCGCGAAGGTCGTCTCTGGCCAGGTAGTCGGCGGCGTATTGCCCGACGCTGCGCCGCCCGAGCTCTGGTGCTCGCCAGGTCTTGCGGACAGTGTCGGCCTGCTGAGTCGCCAGCCACGCGCGTGCGTCGGTCTTCGTAGGAAAGATCCGCGTGCGTCGCCGTCCATCGGGTCCGGTGCAGCGAGCTCGCCACTTGCCGGACGGCAGCTGGTCCACGGCGCCGAACGCCGTCCGCTTGCGCACGCCCCGACTCAAGCGTGACCCCATCGACGTGCCAAGGCACCAAGGCGCTTCTGTGGACAAGCCGGGTCCGACGCCGAACCGGCCTGTGGACGCGTTGTCATCGTCGGCCCACGGGCGGGTTCAACGGCTTGACCGTTTGGGCGTCCAGGTAGGCGTCGAGGTCGGACTGCCAGAAGCGCAGTGATCGACCGGCGTAGGTGAAGGTGACCCGGCGTTCGGAGACGAGGCGGTAGATAAGGCGTCGTCCGGAGCGCAGGTAGTCGGCGGCGCTATCGACGTCGTGGAGCTGGTCGCCGGCCTTGACGGACGGTCGAGGTCTGGTCGTGGTCACGCTGGCTCCTGGGCGGACGGTTGAGGCGCCGGTCGGCTACCGGCTTGGGCCTCCTCGGCTTGTACAGGCGTCCGTCAGGGCCGCTTGGTGACATCCGGCGTGTGAAAGTCAGTCGGTCCGGCTGGTCGGGGAAGCGGGCGGGCTGGCTGCGACGTCATGGTCACCGGGTTCATCGGCTGGGGCCGCAGGCTGGGCGGTGGCCAGCGGGTGACGTGCGAATGCGTTCGAGAGGCCGGGTGAGGACAGGTCCGTCGTCCAGCCCTCGGTCGAGATCGTCGCCGTGGCGGGACAGGTGGGCGGTGAGCTGTATCTGGAGCTGGGCGCGCACCTCGGGTGCAGGGGAGTCGTGGGGCCGACGGGGTAGAGGTGGTCGGTGGCGCCGGTGGCGGCTCGCCAGACGGCAAGCCGCCGGGCCAGGCCCGGGTCGGATTGGCGCAGCTGGTCAGCCCAGACGGTGTCGGGGAGATGGTCGGCGGTGATGGTCGCGGCCAGGGAGTGCACGAGGTCGGCGCGTTGCTGGACGTACTCAGCCAGTTCGCCGCGGTCGGGGGCTCCCGGGTCAGGTTCGGGGGGTGGCGGTAGCCAGGGCAGCGGCCCACCGCTGGCGGCCTGCTCGTTGGGGCGCGATCCCTGGCCTTTGGCGAGGGCGTGGGCGTCGAGGTAGCGCTCGACGGCGGCGTGCAGTTGCCGGCCGGGGTCGGCGGCATCGGTGAGGGTGCTGGTGGCCGAAGGTCGTTGGTCGGTGCGGTCCAGCACTCCGCGCAGCAGCTCCAGCGGGTCCCTGGGCGCGTTGTTGGTTTGGCGGGCGAAGGTCAGCGCGGGGTGTGCCGGGTCCTCGTTGTCGACCGGGCCGGGGGACAGGTACAGGTGGTTGGCTGACCGGCCGCGGGACAGTGCGACGTAGAGCTGTTCGCGGTTCTCGGTGCCGGTCAGCAGCGCGTGGGTGGTGTCGACGGTGGCGCCCTGGGCGAGGTGGATGGTGGCGGCGTAGCCCAGCTGCAGGTGCTCGGTGACGTAAGCCGCGGGCAGGGTGAGCTGCCGGCGGGTGGGGGCGTGCCGGACACGCAGGCCGCCGTCGCCGGTGAGGCCCGTGACGGTGAACCGATCGCCGTTCTTGACCCATTCGGTGGCGGTGATGGGCAGGTCACGTTGGTTGTGCCGGGCCAGGACGACGTCCCCGACCGACGCAGCGGTGCCGTCCCGTAGCCCGACCTCCGGCTGGCCCGTGTCTGCGGTGCCGGCCAGACGTGCGGCGCGCGCACGCGCGTTCAGCTCGGCCACCAAGGTGTTGCTGCCGGCCAGCAGCATGCTGTCCTGGCCGGCGGCGCGGTCGGCCGCCCAGCCGGCCAGCGCAGAGTCCACCGCGTCGCCGAAAGCGCCCCGTTCAGGATCAGCGCGCTCCGCTGCCTCCGGGACGGACTGTTCAGTCCCAAGGGTGTTGGCGGGGATGTGGATGCGGCCCCGTTCGGCGTAGAAGGCCAGCCCGTCGGGCTCCCCGGCACGAATGGCTAGCGTCGCCTGGGCCTCCTTGGGGTCGGTGAATCGGACCGGGGTGTCCAGCTCCACGCCACCGTGGGCGCGGACGAGGTCGTGGAGGATGCCGCCGGCGGCGGGGGAGGACAGCTGAGCGGTGTCACCGACCAGTCGCACCGATCCCCCGGCGTCGGTGACCGCGTCGATGAGGCCGGCGAGGTCGGTGGTGGCGGCCATCCCGGCCTCGTCGACCACCACCAGCACCTGTGGGCCCAACGGCACGCCGGCGATCCAAGCCACCTCGCCGACACCGTCTCGGCTGGCATCGATCGTTCGTAGTGCAGACGCGAGGGTGACTGCCAGATGCCCGGTCGCCTTCCTGAGCTCGTTGGCGGCGACCGCGGAGGGTGCGGCGCCGAGAACGGTGCCGCCGGCGTCGGTCCAGGCGGCAGCCAGGATGCCCAAGGCGGTGGTCTTGCCGGTGCCGGCCGGAGCGATCGCGACCTGCACCCGTCGCCCGGAGGTGGCCAGTTCGCGGACCATCGCCTGTTGCCCGGCGTTCAGTGGTCGGCCGGCGAGGCGACTCTCCAGTAGGGCGAGTTCGATCAGCCCGGCCGGGATCCAGTGGCCGTCGGTGTGCTCCGCGCTAGCGAGGATCCGCTGTTCGGCGGCCAGCAGCTCCGGGGTGGTGAACAACTGGGTGTGCGCGGTGGCGTAGACGCTGCTGCCGTCCCGGCGGCGCAGTCCAGCCGGCTCGAGGACATCCATGTCGGCCAGGAGGCGGTCCCGATCGGGTTCGCGGTCAAGCCGCAGTGACAGGTCAGCCGAGACCGCGACCGTCAGCGCCTCGTCGATCGCCGTGTCCAGCGCATGCAGGGGGATCCGATCGGTGCGGGCGAGCCGTTCCAGTTCGGCCCGTAAGTGGTGGCTGGTGAACACCGCCCGCTGCGCGGAGACGGTGCCTACGGCGGTCCCGGCGGCGCGGACCGCCCATCCGGGATCGAGGTGGGACGCGGCAGGCTGCTGGTGGACAACCTGGTCGGGGACATTCCCGGCGGTGTCGGCGCCGAGCACGTGGTCGGCCTGGGTGCGCCAGGTTCGGCGTTGCTCGGCCTCACTGCGCGGGCCCTGCTTGGCCGGCCGAGTGGCCAGGGTGGCCTGCTGAGCCAGTGCGTGGCCTTCGGCGGTGGTGGGCTCACGTCCGTAGGTGGCCTGGAACCGGTCCAGCAGCTGAGCGTGGCCGGTGGTGATCTGCGCCCGCCGGGTCGACCACGCCGCGAGCAGCTCGGCCGGGACGCCAACCAGCTCCCGTACCGGGCGCAGCCCGGGCCGGGTAGGTCGGTCGGTGAAGGTGACGCCCAGCCGCTGGACCAGCTGGGCTTCCAGCCGGGTGTTGTACCGCTCTGATGCCGCGACCGCTGCGGCGTGCAGGGCGCGGCCGTCCAGAGCGCGCCACCGGCTGTCCAGGGTGCGGACCTTGTTGGAGATGGCGACGTGGGTGTGCAGATCGGGGTCGCCGTTGCGGGAGTCCCGGTGGGTGAAGGCGACCGCGAGCAGTCCGGTGACGTCGACTTGCCGGAGCCCGCCGGCGCCGAGGCGGGTGTAGACCGCGGTGCGCTCGAGCCAGCCGATGGTGTCGGTGAAAGCGGACGTATGGGCGGCCTCGACCTGGGCGGCGATGTCTGAGTCGGCCAGCGCCCACATGGCCGAGACGCTCTTCACCGGCGAGAACGTCAGGTCATAGCCGGCCACCGACACTCGCGGCCCGATCGTGACGTACGGCGCCCCCAGCTGCACGGACCCCGGGCCGCCAGCGGGCTGCCCGGCCACACCGGCCAGGGTGGCGGCGCCTGGGTGGTGGCCTCGTCCGAAGAGGGCGAGCATCTGCGCCTCCGATACCGGATCCCCCGCTCGCGGGCCGCCGCCCAACGACGCCAGGCCGCCGCCGAGCCAGACGCCGGGGGACTCCCCGCGCTGCTCGTAGTAGGCGCCCAGCGACCCATGGCCACGGGCGGTGACATCACCGGCGGCCACCTGCCGGCTCAGATACGTGTAGCCCGACCCGGCCGACAGCTTGTGCAACGACATCACCGCCGTCCACCTCCTGCAGCCTCGGGTCAGGCGATGCGCTGAAGGTGGCCGAGGAACGTTCAAGGCGAAGTCACCCCGCAGGTCAGCGACCCGAAGTTCTGCTCGGGCTCGACTGCGCGCCGGGAACGGGCGCCCGACGTCGCAAGGTCGAGCTGGGGTGACAAAGCGGTAGGCACCGCGGCCGAGCGCCCGCCGCCGGCACAAGGGCCCCCTCCCCGCCGCCCATGATCACGGCCGTGGGCGCCGCCGGAAGGGCGCTGCGCGTCCCTACGGGATGGGCCTTCGACCCACCCTTCCCCCGCCACCCACGACCGCGGGAGGTCAGCTACGGGAAGCAAGCCAGGATGTGGGAACGGTTCAAGGAGGTCAGCTCTTGTTCCGCGAGACCTTCACGAAGAGCCAAGCCAAGAACCATGCCATCAAGGTGGCAAGGACGAGGTTGAAAAGCACTCGGACTGGATCGAAGGGCGGGTCGCGGAACTCTGAGACGACGATTCCGACGCACAACCAGGCGAACAGCCCGCCGAACCACAGGCGCGTTCTCCGCTGCCGCAGGCCTGCTCGGTCCGAGTCCGTCACGCGACCATGATCACCTAGCCCGGGAGACTTTGCAGATCAGCGGCCACCGGTTCGGTGGCGATAATGGGCCGCTCAGGGCGACTGTTGCTGCCGTTCGCCTCCAGTATCGAAGTACCCGTTCAGGTAAGCCGAGGGCTTCAAGTCGCTCGTGCGCATGAGGGAGAACACCTCTGCACCGTCGGACGGCGATTCCAAGAGATGGAACGACTGCGCAAGCCCGAGATAGGTTGATGGCGCCTCGTCGATGGCCGCGGCGTACTGCTGCGCCTCGGCCTCAGCGCGCTCGATCGCTTCTTCGACGGTCCCCGCCTGCCACAGGGTGATGCGTTCCTCGTAGGTTCTCCCTGCCGCCTCGGGTGGCCATCCCACGGCGAAGACGCACCGCACGGCGTACCAGTTCGGTCGGGGGTCGCTCGTCAAGACCGGAATGGTCCCAGGTCAGACGTGGCCTCATGGACCTGTCCATGAGGGGGCCGCTCAGAGACATCGGCGGTTGACCGCACCGAGCCCGGCGGAGTGGCATTCCGAGTCCGTCTGCTACAGCACGGCACCATGCTGGGATGAGCGTCAGCGTGGACATCCGTGAGCGGCTGAAGGACGCGTTCGCCTGGCGAGGGGATCGCACCGACGAGCACCGTCTGGCGGACTTGACCGGCTGGTGGCGGGACCCAGCGCTCCTGATGCAGCTCGGCCCCGCCCTCGCCGACCTCAGTGGATCTTCCAGCGTCTCCCTGGTGCTCGGCCCGCAGTCATCAGGAGCCATGCTCGGCGCACTGGTGGCCACTTCCCTGCACGTCGGTCTAGAGCGTGTCTGCCAAAGATTGGCGGGTTGGTGGGCGACGCTGGACGAATGTTGCGTACCGACGAGATCCCGGACGAGTTGTGGGAGTTGATCCAGCCGGTGCTGCCTGCCGGCGGTCATCAGGGCCGGCCGTGGAATGACCACCGACTGACGCTCGAGGCGATCATCTGGCGGTACCGCACCGGGTCGCCGTGGCGTGACCTGCCCGATCACTTCGGGGCGTGGCAATCGGTGTGGGAACGCCACCGTCGCTGGTCTGACGACGGCACCTACGTGCGGATGTTCGCCGCGGTGCGCGCCGCAGCCCCTGAGCGCGATGAGCAGCTGCGCAACCTGTTGTC
>NZ_FNOZ01000020.1 GCF_900107175.1 Modestobacter sp. DSM 44400 | reverse complement strand
GTTCAGTGACTCTGGCCCGTAGTCGGGCGAGCTCCTGGACAGGCGTTTCACCTGCCGGAGGGGACTCGTCGTCGTCTCCGGGGTGCCTGCTGCGCACCGGCACGCCGGCAGCCTTCAGCCACGTCGACAGCGTCGCGTCCATGATCCCCAGGTCCCCGGCGATGCCCACCACCGTCGCCCCCGGCGTCGACCGGTACAGCTCCACGGCGTCCCGGCGGAACTCGTCGGAGTACGTCTTCCTTGCCACCGTCTGATCTTCTCGCTTCCTCCAGGCCCGGCCTGGATTCAGCGTGTCCACGATCAGGGGTCAAGTCCCACCTACCCCGGCGACACATCCACACCCTCGGACAAGAGGAGGCTTTGTGCTGCCCACCTATCGTAAGACGCTGCCCGGATTCGGGCTAGCGCCACGCTGGTGCGCCTCGCAGATGCCGGGTGGTTTCACCCGGCCGGGTTGGTAGCGGCCGCACTTCTGAGCCCGCCAAGGTCGCCACGATGGGCTACCTCACGCCACGTCAGTGCTGGCGTCCGACAGCACGGCGTCGTCCCGGGTGACGGTGCCGTCGGGCAGCACGACCTCAGCGGCGCCGTCCGCCCGCAGCCGTCCGGTGGCGAACAACAGCGAGGGCACCCGGCGGGCGGTGAGCCCGAAGCCGGTGTCCAGGTCGAACAGCGCCCAGCTGCGGTCGCCGGCCACGCCCTCGGCACCGAGCTGGGCGGCGTCCAGCCGCTCCCCCAGCAGCGACTTCACCGGGAACCGCCAGAGCTCGGCGACCCGCAGTGCGCTCACGCCGGCGTCCAGCGCAGCGTCCAGGTGCCCGACCAGGTCTCGCCGGGCGTCAGGACGACGAGGTCCACCTCGTTGGCCAGCGCGTTGGGTGGGCAGGTCATCGGTTCGACGGCGAGGCTGCGGCGGCGCTGACCACTGGGCAGCGTGTCGCCGGAGTACACCTGCAGCCACGGCCAGGACCCGTCGACCGCCAGCTCCAGCGCGCCGGCCGGCCCGCGCAGCCGCACGCGGGCCCAGCCGTCGTCGTCCCGCACCAGGTCGGTCACCGGGTCGTCCAGCTCCCGGTCGCCGATCCGGCCGACCGCGCCGTCGAAGGCCCGGCGGGTGCCGACCGGCAGGCCGCCGTCCACGTCCAGCGCGGTCCGCGCCGGAACGGTCAGCTCCGCGTCGGCCAGACCGCCCTCCTCCGCCGCACCCACGTGCAGGTAGGGGTGCATGCCCACGCCGAACGGGGCGTCGGCGTCGCCGGCGTTGCGGACCCGCACGGTCACGGTCAGCTGCTCGGGGGCGAGCCGGTAGTCGACCGCCGCGGCGAGCCGGAACGGATAGCCCGACCGCGGCTCGACGAGCGTGCCGACCGTGACACCGTCCTGGCTGCTGGCCAGCAGCGACCAGGGTTGTGCCGACACCAGCCCGTGGATCGCGTTCGGCGACTCCGGGCTGACCACATCCAGCTGGAGGTCCCGGTCGGCCCAGCGCCAGCGGCCGGCGCGCAGCCGGTTCGGCCACGGCAGCAGCACCCCGCCCCGACGGCCGGCCGGCACCGTTCCCGCCGGATAGCCGTCCAGCACGTCCCAGCCCCCGACCACCAGCCGGCGCAGCCCGCCACCGCGCAGGTCGACCGCCAGCCGGGCGTCGCCGCGCTGCACCCACGCCCCCAGCGGCTGGGTGCGCGGCCAGGTGCCTGCCACGTCGACCTCGCCCGCCGGCCCGTCCAGCAGGTCGGCGACCGCCCCGAGCACCTCGTCCCGGCGGACGGCGGCCGCGGCGGCCACCCCGCCCAGCGCGAGGAACCCGTGCACCAGGCCGGGACCGGGCAGGTGCGTGACCGGGACGCCGGCCGCCGACAGCTGCTCGGCGTACCGGTCGCCCTCGTCGCGCAGCGGGTCGAACTCCGCCGTCGCCACGACCGCCGGGGGCAGGTCGTGCAGGTCCGCGCCGAGGACGGCTACCCGCGGGTCGTGCGCCAGCCCCCCGGGAACATGGGCGGCGTAGAAGTCTGCCATGTCCGCGGCGGTGAGGAAGAGGCCCGAGCCGTTCTCCGCCACCGACGGCAGTGCCTGACTCGGGTCGAGCGCCGGGTACGCCAGCACCTGGACCGCCAGGCGGAGGCCGCCCTCGTCGCGGGCCCGCAGCGCCGCCCCCGCCGCGAGGCCGCCCCCGGCGCTGTCCCCACCGACCACCAGCGGCGCGTCCGGCCAGCGCTCGGCCGCCCAGCGCAGCGCCGCCATCGCGTCGTCCAGCGCCGCGGGGTGCGGGTGTTCGGGCGCCAGCCGGTAGTCGACGGAGACGACGACGGCGCGCAGCGCGTTGGCCACCCGCCGGCAGATCGGGTCGACGGTGTCCAGGTCGCCGAGCATCCAACCGCCGCCGTGCAGCCACACCACCACCGGCCGCGCACGGGACGGGTTGCGGCCGCCGACCCGGTAGACCCGCAGCCGCAACTCGCCGCCGGGGCCGTCGATGCTGCGGTCCTCGACGTCGGCGACCGGCTCCGGTACGAAGCCCGCCCCGCGCCGCAGCAGCGACAGGCGGCGGTACCGGTCCCGGTCGGCGTCCGGGTCGCCGGTGGACAGCGGCGACCACCCGCCCTCGTTGACCATTTCCAGGAACGGCAGGAACTGGGGGTCGAGCGGCATGCCGTCAGCTCATCACACCTGGAGCCTGAGGGCTCCGTTTAGTCGGTGGCCGGGTGCACGATGCCGCATGGCCTCCTTCGCCGACCTCGAGGCAGCCGAGCCCGAGCTCGCCACCCGGGTCCGCGCCGCGTTCGACGCCCACGGTCACAAGGTGCTGGCCACGCTGCGGGCCGACGGCTCGCCCCGGGTCAGCGGCATCGAGGCGCGCTTCACCGACGGCGACCTGTGGCTGGCCGGCTTGCCGCGGTCGGTGACGTTCGCCGACCTGCGGCGCGACCCGCGCATGGCGCTGCACAGCGGCAGCGACGAGCCGGCCGACTTCTCCGCCGACGCCAAGGTATCCGGCCGCGCGGCCGAGGTGACCGACGAGGCCGGCCGGGCCCGTTTCACGCAGGCCACGGGCGTGCCGGCCGGCCAGCCCTTCGAGCTGTTCCACGTGGAACTGGAGCAGGTGGTGCTCACCGCCGTCTCCGACGACCGCAGCACCCTGGTCATCAGCTTGTGGCGGCCCGGCCGCGGAGTGGTCCGGACGGAGCGCACCTGAGCGGCCCGGAACGGCCCCAACTGGTGACAGACGTCCGTGGTCCCCGCGGCTTCCGGGCCGACAGACTGGCCGCAGCACCCGAGCCGAGGAGCCAGCCATGCCCGAGCCCCACCTCCGCGCCTCCGATGCCGACCGGGCCGGGGTCGCCGAGGTGCTCGGCACCCACATGTCCGCCGGTCGGCTGACCGTCGTCGAGTACGACGAGCGACTCGCCCGCACCTACGCCGCACGCACGTACGGCGAGCTGACCATCGATTTGCCGACGGCCACCGTGCCCCCGGTCGCTGCGCCGGCCACCGGGCACGGAAGCGCCGCGACAGCCGTCCCACCCGCCGTCGGTGCCTGTGCCGCAGGTCGGGCGCACGGGGGGTCCGGCGGCTCACTGCGCGCCGCCTGGAGCAGCTGGCTGACCACGGCGCTCATCGTGCTCACCATCTGGGCAGCCACCAGCCTGGCCGGCGGTGGGTGGCTCCACCCGTGGCCGGTGTGGGTGATCGGCCCGTGGGGCGTGGTGCTCCCGGTCCAGAGCATCACCGGGACGCAGGGCGGCCCGGCCGGCCGGGACCGCCACCGGGGGTCACCAGCTGCGCTGACCGGGCCCGCTGCAGAGATCTGGCCAACAAGGGGAACGGGCCCCTTGAAGGGACTCCGCGGATGGTGCTGAGGTGGTGTGGGCAAGGGGGGACTTGAACCCCCACGTCCTTTCGGACACACGGACCTGAACCGTGCGCGTCTGCCATTCCGCCACTTGCCCTGGCGAGGAAGGACAGTAGCAGCCGTCGGACGACCCCCGGCGACAGCCCCGGGGTGCTCCTCCGCGCGCCGTGCCGCACCGGGGCACGCACCCTGGTAGACAGGGCCCGCCGCTCCCTGGAAGGAAACCCTCCGGGGCGTCCCGCGCTTCCCGACCGGTCCGGCGACGCCGGCCCGGTTACGATCAGCGTCCAGGGCAGTGGGAGGTCAGCCGAGCGTAAGGGAGCGACTGTGGGTGTTCTGCAGCGCTTCGAGCGTCGCCTCGAGGGGATGGTCGGTCTCGCCTTCGCCCGGGTCTTCAAGGGCAAAGTCCACCCGGCCGAGATCGCACACGCTCTGCAGCGCGAGGCGACCGAGCAGCGGTCGGTCCTGGGCGGCGGCCGGGTGCTCGCTCCCAACGTCTACGTGGTGACCCTCGGCCCGGTCGACTTCGACAACCTCTCCGAGTGGTCCGAGCAGCTGGCCGGTGAACTGGCCGACATGGTCACCGAGCACATCCAGAACGAGGGCTACCAGACCTTCGGTGACGTCGAGGTCCAGCTCGAGCGCGACGACGACCTGCGCACGGGCGTCTTCGAGGTGGCCTCACACGTCGGCGACAGCGCACACCCGCCCCACGCCGACGGAGCCGTGGCGGCACCGCCGGCACCGCCGGCGCCTCCCGGCCTGCCGCCGTTGCCCCCGCTACGCGGCGGGGCGCCCACCGCGCACGCCACCGACACCGGCGAGGGCGCCCCGATCGTCGGTCGCCCCGGCCGGCACCCGGGGGTCAGCCACGTGCTCGTCGTCGACGGTCCGGGCACCCGGCACGTCCTGGACGAGGGCAGCAACGTGCTGGGCCGCGGCACCGACGCCGCCATCCGCCTCCCCGACACCGGGGTCAGCCGCAAGCACGTCGACGTCCAGCTCGAGGGCGGCACCGCCACCGTCGAGGACCTCGGCTCGACCAACGGCACGCTGGTCAACGGCCGCCGGGTGGGCCGGCAGGACCTCGCCGACGGCGACGTGATCCGGATCGGGCACTCGGTGCTGGTCTACCGGCAGGACGGCTCGTGAGCGAGCTCGCGAGCTCGCGGATAGGCACAGCGCCCCGGGGACCGCGGCCGGCGAGCGCCGGCGAGGCGGACGCGTGAACCCGATCGCCACCGGCGCGGTGCCGTGATGGCGGAGATCGTCGTCCAGGCCTTCCGCTTCGGCTTCCTGCTCCTGCTCTGGCTGTTCATCTTCGCCGCCTTCCGGGTGGTCCGCGCCGACCTGTTCGGCGGCCGGGCCGGCCGGGTGGCGTCGGTGCCGCCGCGCGCCGCGGCGGCCCGCAAGAAGGGGGCCCGTGGCCCCCGCCATCTCGTCGTCACCGCCGGGCCGCTGTCCGGCACCCGCATCACCCTGGGAGAGCAGGCGATCCTGATCGGCCGCGCCGACGACTCCACCCTCGTCCTGACCGACGACTTCGCCAGCTCACGGCACGCGCGGCTGACCAACCGCGGCGGCCAGTGGTACGTCGAGGACCTCGGGTCCACCAACGGCACCTACCTCGACCAGCAGCGCGTGCAGGGCCCGCTGCTGGTCGCCCCCGGCCAACCGATCCGGATCGGGCAGACCGTGCTGGAGCTGCGGTCGTGACCGAGCTTGCGAGGTCACGCATGGACACAGCACCGTCGGTCATGGGATCGACGAGCGCCAGCGAGGAGACCGCATGACCCTCGTCCTGCGCTACGCCGCGCGTTCCGACCGCGGCCTGATCCGCGGTACCAACCAGGACTCGGTGTACGCCGGGCCCCGGCTGCTGGCCGTTGCCGACGGCATGGGCGGCCACGCCGCCGGTGACGTGGCGAGCAAGGTGGTCATCGCAGCCCTCGAGCACCTGGACGACGACGCGCCCTCCGGTGACCTCCTCCAGGCGCTGCGCCAGGCGGTCTTCGACGGCAGCGAGCACCTGCGCGAGGTCATCCGCGAGTCGCCCGAGCTGGAGGGCATGGGGACGACGCTCACCGCCGTCCTGTTCGCCGGCGGCCGCCTCGGGTTGTGCCACGTGGGCGACTCGCGTGCCTACCTGATGCGCGACGGCGTCCTCACCCAGGTCACCCACGACGACACGTTCGTGCAGTCGCTGATCGACGACGGACGGATCACCGAGGAGGAGGCCACCAGCCACCCGCAGCGCTCGCTGCTGCTGCGGGCCCTCAACGGCCAGGACGTCGAGCCGGACCTGTCCATGCGCGACGCCCGTGCCGGCGACCGCTACCTGCTGTGCTCCGACGGCCTGTCCGGCGTGGTCAGCCACGAGACGATGGCGCAGGCGATGGTCGAACCGGACCCGCAGGCCACCGCGGACCGCCTGATCGAACTGGCGCTGCGCAGCGGCGGCCCGGACAACATCACCTGCATCGTCGCCGACGTCGTCGAGGACGACGGTCGCACCGCTTCGCTCATCGACCCGGTCATCGACGGGGCCGCGGGTGACAACCGCGGACAGCGTGAGGTCGACCCCCGTTCCGCGGCGGGCCGGGCGGCGCTCCACGACCCGCCGCCGCCCCCGGCCGCCTCGGCGCTGTCGAGCAGCTCGCCCGCGCCGCGGCGTCGCCGGCCGCTGCGCACGGCGCTGATCGCGCTGGGCACGCTGGTGGTGGTCGGCGCCGTGGCCGTCGGCGGGTACCTCTTCGTGATGGGCCACTGGTTCGTGGGAGTCCAGGAGAACGCCGATGGCGAGCCGGTCGCGGTCTTCCAGGGCCTGAACGCCTCGATCGTCGGTCTGGACCTCTACCGGGTCGAGTCGGCCACCACCCTGGTCTCCACCGACCTCACCCCGGCCGCGCGCAATCGGGTGGCCGCCGGCATCACCGCCGACGACCGGGCCGACGCCCAGCGGATCCTGGACGCACTGCGCGGCCAGCGGCTGCCGGTCTGCCGCACCACCCAGCGCACCACGACCGCTCCCCCCAACACGACCGCGCCGCTCACCCCAGCGGGCGACGCGACGGCCACGCCGGCCGACCCCGCCCTCCCCTCCTCGCCGGCTCCCACCACTGAGCCGACCACCACCTCACCCACCCGGTCGGGCGGGTCGGAGGTGGGCTGCCGGGACGCCGACTAGTGGCTTCCCCGACGACCGGCCCCAGCACCGACCCGCGCACGCCACCGGCCGGCACTCCGACGCCCAAGCGCCGCAACACCGAGCTCGCCCTGCTCGGCTTCGCTGTCCTGATCACGCTGGCCGCCCAGTGCATCGTCGACCTCACCGTGACCGGGTCGCTGAGCCCGGAGCTGGCCACCTTCGGTACCTGGTTCGCTGCGCTGTGGGCGATCGCGCACCTCGTCGTCCGCCGCTTCGCGCCCTACGCCGACCCGCTGCTGCTGCCCTGCATCGCGGTGCTGGTCGGGTTGGGTCTGGTCATGATCCACCGGCTGGACCTCGCCGGGACCCAGGTCGGCGGCAGTGACACCGGCGAGGACGCCCCGGTCCAGCTGCTGTGGGCCACCGTCGGGCTCGGGCTGTTCATCGCGGTGCTGCTCGTCGTCCGCGACCACCGGATGCTGTCCCGCTTCGCGTACACGCTGGCCCTGTTCGGCCTGGTGCTGCTGGCCATCCCCGCCGTGCTGCCGGCCTCGATCTCGGAGGTGTACGGCGCCAAGCTGTGGATCCGGGTGGCCGGCTTCTCCATCCAGCCCGGTGAGTTCGCCAAGATCTGCCTGATCATCTTCTTCGCCGCCTACCTGGTCGACAAGCGCGACGTCCTGGCCCTGGCGAGCCGGCGGGTGCTCCGCCTGGAGCTGCCGCGCGGCCGCGACCTGGGGCCGGTCGTGCTCGCCTGGTTCGCGTCGATCCTGGTGCTGGTGTTCGAGCGCGACCTGGGCAGCTCGCTGCTGCTGTTCGGCATCTTCGTGGTGATGCTCTACGTCGCCACCGAGCGCGCCAGCTGGCTGGTCATCGGCCTGATCCTGTTCGCCGGCGGGGCGTTCGTCGCCTACCAGCTCTTCGGGCACGTCCGGGTCCGGGTCGACACCTGGCTGGACCCCTTCGCCTACAAGGACACCGGGGGCTACCAGATCGTCCAGTCGCTGTTCGGGCTGGGCACCGGCGGTCTGTTCGGCGCCGGACTGGGCGGCGGGCGCCCCGACCAGACCCCGGTGGCCAAGAGCGACTTCATCGCCTCGGCGATCGGTGAGGAGCTGGGCCTGTTCGGCCTGGTCGCGGTGATCGTCATCTACCTGGTGCTGGTCGAGCGGGGCCTGCGCACCTCCCTCGTCGTCCGGGACGGCTTCGGCAAGCTGCTGGCCGCCGGACTGGCGTTCGCCGTCGCCTGGCAGGTGTTCGTCGTCCTCGGCGGCGTCACCGGCCTGCTGCCGTTGACCGGGCTGACCACGCCCTTCCTCGCCTACGGCGGTTCCTCCCTGGTGGCCAACTTCGGACTGGTGGCGTTGCTCGTCCGGATCAGCGACGCCGCCCGCCGCCCGGCGGCGCCGGCGGCGACACCGCCACCCAAACTGGTCGACGCGCCCACCGAGGTGGTCCGGCCGTGAACGCGCCGCTGCGCCGGGTGGCGATCAGCGTGCTGGCGCTGTTCACCCTGCTGATCCTCAACGTCAACTACATCCAGGTCATCCGCTCCAGCGAGCTGCGCGACGACCCCAGCAACACCCGCCTGCTCTACGAGGAGTACGACCGGGAGCGCGGTTCGATCGTCGTCGACGGCAACCCGGTCGCCCTGTCGGTGCGCACCGACGACCAGCTGACCTACCTGCGCCAGTACCCGCAGGGCCCGGTGTACGCCCCCGCCACCGGCTTCTACTCGCTCATCTACGGCAACCGCGCCCTGGAGAAGGCGGGGAACGACGTGCTGTCCGGCTCGGACCCGCGGCTGGTCGTGCGGCGGCTGGGCGACCTGTTCACCGGCCGCGACCCGTCCGGCGGGAACGTGTCGCTCACCCTCGATCCGGCGGTGCAGGAGGCGGCGATGAACGCCCTGCAGGGCGTCACCGGGGCCGTCGTCGCGCTGGACCCGAAGACCGGCGCCATCCTGGGTCTGGCCAGCACGCCAACCTATGACCCGGGCAAGCTGTCCTCCCACGACCCGGCCGAGATCCGCGCCTACCACAACCAGGTCATCCCGCCGGATGGCTCCGACCAGGCGAACCCACTGACCAACCAGGCGATCAGCGAGCGCTACGCCCCAGGGTCGGTGTTCAAGCTGATCATCGCCGCGGCGGCGCTGGCGAGCGGCAATTACACGCCCGAGACCGCCGTTCCGGCACCGGACGTGCTCACTCTGCCGGGCACCAGCACCCCGCTGAACAACTACAACGGCGAGAGCTGCAACGGCGGCGCCGACCAGCCGCTGATCGACGCGCTGACCATCTCCTGCAACACCGCCTTCGCGCAGTTGGGCATCACCCTGGGCGAGGACACCGTGCGGAACATGGCCGAGGCCTTCGGCATCGACGACGGCGGCGGCTTCGACATGCCGCTGCACGTCGTCCCCAGCAAGATCGGCGACATCGCCGACGACGCCGCCCTGGGCCAGAGCTCGATCGGGCAGAAGGACGTCCAGCTCACCGCCATGCAGGCGGCCATGATCTCCGCGGCGATCGCCAACAAGGGCACCCTGATGAAGCCCTACCTGGTCGACTCCATCCAGGCGCCCGACCTCACGGTCATCGACCAGACCGACCCTGACGAGCTGGGCAAGCCGATCGCCGCCGACGTCGCCGACGAACTCACCACGATGATGACCAGCGTCGTGGCCAACGGCACCGGCCGCAAGGCGCGCATCGACGGGGTCCAGGTCGCCGGCAAGACCGGGACGGCGGAGGTCGGCACCAGTGGGGACGACGCCCCGCCGCACACCTGGTTCACCGGCTTCGCCCCCGCCGAGGACCCGCAGATCGCCGTGGCGGTGTTCATCAGGAACGGCGGGCAGAGCGGTACCGAGGGCACCGGCACCGGCGGCGACATCTCCGCCCCGGTGGCCAAGAAGGTCATCCAGGCCTACCTCGACGCGCACGGCGGCGGCTGATGGGCGTCTACGTCGGCAGCGTGCTGGCCGGCCGCTACGAGGTCATCGCGCCGATCGCCAGCGGTGGGATGGGCGAGGTCTGGCAGGCCCGGGACCGCACGCTGGGCCGGATCGTGGCGGCGAAGGTGCTGCGGGCCGAGTACACCAGCGATCCGAGCTTCCTCATCCGCTTCCGCAACGAGGCCCGGCACACCGCGGCGCTGTCCCACCCGAACATCGCCTCGGTCTACGACTACGGCGAGAGCACCCAGGACGGCCAGCGGGTCGCCTATTTGGTGATGGAGTACGTCGAGGGCAAGCCGCTGGTCACCGTGCTGGCCGAGCAGGGCCGGTTGTCCGCCGAGCAGACCCTGGACGTCGTCGGCCAGGCCGGCGATGGGCTGTCGGCGGCGCACGCGGCCGGGATGGTGCACCGGGACATCAAGCCGGGCAACCTGATCGTCCGCCCGGACGGCGTGGTGAAGCTGACCGACTTCGGCATCGCCCGCGCCCGGGACGCCGCCCCCCTGACCCGCACCGGCATGGTCGTCGGCACGGCCCAGTATCTCTCCCCGGAACAGGCACAGGGGCTTCCGGTCACCGCTGCCTCCGACGTCTACTCCCTCGGGGTGCTGGCCTACGAGTGCCTGGCCGGCGCGCGGCCGTTCGACGGCGAGTCGCAGGTCGCCATCGCGCTCGCCCAGATCAACCGGCCTCCGCCGCCGATGCCCCGCGACGTTCCGCCGCAGGTACGTGCGCTGGTCGAGCGGGCGCTGGCCAAGGACCCCGCCGAGCGCTTCGCCGACGGGGCAGCGGTGGCCGCCGCTGTCCGCGTCGTCGCGCGCGGGGGCGCCCTCCCGCCGCTCACCGCCCCCACCCGGATGGTGCCCGGAGCGGGTGAGTCCACCACCGTGCTGCCGGCGCTCGGCGGGACGGCCGGCCCGCGGACCGGCCCGCAGACCGCCCCCCGCACCATGCCGCCGCTGGCCGGGCACCCGGTCGCTGGGGGCGACGGGGATGTCTACGACGAGCTGGGCCTCGACGATGACCAGCCCGACCACCGGCGACGCCGGCTGCTGTGGGTTCTGGCCGGGCTGGCCCTGCTGCTGGTCGTCGGCGGCGGCCTCGCGGTGCTGCTCTCGGGCAAGGGCGACGACCCCCGCACCGGCGGCACCACGACGGCGACGACGTCGGCCCAGCCGACCGCCGCCACGAGCACCAGCGCGATGGCCAGCGAGGTCTACGTCAACACCAGTGCCTACGTGGGCCGGGACGCCGGCGCGGTGGAGGAATTGCTGCGCAACGCCGGCCTGGAGGTCGACCAGCAGGACGCCACCGCGGACCAGCTGGCCGAGATCACCGACGACCTGGCCGAGAACTCCGTGGTCACCACCGACCCGGTCGAGACCGGCCTGGCCCAGGGGCAGACCGTCATCCTCTACGTCGCCGCGGACGGGTGGGCGCCCGACAACGGCAACGACGTCACCACCGCCCCGCCGACGACGCGGGCACCGGCCACGACGACCCGACCGACCACACCCGCACCGACCACCACGACGACCACCACCACCACCACCGCCACCTCCAGCCCGCCGCGCACCTCCCCCTCGAGCAGCACCCCGCCGCCGCCCGCGCCGCCCGCGCCGCCCGCGCCGCCCGCGCCAGAGCCTCCGGCCCCACCGCCCGGCGACGGCGTCACGAACGGCACCCCGTGACCCATCCGTCACAGCCCGCTCGCGTCGTCCCGGAGGCCGTCCCACCGGCGGTTAGGCTCCCGAGGCCCCTAGCCCGCACCGCCCGAGAGGACCTTCGATGACCACCCCCCAGGTGCTCGGTGAGCGCTATGAGATCGGCGGGGTGCTCGGACGCGGCGGCATGGCGGAGGTCCACCGTGGCCGCGACCTGCGACTGGGCCGTGAGGTGGCGGTGAAGGTGCTGCGCAACGACCTCGCCCGCGACCCGTCGTCCCAGGTCCGCTTCCGCCGCGAGGCGCAGGCCGCCGCGTCGCTGAACCACCCGGCGATCGTGGCCGTCTACGACACCGGCGAGGACCGCACCGCCACCGGCGCTACCCCCTACATCGTCATGGAGTACGTCGAGGGCGAGACCCTGCGCGACGTGCTGCGCCGCGAGGGACGGCTGTCCCCCGAGCGGGCCATGTCGCTCACCGCGGACATCTGCGCCGCCCTGGACTTCAGCCACCGCAACGGCATCGTGCACCGGGACGTGAAGCCCGGGAACGTGATGATCACGCCGCAGGGCACCGTCAAGGTGATGGACTTCGGCATCGCACGGGCCGTCTCCGACTCCGCGGCCACGATGACCTCCACGGCCGCGGTCATCGGCACCGCCCAGTACCTCTCCCCCGAGCAGGCCCGCGGCGAGGGCGTCGACGCCCGCTCCGACGTCTACTCGGCCGGCTGCCTGCTCTACGAGCTGGGCACCGGCACCCCACCGTTCACCGGGGACTCCCCGGTCGCCGTGGCCTACCAGCACGTGCGGGAGGACCCGCGGACGCCGTCGACGATCAATCCGGCTATCCCCCCGGAGCTCGACGCCATCCTGCTCAAGGCGATGAGCAAGAACCCGGCCAACCGGTACCAGTCGGCCGCCGACATGCGGTCGGACCTGATGCGTGCCGTCGCCGGCCAGCAGGTCGAGGCGACGCCGGTGATGAGCGACGCCGAGAAGACCACGCTGATCACGAACAGCCGCCACCACGGCTACGACGAGGACCACTGGAACGAGGACGAGGACACCCACCGCCGCAAGCGTCGCGGGATCATCGCTGCGGTCGTCGCCGGGGTGGTCGTGCTGGCCGGACTCATCACGTTGCTCGTCGTGCTGAACAGCAGCGGGGAGCCGGCGGCCCCGACGGTGACCCAGGTGCAGGTCCCCGCCAATCTGGCGAGCCTGTCCGAGGCCGACGCGCGGCAGGCGCTCGCCGAGGCCGGCCTGGTCGCCGGCGCCGTCGGCACCGATGTGAGCACCGCCGAGCAGGAGGGCACCGTCATCCGCACCGATCCGACGGCCGGCACGCGGGTCGAGAAGGGGACGGCGGTCGCGCTGACGATCGGGGCCGGGCCGAACAGCCTGACCGTCCCCGAGGTCATCGGGCTCACCGAGTCCGGCGCCAAGAACAACCTCAAGTCCCAGGGCTTCACCGGTGCCGTCAGCACCGACCAGGTCGATTCGCTGGAGCCCGAGGGCCGAGTGGTCTCCATCGACCCGGGCGAGGGCTCCGAGGCCGCCCTGGCCACGCCCTTCACGCTGGGAATCTCCACCGGCCGGGTGACCCTGCCGGACGTCGCCGGCCGGGACGAGGCCTCGGCCCGCGCCATGCTCACCGAGGCGGGCATCCCCGACAGCGACATCACCAGCACCAACGTCGAGTCCGACGAGGTCGCCCCGGGGCAGGCGGTGGGCACCGAGCCCGGCGCCAACACCCGGGTGTTGGCCGGCCAGGAGATCACGCTGAAGCTCGCGGTGCCGATCCCCAGCACCGAGACCGCACCGTCGTCCACCTCGCCGACGACATCGACCCCACCGCCAGCCAACCAGTCTCCCGTGGTTCCCCCCGTGGTCCCGGGCCCGAGCGGCTGAGCCGGCCGTCAGACGGTGGCGACCGTCAGCCGGCGGGCGGTGGCGGCCGCGGTCTCGACCAGCGCCGGGTCCGGGGCCAACCCGCAGCGGCCCAGCCAGGTGGCCAGCAGCTGGTGGCCGCCCTCGGTCAGCACCGACTCGGGATGGAACTGGACGCCCTCGATGGGCAGCTCGCGGTGCCGCAGGGCCATCACGATCCCCGACGGCGTCCTGCCGGTGACCTCCAGCTCGGCCGGCACGGAGTCCGACTCCACGGCCAGCGAGTGGTACCGGGTGGCGGTGAACGGGGAGGGCAGTCCGGCGAGCACGCCGGCGCCCTCGTGCACGACCTGGCTGGTCTTGCCGTGCAGCAGCTCCGGCGCCCGGACGACGGCCCCGCCGAAGGCCTCGGCGATCGCCTGGTGGCCCAGGCACACGCCCAGCACCGGCACGCCGGCCTCCGCGGCCGCCCGCACCATCGGCACGGTCACGCCGGCATCGGTCGGCGTCCCGGGGCCGGGGGACAGCAGCACGCCGGCGACGTCGAGGTCGGCGAGCTCGGCGGTGGTGACCGCGTCGTTGCGCCGCACGATGCTCAGCACGCCGAGCTGGCCCAGGTACTGGACCAGGTTGTAGACGAAGCTGTCGAAGTTGTCGACGACCAGGACCGGGCGCGGCTTCACTGGTCCACCGTCACGTCGGAGAAGGGCAAGGAGGGCTCGATCCAGGGGAAGACGACGAACAGCAGCAGGGCACAGACGGCCAGCACCAGCACCAGCGACAGCGCGGCCTTGCCGGGCGTCCCCCCGGGCAGCTGCCGCCAGATCCACGTGTACACGCGTTCAGTCTCCCCGTAGTGCGTCGGGGCCGTCCGGAGCCTCGGTCCGGCTCACCGGGCTCCCGTCCAGCACGGCGTGCACGATCAGCCGCTGACGGGCCGAGTACTTGGGATGGCAGGTGGTCACCGTCAGGTACGCGCCGGTCGCCGCGCCGTCGGTCGCGCCGTCCGGGGTGGGGGCGATGACGTCGACCTGGGAAGGCCGGACGATCTGCATGCCCGGGATGCCGCTGGGATCGGCGCCCAGGTCGCCGGTGGCGGCGTCCCCGAGGACCCGGTACACGAACCAGAAGTCGGCGGTCTCGACCACGATCGGGTCGCCCGGCCGCATCCGGTCCAGGTCCAGGAACGGCGAGCCGCGCCCGACCCGGTGCCCGGCCAGCGCGACGTTGCCCTGCTCACCGGGCATCGCGGTACCCGCGTAGTGCCCCGGGCCCTGCGCGAGCTGTTCACCCCCGGTGCCCTCGACGACGACCCGAGACCAGTCCGCACCCAGCCGGGGGATGTGCAGCACGGCGAAGGGCTGCCCCAGCGCCACGTCGATCGGCGCCGGAGTGCCTCCCGGGTCGGTGACCGTCGGGGCGTCCCAGCCCTCCTGCAGCTCGTCGCTCAGCTCCCCCTGGCGCTGCGCGGTGAGCAGGTCGGTCACCCACACCTCGTAGACCACGAACAGCAGGACGACCAGACCCAGGGTGACCAGGGCCTGGCCGATGCCGCGAACGACGGTGCGGCCGACATCGCCGGCCCGCCGGCGCCGGGCCCGTTCGCGCACACCCTGCCCCCGCGGCGGAAGTTCGGGGCGCGTCTCCCAGCGCGCGGTGTCGGTCTCAGCCGACATCGGCGTACTGCATGTCGAGGGCCCCGTCGTAGGCCGGGAGGTCGACCGACCGCAGCTCGCGGATGTCGTAGGTGAGGCCGAAGTCCTCGACGGCCTGCTCGAGCAGCGCCACGTCGGAGGAGACCGCCAGCTGGCTGCGCATCTCCGACGCGTCGCCGACGGCGGTGATCACGAAGGGCGGTGAGTAGGTGCGCCCCTGCAGCAACAGCGTGTTGCCCACGCACCGGACGGCGCTGGTGGCGATCAGCCGCTGTCCCATGATGGCCACCCCCTCGGCGCCGGCGGCCAGCAGCGAGTTGACCACCCCCTGCACGTCGGACTGGTGGATGACCAGGTCGTCGGGGCGGGCACCGGTGGGCAGCCCGGCGCCGCTCTCCCGGGGGGCGTCGTCCAGGGTGATCTGCACGCCCGGGCCGGTGACCGGGGTCAGCTCCGCAGCTGCCATGCCCGCGGCCCCGCCGGCCTGGGCAGCGGCGACGGCACCGTTGCGGGAGGCGGCCTGGTCGGTGAGGTGCTGCACCTGGGCCTGCAGCCGCCCGAGATCGTCCTGCTGCGAGGCGATGACCCGGTTCCGCTGCTCGACCAGGCTGGACAGCTGGGTGCTCTCCCCGGCCCGCAGGTCGGTGCCCAGCGCCGTCCGGCCCGAAGTGGCGAAGAGCAGGCCGGCGACGAGGGCGACGACGGGGACCAGCACCGTCCATACGCCGCGGCTGGTCGGTCGGCGGAGGAACACCTGCACCTCCTGACTCCAGCTGACTCCCGGCGCCCGGGGGCGGCACCGACTCGGTCGCGACGTGCCGTTCGCGGCCCGCACGGGACGGGATGACCGGACCTCAGCTTAGGCTGGTCGTCGATGTCGCCGGCGCACCATGCCGCCGGCCGTGGAGGGAGTCGGCACGGTGCCCAAGTCCAAGGTGCGCAAAAAGTCGGTGTACACCCCGCCCGAGAACGTGCTGCCCAGGGCCGCACGCGCCCGTGCCGCTGAGCCGAGCCCCCGCTGGTACGCCGCGGTCATGGTCGGCCTGATGGTCCTCGGGCTGCTGTGGATCGTCGTCTACTACGTCGCCGGCGACCGGATCCCGTTCATGGTGTCGCTGGGGGCGTTGAACTTCCTGATCGGGTTCGGCGCGATGGTGGTGGGGCTGGTCATGTCCATGCGCTGGCGCTGACCGCCCGCCCGTTCCAGAGGCCCTCGTCCCGATCGGGACGGGGGCCTCTCGCCGTCCCGGGGGCCGGTGAGGACCGTCCCCGGGTTGTGCACAGGCCGCCGGTGGCTTCCACAGTGGCGCAGCCGCGCCGTCCTCAGGCTTGTCCACGACATGTGGGTGCGCGACCTGTCCCCACAGGTCGGTGACCAGGGGTTTTCCCGGCCGTGTTACTCGTGGGGCAGAAACGGCAGATCGGTAACTACACGCGTGGAAGTCCGTTCCCAGCTGTGCACACACTTGTGGAGAAGTCGACACGGCCGCGGCCGGTGACGCCTGCGGGACAGCCGATATGTCCCCTCGACCAGCGCTTTCGGCCGCGCGCCCGGGTTGCTGGGAAGCTGGGGACGTGCAGTGGTCACCCCGGGTCGGCGAGACCGTCGCCGCGGCCGCCGTCGGCGTCGCCCTGGCCCTCGCCGCGGCCCTGGTGGACCCCGTCGGCCGCGTGCTGGTCGGCGCCGCCGCGCTCGTGCTGCTGACGTTGGCGGCACGCGACCTGCTCACCCGACCGCGGCTGCGTGCCGGCGCCGAGGGCGTGACGGTGCGCGCCGCCCTCGGCGGGACGACGACGATCCCGTGGGCGGTGCTGCAGGTGCGGGTCCGGGTGACGCGGCGGCTCGGGATGCGCGGCCGCACGCTGGAGCTGGAGGACCGTAGCGACGACGCCGTGCTCGTCGTCCTGGGGCGGCGGGACCTCGGTGAGGAGCCGCAGGTGGTCGCCGACGCGCTCACCGGCGAAGCCGCGCGTACTCCTCCACCGACGGGTTAGCGGAGACCGCCGAACACGAGCACCAGCAGGACGGCGACCAGCACCGCGATCCCGGCAATCGCCGCCGGGCGCCGCCGCCGGAACAACAGCAGCACTCCGGCGGATACCGCCCCGACGACCAGGCCGCCGAGGTGGCCAAGCAGCGAGACGCCGGGTAGGAAGCTGACGACCAGGTTGATGCCCAGCAGCGTCAGCAGGCCCCGCAGGTCCTGCTTCTGCGACACCAGGACCACCCCGAAGGCGCCCAGCAGGCCGTAGATCGCCCCGGACGCCCCGACGACGCCCCCGTAGTAGGAGCCGAACAGCTGCAGGGAGGCCGCACCTCCCAGCGCCGAGACCAGGTAGACGGTCAGGTAACGGCCGCGGCCCAGCTGTCGCTCGAGCTCGGAGCCGAAGAGCAGCAGCGCCAGCATGTTGAGCACCAGGTGCACGGGGCTGATGTGCGCGAAGGCGCTGGTGACCACCCGCCACCACTCACCGGCATCCACGGCGGCCGGGCTGATCGCCAGGTCGTTGAGCAACGGGGAGACGAAGCTGCGCAGCGGGTTGCGGCCGGCCAGCACCGCGGAGACGACGGTGGCCAGGGCCACGGCCACGTTGAGCGCGATGAGGACGGAGGTGACCGGGCCGAAGCGGCGGCCGGCCACGCGGAGCGTGGTGCCCCGCCGGGGCAGCCGGACCCCGGCGTTGCCGGCCCGCACGCACTCAGGGCACTGGAAGCCGACGGAGGCCGGCTGCATGCACTCGGGGCAGATGGGCCGGCCGCAGCGCGCGCAGGAGACACCGGTCGCCCGATCGGGGTGCCGGTAACACGTGGTGGCCGGGGGTGCCGGCTGCGGTCCGCCCGCGCCGGCACCCCCGGGTCCGTCCGGGGTGCTCAGCTGCGCTGCACCTCGACCGACTCGATGACGACGTCGTCCTTCGGGCGGTCGCCGCGCGCCGTCGGCACCTTCCCGATCGCGTCGACGACCTGGCGGCTGGCGTCGTCGGCCACCTCGCCGAAGATCGTGTGCTTGCGGTTCAGGTGCGGGGTCTTGCCGACCGTGATGAAGAACTGCGAGCCGTTGGTGCCCGGTCCGGCGTTGGCCATGGCCAGCAGGTAGGGGCGGTCGAAGGCCAGGTCGGGGTGGAACTCGTCGCCGAACTGGTAGCCGGGGCCACCGGTGCCCTGCCCGAGCGGGTCGCCGCCCTGGATCATGAAGCCGCCGATGACGCGGTGGAAGACCGTGCCGTCGTAGAGCTTGTCGGTGGTCTTCGCCCGCGTCTTCGGGTGCGTCCACTCCTTGGTGCCCTCGGCCAGGTCGGCGAAGTTCGCCACCGTCTTGGGCGCGTGGTCGGAAAACAGGTCGACGGTGATGTCGCCGTGGTTGGTGTGCAGCACCGCACGCCGTGCGGCAGGAGTCTGTTCAGTCACGGGCACCACTCTCCCACTGGACGGGGTGGGACGTCCGGACAGGGGCGGCCGGCGGTACGGACCAGCGGTGGAGACGAGGGGAATCGAACCCCTAACCCCCGCCTTGCAAAGGCGGTGCTAAGGCGCCTGAGCAACTGGCTCTACCCGGCCTATAAGGTGGTTTGACCTGCGCTTTCGCCCGGAGCATCCGTTGATCGGCGATGATCGACAACGGGCGTTTCTGGGCGTTTTGCGGACTATCTGCGGACTTGGTGGACTACAACTGTCCAGAACTCCGGACGATTGGGGTGCCTCAGCGGATCACGCGGACGTCGACGTCCAGGTCCTCGGCCCAGCGCTGCCAGACGCGATCCGCGGTGAAGGCAGGGCTCGACAGGCTTCGGGCCAGCGCCAGGCAGACCCGGTCGCCGAGGCTGAGCCCAGAACGGTGCCGATAGAACGAGGCGGCGAGACGCGCGTCCAACCGGCCGAACGGGCTGACGGTGATCCCGACCGCCTCCAGGGCGGCGTCGACGTCCTCGGCGGCCAGGCCGTGCTGAGCGGTCTTCTGAACCACCTCGGCGTAGTTGACCGCGCTGACCGTGGCGCTGTCAGCAGCGGCGGCCCGCGCGACGACGTCCCAGCCGGCCTCGCGGTGAAGAAGGGCTAGCAGCGCTGAGGCGTCGAGAACGATCACCCGCGAGCCGAGGGGTCCTCAGCGGCAGCCTCGCGGCGACGATCGGCGATCATCTCGTCGCTCAGGCTCACATCGCCAGCAGCCTGCTGGAACTGCTCCCAAACGGCCTCGAGTGCAGCGCGGCGACGCGGGTCCCATCCGGCCAGGGGCTCACCCCCTGCAGCGCTAGCCGTCATGATCACAGGCTACCGGCAAACCTGCCGGTTGACGCCGCTCGCACCCGCTCAACTGCCCGTAGCCTTGTCCACAAGCCCGGAGTGAAACCCCCAAAAGCAAGCGCCAAAAGCAAGCGCCAAAAGCAAGCGGCAAGCGCCAAAAGCAAGCGGCAAGCGGCAAGCGGCACGCGGCAAGCGGCACGCGGCAAGCGGCACGCGGCACGCGGCACGCGGCAAGCGGCAAGCGGCAAGCGGCAAGCGGCAAGCGGCAAGCATGCTACCGATCCGATAGAGCGACGGACCGCCTCGCCGGGCCGGTCGTCCGGCTGCGTTCGTCGTCGCCGGCAGGGCCATCGGAAGAGCGCACACCTCAGGCCGCGGCACAGCTGTGCGACGGAGTCCGGCACCGAGTGACGGGCGTCCACAGTCGGGACGTGTTGCCCAAAACGGCCCTTTAGGGCGAGCCGAGGCTTGCAAGTACGACCAGCTCCGGCTCCGGAACTACCGTTCACGCCTGTGACCCTGGCGGAGCGACTGCGCAGGTGCTTCGCCTTGCTGGGAGCCGGTCGCCGGGCCGTTCTTGTGCTCCACGTGGATGAGGCCGAGCTTGAAGCAAAGCGAGCGGCCGTCGCGACGCTGGTCAACGTGCAGCGCGACCCGGAAGGCGGCCCGTTCGCGTGCCCATGTTGCGCCTCACTGACGCTGCCGACCCGGGGCCAGTACGAGCTGTGCCCGGTGTGCTTCCGAGAGGACGAGGGCCAGGACGACCACGATGCCGACCTGGTTCGCCCCGGTCCCAACGGGTCTCTTTCGTTGACACAGGCGCGGGCCAACTACGCCGCACTCGGCGCCTGTGACCGCGCGTCCCTCCACCGGGTCAGGTCGCCCACCCCCCAGGAGAGGCCGACCAGGTAGCTGGCGCACGACAATTTCCCCCTGGGCGGCCCACGGCCGTCGCTCTGAGCGGCCCTCCACGGCGACGAGTGCCGACCTACTGTCGACCCGATGTGCGATCGGGAAGGGGCCAGTACGGCGTCGCCCTCGGCTCGCCGCGAGCGGTGCGGTCGGCGGCTTCGGCGTTGTCGGCGGCCACGTTCCTGGCCAGATGCTCGGCGGCGTACGCGACCTCATCGCAGCGCGCCGGATAGCCCGTTCCGTGGTTGGCCAACATGAGGAACCACTCCGTGCCGCCTCGTGGGCGCTCGACACGCAACTTTCTGGACAGTTGCTGCGCAATGTCGGGAGGGCAGCCCATGTCGCGTAAAGCTGCCGCGACCGCGGTCGTCATCCACGGCTGAACAACGGGCGGCTGGCCGGAGATCACTGCGAGAAGGTATCGCCGTCCGGTTCTCGCATGTCTCAAAAGCCGCCTTCAGGGCTGCATGCCTCGGCTGCTCCCCCGCCGTGATTGTTCTGGGCTGGCCGGCCGCCGGAAGGGCGCTGACGCGCCCTGCGGATGGGCCTTCGGTCCACCCTTCCCCCGGCCGACCACCTCACGGATCGGCGGCTACGGAGCGGCCGATGACTGTGGTCGGGCGGCGCCCCGCGGGTACTGGAGAGGAACTGGAGATTCACCAGCACGTCACCCATAAGCCGGCCGGAAGCGCCTGGGCGGGTGTCAGGGGTTTGGTGCACCCTGTCAGCCTCCGCCGTCGCTCTTCAGGGGACGCCATGGCAAGCATCGCAAGACGGGGCCGACGGGCGCTGGCGCGCTCGCTACCGCGACCCCGCCGGCCGGGAGCACGCTCGGCACTTCGACCGGAAGGTCGACGCGCAACGCTGGTTGGACTCCGTGACGACCGCCGTGGGCACCGGCACCTACGTCGACCCACGACGCGCCAAGGCGACCGTCGGTGAACTCGCCCCCGTGTGGCTGGCCGGCAAGATCAACCTCAAGCCGACGTCGCGGGCTCGCTAGGCGGACGTGCTGCGGACCCACGTCCAACCGCGGTGGGGTGACGTCCCGCTGGTACGTGTCACCCCGAGCGACATCCAGGCCTGGCTGGCCGAGCTCTCCGACAGGGGGCTGTCAGGAGCCTCGGTGCGCAAGGCCCAGGGCGTCCTGTCGGGGATCCTCGGTGCAGCCGTACGGGACCGCCGCCTCATGGCCAACCCCGCGCTCGGGATGAACCTGCCTCCGCTGGGGACGAAACGCCGGCGGTACCTCAGCTCCGCGCAGGTCGAGGCCCTCGCCGACGCTGCTGGGCCCGGGCGGGTGACCGTCCTCGTCCTCAGCTACTGCGGTCTGCGCTGGTCGGAACTCGCAGCTCTCCGGGTGCGGAACTTCGACCTGCTCCGCCGTCGGCTGACCGTCGAGGAGGCAGTCACCGAGATCAACGGGTCCACCGTCGTCTGGGGAACGCCGAAGACGCACGGCCGCCGCTCGGTGCCCCTACCGCGCTTCCTGGTCGACGAACTGGCGCGGTCGGTGGTGAACCGGCCCGGTGACGAGCTGGCCTTCCCGTCCCCGCAGGGCGCAGTCCTCCGGAACCGGAACGCCAGGTACGCCTGGTTCGACGACGCCGCCCGCGCAGCCGGCCTGGCCGGCCTGACGCCGCACGAGCTGCGGCACACCGCGGCGTCGCTGGCGGTGAGCGCCGGTGCCAACGTCAAGGCCGTCCAGCGGATGCTCGGCCACGCCTCGGCGGCCATGACCCTCGACCGGTACGCGGACCTCTTCGACGACGATCTGGATGACGTCGCCGAGCGCCTGGACCGCCTGCGTGCCACGACGTGCGGACCAGCTGCGGACTTTTTGCGGACTGAGCCCGCTCAGCCGGCCGACGACAGACAAGATCGAGAGGCAAACGCGCAGGTCAGACGGCCTGTCGATAGGGTGGAGACGAGGGGAATCGAACCCCTAACCCCCGCCTTGCAAAGGCGGTGCTCTGCCAATTGAGCTACGTCCCCGGGAAGGCGGTGGGGCGGGTGCCCACCACCGGAGTCACGAACGAGGGGTGCTGACCGATCCCGGGCCACTCGTGGCCTCGGCCCACAGGTCGGCCTCGCCCTTGCCGGCGCTGCGCTTGCGGACGGCCGCCAGGGCGCCGGCAGCCAGGGCTGCGACCGCCAGCTTCTTCAGCACGCGGGGTGACCTCCAGATGAGGTGTCGGCCCCGCGGCCGCGGGAACCGGTGTCCGTCGCGGCGCCGGAATCCGGTCACCGGTGCACGGGTGGGCCTGGGAGGACTTGAACCTCCGGCCTCATCCTTATCAGGGATGCGCTCTAACCAGCTGAGCTACAGGCCCGTGGACCGAGAGGGAGCTTACCTTGCCCGGATCGACGGCCTTCCTGCAGGGGCCCGCCGCGAGCCCGCGAGCGGTATGGGGCAGCGGGCCCTTCTACTTCGTCACTCGCGTTCCGCGAGGGTGACCTCCAGGCCACCGACGAGGTCCGAGCACAGGTTGTATACGACCGCCCCGACCGTGCACAGCGCGGTCAGCAGCACGACGTTGATGGCGCCGAGGACGGCTGCCCCGCCGAAGACCACGCCCGCGGTGATGACCTCGCTGTTGCCGCCGTCGCCGCCGGAGACGCTGCCCAGCTGGCCGAACAGGTCGTTGAGGGTCTGGAAGACCCCCAGGCCGTTCAGCACGCCGAACAGCAGGCCGACGGCCACCATCCACACGAAGAACAGCGCGATGGAGACCACCAGGGAGATCTTCAGCGCCGACCACGTGTCGATGTGCCGCAGCTGCAGCCGGGCCCGGCGCGGGCCACGGCTGACCCCACGCCCACGACCGTGCTCCTTGGGAGTGGTGGCGGTCGGCGTCGACGGGCTTCCCGCCCCGCTTCCCGGCGGACGACCGGACGCACCCGCTGGCCGACTCCCGGCCGCGGGCAGCGGGACCGCCTGGGTGCCCTCGGGGCCGACCGGGGCGGCCGGAGGGACCGGAGCCTGCCCGCGCGCACCCGGCGACCAGCCGGCACCGGCGGCGGAGCCGGAAGCCCGGCCCGCCGGCGCACCCGGCGGCGGGACCAGTGGACTCGACGGCGCGACGGTGCGGGCCGAGGCGTTCCCGTCGGCCGCCGGAGGAGACGACGGTGCGGGCGCGGCGCCGGCGAAGACTCCGGACGGGGGACTGTCGGGGGTGATGACCTGCGTGCCGTCGACCGAGGGCTGCGGGGCGGCTCCGCGCGCCGCTTCTGCGGCGGGAGCAGCCTTCGGCGTCTTCGCAGCCGGGCCGGCCGTGGTCGCACCGCCGTCACCGTCGCCGGGGATGGCAGCCTCCGGTAGACCGCCGGCCGCTCCGTCACCCTCGCGGGAGCCGGTGCGCACCGAACCTCGCGTCCGGTCGCTCATGCCTGTCTCCTGTCCCCCAGCGGCCCGCGCCGCTTCGTTGCCGCCCACGCCGTCCAGGCGACGCCGCACCGGTCACTGCCGTGGTCCTCGCGCAGCCCGGCGCCGGGGCGAGGTCGCCCCGGCAGCCGGTCTGGCATCCGCCCCACCCTAGGCGTCGGGCTCGTCGTTGTCCGTCGTACGCGCGATCGCCACGATCGAGACGTCTTCCGGCAAGTTCATGAGCTTGACGCCCATGGTGGCGCGGTCCCGGGTGTGCCGGACGCCGTTCACCGGCGTCCGGATCACGCCACCACCGGAGGTGATCGCGTACAGCTCGTCGCCGAGCACCACCGCAAGCGCACCGACCAGCACGCCCTTGCGGGCCTTGGGGTCGGCGGTCAGCACTCCCTTGCCGCCGCGGTTCTGCTCCGGGTAGTGCTCGATGCCGGTGCGCTTGGCGTAGCCGCCCTCGGTGGCGACCAGGACGTCGACGCCCTCGGTGACGACGATCATCGACAGCAGGGTGTCGTCGTCGGCCAGCGAGATGCCGCGCACGCCCTCGGTCGCGCGGCCCATCGGCCGCAGCTGCTCGTCGTCGGCCTTAAAGCAGATTGACATCGCCTTGCGGGTCACCAGCAGCAGGTTCTGATCGGGGCTGATCAGCGCCGCGCCGACCAGCTCGTCGCCCTCGCGGAGGTTCATCGCGATGACGCCGCCGGTGCGGGGGGAGTCGAAGTCGGTCAGCCGGGTCTTCTTGGCCTGCCCCTTGGCGGTGGCCAGCACGAGGTACGGCGTCACCGTGTAGTCCTTGATCTGGATGACCTGGGCGATCTTCTCGTCGGGCTGGAAGGCCAGGATGTTCGCCACGTGCGCCCCGCGGGCGGTGCGCGCCGCCTCAGGCAGCTCGTAGGCCTTGGCCCGGTAGACCCGGCCCTTGTTCGTGAAGAAGAGGATCCAGTCGTGGGTGGAGCCCACGAAGAACTGCTGTACCAGGTCGTCCTGCTTGAGCGCGGCGCCCAGAACGCCCTTCCCGCCGCGGCGCTGGCTGCGGTAAAGGTCGCTCTTGGTGCGCTTGGCGTAGCCGGTGCGGGTGATCGTGACGACCACCTCCTCCTCGGCGATGAGGTCCTCCATGGACACGTCACCGTCGTGGGCCACGAACTGGGTGCGCCGGTCGTCGCCGTACTTCTCGACGATCTCGGCCAGCTCGTCGTGGATGATCTGCCGCTGCCGCTCCGGGGAGTCCAGGATCGCCTGCAACTCGGCGATTCGGGCCTCGATCTCGGCCAGCTCGTCCAGGATCCGCTGCCGCTCCAGGGCGGCCAGCCGGCGCAGCTGGAGGTCCAGGATGGCGATCGCCTGGATCTCGTCGACGTCCAGCAGCTCCATCAGCCCGCTGCGGGCGGCGTCGGCGGACTCGCTGCGCCGGATGAGCGCGATGACGGCGTCGAGCTGGTCGAGGGCCTTGCCGTAGCCGCGCAGGATGTGCGCGCGCTCCTCGGCCTTGCGCAGCCGGTAGCGGGTGCGCCGGACGATGACCTCGACCTGGTGGGCTACCCAGTGCCGCACGAGCTCGTCCAGCCGCAGCGTGCGCGGCACGCCGTCGACGATGGAGAGCATGTTGCAGCCGAAGGTGGTCTGCAGCTGGGTGTGCTTGTAGAGGTTGTTCAACACCACTTTCGCGACGGCGTCGCGGCGCAGGGTGATGACCAGCCGGCGGCCCACCCGGTCGCTGGACTCGTCGGCGATCTCGGAGATGCCCTGCAGCCGGCCGTCGCGGACGCCGTCGGCGATCGCCTCGGCAAGGTTGTCCGGGTTGACCTGGTAGGGCAGCTCGGTGACCACGAGCTGGACCCGGCCGCGGGCGTCCTCCTCGACGGTGACCACCGCGCGCATCCGCACCGACCCGCGGCCGGTCCGGTAGGCATCCTCGATGCCATCCCGGCCGACGATCAGGCCGTGGGTCGGGAAGTCCGGGCCCTTGATCCGATCCATGCACGCGGTGAGGGCCTCCTCGGCCTCGGCCTCGGGGTGCTCGAGCAGCCAGAAGACGGCGGCCGCCACCTCGCGCAGGTTGTGCGGCGGCATGTTGGTCGCCATGCCGACGGCGATGCCGGCCGAGCCATTGACCAGCAGGTTCGGAATGCGGCCCGGCAGGACCAGCGGTTCCTGGTTCTTACCGTCGTAGTTCGGCTGGAAGTCGACGGTGTCCTCGTCGATGTCGGCCAGCATCTCCATGGCCAGCGGAGTCAGGCGAGCCTCAGTATATCTCATCGCTGCCGCAGGGTCATTGCCCGGTGACCCGAAGTTACCCTGGCCGTCGATCAACGGGTAGCGCATCGACCAGGGCTGGGCCAGCCGCACCAGGGCGTCGTAGATCGACGAGTCACCGTGCGGGTGGTAATTGCCCATCACCTCGCCGACGACGCGGGCGCACTTCACCGTCGCACGGTCGGGGCGGAAGCCCTGGTCGAACATCGCGTACAGCACGCGGCGGTGCACCGGCTTCAGGCCGTCGCGCACCTCGGGCAGCGCGCGGCCCACGATCACCGACATCGCGTAGTCGATGTAGCTGCGCTGCATCTCCTGCTGGAGGTCGACCGGCTCGACGCGGTCGCGGCTGGGGGTCTCGGTCACGTCTGGTTCTCCACAAGTCGGTGCACAGAGGTGGATGAATCCGCAGGCCGGGAGCTTGCGAGTGGCCGGTGCATTCATCCACCTCCCGCCGGAGGCGGTGCTCTGTCAATAAGTTTCCAGTACGGCGAAGCCGTTCCTTGCCTACACCGGAGGTGTCAGACGTCCAGGAACCGGACGTCGCGGGCGTTGCGGGTGATGAAGCTCCGGCGGGCCTCGACGTCCTCGCCCATCAGGATGCTGAACAGCTCGTCGGCCGCCGCGGCGTCCTCCAGCGTGACCTGCAGCAGGATGCGGGTCTCGGGGTTCATCGTGGTCTCCCACAGCTCCGTGGCGTCCATCTCGCCCAGGCCCTTGAACCGCTGGATCGCGTCGTCCTTGATCTTCCGACCGGCCTCGGCGCCGACCTTGAGGACGGCTTCCTTCTCCTTGTCGGTATAGACGTACTCGTCACCGAACTTCGCCCCCCACTTGATCTTGTACAGCGGGGGCTGGGCCAGGTAGACGTGGCCAGCCTCGACCAGCGGGCGCATGAAGCGGAACAGCAGGGTCAGCAGCAGCGTGCGGATGTGCTGGCCGTCGACGTCGGCGTCGGCCATCAGCACGATCTTGTGATACCGGAGCTTCGACAGGTCGAACTCGTCGTGGATGCCGGTACCGAAGGCGGTGATCATGGACTGGACCTCGGTGTTCTTCAGCACCCGGTCGATGCGCGCCTTCTCGACGTTGATGATCTTGCCACGGATGGGCAGGATCGCCTGGAACATCGAGTCACGACCGGACTTGGCCGAGCCGCCGGCCGAGTCCCCCTCGACGATGTAGACCTCGGAGTTGCGCGGGTCGGTCGAGCGGCAGTCCGACAGCTTGCCCGGCAGCCCGCTCACGCTGAGCAGGCTCTTGCGGGCCAGCTTGCGGGCGTCCTGCGCGGCGCGACGGGCCCGGGCGGCCGAGGCCGCCTTGGTGATGATGACCTTCGCCTCGGCGGGGTTGGCCTCGAACCAGTGCCCGATCTGGTCGTTGCAGACCCGCTGCACGAAGCCCTTGACCTCGGTGTTGCCCAGCTTGGTCTTCGTCTGGCCCTCGAACTGCGGGTCGCCGAGCTTCACCGAGACGATCGCGGCCAGACCCTCGCGGATGTCGTCGCCGGTGAGCTTGTCGTCCTTCTCCTTGAGGATCTTCTTGTCCACCGCGTAGCGGTTGACGATCGAGGTCAGCGCCGCACGGAAGCCCTCCTCGTGGGTGCCGCCCTCGTGGGTGTTGATGATGTTGGCGAAGGTGTGCACCGACTCGGAGTAGGCGTCCGACCACTGCATCGCCACTTCCAGCGACATCGCCGTGTCGTTCTTGCCGACCCCGTCGGCGGAGAAGCCGATCACGGAGCGGTGGATCGGAGTCTTGCGGCGGTTGATGTGCGCGACGTAGTCGACCAGGCCACCGTCGTACCGGTAGGTGATCTCGGTCGGCTCGAACGCCTCCTCCTCATGACCGGGGGCCACGGCGGTCTCGACCAGCGGGATCTCGTCGGCCAGGCCGGTCTCAGCCTTGCTCTGACCGGGCCGCTCGTCGCGCAGGATGATGGTCAGGCCCTTGTTGAGGAAGGCCATCTCCTGCAGCCGGCGGCTGATCGTGTCGAAGGAGTAAACCGTTGTCTCGAAGATCGACGGGTCGGCCCAGAACGTGATTGCGGTGCCGCGCTTGGTCGTCTCGCCCAAGCGCTCCAGCGGGCCGGGCTTGTTCTCGGTGTAGTGCTGGTGCCACTCGACACCGTCGCGCCAGATCTCGACGTCCAGTTCACTGGACAGCGCGTTGACCACGGTGACGCCGACGCCGTGCAGGCCACCGGAGACGCCGTAGCTCTTGCCGTCGAACTTCCCACCCGCGTGCAGGGTGGTCATGATGACCTCGAGGGTCGGCCGCTTCTCGACCGGGTGCATGTCGACCGGGATGCCACGGCCGTTGTCCTCCACCCGCACGCCGCCGTCGGCCAGCAGGGTGACCCGGACGGTGTCGCACCAACCGGCGAGCGCCTCGTCGACGGAGTTGTCGACCACCTCCTGCACCATGTGGTGCAGCCCGCGCTCACCCGTGGAGCCGATGTACATGCCGGGGCGCTTGCGGACCGCCTCCAGCCCCTCGAGGACGGTGATGGAGCTGCCGGAGTAGGCGTTCTCCATTGCCGGAGTGCTGGGTCGAGCGACCACGTGGGGCCCTTCTCTCGCGCAGCCAGGCGCCGGGCGCGCAGGACCGACGACGGGGTCGACGGAGGCGCAGAACGGCGCTCAGCGGGCTGCTGGCGGTGTGACTCCCCCAGCCTACCGGGTCTGCACCACAGGGCGCCGCCATCCACGCCCTGACGTCGCTCGAGAGCCCCTCCCGACACATCGACCACCACCCGTGTTGGCCCGGACGTCGACACACCGTCCTCGGGGCGCTGGTGCCGCTCTCGTTCCACGTGGAACGCGGGTGGCTCAGACGAGCAGCTGCGCCGTCGCGAGCTCGCGGTACAGCGGGCTTGTCTCCAGCAGCTCCGGGTGCGTACCGACGGCGGTCACCCAGCCGCCGTCCAGCACCACGATCTGGTCGCTGTCCAGGACCGTGGACAGCCGGTGGGCGACTACCAACAGGGCGCGGTCGGCCGCGGCGGTGGTCAGCGTGCGGCGCAGCAACCCCTCGTTGCGGGCGTCCAGGCTGGCCGTCGGCTCGTCCAGCAGCAGCAACGCCGGCCGGGCCAGGAGAGAGCGGGCGATGGCCAGCCGCTGCCGCTCGCCGCCGGACAGCAGCACCCCGTCGTCCCCCACCGGCACGTCCAGCCCGCGCGCCGAGCGCTGCACGAGCTCGGTCAGCCCCACGTCGGCCAGTGCCGCCCAGAGCCGGTCGTCCCCGACGTCGGGTGCGGCCAGCAGCAAGTTGTCCCGGACGGTGCCGGCGAGCACCGGGGCCTCCTGCTCGACGTAGCCCAGCCGCGCGCGCAGCGCCGCCCGGGGCAGCTCGCGGACGTCGGTGCCGGCCCACCGCAGTACGCCGCCGGACAGCGGGTAGAAGCCCTCGACCAGGGCCAGCACCGTGGACTTCCCGGCGCCGGAGGGCCCGACCAGCGCGGTGCGGGTGCCAGCCGAAACGGCGAAGGAGACGCCGTGCAGCACCTGCGTGCCGTCGGGGTAGCCGAAGTCGACGCCGTCCAGCTCGAGCAGCGGGGTCGGGTCCCCGGCGGCGGGCAGCCGCAGGACAGTCGTCGTCCCGGGGCGGTGCGGTGCCTCTGGCACGTCGTCGCGCTCGGGCTCCAGCGCGAGCACCTCCTGCACCCGGGCCAGCGCACCCAGCCCGGTCTGCAGCTCGGTGTAGGCGCGGATCACCTGACCCAGCGGCATGACCAACAGGAACAGGTAGAGAATGAAGGAGACCAGGTCGGCCACGGCGATCGAGCCGGTGGCCACCCGGTAGCCGCCCAGGCCGAGCACGGCCAGAAAGGCGCCCTGGACGGCAATCGACCCGGCCGGGGAGACCAGCGCCTGCAGCCGGGCGACCTGCACCCCCGCGTCGAAGGTCCGCTCCGCGCGGGTGCCGACCACGGCGACCTCCCGGCCGGTCGCCCCGCTGGCCCGGATGGTGCGCACCGCCGACAGCGCCCGTTCCACTGCCGCGCTCATCGCGCCGACCTGCTCCTGGGCCAGCCGCGCGAGCCCGCGAACCCGCCGCGCGGCCAGCACCGCCGTGGTTACCCCGACGCTGACCGAGGCCACCGTCACCAGCAGGAGCCAGACGTCGACCAACGCCATCGCCACCAGCGCACCGATGCCGACCACCAGCGAGCCGCCGACCTCGATGACGCCGCTGGTGACCGTGGCCCGCAGCAGGGTGGTGTCCGAGCCGACGCGGGACATCAGGTCCCCGGTCCGGCGCCGGTCGTACTCGGCGACCGGCAGCCGGAGCAGCCGGTCGGTCAGCGTCCGGCGGGTGGTGAGGACGATGCCCTCCGCCGTCCGCTGCAGGAGGTACTGCTGGCCGGCACCGAGCACCGCCGCGGCCACCAGCACGACGACGAGCGCGCCGATCCCCGGCAGCACCGTGCGGCCGGAGCCGACCGCGCCGACGACCCGGCCGACCAGCGCCGGCTGGGCCAGCGCCGCGGCGGCGGAGACCAGCGAGAGCACCGCGGCCCCGACCAGCGCACGGCGGTGCGGCCGGAGCAACGGCAACAGCTCCCGCAGCCCGGCGGTGGGCAGGGCGCCGGCGTCCCCGCCTGCGGCGCTGCTCAGGGCGGCCTGCTCAGGCCGCGGCGGCGAGCGCGCCGACCACGACGGCCAGCAGCCGGGCGTGGTGCTCGATCAGCTGCGGACGGTGCCCGTCCGGGCGCACGGCGGCCACGAAGCCGGCAGCCGACCACAGCTCGTCACCGTCGTCGGTGCCCAGCAGCAGCTGGCGGACCACCGGGTCCTCGACCACCCGGCGCACCTGCGGGCCGTCGACGGCGGCGAGCAGCACCCAGCGCAGGTCGAACTCCGGGTCGCCGCTGGGAACCTGCAGCAGCCCGCCGGTGCGGTGCTTCCAGAACCGGGCCGGGGTCAGCCGGAAGGACGGGACGTCGCCCAGCACCGGCGCAGCGGTGACCGCCCACCGGGGCACGGCGTAGCGGGGCGTCTCGTAGACGACGTCGAAGGCGACCAGGTCCAGGCCCATGCCCCGGCCGCGGACGACGTTGCCCGGGCAGTCCTCCTTGGCCGGGCGCACCGGCGCCGAGCGCACCAGGTCGACCAGCGGTGCGTCCTGTGGCCCGGTGCCGTCGGAGGCCACCCAGCCGTGGTGCAGCGCCCAGGCCTGGACGCCGACCGGGTCGGTCTCCCGCCGGAACACCTGCTCCGCGGCGCCGGGCTCCCGGCGCCGGCGCGGGCCGAACAGCCCGCGGGGACCACTTGGCGCCTGCTCGGCCGGTGGGAGGGCGTCGTCCTGGCGTTCGTCGGGGGCCGGCGGCTGCGACTGCGGAACCGCGGGCTCGATCGTCGAGCGCTCGGGCTCCACGGTGGGCAGGTCCCAACCCGGGGGCTGCCAGGCGGTGCTCCCGGTGGATGGGCCCGGGGCTGCGTTCGGTGGGTCCGCGGGCCGGTCGGCGGCCCCGGTGCCCTCGCCGCCGCCCTCGGCGAGGTGTTCGGGTTCCTGCCAGTCGCCGGGTCCGCGGTCATCGAAGCCGTCGCGGTCGTGGGGGCTGCTCATCGACCCACCTCCGGTGCAGGCAGGGAACGGCTACGCCGTGCTGTCAAGCGTTCCATGGGGCTCCTCGCTCAGCCGTAGGTGTCGCGTGGCCCGCGTCCGCGCACGGTGCGCGGGCCCTTCTTCCAGTTCGGTGCCGTCGGTCCCACAACGCGCAGCCGGGTCACGACGTCCCCGCCCACCTGCGCGTGCAGCTTGGCCAGGATCGAGGGGGCCATCAGCCGCAGCTGGGTCGCCCAGGCGGTCGACTCCGCGATGACCAGCAGCTCACCCTCCGACAGCGACTGCGGCCGGCAGTGCTCGGCGATGTCGGGTCCGACAAGGGTGTCCCAACGGCCGAAGACCGCGCCGACCTTGGTGCGCGACGTCCAGTCCTGCTGGGTGACCAGCGAGTCGACCAGCGACCCCAGCAGCTGCGGGTCGTCGGCGCCCGGGTGCGGCCCGGTCCACCGGCGCCGCGGTCCGGCGACCCGCCGGCGGGTCGGCTGCGGGCGGGCGGCCGACGCCGCGCGGGCGGCGTCCAGCGCGGCGCGGGCGATGTCCGAGGGCCGGGCCGGGCGCTCCTCAGCCACCGGACACCGGCCCGACGTCCGCAGGGATGGCCATGTCTGCGGAGAACGGCAGGACGACCGCCTGGCCGTCGGCCACCTGCACCCGGGTGCCGCGCAGTGCGGCGGGGACGTCCTCGGCCACGGCCGCAGTGATCAGCGTCTGCTCGGCGGTGGCGGCCACCGCGGCCAGCGCCGTGCGCCGGCCGGCGTCCAGCTCGGCGAAGACGTCGTCCAGAACCAGGATCGGGTCCTCGCCCTCGGCGCGCAGCAGCGCGAAGCAGGCCAGCTTGAGGGCGAGGGCGAGGGACCAGGACTCGCCGTGGCTGGCGTACCCCTTGGCCGGCGCCGGTCCGAGGTGCAGGACCAGGTCGTCGCGGTGCGGGCCGACCAGGGTGACTCCCCGGTCGACCTCCTCGCCGCGGCGCTCGGCGACCCGGGCCGCCAGCGCGGCGGACAGCTCGGCGGCGCCGGGCAGCGCCCGGTCGGGACCCAGTGGAGCGCCTTCGCCGGCCAACGGGACGGTGCTGGCGTAGCCCAGCGCTGCGGCGTCCGCGCCCGGACCGGCCACCCCGGCGTAGGCCGCGGCGACATGCGGCGCCAGGGCGGTGACCAGCTGCAGCCGGGCGGCGAGCAACTGACCGCCGAGATCGGTGAGGTGGCCGTCCCACACGTCCAGGGTGGCCAGCGCGTTGCCCCGCGCCAGCTTCGCCGTCTTCAGCAGGGCGTTGCGCTGTTTGAGGACCCGCTCGTAGTCGCTGCGCACCCCGGCCAGCCGCGGTGTGCGCGTCACCAGGAGGTCGTCGAGGAATCGGCGCCGCTCGGCCGGGTCGCCGCGCACCAGGGAGAGGTCCTCCGGGGCGAACAGCACGGTCTTGACCAGCCCGAGCAGCTCACGCGGTCGGGGCAGCGGCGCCCGGTTGACCCGCACCCGGTTGGCCCGCCCGGGGTTGATCTCCACCTCGACGAGCAGCTCACGCTCGTCGCGGCGCAGCGCGGCGCGGACGACGGCCTGGCTGGCGCCGTGCCGCACCAGCGGCGCGTCGGAGGAGACCCGGTGACTGCTCAGCGTGGCCAGGTAGCCGACCGCCTCGACCAGGTTGGTCTTGCCCTGGCCGTTGCGACCGACCAGCACCGTCGGGCCGGGGGTCAGCGCCAGGTCGGCGGACTCCCAGCTGCGGAACTGGCCGACCTGCAGGTGCCGGACGTACACGGTCACACCCATCCAGCGATGTGGTTCATCCGGGTGACCTCGCCGGCTCGGTCACGCGGGCTCCTCGGCCTCCTGGGCCCGGATCGCGTGCACGGCGTGACCACCGAACTGGTTGCGCAGCGCCGCGACCGCCTTCATCGTCGGCGAGTCATCCTGCCGGGAGCCGAACCGGGCGAACAGCGACGCAGAGATCGCCGGCATGGGCACGGCGTGCTCGATCGCCTGCTCGACGGTCCAGCGGCCCTCGCCGGAGTCCTCGGCGTAGCCGGTGATCTGGTCCAGGTCCGGGTCCTCCTGCAGCGCGCGGACCAGCAGGTCCAGCAGCCAGGAGCGGATGACGGTGCCCTGGGTCCAGGAGGCGATGACGCCGGGGACGTCCTCGACCAGGTCGACGGCGGCCAGCAGTTCGTAGCCCTCGCCGTAGGCCTGCATCATCGCGTACTCGATGCCGTTGTGGACCATCTTGGAGAAGTGCCCGGCGCCCACCGGGCCGGCATGCACGAAACCGGCACCCGGCAGCGGCTCACCGGACTCGTCCTCCGGCGCCGGTGGCTTGAGGGCGTCGAAGACCGGCTGGACCTTGGCCACGTCCTCCTTCGAGCCGCCGACCATCAGCGCGTAGCCGTTCTCCAGGCCCCAGACACCCCCGGAGACCCCGGCGTCGACGTAGCCGATGCCCTTGGGGGCCAGCTCGTCGGCGTGCACCTGGTCGTCGGTGAACTTCGAGTTCCCGCCGTCGACGACGACGTCACCGGGGCTGAGCAGCTCGCCGAGCTCGCGGACGGTGGCCCGGGTCGGCTCACCGGAGGGCACCATCACCCAGACCACGCGCGGCGCGCTCAGCGCCTCGACCAGGGCGGGCAGGCTGTCGACGTCCCGCTTGCTCGGCGCGCGGTCGTAGCCGATCACCTCGTGGTCGGCGCGGCGCAGCCGCTCGGCCATGTTGCCGCCCATCTTGCCCAGCCCGATCAGACCCAGCTGCACGATTCGGTCCCTCTCCTTCTCGGCGGACGTTCCCCCGCCATCGTGCTCGTCGCCGGCGGCAGCCGCGCGACGGACCCCCCGCGGCCCCGTCCAGGGCCCCGCGCCGAGCACGGTGACGTCCTGGAACGGCCACCCTTCAGGGGCCCGCGCCGAGCTTGCGAGGCGTGGGGGGAAGGGTGGTCCTACTTCAGCCGGGCAGTCGCACCGGCATGATCAGGTAGCGGTAGCTGCCCGGGCGCTCGGCCGGGCGCTGCTCGCCACCGTCATCGGCGGCCGGCTCTGCGACGCCGGAGAGGACGGCGGGCTTCAGCGCGGTGGTGAAGTCCAGCCGCGCCCGGTCGGTGTGCACCGCGGCCAGCCCGTCGAGCAGAAATGTCGGGTTGAAGCCGATGGTCAGCGCGTCCCCGTCGAAGTCGACGTCGCAGCGCTCCTCCGCCTGACCCTCGTCGTCGGTGCCACCGGCGCGCAGCGTGACCTGCCCCGGGGTGAACTCGCAACGCAGCGGGGTGCCCCGCTCGGCGACCAGGGCGACGCGCTTGGCCGCGTCGGTGAAGAGCGCCACCGGCAGCATCGCGCTGGAGGTCGACTCGCTGGGCATGATCGCCCGGTACTTGACGAACTCGGCGTCCAGCAGCCGGGTCGTGGTCTGCCGGTCCTTGCCCGACAGGCCCAGGATGCCCTCGCCCGAGCCGCCGGAGGACAACGAGAGAACGACCTCGGGGCCACTGGTCAGCGTCTTCGCCGCGTCGGCCAGGGTGCGCGCCGGGACCAGCACGGCCGCGGACAACCCAGGGGTCTCCGGGCGCCAGGCGAACTCGCGCACCGCGAGCCGGTAGCGGTCGGTGGCGGCCAGTGTGACCAGGTCGTCCTCGATCTCCAGCCGGACGCCGGTCAGCATCGGCAAGGTGTCGTCCCGGCCGGCGGCCACGGCGACCTGGCTGACCGCCTCGGCGAAGGCGTCACTGTCGACGACCCCTGCGGTGGAGGGCATCGACGGCAGGGACGGGTAGTCCTCCACCGGCAGCGTCGGCAGGCTGAATTTCGCGTTGCCGCAGCTGATCGACAACCGGGCGCCCTCGGCGACGATCTCCACCGGGTGCGGCGGGAGCGCGCGGGTGATCTCGGCGAGCAGCCGGCCGGGGACCAGGGAACGGCCGCCCTCGGTGGACTGAACATCGATCTCCGACCGCGCCGAGACCTCGTAATCGAAGCCGGACACCGACAGTTGGTTGCCCTCGACCTCCAACATGATCCCGGCCAGCACCGGCACCGAGGGACGCGGCGGCAGGCTGCGCGCCGTCCAGGCGACCGCCTCGGCGAGCACCTCTCGTGCCACCCGGAACTTCATGCTGTACCCCACCCCTTGTCGGTGCACACTGCTCGGCTGCGCTGGCTGGTCCGGCGCGGTGTGCGGCGACCATCCTCTCCTGCGCAGGCCCCCCGCGTCTCCACTGCCCTCGTCCCTGCCCGCTCGGCGGTTCCGTCCGGGCCCCGGACCGGCACGTCCCCATCCTGAATGTGGTTGGAGAACACCTGGAGAGAAGTACTTCATCTTCGTCATCACGTATGTGGAACCTGGGGATCGAGCCCCTTCGTGGAGGTCACCCCCGAAATGGCCCTGTTGGTGCGCTGTGAGCCGTGAACCGTCTTCCTGTGTCGACACGTGGACAACTCGACCGCTGTGCACCGTCCACGACCGGTCTCCACCCGCCGTCCCCTGGCGGCACCCAGGGTCGTCCCCATGCCCTGCCCCCGACCGCGGCAGGCGCCGTGGAGGCCCCCAGCGTCGTCCGCAGGATGTGGACAGCGGGCGGCGCAACGGTGGACGTCGCAGGTCAGCGGGGGGCCCGGCCACGGCGGCGGGCCCTCGGCCAGGCGGTTGCCCGATGGTCGGGAGTGCGCAACCGCTCTCCCCAACCTGTGCACAGCCCTGGGGACAAGGCGACATGTGCGGGGACGGTGACCGTCGTCCAGGGGCGGTCGGTCACCGGAAGGTCACTGACGGGCGCGGCTCTTGATCCGTGCGGTGAGCTCGGTGACCTGCGTGTACGTCGCCCGGCGCTCGCTCATCAGGCCGGTGATCTTCTTGACCGCGTGCATGACCGTGGTGTGGTCCTTGCCGCCGAAGGAGGCGCCGATCCGCGGCAGGGACAGCTCGGTGAGCTCGCGGCACAGGTACATGGCGATCTGCCGGGCGTTGACCAGCGTGCGGCTTCGGTTGGCGCCCTGCAGCTCCTCCATCGTCAGGGAGAAGTACTCCGCGGTGGCGGCCATGATGATCGCCGCGGTGATCTGCGGGCCCTGCTCGTCGCTGATCAGGTCCTTGAGGACCAGCTCGGCCAACGCCAGGTCGACCGGCTGCTTGTTCAGGCTGGCGAAGGCGGTGACCCTGATCAGCGCGCCCTCGAGCTCGCGGATGTTGGTCTGCACCTTGCTGGCGATGAACTCCAGCACCGCGTCGGGGGCCTGCAGCCGCTCCCCCCACGCCTTCTTGCGCAGGATCGCGATGCGGGTCTCCAGGTCGGGGGCCTGGACGTCGGTGATCAGGCCCCACTCGAAGCGGGTGCGGAGCCGGTCCTCCAGCGTCGTCAGCTTCTTCGGCGCCCGGTCGGAGGTGATGACGATCTGCTTGCTGGCGTTGTGCAGCGTGTTGAAGGTGTGGAAGAACTCCTCCTGGGTGCGCTCGGCGCGCTCCAGGAACTGGATGTCGTCGATCAGCAGGAAGTCGATGTCCCGGTAGCGGCGACGGAAGTCCTCCGCCCGGCCGGAGTGCACCAGGTTGATGAACTCGTTGGTGAACTCCTCCGTGCTGACGTAACGCACCCGCACGTTGGGGAACATCCGGGCCGCGTAGTGCCCGATGGCGTGCAGCAGGTGGGTCTTCCCCAGCCCCGAGTCGCCGTAGATGAACAGCGGGTTGTAGGCGCGGGCCGGTGCCTCGGCCACCGCGACCGCCGCGGCATGGGCGAACCGGTTGCTGTTGCCGATGACGAAGGAGTCGAAGACGTACTTGGGGTTCAGCCCCGGGTCCAGGCCGGCGGGACGGTGCCGGTCGGCGAACAGCGGGACGGCGCCGGAACCCCGGGTGCCCTGGCCACCGCGCTCGCCGGGGCGCCGCTCGGCAGCCCGGTCACCGGCGCGATCGGCCGGGTCGAGGTCCCACGGCGCCGCACCGCGGCGGGCGTCGTCCCCGGCCGGCCCGCCGGAGCCGCGGGGGTCGCCGTCGGGCTCGGCCGACCGGTCGGCACCCTGGGACCAGTCGCGGCCGTCCCCGGACTCGGGCAGCCACGCCTCGGTGCGCACGCCGAAGGCGCTGCGGCCGTCGTCGGCGCGGTCCCGGGCAGCCCGGTCCTCGTCGGCGCGATCCTGGGCGGCCCGCTCGCGGGCGGCGCGGTCCTCCTCGGACCGCCCGGCCGCGAAGCCCTCGGCGAAGCGGTCGTCGCCGAAGGACTCCTCGGACGAGCGCCCTGCGGTGAACCTGTCGGCGGTGAACCGATCGTCGGCGAAGCGGTCGCCGGCGTACCGCTCGTCGGGCAGGCGCTGCTGGACGTAGGACTCGAAGCGGTCGCCTGGCCGGGTCGCGGCAGGTCGCTCCGCGGGGCGCTCCGGCGCGCGGTCGGCCGGCCCACCGGCACCCCAGCGGGGATCCAGCGGCTGCTGCGCGTCCGGCGTCCCGGTGCCGGCACCCGGCTGCACCGGGGCGTCCTCGAGCTGGACGGCGACCCGGATCTCCCGGCCGAACTGCTGGGACAGCGCCTCGGCGAGCACCAGCCGCATGCGCGACTCGAGCACCGTCTGGGTGAACTCGTTGGGCGCGGCCAGGACGGCGGTGTCCTCCACCAGGCCCAGCGGGCGGGTCAGGTTCAGCATGGCGTTCTGCTGCGGGGACAGGCTGGTGGCGAGCCGTTCGCGGATCTGGTCCCAGACCGTCGCCAGGTCGACCGTGGAGTCGGCCATCGTCTGTCGTCCCTTCCCGTGCTTCGGCTCTGCTTGTCCCGTCGGTCCCTCGGCGGAGGGTGCGTCCCGCGTCTGCGGGAGCCACGCGGACCCCAGGCCGGTCCCCAGGTGTGGAGAACCGGCGCAGCTGGTTCCACACCGGTGTCCACAGAGTGTGCACGGGCAACGGCCTCCGCCGTCGACCGCTGGGTCGCGGGGATCCGGTAGATCGCGTCGGTGCTGGTCAGGGCCGGTGTCCGGGCAAGCGGTGGAGCGGTGCATCAGGGGCAGACCGACCGGGCCCGCCCCGTTCGGGGACCGTGTCGTCCCACATGGAGCGACGGCGACGCTAACAGCCCCGTCCACAGCTCGGCAACGACGACCGGCGCGTCCCGCCGAGGATGCGGTCGCGTCGTCCGGCGTGTGCTCCGCATCCGGCGACCCCCGCGGTCGATCATGGTGGGTCGCTCGTGCCCCGGACGGGACCGCAGCCCCCGGCCCGACCGGACACCGCCCCTCGGCGGGACTCGGCTATGCTGGTCGGAGTCTGTGGACAACCGCACGTCGCACCCGGGAGACCCATCGCCCGAGCAGCGTGCCTGGCCGCGGCGAACCAGCCTCGGGTGCAGGTCCCGGTCGCGACCCCGCGACCTCCTGTGCCCGCACGCGTGTGAGGCCCGATCCGGGCACCGCCGCGCCGACGTCGTCAGCAAGTGGGAGTCCCTCGTGAGCAAGCGCACGTTCCAGCCGAACAACCGTCGTCGGTCCAAGACCCACGGCTTCCGGCTGCGCATGCGCACCCGGGCCGGCCGCGCCATCCTCGCCGGCCGCCGGCGCAAGGGTCGCGACAAGCTCTCCGCCTGAGGTGCTGCCAGCGCAGGCACGCCTGCGCCGGCGGCCGGAGTTCACCGTGGTCGTCCGGTCCGGTCGTCGCGCCGGTCGCCCGACCATGGTGCTGCACTTCCTCTCCGTACGGCCCGTAGCCCGGGCCGGGGGTCCCCTGGACACCCCGGCCGGGCCACGGGCCGGTTTCGTGGTGGGCAAGGCCGTGGGCAACTCGGTCTGCCGGCATCGGGTGGCCCGTCAACTACGGCACCTGGTGCGCGAGCAGCTCGACCGGCTGCCCGACACCGCGGACCTGGTGGTCCGTGCCCGGCCCGAGGCCGCGGGCGCCGACGTCGCCGTGCTGCGCCGCGACCTGGGGGCCGGCCTCGACCGCGTCCTCGCCGAACGGGGTACCCGGTCATGAGCGAGCTCGCGAGCTCATGCGGAGTTCACGGCACCGCTCCCCGGGGTGTGGTCGCGCGCACCCTGCTGGCCGTCGTCGGCTTCTATCAGCGGGCGGTGAGCCCAGTGCTCCCACCGCGGTGCCGGTTCGCCCCGAGCTGCAGCGCGTACGCCGTCGAGGCGATCCAGCTGCACGGGGCCGCCCGGGGTAGCTGGCTGGCCGTGCTCCGGCTGGCGAAGTGCGCGCCCTGGCACCCCGGCGGGGTCGACCTGGTGCCGGCCCGCCGCACCGTAGGCCCCTCAGGAACCGCCGAGCCCACCCACTCGTCGTGCACGTCGGCGCCTTCCCGGGCGCCGCTCATCCCCGGAGCGGGTCCCCGTGACCGTGCTCACCGGCCGGCCCCCGGCCGGACCCCGCCCCAGGAGGCTGGCGTTGCTTGATCCGCTCTACACCGCCATCGCATGGGTGATGAAGCAGTGGCACGCCCTGTTCTCCACCTTCCTGGACCCCGCCAGCGGCATCACCTGGGCGCTGGCGATCGTCTTCCTGGTCGTGACCATCCGGGTGCTGCTGTTCCGCCTGTTCGTCAAGCAGGTCAAATCCCAGCGGGCGATGCAGGAGATCCAGCCGGAGATCCAGAAGCTGCGCAAGCAGTACGGCAGTGACAAGCAGGGCTTCAGCACCGCGATGATGGCCCTGCAGAAGGAGCGCGGGGTCAACCCGCTCGCCGGCTGCCTGCCGATCCTGCCGCAGATCCCGGTTTTCATCTCCCTGTTCCACGTGCTGCGCCGGCTCGCCCCGGACAAGCCCGGTCTGTACAGCTGGGACAACGAGCTCACCGACCAGGCGTCCCGGGCCAAGCTGTTCGGTGCGCCGATCTCCTCCTCGTTCAACATGCAGGGCGACAAGGCCGACGCCATCCTGGCGTTCTCCAGCTACACGAACATCCGCATCGTCGCCGCGGTCCTCATCGTGATCATGTGCCTGACGACCTTCTTCACCCAGAAGCAGATCCAGAAGCGCTCCGGTCCGGTCGAGGGCCAGGCGGCCACCGTGCAGAAGCTGCTGCTCTACGGCATGCCGTTGAGCCTGCTCGTCTCCGGCTTCTTCTTCCCCATCGGCGTCCTGCTGTACTGGTTCACCAACAACCTCTGGACGCTGGGCCAGCAGTTCTACATCCTCAAGGCCCTCCCGCCGCCCGGCTCCCCGGCCGCGCTGGCCAAGGCCGCCGCCGACAAGCCGGCGATCGACCCCAGGGCGCTCGCGCCCAAGCCCGGCGCCAAGCCGGTTCGTGCCAAGCCCGGCCGCCCCGCCACCGCTGCGCCCGAGCCCACCGTCGCCCCCGAGTCGGTGACCGCCGCCGACGCGCCGCCACCGGACGCCGCCGACACCGGGGCCCCGCCCGCCGCGTCGGCCGGGGGTCCGACCGGCAGCACGGCCGCCGGCTCCGGCGGCGCGAACGGCCGCCCCGCGGGGGCCGCCAACCGGCCGCGCGGCGGCGGTCCCGGCTCGGCGCCGGCCAACCGCGGGAAACGCAGACGCCGCTGACCCCGCCGGCCGGTGCCCCGCCGCAACGGCCCGCCGGCCGCCGCCGGCCCTTGACCACCGGGCTCGCCCGGCCGCCTGCACGACTCTGGGAGGAACCATCGTGAGTGCACCCGACAACGACACCGTCACCACCGCCGAGGCGACCTCCGACGCGGTGCTGCCCCAGACCGGTGGCAGCGGGGACCCAGCGCTGCCCGACGCCGACGAGATCTCCTCCGACGCCGTCGTGGAGACCGTCGACGTCCGCGACGAGGACGACGAGGACGAGGACGAGGACGAGGACGAGGACGACGACGACGAGGACGGGTCGCCGGACACCCTGCTCGTCCGCGAGGGCGACGTGGCCGGTGACTACCTCGAGCGCCTGCTGGACATCCTCGACGTCGACGGCGACATCGACCTCGACGTCGAGGGCGACCGCGCCTCGGTCGCCGTCGTCGGGGGGGAGTTGCGCACCCTGATCGGCCCGGACGGCGCCACCCTGGAGGCGCTTCAGGAGCTGACCCGGCTGGCCGTGGCCCAGTCCACCGGCGTCCGCAGCCGGCTGATGCTCGACATCGGCGGTTTTCGGGCCAAGCGCCGCGCCGACCTGACCAGCTTGGCCACGGCCGCCACCGAGCGGGTCGGTCAGAGCCGCCAGCCCGAGCGGCTGTCGCCGATGAACCCGTTCGAGCGCAAGGTCGTGCACGACGTCGTCGCCGCGGCCGCCGGTGTACGCAGCGAGTCGGAGGGCGAGGAGCCGAACCGCCGCGTCGTGGTCCTGCCCGACGCGTGATCGGCGGAGACACCGGGCACGACGACCCGGCCAGCGGACCACCGAACGTAGTCGTTCCGGAAATACCTGCAGGTGCGGCAGCTGTCTTCGGCGACGCGCTGGACGACGTTGCCGCCTACGTGACCATGCTTGCCGGGGACGGCGTCGTCCGCGGGCTGATCGGGCCACGCGAGGTCCCGCGGCTGTGGGAGCGGCACGTGCTCAACAGTGCGGCGCTCGCCGAGGCGGTGCCGGCCGGTGCCCGGGTCGTCGACGTGGGCAGCGGTGCCGGGCTGCCCGGGATCCCGCTGGCTCTCGCCCGGCCGGACCTGACGATGACCCTGGTGGAACCGATGGCCCGCCGGGTCGAGTTCCTCTCCGACGTGGTCACGTCGCTGCACGCTCCTTGGGCGGTCGTGCGGGGTCGGGCCGAGGAGCGGTCCGTCGTCCGGGCGGTCGGACCGGTGGACGTGGTCACCGCCCGGGCGGTTGCCCCGCTCCCCCGGCTGGTGGGCTGGTGCCGCGGCCTGTTGCGGCCGGGCGCCCAACTGATCGCCCTGGTCGGGGCTCGGGCGGCGGGGGAGGTGCCGGAGCTGGTGCCCGAGCTCGAGGCGGCCGGCATGCGCGACGTGCACACGCGGGCCGTCGGTGTCGAGCTGGGTGCTGCAGCCACTACCGTGGTGGTCATGACGCGCGGTGGCCGATGATGGTTCCGCTCCGGACGGGGACCGTTCCACGTGGAACAGCGCCCAGAAGGCCGCGTTCCACGTGGAACACGGTGGTGAGGTGGATGCGCCGATGACCGACCCGGGCGAGCGGCTGCGGTCCAGCCTGACCGCCGACCAGTCCGCCGGTGCGGAGTTCGACAGCCCGATAGCGGCCGAGGCGATGCGGGCGACCCGTGTGCTGCACGCGGCCGACCAGGAACCGTTCCCCGCCCCAGGGCGGATCCGGGTCATCACCGTGGCCAATCAGAAGGGCGGCGTCGGCAAGACGACGTCGACGGTGAACCTCGGGGTGGCCCTGGCGATGTACGGCGTGCGGACCCTGGTCATCGACCTCGACCCGCAGGGGAACACCAGCACCGCCCTCGGGGTCGAACACACGGTGGGCACGCCGTCGATCTACGACGCCCTGATCGGGGACGCCACGCTCGCCGAGGTCGCGCACCCGACGACCGCCAGCCCGCACCTGCGGTGCGTCCCGGCGACGATCGACCTTGCCGGCGCGGAGATCGAGCTGGTCTCGGTCGTCGCTCGCGAGCATCGGCTGCGCCGGGCCATTGAGGCGTACCTGCACGAGCAGCCGGCCGACCAGAAACCCGGCTACGTGCTCATCGACTGCCCGCCGTCTCTCGGGTTGTTGACCCTCAACGCGCTGGTGGCCGGCGACGAGGTGCTCATCCCGATCCAGTGCGAGTACTACGCACTGGAGGGACTGGGCCAGCTCATCTCCAACATCGACCTGGTCCGGGCCCACCTCAACCCGGGCATCTCGGTCTCCACCATCCTGCTCACCATGTACGACGGCCGCACCAAGCTGGCCGACCAGGTGGCCGACGAGGTCCGCAGTCACTTCGGGGACCTGGTTCTCAAGGCCGTCATCCCGCGGAACGTGCGGGTCAGTGAGGCGCCCGGATACGGGCAGTCGGTGCTCACCTACGACCCGGGCTCGCGCGGATCGACCAGTTATGTGGAAGCCGCCCGGGAACTCGCCGAGCGCGGGGCGCGGCTCGAGCCGCGGACTCCGCCGCCGCCACCCATGCCGCCGGCCGGCCCACCGGTCGCCGCGCTGGTGCTCGGCGAGCCGGTGACCACTCGCGGACTGACCGGCAGGCACGGTTCGTGAGCGAGCCAGCGAGCTCACGCGTACCGATTCGTCTCCGTCCTCTCTGCACCACCGACATCCCGCTCGTACCGCGATTGCGGACCCCGAGCACCAGCCAGGAGGACCAATGACCAAGCGCGGCGGTCTCGGCCGGGGCCTGGCGGCCCTCATCCCCACCAGTGCTCCGGCGCCGACGGCGACGCCTGCGGCCCGGGCCGCGGAGGCCGCCGAGGCGTCCGCGGGCGGCGTCGGGCCGGCAGAGCGACCGGCGTCCCCTGGCTGGGCCGAGCGCGCCGCCCCGGTGACCGCGCTGCCGGTCCCGACGGGCGCCGAAGTGGTCGGCGTCCCCGGCGCGCAGCTGCGGGAGTTGCCGGTCGAGGAGATCGTCCCCAACCCCAAGCAGCCCCGGCTGGTCTTCGACGACGACGCCCTCGACGAGCTCACGCACTCGGTGCGCGAGTTCGGCCTGCTCCAGCCCATCGTGGTCCGGGAGGGCCCGGACGGCGGCTACGAGCTCATCATGGGCGAGCGCCGGCTGCGGGCCGCCCGCGCCGCCGGGCTGGAGAGCGTCCCGGCGATCATCCGGGACACCACGGACGATGCGATGCTGCGCGACGCCCTGTTGGAGAACATCCACCGCGTCCAGCTGAACCCGCTTGAGGAGGCCGCGGCCTACCAGCAGCTGCTCGAGGAGTTCGGTGCCACCCACGAGGAGCTGGCGAGCAAGATCGGGCGCAGCCGATCGCAGGTCACCAACACCATCCGGCTGATGAAGCTGCCGGTGAAGGTGCAGAGCCGGGTCGCTGCGGGGGTGCTCTCCGCTGGGCACGCCCGGGCGCTGCTCGGCCTTCCCGAGGCCGAGGCGCAGGAGGCGCTGGCCACCCGGATCGTGGCCGAGGGCATGTCGGTGCGGGCCACTGAGGAGGCCGTGTCAGTCGCGGTGGCCGCCACTCCCTCTGCCGCCCGACGGAACAACCGCAAGCTGACCGCTCCCGGGGTCGAGGACCTCGCCGGCCGGCTGTCCGACGTGTTCGAGACCAAGGTGAAGGTCCAGATCGGCCGCGCCAAGGGGCGGATCGTGGTGGAGTTCGGCTCGGTCGACGACCTGCAGCGGATCGTCGGGATGATGGCCCCCGACATCACCGGAAGAAGCTGAGGGGAGAGGGGGCTGCTGCTGGAGCACCGCCCCTTGTGTCACTGACGCAACGGGCGGTGCGGCGGAGCTGCTCCGATCGGACGAGGTGGACCGGAGGCTCGCCGACGAGGAGCGGGAAGCGGCTCCGCGCATCAAGGGACGGCACGTGGCCGCGGTGTCGTCCGGGGGAGAACGAGGTTATCGCCTGGCCGCGCGGGCCAGCAGCCGCCCGAGCACCTCGCCGAGGGTGTGCCCCGCCGCCTCGAGGGCCATCGGGAACATCGACGTCTCGGTCAGCCCCGGGGAGACGTTCACCTCGAGGAAGTGCACCTCGCCGTCCGGCGTGACGATCGCGTCGGTGCGGGACAGGTCCGCCAGGCCGAGGGCCCGGTGCACCTGGAGGGCGACCGCGGCCGCGCGGGCCGCCACCTCGTCGGAGACGCGGGCCGGTGCGTGGTACTCGGTCATCCCGGGCGTGTAGCGCGAGGTGTAGTCGAAGACGCCGGACTCCGGGGCGATCTCTACCGCTGGCAGTGCCTCCGGGCCCTCGCCCAGGTCGACCACCGAGAGCGCCAGCTCCACGCCGTCCACGAACCGCTCGACCATGACCGTGTCGCCGTAGGCGAAGCAGCTGACCATGGCGGCCGGCAGGTCCTCGATCTGGCTGACCTTCTGCACGCCCAGCGACGAGCCACCGGCGGCGGGCTTCACCATCAGCGGCAGACCCAGCCGGGCGACGATGAGGTCGAGCACGGCACCGGCCCCCAGCTCCCGGAATGTGCTGTGCGGCAGCGCCACCCAGTCCGGGGTGGTCACCCCGGCCGAGCGGACCACCGACTTCGCCGCGGGCTTGTCCCAGGCCAGCCGGCAGGCGGCCGCGGGCGACCCGACGTAGGGGACGCCGGCCAGGTCGAGCACCGCACGCAGGGCGCCGTCCTCACCGATGGCGCCGTGCAGGGCGATGAAGACCGCGTCCGCCGGACCGGCCGACAGCCCCGGCAGCAGCGCGGAGTCGGCATCGTGCAGCTCGGCGTCGACGCCGGCGCGGCGCAGCGCCTCCTCCACCTGCTGGCCGGAGGAGAGGCTGACCTCGCGTTCGAAGGTGAGCCCGCCGGCGAGGACGATGGCGCGCAGTGGGTGCTCCTCGCTGCCTGGGCCCGGGCCGTCCACGGTGAGACGTGCGGTCTCGCTCATGCTCGGTGGTCCTCGGTCTGGTTCCGGTTGGCCGGGCCGGTGAGCGACTCCGCGGCACCGGTGTCGCGGTTCCCCTGACGCGGCGCGGGCCTGCTGACCGGCGACACGGCCCGGAAGGTGCCGGTGTCGACCGAGTCGAAGGTGGAGTGCAGGTCCAGCTCCGCCTCGATGACCCGGGCCAGCCGCCGCACTCCCTCCCGGATACGGTCCGGCTCGGGATAGCAGTAGGACAGCCGCATGTACTCCCGGCCCTGCCCGTCGGCGTAGAAACCGATCCCCGGCACGTAGGCCACGTGGGCGGCCACCGCGCGGGGCTGCATCAGCTTGGCGTCCAGGCCGCGCGGCAGCTTCAGCCACACGTAGAAGCCGCCGTCCGGGCGCGTCCACGTCGTGCCCGGCGGCATGAGGGCGCCCAGCGACTCCAGCGTGGCGTCCCGGCGCTCCCGGTAGAGCTCGGTGAACACCTTGATCTGCTCGCGCCAGGGCTGGGTGTCCAGGTAGCGGGCGACCGCGTACTGGGTCAGCGACGGCGGGCAGAGCACCTGGGCCTCGGTCGCCAGCACCAGCTTCTCGCGGACGGCGAGCGGTGCGAGGACCCAGCCGACCCGAAGACCCGGCGAGAAGGTCTTGGAGAACGAGCCCAGGTAGATGACCCGGTGCTCGTTGCGGGCCCGCAGCGCGCGCATCGGCCCCTGGTCGAATCCCAGCAGCCCGTACGGGTTGTCCTCGATGATGAGCAGGTCGTGCCGCTCGGCGACGGCCATGATCGCCTCGCGCCGCGGCTCGGACAGCGTGACGCCGGCCGGGTTGTGGAAGTTGGGCACGGTGTAGAGGAACTTCACCCGGTCGCCGGCGGCCTTCGCCTCGACGAGGGCCTGCTCCAGCGCCTCGGGCACCAGGCCGTCGCCGTCCATCTCGACGTGCCGGACGCGGGCCTGCGCGGCCTGGAAGACGCCCAGGGCACCGACGTAGGACGGCGCCTCGGCCAGGATGACGTCACCGGGGTCGACGAAGACCCGGGTGACCAGGTCCAGGCCCTGCTGGGAGCCGACGGTGACGACCACCTCGCTGGGCGAGGCGTCGGTGATGCCCTCCAGGGCCATCATGTCGCAGATGCGCTCGCGCAGCCGGGGGTCGCCCTGCCCGGAGCCGTACTGCAGCGTCTGGGCGCCCATGTCGGAGACGAGGTCGCCGATCATCGAACCGACGACGTCCAGGGGCAGGGCGGTGACCGCGGGCATCCCGCCGGCCAGCGAGACGACCTCCGGGCGGCTGACGACGGAGAACAGCGCCCGGATCTCCGAACTCTTCATCCCGTGGGTCCGTGCTGCGTACCGGTCGGCCAGGGGATCCAGCCGCGGGTGCCGCGGGGAGACGTGCGGGGACGCACCGACAGAGTGCGCCCCGGCCTGACCGGAACCGACCGTCGGGTCGGACACAGGGAGGGTCACCTGTCGGAGTGTAAGCCGCCCACACTGCCCGCTCCGGGCCGACGTGCCGGACGTGACGGCTCGGTCACACCGGCATAGGAAGCATTCCACCCGGTATCAGCCCGAAAAGTTGGTGCAAAGCTTCCTATGCCCGGGGGTCAGCCGCCCGCGGGGAGCAGGAACGTGCCGGTCGGCGGGTCGGCCTCGGCCGGCAGGAAGAGCCGCTGCACGGACGCGACGACCGCCTGGGCGATGGTGCTGCGCAGCCGGGCGTCCAGCAGCAGCAGACGGTCGACCGGGTGGGACAGGTAGCCGCAGTCGAGCCGCACGGAGGGCATCCGGGTCATCCGCAGGATGTCCCAGGTCTTGGCGTGCGAGCCGCAGTCGAGCATTCCGGTGCGGGCGATGACCTCCCGGCGGGCCAGGTTGGCGAACTGCTCGCCGACGGTGGAGCTCGCCCCGGAGCCGGTGCCGTAGTAGTAGCTGGCCACCCCGCGGGCGTGCGCAGAGCCGTGCGCCTCCATGTGTAGGGAGAGGAAGAGGTCGGCCCGGGCGTCGTTGGCGAACGCCGTGCGTTCCTCGGCGGTCGGGCCGCCGGTGCGCCCCCGGGTCAGGTACACCTTGGCCCCAGCGGCGGCCAGCCGGCCCTCGACGCGGGAGGCGAGGTCGAAGACCAGGTCGGCCTCGGTTGTCTCCCCCGCGGTGTAGCCGGTGTCGTCGCCGCCGTGCCCGGGGTCGAGAACGATGACCCGGCCGATCAGGTGCGGGCCGGACTCGACCAGCGAGGCGCTCTGCCGCAGCAGCTGGGGGCGCCCACCGGTCACCCGGCGGCCCAGCTGCTTGAGGGCGCGCAGCGTGGCCGGGCCGCAGGTGCCGTCGGCGTTAAGCCCGTAGTCGCGTTGGAAGGCGCGCAGGCCGGTTTCGGTCTCGGCCCCGAGGATGCCGTCGGCGCGGCCGGCGTCGTAGCCGAGTTCCAGCAGCAGCTCCTGCAGGCGGCGGACGTCGTCGCCGCGCAGCGGGCGTTCAGGGTCGTAGCGCAGCAGCCGGTCGCCCAGCGACCAGCGGGCCTCGTTCAGCGCGCGGTAGGTCTCCTCGCCGACCCGGCCGTCGACCGACAGCCCACGCACCTGCTGGAAGTGCCGGACGGCAAGCTCGGTGGCTTCGTCGAACTCCCCGCAGCCGCTCTCGCCGGCGGCGTCCCCGGCCAGCAGCTCCAGGGCGCGCAGCACCGCCTGCACCTCGGCCACAGCGGGGCCGGAGCTGCCGGGACGCAGGATCTCCATGCGGGGATCGTGGCTCCTCGTCGGTCGGCCGTCGGCGCTGACGGGCGGTGCATCGGGCTGTCGGGTCGATTGTGTCTCTGCCGGGGCCTCCCGCGCGCACCGGGGGAGCCCCAGCGCTCGGGAAGGGGCCCACGCGTCACCGCTGCGGGTGACCGGAAACGGGCCAGGCCCACCGGTCCGGGGCGGACGGGCGGGCCTGGCGGGAGTGCTCGATCTGGCGTCGGCGCGACCGGCGCCGGCCGATCAGATGTAGTCGGAGAGGTCCGAGAGGATCGCGCCCTTGGGCTTCGCGCCGATGATGCTCTTGACCGGCTTCCCACCGGAGAACACGGTCATCGTCGGAATCGACATGACCTGGTAGTCGCGGGCGATCTGCGGGTTCTCGTCGATGTTCAGCTTGGCGATGGTGAGCTTGTCGCCGTGCTCGGCGGCGATCTCCTCCAGCACCGGGGCGACCATCTTGCACGGGCCGCACCACTCGGCCCAGAAGTCGACCAGTACGGGCTTGTCGCTGCCCAGGACGTCAGTGGCGAAGCTGTCGTCGGTAACCTTCACGGTGTTGCCTGCCATGGTGATGCTCCCTGTGGTCGCGGGTGGGTCGGTGGGTAGAACTTGTGGGGCAGCCCGTCTATGCCCGTTCGGCCCCGTCCGGAGGCTCGCCCCGAGCTTGCGAGGGGTGAGAAGGACGGGGCACTTGGTCAGCGCTCGCCGAAGGTGTCGGCGAGCCACCGCTCGGCGTCGATCGCGGCCGAGGCCCCGGTGCCCGCGGAGGTGATGGCCTGTCGGTAGATGTGGTCGACGACGTCGCCACAAGCGAAGACGCCGTCCACGTCGGTGCGGGTGGTCGGGTGGTCGACGACCACATACCCCTCGTCGTCCAGTTTCAACTGGCCGACGAACAGCTCGGTGCGCGGGTCGTGGCCGATCGCCACGAACATGCCGGTGACCGGCAGCTCCTCGGTGGTGCCGGTGGTCACGTTGGTCAGCTCCACCGCGGAGACGGCGTTGTCGCCGTGCACCTCGGTCACCTGCTTGCCCAGCGCCCAGCGGATCTTCTCGTTGTCCTGGGCGCGCTGGACCATGATCTTCGAGGCACGCAGTTCGGGACGGCGGTGGACGACGGTGACCGACTTGGCGAAGCGGGTCAGGAACGTGGCCTCCTCCATCGCGGAGTCGCCACCGCCGACCACGACGATGTCCTGGTCGCGGAAGAAGAAGCCGTCACAGGTGGCACAGGCGGAGACGCCGTGGCCCAACAGTCGCTGCTCGTTGTCCAGGCCGAGGTAGCGGTACTTCGAGCCGGTGGCCACGATCACCGCGTGCGCCCGGACGACCTCGTCGCCGATCGTGATGACCTTGGGGTTGGCGGTGAGGTCGACCTCGGTGACGTCCTTGGCCACCAGCTCGGCGCCGAAGCGCTCCGCCTGGGTGCGCATGTCGTCCATCAGCTGCGGACCCTGCACGCCCTCCGGGAACCCGGGGAAGTTCTCCACCTCGGTGGTGGTCATCAGCGCACCGCCGAACTGCGTGCCCTCGAACACCAGCGGGTGCAGGTTGGCTCGCGCGGCGTAGGTGGCAGCGGTGTACCCGGCCGGTCCGGACCCGATGATCACCAGGTCACGGACGCCGTCCTGTTCGGCCGGGGGGATGGCCGGCGGGCTCTCGGTCCAGGTCGCGGGCCCGGGCGCGGGCTGGGCGTTCGTCACGGGGCGCACAACGGACAGGGTAGGTCGGGCATTCCCGTGGGGGCCGGGGCGGCACGTCGGCGGGCGGATCAACCGGCGGCGAGCGGGGTCACCTCGGCGAGGCTGCCGGTGAAGTTCCCGTCGCTCTGGACCAGCCCGGTGATCCACACCAGCACGTAGCGGGTAGCGACCGGTGAGGGGAAGGCGAACTGGTCGGTGCCGGTGAGCTCGCCGCTGACCGCCACCGGGAAGCTGTCCAGGTCGCCGTTCGGGTCGTCGCCGGTGCGCACCTCGACGGTGGTGCCGGGCAGCGTCGTGAGCACGGTGACCGCGCCCACCGACTGCTCGCTGCCCAGGTCGTAGAGGACGCCGACCCCGGGCTTGAGGTTGCCGAACTCGGCCGACCCCCGGTAGCCCAGCGTCTGCCAGGCCGTCGCCGGATCGCCGTCGTAGGAGAGCGGCACGTCGTCGTCGTTCTCCGGCTCGCCGTCGCCGTAGGGGTCGAAGACCGACGCCGCGGTGACCGGGAGCGGGCCGGCTGCGTCCGCCGACGGGGGCGGTGCCCCCGCCGAGGAGCTCGCCGGGGCTCCGGCCAAGGGGGTCGAGCCCTGGACCTCGTCGACGGAGCCGGCGACCGACAACACGTTCTTGCCGAACCAGAGCGCGAAGGCGATCACCATCAGCAGCGCGAGCAGCGGCAGGCCGATCACCGCCAGCCGGCGCCGCGCCGAGCGGCCGGTGGGTTCCTCCTCGGCGACGTCGCCCTCGTCGGGGAAGGTGGTGCCCCAGTCGAGGTCGTCCTCGTCGTCGGCGACCGGCCAGCGACCGGCCCCGCCCGGGCGCGGACCCGAGGTGCCCGGCACGGGGGGCAGGGCGTCGCGCAGCCGGCGCACCCAGCCGCTGTCGCCGACCGCATCGGGCCGGGCCTGGTCCTGCGGGCCGGTGCGCGGCCGTTCGGCCAGCAGGGCGACCATCGTGGCGACGCTGGACAGCCCGGTCGACGGGTCGCCGGAGCGGGCCCGCCGGACCAGGGCCGCGAGGTCGGGCGAGGCGATGGCCGGCGGGGTGTCGTCGTTGCCGGTCCGGCCGGTGAGGGCCAGCTCCAGCAGCCCGCCCAGCGCGGCGATGTCGCCCTGCACGGTGCCCGTGGCGGCCGGGACCGAGAGCAGGCCGGCCAGCCCACCGGGTCGCAGGACGACGTGCTCGGGGGTGAGGCCACCGACGGCCAGGCCGACCCGGTGCGCCTCGGCGACGCCCTCGGCCAGCCGGCGGACCAGCGCCCGGGCCTCCCGCTCGGGGAGCGGGCCGCTCTCGGCCAGCCGATGGCGCAGGGTCTGGCCCTCGAGCCACTCGTTGACGACGTAGGCGGCTCCGCCCGGGCCGTCACCACCGGTGCCCTCGGCGGCGTCGTAGACCATCGACAGGGCGGGGGTGGCCAGCCCACCAGCGGTCAGCGCGCGGGTGATCCACTCCCGGGCCGGCGGGCCGCCGGGGGTGTGGACGCGGAGCGCGACGTCGCGGTTGAGCACGCGGTCGCGGGCGCGCCAGGAGCGGATGACCCCGGTGGTGGTCTCCTCGTCCGGGGCGACCTGGCTGATCGGGCGATAGCGGTCGGGCAGGCCGGTGGTCGTCGACGTCACGGACGCTGCCGACCCCCTGTCCACGTACTTCTGGTCACTCAGTCTGCTGGTCACTCCGGCCGGGGACGGCGTCCCCGGTTCAGGCACCGGGGCCGTCCGAGCCCCGTGGGCGCCCGAGCCGTGCCCGGACTCCGGCCACCAGCCCCGAGAGCTCCGGGACCTTGACCACCACGGCCCCCGCGACCACCGCGATGCCGATGACCACGGTACCGATGACGAGGGTCCCGAGCGACCCCGCCACCGACGTGCCGAGGACACCCGAGGTGAGGTGCACCACCAGCGAGCCGAGCAGCGCCGCGACGGCCGAGACGGCGGTCATCCGCAGCACGGTGCCCATCGCCTGGGCGCTCCCGACGGTGCCCAGCCTCCGGCGCAGCGTGACGTTCCCGACCACCCACCCGGCCACGTACGTGACGCTGGTGACCACCATCAGCCCTGCGACGACCTGGTCCGGCCCGACGAGGACCGGCACCAGCAGCAGCAGGGGCACCCGGACGGCGACCATGGCCACCTGGATCAAGGTCGGGGTGCGGGCGTCCTTCATCGCGTAGAAGACGCGCAGCTGGAGGAGGGTGACCGCCATCGGCAGCAGCCCGAACGCGCCCACGGCCAGCGCGACGCCCACGCCCCGGGCATCCCCGACGTCGGCGTTGCCGCGACTGAAGGCCACGATGCCGACGGCGGGGCCGAGCGCCACGAGCAGTGCCGTCACCGGCAGCAGGCCGACCGCGGACAACCGGATGCCCAGGGACAGGTCGGCGACCACCCCGGGCACGTCATGCCGGCTGGCCGCCCGGCTCATCCGTGGCAGCAGGGCGGTCAGCAGGGCCACGCCGATGATTCCGTAGGGCATCTGGAACAGCAGGCTGGCATTGCTGAACGCCAGCGGACCGAGGCCGCCGTCGTCGGCCGCCGCGTTGGCCACGATGCTGGCGACGACGACGCCCACCTGGCTGACCAGCACGTAGCCGATCACCCAGAGCCCCAGCGTGCCCGCTTCCCCCAGGCCGGTGCCGCGAAGCCCCCACTGCGGGCGCAGGGGGACGCCGTGCCGGCCCAGCAGCGGTAGGAGCACCACGGCCTGGACGGCGATGCCGACGGTGGTGCCGATGCCCAGCAGCCAGACCTGGCCGGTCGTGATGCTCAGCGGCGTGAGCTCACCGGGGCCGGCGGCCAGCAGGAACAGGATGCCGGTGGCGATCACCACGACGTTGTTGAGCACCGGGGCCCAGGCCGGTGGACCGAAGACCTGCCGGGCGTTGAGCACCGCCGTGGCCAGCGCGCCCACCCCGTAGAACACGATCTCGACCAGCAGGATCCGGGCCAGCCAGTTGGCCAGCTCGACCTGGCCCGGGTCGTCCCGGATGCCCATCAGCCAGGTCAGCGCCGGCGCCGCGAGCACGGCCACGACGGTGAGCGCGGCCAGGCCCACCGTGGCGAGGGTGAGCAGCCGCTGGGTGTACCGGACGCCGCCGTCGGGGTGCTTCTCCTGGGCGTTGACCAGTAGTGGGACCACGACGGAGGTCAGCACGCCGCCCAGCAGCAGCTCGTAGACGATGTTGGGCAGGGTGTTGGCGACCGTGTAGGCGTTGCCGACCAGGCCGAAGCCGAGCGCGGCGGTCAGCACCACGGTGCGCAGGAACCCGGTGAGCCGGGAGACCAGGCTCGCCACCGCCATCGTGCCGGCCGCGCGCAGGATCCCGCGGCTGCCGCCGGGGGCGCCCTCGCGCTGGTCGAGCTCTTCCTCGGTCTCCGGCCCGGGCTGCGGGACGGCGGGCAGCACCGGGATGAGCTGGGTGTCGTCGGGTCCCGGCACGAACCGCCGGCGCGGCGGCGGTACCGGGGGGAGCACCGGGCGCGGCCGCCCGGGAGCGGCCTGCGGCGCCGCCGGACCGGCCGACGGACCGGCCGCCGGCGGAACCCGCGGCAGGCCGGGCACAGGGGGCAGCGGGGGCACCGGCGTCCGTGCCGGCGGAGACGGGGACGGCTCGGCCGGCCGGGCCGTGGGGTGGGGCACGGGTGGGGGCACGGGTGGGGGCACGGGCGGACGGACCGGGGTGCCCGCTGCACCGCCGGCCGGCGCGCCGGCCCTGGGGGCGGCCTGGTACGGCGACGCGGGCAGTGGGCGGTCCGGCCGCGGGCCGCCCGCGGAGTGGGGGCGCTGCGCGTCGGGGCTGCGCTGGTCGGCTGCCGCGTCGGCCGAGGAGCCGCCGGTCACACCGGACTCCGGACCGGCGGCACCGTCAGCGGGTCGGTGGTGGCGTCCTCCTCCGGCGGGGTGCCGCCGCGGCGCCCCCGCAGGAAGCGGACCAGCCGACGGAGGAACAGCAGGCCGAGCAGCACCGCCGCACCCACGGTGATGACCAACGTGACGGTCCCGTAGGCGGTGCTCTTCACCTGCAGCTGCACCGGTTCGCCCAGCGGGCCACCGGCCGGGGTGGTGAGCACCGCAGTGACCGCGAAGCTGCCGGACTGCTGCACGCTGGTGGGCACCCGCACGGTGGTCCGGGACAGCGGCTCCAGCGTCGTGACCCCGCTGTCGTCGGCGCTGAACCCGACGTTGCCGCGGGCGCGCAGCTGCAGGCGCACCTGGACGGCGAAGGGCAGGTCGTTCTGCACCGTCAGCACCAGGGGCGCGTCGCTGGAGGCGAGGCTGTAGGTGCCGTCGGCCGGGGCGAGCAGCCCCACCTGGGCGCGCAGGTCGGCCACGGTCGCGCGCAGGTCGTCGGTCGCGGCGTCGAACGCGGCCGGGTCGCCCCGCCAGGCGGCGGAGCCGGCCCGGGCGATGGCCGCGTCGTAGCCGGCCAGCGCGGTGTCGGCGTCGCCGGCCACGGCGGCGGCGAAGTCGTCGCGCACCGCGGTGGTCTCGGCGATCTGGGTCAGGCCGTCGCGAGGCAGGGCGTCGCCGGCGGGAGCGTCGGTCGTGCTCAGCGTGCCGGCGTCGGTGGCCGGTCCCGCGGACAGGTCGGACAGGGACGCTGCGCCCAGCCAGGGCTGGGTCACCGTGTCGCCGATCATCGCCGCGGTCGTCTCCGGGTCCGCGTCGACCGCGCGCGGTGGGACGACGAGCACGCTCTGCGGAGAGGCCGGCGCGTCGGCGGCCAGCTGGGTGGTCAGCACCCCCAGCTCGGCCAGGTACCGCTGTTCGGCCAGCCGGGGGCCGCCGGGGTGCGTGGCGGCCGTGGCGACGACGTCGCCCAGGGCATCGTCGGCCACCAGCGCGGTGATGGCGCCCTCGGTCGTGGACACCTCGGCCCGCGCGGTGGCGACCGTTCCCCGCAGGGCGCCGACCGCCCGGTCGCTGTCGGTCAGTCCGGCCTCGCCGAGCACGACCGTCGTGGCGCCCCCGTCGGCGAGAACGTCGAGGGTGTCCGAGCGCACCGTGCCACCGGCCGGCCAGGCCACGTCGGTACGCGGCTCCACGTCCAGGACCTCGCGGACCAGGGCCGCGCCGACGCTGGTGTCGTCGTCGGCGCGGCCGCCGCCGGTGCTGGTACCGCCGCTGCCCCCAGTGGTGGTGGCGGGCGCGGCGGGGGTCGCGGTGGTCGTGCCGTCGTCGTCGACCGGCTGCCGTGCGGTCCCCTCGGGCGTGCCGGGCAGCGTGCGGGTGACCGCGGCGGCCAGACCGACGGAGACCAGCGCGTCGGCGTCGACGTCGGCGTAGGGCAGCGCGACGACCGGGTGGACGGCGGCCACCCGGCGCAGCCGGTCGAGGAAGTCGGCGGCGTCGGCTGTTCCGCTGCCCCGCGCGCCGTCGACGGTGTACGGGCCGGCCGCCATGGTGGCGACCTCCTCCAGCAGTGCGGGGTCGACCGCCACGGTGACCGGCACCGGCTGGTCGCTGCCCGGAGTGACCGGCAGCTCCTCCAGCACCGACAGGACGCGGTCCAGCCGGCCGTCGGGAGCGACCTCGGCGGCGAGGTCGTCGTCGGTGAAGGCGCCGGTGGCGTCGCGGTGCGGCCGGTCGGTGAACGGCCACAGCCAGGCGACCGTCGTCCGGCTCGTCGGCGCCGCCGGCTGGGCGACCAGGTAGGTCGACAGCTCGCCGACCCGCTCGGTCGCCCCGCCGGCCCGGACGCCGTTGACGTTGACCAGGGCCGGATAGACGCCCTTGGTCGCCAGGCGGAGCTCGTCGGGCGTCACGGAGTAGGTGAAGGTCAGCGAGTCACCGGGGTCCAGCTCGCCGGGCACCGGCAGGAAGGGCGCAGTGGCGGCGGTCGCGTCGTCGGGGTCGGCCAGGTCGGTCGACAGCGCGCGGCGGGTGGTCAACAGCTCGCCCCGCTGCATCCGCACCGCCAGGTCGGTGAAGGTGTCCTCGCTGTCGTTGACCAGCGTGCCGCTCAGCGTGATCGTCGACCCGGGCGTGACGGTGCGCGGCTCCAGCCGGCCGACCGTGATGGTGACCGGACGGCTGCCGTCCGCCGTCCCAGCCGGTGCGGCGACGGCCGGCTGCGGAGGGCAGACGAGCGGCAGCGCCGTCAGCAGGCCGGTGGCGACGGCGGCACCCAGCCGCCCGCCGGCTCGCGGCACGGTGCGGCGGGAGAGGCGGCCGTCGGCGCGGCCGGCGGCCCGCCGCGTCACGGCATCTCCTCGCTGGTGCTCGTCGCTCCCATGCCGCTGCGTGCTGCGCCCGTTCGGGACCTCGGGAGCTCGGTCACGCCGTGTCGGCCAGCAGGGCCGGCGCGCGTTCGACCAGCGCCCGCTCGTCGGCGTAGGCCAGCCGATTGCCGAGTTCGGGAAGTGGCACCCAGGCGACCTCGGTCACCTCGACGTCGGCGTCGGAGAGCACCCCGCCGACGGCGCGGAGGAGGAAGTGGTGGACGGTCTTGTGCACCCGGCGGCCGTCCGCCACGAACCAGAAGTCGATGATGCCGAGGGGGGCGACGACCTCACCGAGGATGCCCGTCTCCTCGGCCACCTCCCGGACGGCGGTGTCCTCAGGCGTCTCGCCCTCCTCGATGTGCCCCTTGGGCAGCGACCAGAGAAGACGGCCACGACGGTCGGTACGGCCGATGAGCGCGGCGCACAGGCCGGCGACCTCGTCGTCGGCGACGACCAGGCCGCCCGCGGAGGTCTCGTCGACCCGGCGCAGGCGTCGGCCGGGGCGCCGCCGCCCGCCCGTCCCAGCCATGCCGAGAGGGTAGCGCTTGTCCGGCGACAGTTCCGGGAGCATCGCAGCGAGGAGCGGACCGGGGCGCGGAGCAGGACCCGTGTCGCGGAACGCCACTACCCTCGATCGTCGTGCCCGTACAGCCCGCGCGTCGTCCTGAGCCTGAACCCGTCCCACCGGCCGTGCAGGCGACCGTCCGCGCGCTCGTCGACCTCTCCCCCGTGCTGTCGGAACTGGGCGCCCGGTTCGCCGCCGCCGGCTTCTCCGCCCATCTGGTCGGCGGGTCGGTCCGCGACGCCCTGCTGGCGGCCGGGTCGCCGGGGTCCGGCGCGGTGGGCGACCTGGACGTCACGACCGACGCCCGGCCCGAGCAGACCCTGGAGTTGCTGCGCGGCTGGGCCAGTTCCACGTGGAACACGGGCATCGCCTTCGGCACGGTCGGGGCCGAGGTGCGTGGCGAGCGGTTGGAGATCACCACCTTCCGGGCCGACCGCTACGACCGGGAGTCCCGCAACCCCGAGGTCGCCTGGGGCACCTCGCTGGTCGACGACCTGGCCCGCCGCGACTTCACGGTCAACGCCATGGCGGTCTCGCTGGGCCCGGACCGCACCGTGACCGACCCGTTCGGCGGTCTGGGCGACCTGCTGGCCCGCCGCCTGCGCACCCCCGGCGCGGCCGTGGACTCCTTCGCCGACGACCCCCTGCGGATGCTGCGGGCGGTGCGGTTCGTCGCCCAGCTGGGGCTCACCCCGGACGACGATGTCGTCACCGCGATGACCGAGATGTCCGGCCAGCTCGCCCGGATCACCCCCGAGCGGGTGCAGCACGAGCTGTCCCGGACGCTGCTGAACCCCGCGCCGCGGGCCGCGCTGGAGCTGTTCGTCGGGACCGGGCTGTCCGACGTCGTCCTGCCGGAGCTGTCCGCGCTGCGGATGGAGATCGACGAGCACCATCAGCACAAGGACGTCTACGCCCACTCCCTGACCGTGCTCGACCAGGCGATCGAGCTGGAGGTCGCCGATCCCGGCCTCCCCTCCCCTGACCTGGTGCTGCGGCTGGCGGCGCTGCTCCACGACATCGGCAAGCCGGCAACGCGGCGGCACGAGGCCCGCGGGGGGGTGTCCTTCCACCACCACGAGGTGGTGGGGGCCAAGCTGGTGCGCCGGCGGCTGACCGAGCTCCGCTATTCCAAGGACGTCGTCGAGGCCGTCTCCCGGCTGACCTTCCTGCACCTGCGCTTCCACGGGTACGGACGCGGGGAGTGGACGGACTCGGCCGTGCGCCGCTACGTCACCGACGGCGGTGATCTGCTCCCCCGGCTGCACAAGCTGGTGCGTTCGGACTGCACCACCCGCAACCGCCGCCGAGCCGCCACCCTGTCGGCGACCTACGACGCGCTCGAGGACCGGATCAAGGTCCTCTCGGAGGCGGAGGACCTCAACCGGATCCGGCCCGACCTCGACGGCAACCGGATCATGGAGCTGCTGGGGATCGGTCCCGGCCCGGAGGTGGGGCAGGCCTGGCGCTTCCTCAAGGACCTGCGCATCGAGCGCGGACCCCTCGAGCCGGACGAGGCCGAGGTGGCGCTGCTGGTCTGGTGGGCCGGGCGGAGCTGAAGCAGCGGCCCGGTCAGTCCGAGGCGTTCTTGGCCGGCCGCAGGTGGGTGGTGTGCGACGAGCCGGGTGACCGGCGCTCCTGAGCCGCGTTCCACCGGGCGAAGGCCAGCGCGGTGAGCAGGTACCCGACGCCGACGACGACGAGCATCGGGTAGGACACCCCGGACGTCGGGAGCAGCAGCGCTCCGGCCAGCAGCGCCACCACGAACGTGACGTTGAACAGCGTGTCGTAGACGCTGAACACCCGTCCGCGGAAGTCGTCGTCCACCGTCTCCTGCAGGGTCGTGTCGACGCAGATCTTGATCGACTGGGCCACGAATCCCAGGGCGAAGCCGGCCGCGACGATGGTCGGCGGGACGAAGGGCGCACCCAGCGCGAGCTGGCCGACCCCGCCGGCGGCGAGCATCAGGGTGATCCAGCGCGGTTTGCCCATCCGGCGGACCACCCACGGGGTGATCGAGGCGGCGAGCAGCGTGCCCACCGCACCGGCGGCCAGCACCTCGCCCAGCCCGGTGAGTCCGGCGGGGAAGAACGGTCCGAAGGGCTCGAAGCTGTTGCGATAGAGCAGCAGGGTCATCAGCGTGAGCAGCCCGTAGAAGAACCGGTGCACGCTCATCACCACCAGTGCCGCGGCCGCGGGCGCGTGCTGCACGGTGTGCTGGACGCCGGCGACCATCCCGGACAGGACGTCCCGGGCGGTCACCCGCGCCGCACGGGTCAGGTGGTCCGGCCCGAGGTGCCCGCGGTCGAACCCGGAGACGATGCCCGCGGCCACCAGGTAGGGGACGGCGGCTGCCAGCGCCAGCGCCGCGTACCCGCTGGTGCCCCGGCTCAGCAGTTCGGTGGCCACGATGGACGACGCGCCCCCGACGACGCCGGCGACCGCCCCCGCGGTGGTGGACAGGGCGTTGGCCGACACCAGGGAGGCCTCGTCGGTGGTGTGCGGCAACCCGGCCGACAAGGCCGACAGCACGAACCGGTTGACCGAGAAGACCGCCAGGCCGGCGGCGTAGAACGCGGTGCCCTGCACGCCGGCGAGGATCAGGGCGGCCACGCCGGCCACCAGGAGGGCGCGGACCATGTTGGCGACCATGAGCACCTGGCGGCGGCTCCACCGGTCCAGCCACACCCCGGCGAACGGCGCGACCAGCGAGTACGGCAGCAGCAGGACGGCGAACCCGGCGGCGACGTCGATCGGCTGGGCGGCCTGCTGCGGGTTGAACAGCACGGTGCCGGCCAGCGCCGCCTGGAAGACGCCGTCACCGAACTGGGAGCTCAGCCGGGTCAGCAGCAGCCGCAGGAAGTCACCGCGGTGGAGGAGATGGCGCACGGTGGGGCGCTCGGTCGGACGCGCGATGGGCGCCGCCTGCTGCACTCCCACCACACTACGTCGCTGCCAGGAGGTTGCCAGCCGATCGACCGACATGCCGCGGCCTCCTCGACAGCGCGGCGGTCGAGGGCCCCGGCTGCGATTCGCTGATGCACACTGGACGGGATGAACCCGGTGCCCTCGTCACCCGACCCCGACCGCCGTCCCGTTGCCGGCCCGGCGGCGGGCAAGCGACGTCGCGACGCGGTGCCCGCGCTCTCGGTCGGCTGCCTGGACGACGTCCGGCCCGGGTCGCTGCTGGTGGCCCTGCCGGCCCTGACCGACCCCACTTTCGCCGGCGCCGTGGTCTACGTGCTCGACCACTCCGACACCGGCACGCTCGGCGTCGTGCTGGGCCGGCCCAGCGAGGTGCGGATCCGCGACGTGCTGCCCGGCTGGTCGGAGCTGGCCGTGGAGCCGGGCGTCTTTCACGTCGGGGGCCCGTGCGAGACCGACACGGCGCTGTGCCTGGCCGCCCGCGCCCCGGCGGGGCCGGCCGACCCGGACAGCGGCCTGCGGCAGGTCGCCGGCCAGGTGCACCTGGTCGACCTGGACTGCGACCCCGAGGAGCTGCACGGCGAGCTCACCGGGCTGCGGGTCTTCGCCGGGTACGCGGGATGGTCCGACGGCCAGCTGGCCGCTGAGCTGTCCGCGGGAGCGTGGGCCTGTGTCACCGGCACGCCGGGCGACGTGCTCGCCGGTGCGTCGGGGCCGGAGCTGTGGCACTCGGTGCTGCGCCGCCAGACCGGCCGGCTGGGCGTGCTGTCCACCGCACCCGCGGACCCCTCCGCGAACTGAGCCGGGACGGACCGGTCCGGCTCCTGCATGACCTTTGCGGTCCGGCCTGTGCGGTCCGGCCCTTGCGGTCCCGCCCTTCCGGTCGGTCCGAGTTCCTGGTAAGAACGACTCGTACAAGAGGGGGCGGCCTGGGGAAGAGGCCGCCCCCTCTTGTGCTGTCTGGGCCCCGTCCCGAGGCGCGCCCCGCGCTTGCGAGGGGTGAGGAGGACGGTGGCCCCCCTGCAGGGCCCCGCCGCGAGCTCGCGAGCGGTGGGGGGTAGGGGGGTCCTTTCTCAGACGCCGATGGCGTCGGCGATCTCCGGGTGGTCGGCGGCTGTGACGGTCTCGGCGTCGCTGGGCAGCTCGATCGCCCGCTCTCCGTGGTCGGTGAGCGTGATCGTCACGTCGAAGTCCTGGTCGGGCAGCCGGGTCACGTACTGCAGCAGCAGGTGGGAGTCGGCGGCGACCGCGATCGTCGTCCCGGTGCTGCTGCGGAACAGTGAGGCGAGGTCCCCGTTGACCGACTTGGTGCCCTGCCAGGTGTAGTCGCGCTCCAGGAACGAGCGCGGGTCGTCGGCGGCGCGGGCGGACAGCCGCGGCACGAGCTGCACGAGCACGTCGATCAGCGAGGCCGTGCCGGTGGCGCTGGTGGTGGCGATCGGGCGGCGCACGTAGCTCGCGTCCGGTAGCCCGGCGGCGGCCAGGGCGTCCGACAGGCCGGGGACGTCGCCGTACCAGAGGTCCTGGGTGGTGAAGAACAGCGTGCGGGTGTCGTCCGGGCGCTCGTCGCCGTAGCTGGTCACGCCCTGGGCCCGGCCGATGCCCTGCGCGAAGTCGATCTCGCCGGTCAGCGTGACGACGGCGTTCTCGGCGTAGGGCGCGCTGACCACGAAGTCGGCCCCGCCGGCCTTGAAGTCCCGGTACAGCAGGCCGGAGAGCACCTCGGCCTCGTCGGCGGTGATCGGGTCGCCCGGCATCCGCTCGGTGGCGGCGTCGCTCCCACAGCCGGCGAGCAGGGCGACCAGCAGCAGCGATACCAGCGACAGCAGCGGGAGGCGGCGGAACGGCATGGGACAACAGTAGGAGGCGCAGCTGAGGGGACCGCCGGGGACGCGGAACGGCCCGCGGCACCTGCCGGAGCAGGTGTCGCGGGCCGTCCGCGGTGCGGCCCCTCCAGGGCACCGCCCCGAGCGTGCGGGGTGCTTCCTCAGCGCTCGACGTCACCCCGGATGAAGGCCTCCACGGCGTCGCGGGCCTCGCTGTCGCTGTACTGCACCGGCGGGCTCTTCATGAAGTACGACGACGCCGACAGGATCGGGCCGCCGATGCCGCGGTCCAGGGCGATCTTCGCGGCACGGACGGCGTCGATGATGATGCCGGCCGAGTTCGGGGAGTCCCAGACCTCGAGCTTGTACTCGAGGTTCAGCGGGACGTCACCGAACGCGCGGCCTTCCAGGCGCACGTAGGCCCACTTCCGGTCCGAGAGCCACGGCACGTGGTCCGACGGGCCGATGTGCACGTTTCCTACGCCCATGTCCCGGTCGACCTGGCTGGTGACCGACTGGGTCTTGGAGATCTTCTTTGACTCCAGGCGCTCGCGCTCGAGCATGTTCTTGAAGTCCATGTTGCCGCCGACGTTGAGCTGCATGGTGCGGTCGAGCTGCACGCCGCGGTCCTCGAACAGCTTGGCCAGGACCCGGTGGGTGATCGTGGCGCCGACCTGGCTCTTGATGTCGTCACCGACGATCGGCACCCCGGCGGCGGTGAACTTCGCAGCCCAGGCCGGCGTGCCGGCGATGAACACCGGGAGGGCGTTGACGAAGGCGACGCCGGCGTCGATGGCGCACTGGGCGTAGAACTCCGCGGCCTGCTGCGAGCCCACGGGCAGGTAGCAGACCAGGACGTCGGCACCGGACCCGCGCAGCGCGGCGACCATGTCGACCGGAGAATCGTCGGACTCCTCGACGACCTCGCGGTAGTACTTGCCCAGGCCGTCGAGGGTGGTGCCCCGCTGCACGGTCACGCCCAGCGGCGGGACGTCGGCAATCTTGATGGTGTTGTTCTCGCTGGCGAAGATCGCCTCGGAGAGGTCGCGGCCGACCTTCTTGGCGTCCACGTCGAACGCGGCGACGAACTCGATGTCGGACACGTGGTAGTCGCCGAAGCGCACGTGCATCAGACCCGGTACCGGATGCGTCTCGTCGGCGTCCCGGTAGTACTCCACGCCCTGCACCAGCGAAGCTGCGCAGTTCCCGACGCCGATGATGGCGACCTTGACCGATCCCATGGGCTCTCCTCCTGCGGCGGACCCGTGCGGGTCCGGTCGTTGTGTGGTGGTCACGCGGTGCGGTCCGCGCCGGGGTCTCCCCCGGGCGGCGGGTCCTGGCCCGGGACGGCGCTGTTCCGGTCGGGGTCCCGGTCGACCCCGGCGGGGTCGGCCAGCTCGCGGTCGATCAGCTCGGACAGCCAGCGGACCTCCCGGTCCACCGAGTCCATCCCGTGCCGCTGCAGCTCGAGGGTGTAGCGGTCCAACCGGGCGCGGGTGCGGCCGAGGGAGGCCCGCAGGCCGTCCCGCTGCCGTTCGACGGTGCGGCGGCGCCCCTCGAGGATGCGCAGTCGGACGTCGGCCGCGGTGTGCCGGAAGAAGGCGAGGTGTACGCCGAAGCGCCCCTCGTCGTCGTAGGCCTCCGGACCGGTCTGGCTGACCAGGTCGTGGAAGCGCTCCTTGCCCTCGGCGGTGATCGTGTAGACCACCTTCCCGCGCCTGCCGGTCAACGGCGGGGCGTCGGCCGGCAGCGGGGCGCGCGGGTCGGGTTCCTCGGTGGCGATGAGCCCGGCAGCGTGCATCCGCTTCAGCGCGGGGTACAGCGAGCCGTAGGAGATGCTGCGCAGCCCTCCGAGCACGGCGGCCAGCTGCTTGCGCAGCTCGTAACCGTGCATCGGCGACTGCTGCAGCAGGCCGAGGATGGCGAGCTCGAGCACACCACCTCCGCCTCTCCATCGGTCGATGTATCGAGACGATACATCGGATGAGCTGTCGTGGCGCAAGCCGAGCCGGCTCTGGTAGCCCCCGGCCTCCCGCGTCAGGTCCAGCGGAGCAGCCACTGGAGGGCTCGATTTGCGTACATTGGCGCCGTGCCCGGACGACGGTCGGTGGTCGACTACGCGCTGCAGCGGCGCGCTGTCCTGGCCGACGTGCACTCCGGGCGCACCGGCCTGTTCGAGGTGTGCGACGCCGGCCCGTACCTTTCCCGAGCGGCGAAGTACCACGGGGAGGCGACCGACGCGCCGTGCCCGGTCTGCCGTCGGGAGCGGCTCACGCAGGTCAGCTACGTCTACGGTGACGGGCTGGGCCCGGTGTCCGGGCAGGCCAAGACCGGGCCGGAACTCGCCCGGATGGACGCCATGCAGGAGGAGTTCTCCGTCTACACCGTCGAGGTGTGCCGCGGCTGCGGCTGGAACCACCTGGTGTCCTCATACGTTCTCGGTGCCGAGCCCACCCCGGGCCGCGCACCGCGCAGGAACCGCCGCCGGACGGCGACCGAGTAGTCGTCCCGTCCGGCGCCGCACCGGGCCGCTGGTCGCACGCTGCGGCCGGCACACAGCTGAGCACGTCATCCTGGGGTGCAGCGCGCCGTCGCGCCACCCGCGCCGCGTCACTCCACGACTCGAGGAAGGGCCCACTGCGTGCCTCCCCACGACGAGACCTCCCCGGTCGGACGCCCCGCCGGGGCCAACCGCCGTCCACCGCCGGCCAAGCGCGCGGCGGCCAGCGGTCGTGTCGGGACGACGGCTGGCCGGGGTGAGACGCCCCGCGCCTCCGCGGCGGTGCGTTCGGCCGCCGGGTCACGGTCCGCGGGCGGCGCCCGGCCGGGGAGTCCCGGCGGCGGGTCTCGTTCCGGGGTGGGCTCCCGGTCCGGCGGCGGCGGCGGTCGCCCGCCCGGTTCGCGCCCGCCGGCGCGGGGCGCCAGCGGGAGCGGGGGCAAGAAGAAGCGCTCGAAGAAGCAGCGGCGCCGCCGTGTGCTCGTCTGGCTCGCCGCCACCCTGGTGGGGGCCCTGGTCCTGCTGGGCGTCTTCGTCGGCGTGGTCTACGCCTCGACCGACGTGCCCAGCGCGGACTCCATCCGCAACGACCAGACCACCGTCTTCTACTACGCCGACGGCACGACGGAGATGGCGCGGCTGGGCACCGAGAACCGGACGGAGGTGCGCCTGGACCAGGTGTCCGAGCCCGCCCGGCAGGCGGTGCTCGCCGCGGAGAACCAGAGCTTCTACTCCGACCCCGGCATCTCCTTCACCGGCATCGCCCGCGCGGCCTGGAACAACCTCACCGGCGGCTCCACCCAGGGTGGCTCGACGATCACGCAGCAGTACGTGAAGAACGCGATACTGAACTCCGACCAGACCTTCAGCCGCAAGTTCAAGGAACTCTTCCTCGCCGTCAAGCTCGACAACGAGTACAGCAAGGACGAGATCCTCGAGAAGTACCTGAACACCATCTACTTCGGCCGCGGCGCCTACGGCATCGAGGCCGCCGCCAACACCTACTTCGGTGTGCCCGCCGCCCAGCTGACCGCCGAGCAGGGCGCGGTGCTGGCGGTGCTGGTCCGCAGCCCGAGCGCCTACGACCCGGAGACCAACCCCGAGGGCGCCCAGGACCGCTGGGGGCTGGTGCTGGACGCGATGGTCGAGCAGGGCTGGCTGGACCCCGCCGCCCGGTCGGCCGCCGTCTACCCGCCGGCGCTGCCCAAGACCGGCAGCACCCTCGGCGCCCCCGACGGCCCGGACGGCCTGGTCGTGCGTCAGGTCACCGACGAGCTCAAGGACCGCTACGGCCTGACCCAGGATGAGATCGAGTCCGGCGGCCTGCGGATCACCACGACGGTGGACAAGGCTTCCCAGGACGCCGCGGTCGCCGCGGTCACCGACGTGATGGACGGCGAGCCAGAGACGCTGCGCCAGGCCCTGGTCGCCATGGACCCGCGCACCGGTGCGGTGGTCGCCTACTACGGAGGCGCGGACGGCAACGGCTTCGACTACGCCTCCGACGCCTACCGGCCGCCGGGCTCGTCGATGAAGCCCTACGTGCTGGCCGCCGCGCTGGAACAGGGCATCAGCGTGAACGCCCAGCGGGACGGCTCCTCCCCGCAGCAGTTCAAGGACCGTCCGGGTCTGCCGGTGAGCAACGCCGGGGGGGCGCAGTGCGCCTCGTGCACCCTGACCGAGGCGATCACCCGGTCGCTGAACACCACGTTCTACGGCCTGGCCTACGAGGTAGGGGCGGAGAAGGTGCGCAGCGTCGCGCTGCAGACGATGGACATGCCGGAGACCTGGGATGCGCCGGGCAACCCCAACTTCGACGGGAAGCGCACGCTGGCGGACCCCGAGACCGGTGAGACCGGTGGCTCGATCGGGATCGGGCAGTACGAGCTGCGGCCCATCGACCAGGCACACGGCTTCGCGACCTTCGCCGCCGACGGCATGGAGCGGAACCCCTACTTCGTCACCAAGGTCACCGACAGCACCGGCGCGGTGCTGCAGCAGAACGACGGCGACCCCGGCGAACCGGCCATCCCGGCCGACGTGGCCAACGACGTCACCTTCGCCCTGGAGGGCGTGGCCAAGCACTCCAAGCGGGCGCTGGACGGCGGCCGCCCGGTGGCCAGCAAAACCGGTACGCAGGGCCGGCAGGGCAGCACGGTCGACGACACCGACGCCTGGATGGTCGGCTACACCCCATCGCTGTCCGCCGCGGTGTGGATGGGCGGTGAGAACGGCAACGAAGCCATCGAGAACGCGCAGGGCAGGCCGATCTACGGCTCCGGACTGCCCGGCGCCATCTGGCAGGAGTTCATGGACGCCGCTCTGGCGGGCACGCCCGAGGAACAGCTGCCGAGCAAGGCGATCATCAAGGGCGACACCGGCAGAAGCGTGGCAGAGCCGACCACCGAGGCGCCGGCGAAGACGAGGCCCCGGGCTCCGGCGAGCACCACCAGGCCGGCCCCGGAGACCACGAGCGAGGCCCCTGAGTCGCCGACGCCGTCGGTGGTCACCACTCCGCCGTCGACCTCTCCGACGACCACGCCGCCCCGCGGTGGGGGTGGTGGCGGCGGTGGCGGTGGTGGTGGCGGTGGCGGTGGCGCGGTGCCCCCCGTGGTGCCGCCCGGCGGCAACAACACGGCGCCGAACGGCTGACCCGGCCGGGCAGACTGAGCGCATGAGCAGCACGACGACGGGCCCGTCCGTCCCGGCCGACCAGCCGGGCGGCGGGCCCGCCGCCGTTCCCGGCCCCGACCGCGTCGTCCCGACCTGGAACGACCCGGTCGCGGCGCAGGCCAGCGAGCTGGTGGGCGGGCCGTGGGGCCGGCACGCGGTCACCGGGCGGGCGCTGTTCTGGACGCCGCTTCGGGTGTGCCTGCTGTTCACCGTGCTGGTGCTCGCCGTCGCCTGGGTCAAGCAGGCGCCCTGCGCCGACGGCAACTGGACCGGCTCCAAGCAGTACACGCACTTCTGCTACTCCGACACGGTGCCGCTGTTCGGATTGCACGGCCTGGACACCGGGCAGGTGCCCTACCTGGACTCGAAGGTGGAGTACCCGGTGCTGACCGGCGCGTTCATGGGGGTGGCCGCAGAACTCGCCTACCGCTACGACACCGTGGCCGAAGCGGTCGGTCCGCTGCCGTCGGTGGTGCCGGTCGAGAGCTACTACGTAGTCACCTGCCTGCTGCTGTCGGCCTGCGCCCTACTGACCACGCGCGCGGTGCTCGGGCTGTCGGGACGGCGGCCCTGGGACGCGGCCATGGTCGGGCTGTCGCCGCTTCTGTTCGTGCACGCCTTCACCAACTGGGACCTGTTCGCCGTCGCGCTCGCGTCGCTGGGCATGTGGGCCTGGGCCCGGCGGCACCCGGTCCTGGCCGGCGTGCTGATCGGGCTGGGCACGGCCGCGAAGCTGTACCCCGTGCTGCTGCTGGGCGTGCTGTTCGTGCTGTGCCTGCGGGCCGGGCGGCTCCGCACGTGGGCGGGCGCGGCGCTGGGTGCCGCGGTGGCGTGGCTGGTGGTGAACGTGCCGATCGCCGTCCTGGCGCCGGAGAACTGGACCCGCTTCTTCACCCTCAACGGCAGCCGGCCGGCCGACCCGGACACGCTGTGGAACATCGCGCTCACCGTCACCGACAACCGGATCCTGGACGGACCGCTGGCGGAGGGACAGTCGCCGTCGGTGCTCAACGCGGTGGTCGCCGGCGCACTGCTCGTGCTCGCCGCCGCAGTGGCGGCGCTGGCGCTGCTCGCCCCCCGGCGCCCCCGGGTGGCCCAGCTGGCGTTCCTGCTGGTGGCCGGTTTCCTGCTGGTGAACAAGGTGTGGAGCCCGCAGTACTCACTGTGGCTGCTGCCGCTGGCCGTACTGGCCCGCCCGCACTGGCGGTCGCTGCTGTTGTGGCAGGCCACCGAGGCGCTGCTGTGGGTGCCGCGGCTGCTCTGGTACCTGGGCACGGACAACAAGGGCATCGGCGTCGAGTGGTTCCTGTTCGCCGTCGGGGTGCGCGACGTCGCAGTCGTCGTCCTGATGGCGCTGGTGGCGCGCGACGTCTGGCAGCCCGAGCACGACCGGGTGCGGCAGAGCTGGCCCGGCACCGACGACCCGGCTGGTGGCGTGCTGGACCACGCCCCGGATCGGGTCGTCGTCTCGCGACGATCGAGGGTCGGCGCCGTGGGTTGAGCCGCCCGGCCGACCGGGTCATGACCCGGTCCATCAGTCGCGCAGGCGGCTCAACCCTGGGTCAGCTCAGCGCCCTGCGCAGCATCGCCACCTCGGCGGCGTGGCTCGCTGCGTCTCCCGGGGTCTCCAGCACGATCGGGGCGTCCGCGGCGCGGCCGACCTCGAGCAGCAGCTCCAGCGGGATCTCGCCCTCACCCAGCGGGGCGTGCCGGTCGCGGCCGGAGCCGGCCGGGTCCCGGCTGTTGTTCAGGTGCACCAGGTCGATCCGGCCGGTGATCGCCCGGACGTCGGCGACCACCCGGGTCAGGTCCCACCCGGCGGCCCAGGCGTGGCAGGTGTCCAGCACGAAGCCGGCGTCGAACTCCCCGACCGCCTCCCACAACCGGTCCAGCGCGCCCAGCTCGCGGGCCATCGCGTTGTCGCCGCCGGCGGTGTTCTCGATCAGCACCGGCAGCCCGAAACCGCCGGACTCCGCCTGCCGGGCGAAGGTCTTGCGCCAGTTGTCGACCCCGGCCGCCGGGTCGTCCTTGGCCAGCACGTGGCCACCGTGCACGACCATCGCGCGGGCCCCGATCGCCACCGAGGCCCGCGCGTGCTGGCCGAGCAGCTTGCGGCTGGGGATGCGGATCCGGTTGTTGGTCGAGGCGAGGTTGAGCACGTAGGGGGCGTGCACGAACACGGCCACGTCGCCGGCGAGCAGATCCGCGGCGTCCGGGCGGGGCTCGGGCGCCGTCCAGCCCTGTGGGTCGGCCAGGAACACCTGCACTCCGTCGGCGTCCATCTCGGCGGCCCGGGCGAGCGGCCCGCCGTTCAGGAGCTCGTTCTCCTCGGTCAGGCCAGGTCCGACATGGACCCCGACCGCGTGGTTCGCCATCCCCGGGACAGTAGTTCGCCACTTCCCCGGGGTGCGGCCGTATCGCCGAGGTCCATGATCGTTCTCCGACGTGACCCGGGTTCTCCTCACCGGTAGGAGCCGTCAGTGCCGACGAGCCGCTGCCCATCGGTGAACCTGCCGTCCCCGCCGCCGATCACCGTGCCCGCCCTCCGGGCAAGCCCCGGCGGTGGTGCCCCCGCCGCCCGCCGCCCCCGCCCCGGAGGCCGCGCGGCGCCCACCTCGTCCTCGGTGTCCGCGCCGGGCGACTCCGTCGTCCCGGGCCAGGGTCCGGGCCGCAGCTCCTCCGGCAGCGGCGGTGTGCTGGGCGACCACGACGGCGCCTCGGCAGCGAGGTCTCCCCCGATGCCGCCGGCCCGGGTCCGGGCGCCGGGCTGACCGCGCCGGCGCTGGCGGCCCTCCTCGCGCTGACCGGTGTCTCCTCGGCCCTCGTCCGCGGCGTGCGGCTCCAGCGCGCCTCGCGCTGACCGGGTCGCCGGGGCATCCGCCCAGCTCACCGGCGGACCTGCCGGGCTCGCTGGTAGCCTGTCGGGTGCGCGACCGCAGCTGGCAACCCGCCTGCTCGGGCGCGCGACGCATGCACAGCCCTCCTGCTGCAGATCCTCTGCAGCCGCTGAGACCAGAGGAGGTGGGGTTCTCCGTGCGCAATTACGAACTGATGGTCATCCTCGACCCCGAGCTCGAGGAGCGGACCATCGCTCCGAGCCTGGACCGGTTCCTGTCCGTCGTCACCAGCCGTGGCGGCAGCATCGGCAAGGTCGACATCTGGGGCCGGCGTCGCCTGGCCTACGAGATCAACAAGCGTCCTGAGGGCATCTACGCCGTCATCGACATCAACGCCGAGCCCTCCGCCGTGGCGGAGCTGGACCGGCAGCTGAACCTCAACGAGTCGGTGCTGCGCACCAAGCTGATGCGGCCCGAGGTCCACTGACCATGGCTGGCGAGACGGTCATCACCGTCATCGGCAACCTGACGTCGGACCCGGAGCTCCGGTTCACGCCGTCCGGCGCGGCCGTCGCCAACTTCACCGTCGCCTCCACCCCGCGGACGTTCGATCGTCAGTCCTCGGAGTGGAAGGACGGCGAGGCGCTCTTCCTGCGCTGCAACGTGTGGCGGCAAGCGGCGGAGAACGTCGCCGAGTCCCTCACCCGCGGTTCGCGGGTGATCGTCTCCGGTCGCCTCAAGCAGCGTTCCTTCGACACGAAGGAAGGCGAGAAGCGCACCGTCATCGAGCTCGAGGTCGACGAGATCGGCCCGTCCCTGCGCTACGCCACCGCGAAGGTCACCAAGGCCCAGCGCGGTGAGGGTGGCGGCGGCGGGTTCGGTGGCGGCTCGGGCGGTGGCTTCGGCGGCGGCTCCGGTGGCAGCTCCGGCAGCGGCGGCGGGTCCAGCGACCCGTGGTCGACCCCGCCGGCGTCCAGCGACGAACCACCCTTCTGAAGAAGGACCCCTTCCTCCCCACCACTCGCAAGCTCGTGGCGGTGCCCTGGAAGGGGCCGTCCCCTCTGTACATCTCCCAGGAGAACCCCGTGCCCAAGCCCCCCATCCGCAAGCCGAAGAAGAAGGTCTGCCAGTTCTGCAAGGACAAGGCGACCTACGTCGACTACAAGGACACCACCCTGCTGCGGAAGTTCATCTCCGACCGCGGCAAGATCCGAGCACGGCGCGTCAGCGGCAACTGCAGCCAGCACCAGCGGGACGTCGCCGTGGCCGTGAAGAACAGCCGTGAGATGGCCCTGCTCCCCTACACCTCCACGGCGCGCTGATCATGAGCACGATGAAGCTCATTCTCACTGCTGAGGTCACCGGTCTGGGTTCCTCCGGTGACACCGTCGAGGTCAAGGGCGGGTACGCCCGCAACTACCTCCTCCCGCGTGGGTTGGCGCTGCTGTCGACCCGTGGTGCGGAGAAGCAGATCGCGAGCCTGCGCCGGGCGCGCGCTGCCCGCGACGTGCGCACGCTGGAAGAGGCCCAGTCGGTCGCGGCCCGGCTGTCCGGGCTGACCGTCACCCTCCCGGCCCGCGCCGGGAACGGCGGCCGCCTCTTCGGGCGCATCACCACCGCCGACGTGGCCGCCGCGGTCACCGCCGCCGGTGGCCCGGAGCTCGACCGTCGCCGGATCGAGCTACCCAGCAGCATCAAGAGCACGGGCACCCACACCGTCACGGTGCGGGTGCACCCGGAGGTCAGCACCGCGGTGACCCTCGAGGTCGTCTCGGGCTGAAAAACACCCCCTGCCCCCCACCGCTCGCAAGCTCGCGGCGGGACCCTGCAGGGGGCCGCCCGCGAGGGGCGTCGGACTCCGGTCCGGCGCCCCTCCTGGCATTCCGGGGCTGGGCTCGCGGGGCGGGTGGGACGACGTCCGGCGTGTCGCAGATATTTCTTGCAGCTCCCCGCTGTCCACACCCTGGTCGGGGCCGCTGCGCAGGTGGCACCCGGATGGCCGGGAGTCGACCGTCGCTCCTCCCGAGTGCGTCCACACGATCACCGTGCTCGTCCACCGACATATCCACATGTTGTGCAGAACCCTGCCCACAGACGGTGTTGGACCACGGGCCGTCGGCTCCATAGCGTCGTCCGCGCTACCGCGGGAGTGGGAACTGTCAGCGCCCGATGGTAGCCATATGTCGAACAAGTGTTCGACGGCGTGATGTCGAGCCGGGATGCCCCATCGCGGGTCCGCTCGACGGGATGGGAGATCCAGCGTGGCAGTGCTCGACGACGTCAGCCGACCGAGGGCGGCAGCTCCGGAGTACGACCGGCAGCCCCCGCAGGACGTCGCAGCCGAGCAGTCGGTGCTCGGCGGCATGCTGATGTCGAAGGACGCGATCGCCGACGTGGTGGAGGTCCTGCACGGCGCCGACTTCTACCGCCCGGCCCACCAGGTCGTCTTCGACTGCGTCCTCGACCTCTACGGCCGGGGCGAGCCCGCCGACGCGATCACCGTCGCCGCTGAGCTGAATCGCACCGACCAGCTGTCCAAGATGGGCGGCGCGGTCTACCTGCACACGCTGATCGCCTCCACGCCCACCGCGGCCAACGCCGGCTACTACGCCGCGATCGTCGCCGAGCAGGCGGTGCTGCGGCGGCTGGTGGAGGCCGGCACCCGCGTCGTCCAGCTCGGCTACGGCGCGGCCGGTGGCAAGGGCGACGTCGACGACATCGTCGACCGGGCCCAGCAGGAGATCTACGACGTCACCGAGAAGCGGATGAGCGAGGACTACTCGCGCCTCGAGGACATCCTGCAGCCGACCATGGACGAGCTGGACGCCATCGCCTCCCGCGGCGGCACCGCCCGGGGCGTGCCCACCGGCATCCGTGACCTGGACGAGCTCACCAACGGCCTGCAGGCCGGTCAGATGATCGTCATCGCTGCGCGTCCCGGTGTCGGGAAGGCCCTGGCGCTGGACACCCCGGTGGCGACCCCCACGGGCTGGACGACGATGGGAGAGGTCGCGGTCGGCGAGCAGGTCATCGGTGCCGACGGCCGTCCGACGTCGGTCGTCGCGGCGACCGAGATCATGACCGGCCGACCCTGCTACGAGGTGCACTTCTCCGACGGCTCGACGATCGTCGCCGACGCCCAGCACCAGTGGCTGACCGACGACCGGGCCAGCCGGAAGTCCGCCCAGGCGGCCCGGATCGGCTACAACGGCTACCGCAACCAGCGGACGTTCGCCGCCGTGCGCACCACCGAGGAGCTCGCCCGCACGGTCCGCTGCCCCACCAAGGATGCCCGGCTGAACCACTCCGTCACCAACGCGGAGCCTCTTGCGCTGCCCGAGGCCCCGCTCCCGCTGCCGCCGTACGCGCTGGGCGTGTGGCTCGGCGACGGCACGTCGGCCTCCGCGCACTACACCAGCGCCGACCCGGAGATCGCCGTCTACATCGAGGCCGACGGGCTGGTGGTCGAACGCACCTCCACCGACCTCCGCTACGCGATGCGCCTCCCGGCCCGGGACGGCGTCGCGGCGCACCCGTGCCCGATGTGCGGGCAGCTCTCCGTGCCCAAGACCTCGCAGGTGCAGACCTGTGGCGAGGCTTGCGGCGGCAGGCTCCGCGCGGCCGGCGACGCCGGCCGGACGGCGGCCTGCCCCGACTGCGGTGGCCCCTCCGCCGGGCTGGCCCAGTGCCAGGCATGCCGAGCCCAGCACGGGACCGTGACGGGCCTGCTGCGCTCCCTGGGCGTGCAGGGCGACAAGCACGTCCCGGCGGCGTACCTGCGGGCGTCGGTTGGGCAGCGGAGGGCGCTGCTGGCCGGCCTGCTGGACACCGACGGCACGGTTGCGCCACACGGTGTCGTGCAGTTCGCCGTCACCAGCCAGCGGCTGGCCGAGGACGCCCGCGAGCTGATCGCCAGCCTGGGCCACCGGGTGCGGATGACGCGCAAGCGCGTCGCCGGTCGCTCCGAGGCCTCGTCCACCTGCTTCACGCTGGCCTTCAGCACCGACGACGAGGTGTTCCGGCTCGAGCGCAAGAAGCTGCTGCACAAGGAGCGCGGGGCGCGCACCTTCACGGCGCGCGGTGTGCGGTTCATCAGCGACGTCCGGGCCGTCGACAGCGTGCCGGTCCGCTGCATCCAGGTCGACGCAGCGGATCACCTGTTCCTGGCCGGGCACAGCTTCATCCCGACACACAACTCGACGCTGGGGCTCGACATCGCCCGCTCGGCGTCGATCAAGAACCACCAGCCCGCCGCCATCTTCTCCCTGGAGATGAGCAAGCACGAGATCACCATGCGCCTGCTGTCGGCAGAGGCGAAGGTGCCGCTGCACCACATGCGCGCCGGCACGCTGTCCGACGAGGACTGGTCCAAGCTGGCCCGCCGGATGGGCGAGATCGCCGATGCCCCGCTCTACATCGACGACTCCCCCAACATGACGATGATGGAGATCCGGGCCAAGGCGCGGCGGCTCAAGCAGCGCAACGACCTCAAGCTGGTGGTCATCGACTACCTGCAGCTGATGACGTCGGGAAAGCGGGTGGAGAGCCGTCAACAGGAGGTGTCGGAGTTCTCTCGCGCGCTGAAGCTGCTGGCCAAAGAATTGGAAGTACCGGTCATTGCGATGAGCCAGCTGAATCGCGGTTCAGAACAACGGCAGGACAAGAAGCCGATGCTCTCCGACCTTCGCGAATCGGGATCGATCGAGCAAGATGCCGATATGGTGATGATGATCCACCGCGAGGACATGTATGAAAAAGAATCCCCTCGTGCCGGTGAGGCAGACATCATGCTGGTCAAGCACCGGAATGGTCCGACCGCCAATGTGACGGTCGCCTTCCAGGGTCACTACAGCCGCTTCGTGGACATGGCGAACTGACGCACCACCTCGAGGGCGACACGACGATGCCGGAACTGGTCGAACCGACGACGCGTCGGTACGCCGGGTGGCGGGCGGCGCGCGACGACTGGGGTCCGGAACCCACGAAGATGGGTTCGGATCACACGCCGAGGACGACGTCGAGACGCCGGGCGGATTGGCGGCCTGGGTTCAGCGCTTGCGGCAGGAGTCGGACACGACGGTGTCGCCTGCGGAAGGACGCGTCCACTGCACGAGCAGGCACTGCCTGGGCAGGCGAGCGACGCGGGGTGTCCAGAGGCAGTCCGTGTCGCCCCGCATCCAGCCAGCGGAGATGCTCGGGATGGGTGGAGTTGTCAGACCCCCGTGCGAGCGTCCCGGCATGAGACTGCTGACCGCGACCAGCCAGGGTCAGGGCGCACGGGACAGTGACCTTCTGCTTCGCCACGGAGGGCGAATTGGTGTTCCTGGACTACGTCTGCGCGCGTGACCAACAGGACCCCGAGCGGGGGTGCGGGTGCCGCCGCGCGTTCGCGGGGATGAACTCCCATCGGCCACGATTACGGCGATGGTCTGGGAGCTCGACCTCACTCTCGACGACATCGGGCTCGCGGTGGCGGGCTACTACACCAGCGGCGGACTGGGGCCAGACCTCCTGCGTGCCGACGACTTCACCGATCTGGTGTCCGAGACGGTCGAGGACGTCGTCGAGTACGCGCGGTGGTTCCCGGCCGGCACCCTCGTGGGTCGTCGGTTGGACCACATCCGGGTCCACGCCTGACCCACAGGACATGGCCCGCCGTCACAGTGGGTGACATCGCGTAGGCGCTCCTGCCCCGCAGCACCTGATCTGGTGAATTCCGGCGATACGGCTACGGCTCCGCCTGTCCCCTGCCGATCACTGCACTGCAGCTGTCGTCGTCCCATAGGAGTCCTCCGTGCCCGGTTTGTTGTCTGTTCTCATCGCCAAGGCGGTCCCGGCGGGGGTCGCCGGCAAGGTCGCCGCCGGTGCCGCGGCCCTGGTCGTGGTGGGTGGCGGCGCCACCGCAGCCGCCCAGACGATCGAGCCGACGTCCTCCTCGACGTCCTCCTCGACGTCCTCGGAGTCGGTCGCCGTCACCGAGACCCCGGCGACCGAGACGACGGCGCCCACGACCACACAGGTGCTGCCGACCACGACGGAGGCGCCGGAGGTCACGACGGAGGCGCCGGAGGTCACCGAGGCGCCGGAGGTCACCACGGAGGCCCCGGAAGCCCCGACGGCGGTGGAGGAGGCCCCCGAGAGCACCGAGCAGACCAACCACGGGGACGACGTGTCCTCGGCCGCCCACACCTCGTTCGAGTCCGGCCGGGAGCACGGCGGGGCGGTCTCCTCTGCCGCGCACGAACACCCCGAGCGGGTGGGCGATGACTCGGACGACGACGCCACCGAGGACGAGGCCGCGCATCAGGAGTCCGAGGGTTCCGACGACTCCGGGTCCGAGCAGTCTGGCTCCAGGAACTCGGGCGGCGGGAACTCGGGCGGCGGGAACTCGGGCGGCGGGAACTCCGGGAAGTCCGGGCACTCCGACGGCTGACCTCCGACCGCTCGCACCACGGCCACCCCTCCGGCGACGGACGGGTGGCCGTCGTGCTGTCCCCCGTCAGGAGCCCGGAGGCGGGCCGGCCTGACCGACACGACGCGCAGGTCCGGCGGACCTGCCCGGTGCGCGCTGGCCGGCCGCCTAGCGTCGAGCGCGACCGACTCCGGGGGATCCACGTGAATCTACGCACCACCGCGCTGCGCACCGCCCTGCTCGCCGGCGCCCTGCTGTTCGGCACGGCAGCCTGCGGCCCGGCCGCGCTGTCGCCGACGGCGTCCACCGGGGGGGCCGATGAGAGTCAGGCGTCGCCCCTGACCAGTTCGGCCGCTCCGGCGCCCGGCGGGCAGACCGCGCTGGCCGTCCTGGCCACGCTGCCGGTCAAGGGTCGCGCTCCGCAGACCGGGTACGACCGCGACCAGTTCGGCCAGGCCTGGGCCGATGTCGACCGAAACGGCTGCGACACCCGCAACGACGTCCTGCGCCGGGACCTGACCGGTGAGGTCTACAAGCCCGGGACGGCGGACTGCGTCGTCCTCAGCGGGTCGCTGGCCGACCCCTACACCGCGACCACGATCTCCTTCGAGCGCGGCGACGGCACCAGCGTCGACATCGACCACGTGGTCGCCCTCGGCGACGCCTGGCAGACCGGCGCCTTCGCCTGGGACGTTTCGAAGCGCACCGCGCTGGCCAACGACCCGCTCAACCTGCTCGCCGTCGACTACTCCGCCAACCGGCAGAAGGGGGACGGCGACGCGGCCACCTGGCTGCCCAGCAACCGCGGCTACCGCTGTTCCTACGTCGCGCGGCAGCTCGCGGTGAAGGCCGCCTACGGGCTCTGGGTGACCCCGGCCGAGCACGACGCGATCAACGCTGTCCTCGCCGGCTGCCCGCACGAGCCGCTCCCGACGGCGGGCACCCCGGCACCGGCCCCGGAGTCAGTTCCGGCCTCCGCAGCCGCGCCGGCTCCCGGCGCCCCCTACGAGAACTGCACCGCAGCCCGGGCCGCCGGCGCCGCCCCGCTGCACCGCGGGGAACCCGGCTACTCCCCCGCCATGGACGGCGACGGCGACGGAACCGCCTGCGAGTAGCTCAGTCCCGCAGGTTCAGTTGGTCCTGGCGCAGCGCGAAGGCGTCGATCTCCTCAGTGGTCGGGGCCGGCCGCGCGGAAGCCGGGCACGCCCGAGTGCGGGACGTTGGCCAGATCCCCGGCCGACGCCGTCGTCCACTCCTCGCCGCTGAGCACCGCCAGCTCGCCCTCCAGCACGGAGAAGGACTCGCTGAACGTCCGGTGCAGGTGCGGCCCGGGGCCGCTGCCGCCCGGCGCCGTCGCCACCTCGAACAAGCCGAGGTCGCCCCGGGTCTGGCTGCCGGTCGCGACGAACCGGGTGCGCCCGGCGGAGCGCTGGTCGCCCCGGCGGGAGAACGTCGCCGGATCGGGCAGGTACGTCACCGGTCCCGCCCGGGGATCGGCCGCAGCACCGCCACCAGGAAGTCCGCGTCCGGTCCGAACGGCCGCAGGTCCCAGGTGGACAGCAGCAGGTCCGGTGCCAGGCCGGCCGCCTCCGCATCGGTGAGGAACTCGTCGAACGGGTAGCCGCGGCCGGCGCCGAAGCCGATCGCCGCCCGGCCGTCGTCCCGGAGGTGGCCGCGTAGCCGACGCAACACCTCCCGGCGGGTGCTCGCCGCCAGGAACGCCATCACGTTCCCGGCGCAGACGATCCCGTCGAACCGCTCGGGGATGCCGAGTGCGGGCAGGTCGAGCTCGGCCAGGTCGCCGACGAACCAGCGCGGTCCCGGGTGGTCGGCCTCGGCCGCCTCGATCAGCACCGGGTCGGCGTCCACCCCGACCACCTGGTGGCCGGCGTCGGCCAGGAACGCGCCCACCCGGCCGGGTCCGCACCCGGCGTCGAGCACCCGGGCACGACGGGGCAGCAGCGCGTCGACGAGCCGCGCCTCCCCGGCCAGGTCGGCACCCTGTGCTGCCATGGTGCGGAATCGTTCGACGTAGGCGGCTGAGTGGTCCGGGTCGTCCTGACTCATCTGCGCCCAGGCGCTCTGCTCGACCATCGGGTCATCATCGCGCGGCATCATCGGAGAGCCGGGACCCACCCGGTGGGACGACGAGGAGGTGCGGCGTGCGGCGGGACCCGAGCATCCTGCACCTGGACCTCGACGCCTTCTTCGCCGCCGTCGAGCAGCGCGACAAGCCCTCCCTGCGGGGCCGGCCGGTGGTCGTCGGCGGCACCGGGGGCCGCGGCGTCGTCTCCACCGCCTCCTACGAGGCCCGCGCGTTCGGTGCCCACAGCGCGATGTCCACCATCGAGGCCCGGCGCCTCTGCCCACCCGGGACGGCGTTCCTCAGCCCGCGCTTCCCCGCTTACAAGAGGACCTCCGAGCTGGTCATGTCGCTGCTGCGGGAGCTCTCGCCGCTGGTGGAGCCGGTCTCCATCGACGAGGCCTACGTCGACCTGGCCGCCGGCGGGCACGAGCTGAGCGTCGACGGGGTCACCGCGATGGCCACCCAGCTCAAGGCGACGATCGCCGAGGCCACCGGCGGGGTCACCGGCTCGGTGGGCGTGGGCACGTCCAAGTCGCTGGCCAAGATCGGCTCGGAGCTGGACAAGCCGGACGGGCTGACCGTCGTCCCGGCCGGCGAGGAGCTGACCGTGCTGCACCCGCTGCCGGTGCGCAGCCTCGGCGGCGTCGGCCCGGCGACCGCCGAGCGGCTGGCGCAGGTAAAGGTGACGACCATCGGCGACCTGCACCGGCTGTCGCTGATCGACCTGACCTCGCTGGTGGGGCAGGCGCAGGGCGCCGGGCTGTACCGGCTGGCCCGGGCGGACGACGACCGTCCGGTGATCACCGACCGGGAGGCGAAGTCGGTGTCGGCGGAGGAGACGTTCGCCCGGGACCTCACCGACGCCGCGAGGCTGACCGCCGAGATCGACGCGCTGGCCGCCCGGGTGGGCAGCCGGCTGCAGCGCTCGGGCACGTCCGGGCGCACCGTCACCCTCAAGGTGCGCCGCTACGACTTCACCACGCTGACGCGCTCGCAGACCCTTCCGCAGCCCGTCGACGACCCGCGGCAGATCGCCGAGGTGGCCCGCCGGCTGCTCGGCGGGGTCGACCGCTCCGGTGGCCTGCGACTGCTGGGCGTGGGCGTCTCGGGACTGGCGACGTTCGTGCAGGGCGACCTGTTCGCCGAAGGGGACGCCGTGGAGGCAGCGACCGCCGAGGGCCTGGCGGCCGAGCCGGTGCCGGCCGACCCGCGGCCCGGGCCGGCGGTCGTCGCCTGGTACCCCGGTCAGGACGTCGTCCACGCCCAGCTCGGCTCGGGCTGGGTGTGGGGCAGCGGCCTGAACCGGGTCACGGTGCGCTTCGAGGGCCCGCGGACGACGCCCGGACCGGTGCGCACCCTGGCCGCCGACGACCCCGACCTGCGGCCGGGCGACCCGCCGGACTGGGCCGACTGAAACGGCTCAGGCCGCCCACCAGCCGGCGAAGTGGTGCACCGGGCCGTGCCCGGAGCCGACGCCCAGCGCGGACCCTTCGAGGAGCGCCACCTGCAGGTAGTCCCGGGCACCCTCCACCAGCGGCGCCCAGTCCAGCGCCGCCCCCGGCTCGGCCAGTCGCACCCGGGCGGCCAGCGCGGCGATCGCCGAGGACAGCGTGCAGCCGGTGCCGTGCGTCGAGGTGGTGTCCACCCGGGGCCGCCGGGTCTCCCGGACGCCGTCCACCGTCACCAGCACGTCGACGCTCTCGTCCCCGCCGAGGTGACCGCCCTTGAGCAGCACTGCCCGCGGCCCGAGCGCCAGCAGGGCCAGCGCCTGGGGCGCCAGCTCGGCGACCGACGTCGCCGGGGTCACCTGCAGTAGCGCCGCGGCCTCCGGCACGTTGGGGGTCAGCAGGTCGGTGACCGGCAGCAGCACCGTGCGGACGGCGTCCACCGCGTCCTCGTCGATCAGCCGGTCGCCGCTGGTCGCCACCATCACCGGGTCGCACACCACCGGCCCGCCCGGCCGGTCGGTCAGCACCGCGGCGACCTCCCGCACGACCGCCGCCGAGCCGAGCATCCCGAGCTTCGTGGCGTGCACGGTGACGTCGGCCAGCAGGGTGCGCAGCTGGTCGCCGACGAACGCCGCCGGGACGGCGTGCACCCCGGTGACACCCCGGGTGTTCTGCGCGGTGAGGGCGGTCAGCACCGCCGTGCCGTAAGCGCCCAGCGCGCTGAAGGTCTTCAGGTCCGCCTGGACCCCTGCTCCGCCGCTGGGGTCGCTGCCGGCCACGGTCAGCGCCACGGCGGCGGTCATGCCGGCACCTGCAACGCGGCGCGCAGCGTGCGCGCCGCGGCCGCGGGGTCGGGAGCCGCGCAGATGTCGGAGACCACGCAGACCCCGTCGACCCCGGTCGCCGCGACCGCGGCGGCGTTGCCGGCATGGATCCCGCCGATCGCCACCGAGACCAGGCCCCCGGCGTGGGCCACCGCGGCCAGCTCGCGCACGCCGTCCAGCCCCAGCCCGGGCCCGGCGTCGGGCTTGGTGGGCGTCGCCCAGACCGGGCTGAGCCCGACGAGGTCGACGGTGCCGGCCGGGAGCGCGAGGACGTCGCGGAGGTCGTCGGCAGAACCCACCGACACCCCGACCAGCGGACCGGGCCCCAGCAGGGCCCGCACGTCGGCCGCCGGCAGGTCGTCGGCGCCCACGTGCACGCCGTCGGCACCGGTCAGCAGGGCGACGTCCACGGCGTCGTTCACGACCAGCCGCACGTCGGGCCGGTCGGCCAGTACCGCCTGCACGGCCCGGGTGAGGGCCAGCAGGTCGCGGCGGCCGGCCATCTTGTCCCGCACCTGGACGGCGGTCACCCCGCCGGCGACCGCGGCGGCCACCACGTCGGGCACCGACCGCGGGGCGCAGAACGCGGTGTCGGTGACCAGGTAGAGCCGCGGGTCGAACGTGCGGTTCATGAGGTGCGGACGTCGGCGGCGGCCAGCGCGTCGCCGTCCAGCGCGTCGAGCGCGTCCAGCCACTGGGCGGCGAAGGTGCCGGGGCCGTCGGCGAGGTCGGCGGCGATCTCGGCGGCCAGCGCCACGTGGGCGTGCGCGGCGACGGTGCCGGTCAGCGGGTCGCCGGTGGCCGCGACGTAGGCGGCGACCAGGGCGCCCAGCGCGCAGCCGGCCCCCGTCGTGCGGGTCAACAGCACCGACCCGCCGCCGACCCGCACCGTGGTGCTGCCGTCGGTGACCGCGTCGACCTCACCGCTGACCGCCACCACGCCACCGGTGCGCCGGGCCAGCTCCTCGGCCGCCGCGAGTGCGTCGTCCGCCGCGGCGGTGCTGTCGACCCCACGACCGCCGGCCCCCGCGCCGACGAGCGCCAGCACCTCCGAGGCGTTGCCGCGCACCACGGTCGGGCGCAGCGCGACCAGTTCGGCGGCCAGATCGGTGCGGAAGGACAGCCCGCCGACGGCCACCGGGTCCAGCACCCATGGGGTGCCGGCTGCGTTCGCGGCCCGGGCGGCCAGCCGCATCGCCTCTGCGGTGCGGGCGTGCACGGTGCCCACGTTGACCAGCACCGCGGAGGCGACCGAGGCGAACTCGGCGGCCTCCTCCGGGGCGTCGACCATCGCCGGGGCTGCGCCCACGGCCAGCAGCGCGTTCGCGGTGAACGCCTGGACGACGGTGTTGGTCAGGCAGTGCACCAGGGGTGCTGAGTCGGTGAGCTGCGTGCGAGCGGCACGCAGGGAGCTGGCGTCCACGCCGTGACATCCCTTCGCCAGTGCGAGCTGGAGCAGGTTCGACGGGTGTGCTCTCAGTCCCGGTCGGGACACCCCGTGTCGGCTGGCGACGCTACTACCGCGGGAAGATGGCGCGGTGACCGGAGAGCCGACGCTGCACGAGGCCCGCTTCGCGGAGCTGACCCCCGCCGAGCTGTACGGCATCCTCCGGTTGCGGGTCGACGTGTTCGTCGTGGAGCAGGCATGCCCGTATCCGGAGCTGGACGGCCGGGACGCCGAACCGGGCACCGTGCACCTGTGGCAGCGGGCGGCCGACGGCACGGTGCTGTCGACGATCCGGGTGCTGGAGAACGACGAGGACCGGGCGATCGGCCGGGTCGCCACCGCGGTGGGCGCCCGGGGCCGGGGCTTGTCGGCGACGCTGGTGCGGCGCGGCATCGAGCTGTGCGGCGGGCGGACGATCGACATCGGGGCCCAGGCCTACCTGGAGCAGTGGTACGAGCGGTTCGGCTTCCGGCGCTCCGGCCCGGACTACCTCGAGGACGCCATCCTGCACCTGCCCATGCGGCTGGCCGGCGGACGTCACCCGGAGGGGTGAACGAGCGGGCCGAGGGTGGCCCGGGGTCAAGGAACCGGGGGCTCCTGCCGTCCTTGGGGGAGACCGGCGTATGCCGGCCGTCCCTATGGCACCCCAGGAGTCTTCCCGGTGAGCAGGCTGCTCGTCCCACGCATACCTCGTGGCCGGCGCCCGACTGCCCTCGCCCAGTGGGGCCTGGCGGGGCTGGCCGCCGTGCTGCTGGCCACCACGTTCGTCTGGCACTCCGCCTACGCCGACTTCTCCGACGCCACGTCCGCCGTCACCGTCCCCGTCTCCACCGCCACGGTGGTGCTCGGTGACGACGACGCCGGAACCGCGATGTTCAGGGTCTCCGCGCTGAAGCCGGGCGCCATGGGCACCCGGTGCATCGCGGTGACCGCCACGGGCTCGACGCCGGCGCTCGTCAAGCTCTACCGGACCAGCGGGACCACCTCCCGGTCGCTGGCCAGCTATCTACTCATGACCGTCTCCGCGGGCAGCGGCGGCGGCTCCGGCGGTTCCGGCGGCTGCGGGGCCTTCGTGCCGTCCGCCGACCTCTACAGCGGCACGGTGGTCGACATGCCCAACAGCTACTCGGGCGGAGTTGACTCCTGGCAGACCGCCGGGACCACCACGGGTGAGGTCCGGAGCTACCGGATCACCTTCTCGCTGTCGTCCAGCGCCCCGGTCAGCGCCGCGGGCGGCTCGGTCTCGGTCGGCTTCACCTGGGAAGCGCAGTCGACATGACCAACGCCGCTCCCCGTGCGGCCCGCTCGGTCCGCTTCCTGGCCCGGACGGCGCTCGGCACGCTGGTCCTGCTGCTCCTGGTGTCCGTGCTGCCCGCAGCGGCCGGCTGGCGGACCAGTGTGGTCATGTCCGGCTCCATGGCCCCGACCGTGCAGCCCGGCGATGTCACGCTGGTGCGCCCGGTCGCCACCGCGGACATCGAGCCCGGGCAGATCCTGCTCGTCGACGACCCGGACATGCCCGGACAGCTGCGGCTGCACCGGCTCGCGGCGATCGAGCCCGGCGGGCTGCGCCTGCGGGGGGACGCGAACCCGCAGGCGGACAGCACCCTGGTGCAGCCGGCAGCCGTGCACGGTGTCGGCGCGCTGCGCCTGCCGCTGCTCGGGGCGCCGGTGCTGTGGGCGGCGCAGCACCGGTTCGGACCGTTGGTGCTGACTGTGCTGGCGCTCGCCGGCCTTGTCGCCCTGGCCGTCCCGTCCCGCGCTCCCGCGCCGCCGGGCGGCCCCGGACCCACCCGCGGGAGCCCGGTTGCCGGGCAGGCCATCGTCCGTCGTCCGCGGGCCCGGACCCGCCGGCTCGGCGGGGCGGCAGCGGCATCGGTCGCGGTCCTGCTGGCCCTGCCGGCCGTCGGCGGCGCGTACGCCACGTTCACCGCGGTGACGGGCAACCCGGCCAGCTCCTGGTACGCGGCCGGCAACTGGACCTGCGGCTCGGCGGCCACCTCCGCCGGGGCGCTGTCCTACCTCTCTCTCCAGGACGCGGCCGGCCCGACCGCGGTCAACGGCGGCTCGTCCGGATCCGCCGGCAACGGCACCTACACCAGCACCGGGGTGACCTATGGCGTCGCCGGCCCGGACTGCAGCCTGAGCGGGGACACCGCGGTGCGGTTGGACGGGGCGGCGGGTGCGGTGTGGACGTCGCAGCTGGTGAGCAACCCGCAGACGTTCTCCACCCAGGCCTGGTTCTCTACCACGACCACCCGCGGCGGGTGGCTGGTCGGCTTCGGCAGCGGCGCCAGCGGCGCCCAGTCCAGCAACTACGACCGGCAGGTCTTCATGACCGACTCCGGGCAGCTCACCTTCGGCGTGTACAACAACGCCACTTAGGGCCCGGCAGGGATCAACTCCAGGATTGGGCTTCGGGGGTCAAGCTTGGTGAGGTGACCACCGGTGTGTCCGATGAGGCACTGGCCGAGAAGTTCGCCAGCGTGTTTCCGCACCTGAACGAGCGGCAGCGTCGGCTGCTGGCGGGGGCCGAGGCACGTTCGCTGGGCCGGGGCGGCACCGCCCGGGTGGCCCGCGCCAGCGGGTTGCACCCGGAGACCGTGACCGCTGGGATGGCGGAGCTGACCGGCGGCGCGCCGGTGACCGATCGGGTGCGTCGCCCCGGGGGCGGGCGCCGGCCGTTGACCGAGACCGACCCGACGCTTCTCACC
>NZ_FNOZ01000089.1 GCF_900107175.1 Modestobacter sp. DSM 44400 | reverse complement strand
GATCTCCCGCTCGACCTTGAGCTTCGCGTTCTCCCGGCGCAGCTTCGTCAGCTCGGCCCGCTCCGCCGCCGTCAGTGGAAGAAGCCCACTGCTGTCCGGCACGCCCCGCTCGGCGGCGTCAGCCTTGACCCAGTTCCCCAGCGTCGTGTCATTGATCGACAGGTCTCGGGCAATCTCCGCGACGGTCTTGCCGGTCGCTCTGACGAGCTCCACGGCCTGCTCCCGGAACTCCGGGGAGTACTTGCTCGGACGGCCCATCAGGACCCCTTCCTCGGGCACATCGCCCAAGTTCAGGGTGTCCACCGAAGCGGGTCAACTCCAGGGGACCGTGTTGAGGGTGGTGAAGCCGGCGCCGGGCAGGTAGTCGGCGTACCGCCGCGGCATCCCCTCGTCGCCCAGCCAGTGCTGGATCAGGAACGTGCCGTGGAAGCCGATGAAGGCCAACCAGAAGTGCAGTCTGCCCAGATGCTCGTCCATCATCCGGCCGCACATCTTCGGGAACCAGAAGTAGACCGGCAAACGCACAGAAGGCCACGGTGCCGAAGGCGACGTAGTGGAAGTGGGCCACGACGAAGTGCGTGTCGGTGATGTGCCAGTCCAGCGGCGGGGACGCCAGCAGCACCCCGGTCAGCCCACCCAGCAGGAACGTGACCAGGGAACCAGCGCGAAGAGCATAGGCGCCTCGAACGTGAGCTGCCCCCGCCACATCGTGCCGATCCAGTTGAAGAGTTTGATTCCTGTTGGCACCGCGATCAGGTAGGTCATGAAGCTGAAGAACGGCAGCAGCACGGCACCGGTGGCGATCCTGTGGTGCGCCCACACGGGTATCGACAGGGCAGCGATCGCAATCAGCGCGCGTCCAAGTCGCCTCGACCAGCTCTTCCCGAAAGGGCCAACCAGGTACCAGTAACAGCTCCTTCCACTGAACGCAGCGCATTCCCTGTGGGCTGGGAGCAATGATCACCACTTCGTGTTCCTGGTCGCAGTAGTAGGTGTCGCCCGGCGCTACCGACTCGTCTGTCCGTGCGTCGTACCACGTCATCCGGGGAATTCAGGGGCGGACGAGGAGCAGAGTCGGTCGGCTGAGAGCGAGGCGTTCAGGTCGCCAGCGCCGCGGCGACCGCGTCGAGATTGCCGCGCATCCACGACACGTAGTGCTGCCCCTCGGGCAGCGTCTCGGTCACCGGGACGACGGCGACGCCGGCCTGCCGCGCCGCAGCAAGGACCTGCTCGGTCGCCGGGCCGGTGGTCTGCGCGTTGTAGACCACCGCGCGCACCTGGCCGCCGGTCAGCAACCCGAGGGTGTCCCGCAGGACCGCCGGCGACACGGCCCCGCCTTCCTCGATCGCCGCGGAGAACGCGGCCGGGGTGCGGTCGTCGGCTCCGAGTGCGTCCAGCAGGTACCCCGGCACCGGCTCGGTGACCAGCACCCCGGCATCCCGGGTAGTGGCCGCCGCAGCCTGCTCGGCGGCGACCAGGTCGTCCAGCTGCGCGGTGAAGGCGGCCGCGTTGGCGGTGTAGGTGCCGGCGTTCGCCGGGTCGGCGTCCCCGAGCGCGCCGGCGACCTCCTCGGCCAGGGCAGCGACGGTCGGGACGTCGTACCAGACGTGCTCGTTGAGCTCGTCCCCCGCGGCCTGCGCCGCCGCGGACTCCTCGACCGCGGTGATCACCGGAGCCGTGGAGTCGGTCGCGTCGAGCAGCGTCTGCATGAAGTCGTCGTAGCCGCCGCCGTTCTCGATGACCACGTCGGCCTCGGACACCGCCAGCTCGGTGCGGACGCTGGCCTCGAAGGAGTGCGGATCGGCCGACGGGTCGTCGATGATCGCGGTCACCTCGACGTTCCCGCCGGCGACGGTGGCGGCGATGTCGGCGTAGACGTTGGTGGACGCGACGACGGACAGCCCGTGCTCCGACGCGTCGCCGGTGGCCCCGCAGGCGGTCAGCAGCAGCACCGCGCCGACGAGGGCCGGCGCCAGCCGGGGAAGGCGCATCAGCCGGCCCGGGCGCCGGTGCAGGCCGCGCAGGTGCCGAAGATCTCCAGGGTGTGGCTGACGTCGCTGAAGCCGTGCTCGTCGGCCACCCGGTCCGCCCAGCGCTCGACGGCCGGACCAGCCACCTCCACGGCGCGCCCGCAGCTCCGGCATACCAGGTGGTGGTGGTGCTGGGTGCTGCACCGGCGGTAGACCGACTCGCCGGTGTCGGTGCGGATCGAGTCGAGCTCGCCGTCGTCGACCAGGGACTGCACGGCCCGGTACACCGTGGACAGGCCGATGCTGTCACCGGAGGCCCGCAGCCGCGCGTGCACCTCCTGCGCGCTGTGGAACCCCTCCAGCCCGTCGAAGACGTTCACCACCGCCGCGCGCTGGCGCGTGCTCCGGATCATCTGTCGCTGCTCCCCTCGACGGACGGATCGGTGTCGGACGGTGTGGTGTGCGAGGCGTGCTCGACCGCGGCGCGGACGATCTCCGCCACGTGCGGGTCGACCAGCGCGTAGTGCACCTCGCGGTGCCGCCGCTCCCCGACGACCAGCCCGGCGCCGCGCAGCACGCGCAGGTGCTGGGACACCAGCGGCTGCGGGGTGCCGAGCTCGTCGACCAGCTGGTGGACGCAGCGCGTGCCGTGCCGGTCCAGCAGCACGACGATGGCCAGGCGCAGCGGCGCCGCGAGAGCCGACAGCAGTTCGCTGGCCGCCTGCACCCCCGGGGCGGCCAGCGGGGCCCCGGCCGGCAGGGCACTCACGGGGCGGCCAGCGGGGCCCCGGCCGGCAGGGCACTCACGGGACGGCCACCGGGACGGGGGCCGCCGCGGGGGTGGCCCGGCTCCCCCAGCCCCGGCGGGTGCGACGCGCGGAGATGATCCGGCAGACCACGTAGATGGCGAAGGAGATGGTGGTGACGAACGGGCTGATCGGGATGGTGCCGCCCAGCGCCAGCAGGATGCCGCCGACGGCGGACACGACCGCGAAGGCGGCGCTGAGCAGCGGGGCGAGCACCGGGGAGGCGGTCACCCGGAAGGCCGCCGCCGCCGGGGTCACCAGCAGCGACAGCACGAGGAGAGCACCGACCACCTGCACGGCCAGCGAGACCGCCAGCGCCAGCAGGAGGGTGAACATCAGCGACAGCAATCCGGACGGCAGCCCGCGGGCCGCGGCCACCTCCGGATCAGCGCTGATGAAGGTCAGCGGCCGCCAGATCACCGCCAGCCCAGCCAGGACGACGACCGACACCGAGACCAGCCAGCCGAGCTGCACCGTGTCCACCGAGACGATCTGACCGGTCAGCAGGCCGAACTTGTTCGCCGCCCGCCCCTCGTAGAGCGCGAGGAAGAGCACCCCGAGGCCCAGGCCGAAGGGCATGAGGACGCCGATGACCGAGTTCCGGTCGCGCGCGCGGATGCCCAGCACACCGATCAGCGCGCCGGCCAGCACCGAGCCCAGCACCGAGCCCAGCGAGACGTTGACGCCCAGCAGCAACGCGCCCGCAGCGCCGGCGAAGGAGAGCTCGCTGATGCCGTGCACGGCGAACTGCATGTCGCGCATCTGAACGAACACCCCGACCAAACCGCCGACCACGCCCAGCAGCGCCGCGGCGAGCAGCGAGTTGTGCACCAGCCCGAGCAGTGCGCCGTAGTCGTCGAAGGAGAAGAGGTCGTTCACCGGTCCGCACCGACCGCCGCGCGGGCCGGGGACCGCCGCTCGGGCTTCGGCGGGTCGTGGTGCTCACACGGGCCCGCGGCCGAGTCCGGCGTCCCGACGACGACCAGGCGCCCGCGGACGGTGACCACGTCCACCGGCGTGCCGTACAGGTCGCTGAGCGTCTCCGACGTCAGTACCTCGGCCGGCGTGCCCAGCCGGTGCTGGCCGCCGGCGATGTAGAGGACCCGGTCGACGAGGTCCAGGACCGGGTTGATCTCGTGGGTGACGAAGACGACGCCGGTCCCGTGCTCCCGGCGCCGCCGGTCGATGATCGCGCTGACCGCGCGCTGGTGGCCCAGGTCGAGGGACAGCAGCGGCTCGTCGCAGAGCAGCACCTCCGGGTCGGTGGCCAGCGCCTGGGCGATCCGGACCCGTTGCTGCTCGCCACCGGAGAGCAGGCCGATCGGGGCGTCGGCGTAGCCGGTGGCGCCTACGGCGTCCAGCGCATCGGCGACCCGCAGCCGGTCCGCCGCGCTGCGGCGGCCCAGCCCCCAACGATGCCCGTCCAGCCCGAGCCCGACCAGGTCCCGGGCCCGCAGCGGGGTGGCCGCGTCCATCGACTTCTGCTGGGGCACGTACCCGACCGCCCGGCTGCCCCGGCCCGGCGGGCGCCCCGCCACCGTCAGCTCACCAGCGGTCAGCCGCTGCTGGCCGAGTGCGGCCTTGAGCAGGGTCGACTTGCCGGCTCCGTTGGGCCCCAGCACGGCCACGAACTCCCCCGGTGCCAGATCGAGGTCCAGATCGCTCCACAGCACCCGGTCGCCGAAGGAGATCCCGGCCCTGCTGGCCTGGAGCACCGGCTCCCTCAACGCGTCCATGGGACCACTATAGACAACGGGAGTCATTAGCCGATCAGCGTGGCCGCCACGGTCGCCGCCAGTTCGCGGCACGCCGCTAGATCGGCCGGCCCCGGCGGGCCGGTCAGGCTCAGCGGCGCGGCGACCTGCTTCCAGCGCAGCGCCCCGGTGATCCGCTGGATGCTGCTCAGCGCGCCGGAGGTGTCGTCCCCGCCGTGCACGTAGACGCCGTAGGGCAGGCCGACCGTGGCGTCCAGGCACGGGTAGTAGACGGTGTCGAAGAAGTGCTTGAGGGCGCCGGACATGTAGCCGATGTTCGCCGGCGTCCCGAGCAGGACGCCGTCGGCGGCGAGCAGGTCGGCCGCACCGGCGGACAGCGCCGGTCGCACCACCAGCTCCACTTCCTCGACCAGCGCGGCGCCCTCGCGGACGGCTTCCAGCACGGCCTGCAGCGTGGGCGAGGGCGTGTGGTGGACGACGAGGAGGCGCGGCACGCGGTCATTCTCCGCGCTGCCGGTCCGTCGCACCGCGGGCACGTTGTGTCGCGCAACACAGGGATTCGGATCGATGGCCGCGAAGGCCCCGGCAGGGCATCGCCGACGCGCTCGACGGCGGTGTCCAATTCGCCCACAGGGCGCTCTTGGCCACCGACCCCGCGCACCGGATCGGGTCGCTGTTCTTCAACTTCGGCGGCCCCGGCGGACCGTCGGTCGACTTCCTGCAGAACGTCGGCGCGGGCTTCCTCGCCACCCTGAACGAGCGGTTCGACCTGGTCACCTTCGACCCCCGGCGGGAGCGATCTCTTCTCGGCGTACGACGCGCTGGTCGCCTCGGCCGCTGAGACCCCGATCCCCGCCGAGGGCTACACCGACGACCCGCGGCCGGTGACGGCCGACGACATCAGGAACGTCGCGGCGGTGCTGCTCTACGCCAAGCAGAGCTGGGGTGTGCTCGCTGCAGCACTGGCCGACGCCGCGTCTGGTGACGGATCGACCATCCGGGAACTGGTCGACCAGGCCATCTACCCGCGCGACGACGACGGCCCGTACGACCCCTTCGCGGACCGCTTCTTCGCCATCTCCGCCAGCGAACAGCACTGGCCGACCGACGTCGGTGCGTACCTGGAGCGCGGTGCACGGGGACTGGGCCGCCTTCCGCACTTCTGGGGCACGTACGCCTACGCGGAGATCCCGTTCGCCCTATGGCCGGCGCACGACAAGGACACCTACGGCGGTCCGTTCACCGTCCCCACGTCCTCGCCCACGCCGCTCGTGGCGGTCACCACGTACGACCCGGTGACGCCGTACCCGGGCGCGCTGCGCCTGGTCCAGGAGCTGGGGAACGCGCGGTTGCTGACCATGGACGGCGACGGGCACACCGCCTACGGCGGCAACTCCCCGTAGATCGACAGCGCCGTCGAGGCCCACCTCATCGACGTCACGCTCCCGGCGGAGGCCGCCGTGTGTGCACAGGAGGTGCCGTTCACGGCACCCGAGCCGGCGCCGGCCGAGGCGCCGTCCGGGGTCGGGACGCACCGGACGGAACTGGCCGGCATGGGGCTCTGCTAGGGCTCTGCCGGGCAGCCGGCCTCGAGGACACCGGCGGTGCGGCGGCCCGGTCAGCCGGGCAGCCGCACCGCCGGTAGCTCCGCCAGTCAGGCGAGGACGTCGGCCCCCAGCCGGTCGGGCACCTGCAGCTGCGGGACGTGGCCGACGCCGGGCAGCTCGAGGTACCGCCAGCCCGGGTTCCGCCGGGCGACGTCCCGCGCGTTCTCCACCGGCACAAGACGATCGCGGTCGCCGTGCACCAGCAGGACCGGCACCACGATGTCGGCCATCGCCCGGCGGTAGCGGCGCGGGTCGACCACGAGCCTCAGCACCGACCGGGCCGCGGCCAGGAACGCCCGGTCCATGCCGGCCACGCCCTGTCGCTGCTCGACCAGCTCCGCCGACCGGTCCAGCAGCGAGGCGGGGACCGCAGCGGGATCAATGCCGCACAGCCGCAACATTGTCCAGCACCTGCGTCCGGGGGTAGTGGGTCAGTTTGAACGGGACGGATCTTGACGCGCCCGGTCACGGTAAGACGATGGCCACATGCCTGACCGGTCACGCAAGCGCCGCCACGTGGATCTGAACTCGCTCGCCGCCTCCATCGTCAACGACTCCACCGACGAGGACAAGCCCACCGAGCCGGCCGGCGACGGCAAGGACCCGGCCGCCGTCGCCCTCGGACGACGCGGGGGGCTCAAGGGCGGACGGGCGCGCGCCGACAAGCTGACGCCGGAACAGCGGTCCGAGATCGCTAGGCGAGCAGCCGCTAGTCGATGGGCAAAGAAGGCTGAGCCGGTGGAGAAAAGAGCCTAGCCTTACACTTTTCCGGCAAACCCTCGCGAGAAAGTGCTTGCAGAACCGCGAAGGGTCGTATTAGAGGGTTTCTGAAACGGTATTTTCGTCGCCGTTCCGGGCCTTCTCTGCGCAAGACTGCCGCGCGCTCGATCTCCGCGAAAGCCTTAAGGTGTGGAGAGAGCGCCGGGATGTCGTAGTGTCGGCCCATTATCGTAGACATTGGTTCCCGCACATCTGCGGCGGTAAAGTACCCCAGCTCGTCTTTTGCAGCCAGGGCACACGCGAGTAGAACGTGCTCATGCAGTGTTCCTGTTCGTTGAGCATGGACGGCGCGCTTGTATTCGCTTAGGCGAAGAGCGTCCCGCCGAGCACACGGGCGAGTTCGGCTACGGAGACGTGTGGACCTGGACGGCGATCTGCGCGGACACGAAGCTGGTGCCGTCTTGACTGGTCGGCGAGCGCAACGGGGCAGACGCCGAGGTGTTCATGCGTGACCTCGCCTCACGGCTGACTCAACGGGTCCAGCTCACCACGGACGGACACAAGCCCTACTGGTCGCTGTCGAGTCCGCGTTCGGCGCGGACATCGACTACGCCATGCTGCACAAGATCTACGGCGCAGCGACCGGCGTAGGCGATGAGCGCCGCTACAGCCCGGCCGTCTGCACCGGCATCGACATCCGGCCCGTTACCGGCGACCCTGACCTGACCGAGGCGTCCACGTCCTACGTGGAGCGCCAGAACCTCACCATGCGGATGGGCATGCGCCGCTTCACGCGGCTGACCAACGGGTTCTCCAAGAAGGTCGAGAACCTGGCCCACGCCGTCTCGCTGCACTACATGCACTACAACTTCGCCCGGCCGCACAAGACGCTGACCAAGGCGCGCAACGGCTACCCGACCGCCTCCGCGATGGCCGCTGGTGTGGCCGACCACGTGTGGACGCTGGCCGAGATCGCCGCGCTACTCGACTAAGCGCCAGGCCGACCTTTCGGCGGGGTGACTGGTCAGGTCCCTGCGGCGTGGCGTGTTGACCTGGCCGTGTGATCGATGATGCTCGTGGGGTGTCCGGCGATCCCTCGGTGGTGGAGCT
>NZ_FNOZ01000084.1 GCF_900107175.1 Modestobacter sp. DSM 44400 | reverse complement strand
GGCGGGGGACCGCCACCTCAACTTCCACGAGACCCGGGACAACCTCGGGGTAGACGCGGCGGATGTGACTGATGGGACTCCGCGTAACACCGCCGACATTTGACCGGGGCGGAATGCCACGGGTGTAATTTCCTCGTAGTCACAGACGGTGACACGAAGGCAACCAGCCGTAGAGGCGGATGCCTCAACGAGACGCAGGGGGACGCATCGTGGTGGCTGAGGTTTCATGGCTGGATGAGTACCGGGAAGCGGCAGCGGCGGTCGAGCCGACCGCCTACGCGCAGGACGCACTGAGCATGGCGACTGTGTTCGACGCCGGCTTCGGTGGCACGGACGCCGATACGCCGAGCTGGCACGAGAGCGCCCTGTGTGCCGAAACCGACCCCGAGGCGTTCTTCCCCGAGAAGGGCGGCTCCACCCGGGAGGCGAAGAAGATCTGCACCGGCTGCGAGGTCCGCGCCGAATGCCTGGAGTTCGCGCTGGGCAACGACGAGCGCTTCGGCATCTGGGGCGGCCTGTCCGAGCGCGAGCGTCGCCGCCTGCGCCGCCGGGCCAGCTGACACCCCGCCCGACCGGCACGCCGCACACCACCAATCCCGGCTCGGGCCGGGCCCGCGCCACGGGACGTCGTCGACGGCGTGCGCCTGTTCCGGGCCAGGCCAGCCAGCACGAGCACCCGTGCGAGGCCCAGAAGGACGGCGCCGGCGTCCCACGCACGGGCCACCGCTCCGTCGTCGCCGAGAGGCGGCGGGGGCCCGCGGCTGATGGACCACCACCATGCCGACGACCGCGACCAGCACCCCGAGCACCGCGGTCGCCACCTGGCCACCTTCCCAGCCGCCCGGCGACCACACCGGACCACCGTGCCGGGGCACTGGAGGATCAGCGCTTCCCGACCGGGGGTAGGGAGGGCTCGTGCGAGCCATCACCTACACCCAGTCCGGCGGTCCCGACGTCCTCACGCTCGGCGACCGCCCCACCCCCGAACCCGGACCGGGTGAGGTGCTCGTGCGCCTCGCGTTCTCCGGGGTCAACCCCACGGACTGGAAGTCCCGGACCAACGCCGACCCCGGATCGGGCGGCAAGGTGCCCAACCAGGACGGCGCCGGCACCGTCGAGGCGGTCGGCCGGGGCGTGGACCCGGTGCTCGTCGGGGAGCGGGTGTGGATCTGGGAGGCGGCCTACCAGCGGCCGCACGGCACCGCAGCCGAGTACACGGTCGTGCCCGCCCGCCAGACCGTGCCACTGGGCGCCGCGCCCTCCTTCGAGCTCGGCGCCGCACTCGGCATCCCCTTCCTCACCGCGCACCGCTGCCTGACCCTGGCCGAGTCAGTGCCCGACCGGATCGGCCCCGGGTCGCTCGCCGGCCGCACCGTGCTGGTGCAGGGGGGCGCCGGCGCCGTGGGCAACGCCGCCATCCAGCTGGCGCGCTGGGCCGACGCCACGGTGATCGCGACCGTCAGCGGACCGGAGAAGGCCCAGCTGGCCGCCGCGGCGGGCGCCGACCACGTCATCAACTACAAGGCCCAGGACGTCGTCGCCGAGGTCACCAAGATCGTCCCGCACGGCGTCGAGGCGATCGTCGAGGTCTCGGCCGCGGCGAACTCCGGTGTCGACGCCCAGGTGATCGGCCAGCACGGCGCGGTCGCCATGTACGCCGACGACGGCGGAGCCGAGGTGACCATTCCGGTCCGGCTGCAGATGACCCGCAACGCCCGCTGGCAGTTCGTGCTGGTCTACACCGAGCCGGTCCGGGCCAAGGAGATCGGCGTCGAGGACGTCAACGCCGCGGTGCAGGACGGCGCCGTCCGGGTCGGCCGCGAGGCCGGACTGCCGTTGCACGTCTTCCCGCTCGCCGAGACAGCCGCCGCCCACCAGGCCGTCCAGGACGGCGCCATCGGCAAGGTGCTCATCGACGTCACCGCCTGAGGGGCCTCGCTGAGTTGATCGTCGTCGAGTGGTCGCCCGACACGCCGCGCACAGCGTCTCCGCGCGCATGATGCCGATGATCAACTCGCGGGGGGCCCACCGACCCGACGTCGACTCCCGAGGTGCAGTCGTCGCCAGCTCATCGCGGCATCAGGAATGCAGGCCGCCCTTCCATGCCGCCGGCGTCGCTCCAGTTCCGGCACCACCGCCGCGAGGTACAACCTCCGCCTCGGACACCGTGGTCATCGGCAAGGGCTGGCACACCGCACAGACACCCCACCGATCAGCTTCCGGTGCGACGACCGGCCGGAAGTGGACAGCCTCGCCGCAGGACCACGTCCCGCGAGATCACCCGACCCCAAGCGAGCGGGCGATGAGCATCCGCTGCACCTCGGAGGTGCCCTCGCCGATCTCCAGTATCTTGGCGTCGCGGTAGAAACGGCCGACCGGGAACTCGTTCATGAACCCGTACCCGCCGTGCACCTGGGTGGCGTACCGGGCGTTCTCCATGGCCATCTCGGAGCTGTAGAGCTTGGCGATCGAGGCCTCGCGCTTGAACGGCTCCCCGCGCAGCATCTTCTCCGCGGCCCGGTAGTAGGCCAGCCGGGCGGTGGAGGCCCGCACCTCCATGTCGGCGATCATGAACTGCACCGCCTGGTTGCGGCCGATCGGCTGACCGAAGGCCTCCCGCTGCGCGGCGTACTTCACGCTCTCGTCCACACATCCCTGCGCCAGGCCCACCGCCAGCGCGGAGATCGCGATGCGCCCCTCATCGAGGATCGACAGGAACTGCGCGTACCCGCGGCCGCGCTCCCCCACCAGGTTCTCCTCGGGCACCCGGACGTCGGTGAAGCTCAGCTCCCGGGTGTCCGAGGCGTTCCAGCCGACCTTGGAGTACCGCTTGCCGACGACGAACCCCGGCGTGCCCGAGGGCACGATGATCGCCGAGATCTCCTTCTTGCCGTCGGTTCGGGTGCCGGTGACGGCGGTGACGGTGACCAGGTCGGTGATGTCGGTGCCGGCGTTGGTGATGAATGCCTTGCTGCCGTTGATCACCCACTGCCCCTCCTCGAGCTTCGCGGTGGTGCGGGTGGCCCCGGCGTCCGAACCGCCGCCGGGCTCGGTCAGGCCGAACGCACCCAGTGCCTCCCCGGCGCACAGCCGGGGCAGCCACCGCTGTTTCTGCTCCTCGGTGCCGAACCGGAAGATCGGCATCGCGCCCAGCGACACCCCGGCCTCCAGGGTGATCGCCATCGACGAGTCGACCCGGGCCAGCTCCTCAAGCGCGATGCAGAGGGTGAAGTAGTCCCCGCCCGAGCCGCCGTACTCCTCGGGGAAGGGAAGTCCGAACAGCCCCAGCTCGCCCATCTGCCGCACGATCGCGGTGGGGAACTCGTCGCGCTCGTAGAACTCCCCGATCTGCGGGGCGATGACCTCCTGCGAGAACTCGCGGACGGTCTTCCGCAGCGCCTCGGTCTCGGCGTCCAGCCGGTAGTCCAGCACGTGGCTCACTCCTCTTCGGCGGCGGCCGGTGGGGTCACCACGGCCACCCGCTCGTCGAGCCGGACCGACTGGCCGGCCGTCACGCCGAGCTCGGTGACCGTCCCGGCGAGCGGGGCGGTCAGCACGTGCTCCATCTTCATCGCCTCGACGACCAGCAGCGGGGTCCCCGCCTCCACCTGGTCGCCGACGGACGCCTGTACCAGCGTCACCGTGCCCGGCATGGGCGCGGTGACCGCACCGTCGCTGACCGCCGCGCCGGCAGCCGTGGCCAACCGCTCCTGCTCGCGCAGTGCGGTGACCCGGCCGTCGGCCGCCAACCACAGGACGCCGTCGGCGGAGGCGACGGTGTACCGGGTCCGGACGCCGTCCATCGTGACGAGCAGCGCCGCGCCGTCCCGCTCGGCGCGGACGGGCACCGGCTCGTCCTCCCCGACCCGGACGACGGCGTCGCCGGACCGGCCACGCACCCGCACGGTCACCGGCTCCCCACCGGCGACCGACAGCCGGCGCACGGTCCAGGCCGGCTCGCCGAGCCGCCAGCCGTCCGGGACGTTCCAGCGGTCGACGAGAGCACCGGTGGGTTCGGACTCGACCAGCAGGGCCAGCGCCGCGGCCGCGTACACCGCTGCGGACGGCGGCTCCGCGGCCGTGAGCGCCGCGCCCCGCCGCTCGATCAGGCCGGTGTCCAGTTGGCCGGCGACCACGTCGGGGTCGCTCAGCAGCGCGCGCAGGAAGCCGGTGTTGGTGGATAGGCCCAGCACGGCGGTGTGCTCCAGGGCCGCGACCAGGCGGGCGCGGGCGGTCTCCCGGTCGGGGCCGGCGGCGATCACCTTGGCCAGCATCGGGTCGTAGTCGCTGCCGACGACCGTGCCCACCGCCAGCGAGGAGTCGACCCGCACCCCGGCCCCGGCCGGCTCGGTGAGCGCGAGGACGGTGCCGGCCTGCGGCAGGAACCCGCGGGCCGGGTCCTCGGCGTAGACCCGCGCCTCGATCGCGTGCCCGGTCAGGACGACGTCGTCCTGACCGAAGGGCAGCGACTCCCCCGCCGCCACCCGCAGCTGCAGCTCGACCAGGTCCAGCCCGGTGACGCACTCGGTGACCGGGTGCTCGACCTGTAGCCGGGTGTTCATCTCCAGGAAGAAGAAGTCCTCGGGGCGATCGGCGTCCACGATGAACTCCACCGTGCCTGCGCCGGTGTAGCCCACCGCCCGGGCCGCCTCGACCGCCGCGCCGCCCATCCGGGCCCGGCCGGCGGCGTCCAGCAGCGGGGACGGCGCCTCCTCGATGACCTTCTGGTGGCGACGCTGGAGGCTGCATTCCCGCTCCCCCAGGTGCACGACCGTGCCGTGGGTGTCGCCGAGCACCTGAACCTCGATGTGCCGGGAGTTGCCGACGTAGCGCTCCACCAGCAGGGTGTCGTCGCCGAAGGAGCTGCGCGCCTCCCGGCGGGCGCCGGCGATCTGCTCGGCGAGCTCGGACTCGGCGCGCACGATCCGCATCCCCTTGCCACCACCGCCCGCGCTGGGCTTGAGGAGCACCGGGAAGCCGGCCTCCACGGCCGCGGCGGCGACCGCGGCGTCGTCCATGCCCGGCTCGGCGCGGCCCGGCACGACCGGCACGCCGACCGCGGACACCGTCTGCTTGGCGCGGATCTTGTCGCCCATCGCCTCGATCGCGGCCACCGGCGGACCGATGAAGACGATCCCGGCCTTCTCGCAGGCGCGGGCGAACTCGACGTTCTCGGAGAGGAATCCGTAGCCGGGGTGCACGGCCTGCGCGCCGGTCCGCACGGCGGCGTCGAGCACCCGCTCGATGGACAGGTAGCTCTGCGCGGCCGGCGCCGGACCGATCGGGACGGCGACGTCGGCCAGCCGGGTGTGCAGCGCGCCGGCGTCGGCGTCGGAGTAGACGGCGACCGAGCGGATACCCATCGCCCGCAGCGTGCGGAGGACGCGGACGGCGATCTCGCCGCGGTTGGCGACCAGGACGGTCGAGAACATCGTCACCAGCCCCGCCCATTTCCGCCAGTACCGCAGTAGAGGCGCTGGTCGGGGCGGCTTCTACAGCTGTAATGGCGGAACGAAGGGTCAGGCCGCCTTGCGGTTGCTCTTGGCGAGCACGGCGTCGGCCTTGCCGACCTTGACCAGGTGGCGCTTCTTGACGGTGTAGCCGGGCGGGAGGGTGCCTTCGGCGAGCGCACGCAGCGGGCAGCGGCCGCACCGCGGCTTGTCCTCACAGCACTTCTTCTTGGGCAGCTTCGCCGATTTCCCCACGTGATGAGGTTAGCCATGCCTTTTCCACCCGTCGAGGCGGCCGGCGTATCGACCGCTACCGTTCGCCCCGACGTCACCTTCGCGATCCGGGAGCACCCATGGCCGCCGATGCCTTCATCGACCAGCTCAACCTGCAGATCGGCCACGAGTTCGCCGCGCACCAGCAGTACATCGCCATCGCCATCTACTACGACGAGCAGACGATGCAGCAGACCGCGCAGCTGTTCTTCGACCAGGCGGTCGAGGAGCGGCACCACGCGATGATGATGGTGCGCTACCTGCTGGACGCCGACGCCCGCGTCGAGATCCCGGGCATCGTGGCCCCGGTGACCTCCTTCGTCGACGTGATCGCCCCGGTCGCGCTGGCCCTGGAGCAGGAGAAGCGGGTCACCCAGCAGATCAACGAGCTGACCGCGGTCGCCCGCCGGGAGAACGACTTCGCCTCCGACCAGTTCATGCAGTGGTTCATCAAGGAGCAGGTCGAGGAGGTCAGCACGATGAGCGACCTGCTCGCCGTCGTGCGCCGCTCCGCCCACGACGTGGAACAGATCGAGGACTACGTGCAGCGGGAGACCAGCCCCGAGGGTGTCGACCCGACCGCACCGCGCATCGCCGGCGTCTGAGGTCCCCTTTCGGCCAAAGTGGCCACTTCGGCCGGAACGGGCGGACCGGTCACATCCGGAAGACGCCATAGCCGACCTCCTCGAGGGGTGCGTTGGCGCAGGCCGAGAGGGCCAGGCCGAGCACGGTGCGGGTCTGGGCGGGGTCGATGACCCCGTCGTCCCAGAGCCGGGCCGTGGCGTAGTAGGGGTTGCCCTGCTCCTCGTACTGCGCGCGGATGGGCGCGGTGAACGCCTCCTCGTCGGCGGCCGACCACTCCTGGCCGCGCGCCTCGAACCCGTCGCGGCGAACGGTGGCCAGCACGCTGGCGGCCTGGTCGCCGCCCATGACGGAGATCCGGGCGTTGGGCCAGGTCCACAGGAAGCGGGGCGAGTAGGCCCGACCGCACATCGAGTAGTTGCCGGCGCCGAACGAGCCGCCGATGACGACGGTCAGCTTGGGCACCCGGGCGGTGGCGACGGCGGTGACCATCTTGGCGCCGTGCTTGGCGATGCCGCCGGCCTCGTAGTCGCGGCCGACCATGAACCCGGAGATGTTCTGCAGGAAGACAAGTGGGATCTTCCGGCGGTCGCACAACTCGATGAAGTGGGCGCCCTTGAGGGCGGACTCGCTGAACAGCACGCCGTTGTTGGCGATGATCCCCACCGGATGGCCGTGCAGCCGGGCGAAGCCGGTGACCAGGGTCGCCCCGTACAGCGGCTTGAACTCGGCGAACCGGCTGCCGTCGACCAGTCGCGCGATGACCTCGCGGACGTCGTAAGGCGTGCGCGACTCCGGTGGCACGACCTCGTAGATGCTCTCGGCTGAGTACCGCGGCTCCTCGACCGGCTCGACGTCCCAAGGGGGCGGCGTGCGCGGCCCCAGGGTGCCGACGATCTGGCGGACGATCTGCAGCGCGTGGGCGTCGTCCTCGGCCAGGTGGTCGGTGACCCCGCTGACCCGGGAGTGCAGGTCGCCCCCACCGAGGTCCTCGGCGGTGACCTCCTCCCCCGTCGCGGCCTTCACCAGCGGCGGCCCGCCGAGGAAGATCGTGCCCTGCCCGCGGACGATCACCGCCTCGTCGCTCATCGCCGGCACGTACGCGCCGCCGGCGGTGCACGACCCGAGGACGGCGGCGATCTGGGCGATGCCGGCCTTGGACAGGTTGGCCTGGTTGTAGAAGATCCGCCCAAAGTGCTCGCGGTCGGGGAAGACCTCGTCCTGCATCGGCAGGAACGCACCGCCGGAGTCGACCAGGTAGACGCAGGGCAGCCGGTTCGCCAGTGCCACCTCCTGCGCCCGCAAGTGCTTCTTCACCGTCATCGGGTAGTAGGTGCCGCCCTTGACGGTGGCATCGTTGGCGACGACGACGAACTCCCGGCCGGCCACCCGCCCGACGCCGGTGATGATGCCGGCAGCCGGCGCATCCCCGCCGTAGAGGCCGTGCGCGGCCAGTGGGGAGAGCTCCAGGAACGGGCTGCCCGGGTCCAGCAGCGCATCGACCCGGTCGCGGGGCAGCAGCTTGCCGCGGGAGACGTGCCGGTCGCGGGCACGCTCCCCGCCGCCGGCGGCCACTACCTGCAGCTGGCCGGCCAGGTCGGCGACGAGCGCCGCATGTGCAGCGGCATTGCGGGCCGCCGTCGCGGGGTCCGCGGGCGGGACGCTGGGGAGCACCGGTGCATCCACGCCCAGAGGTTAACCATCGTTCACCCTGTCGGTCCAGCGTGAACCGCAGCTAACCTCTGCAGGTGCCCAGCGAGCCGGACAGCGCGCTGCACGCCGACGCCACCCGGCCGTCCCGCCGGGAGCAGATCCTGCGCGCGGCCGCCCAGCTGTTCGCCGAGCGGGGCTCGCGCGGCGTCGGGGTCGACGACGTCGGCGCCGCGGTCGGCGTGACCGGGCCGGCGATCTACCGGCACTTCGCCAGCAAGGACGCGATGCTGGCCGAGATGCTGCTGCGGATCAGCGAGCGGCTGCTGGCCGGCGGCACCGCCCAGGTCGCCGGGGCCGGCCCCGACCCGGCCGACCAGCTGCGCGCGCTCATCGGCTTCCAGGTCGACTTCGCCTTGGACAACCCCGCCCTGATCACCGTGCAGGACCGGGACCTCGGGGCGCTCAGCGAGCGGGACGCCCGGCAGGTCCGCCAACTGCAGCGCCGCTACGTCGAGGTGTGGGTGGACGTGCTGGCCCGGCTGCACCCGCAGTCCTCGACGGCGGCCTGCCGCGCCCGGGCGCACGCTGTCTTCGGCCTGATCAACTCCACCCCGCACAGTGCCGGCCGGCTGGCCCGCCCGGCGATGGCCGAGCTGCTGGCCGGCATGGCCGCGGCAGCGGCCGGCGCCGGGCAGCGCAGCCAGCCCCCGACCCAGCCACCGACCTAGAGCGTGTCTGCTAACTGCGGACGCGGTGATGGATGATCATGCAGCCGAGGAGGACACCGCCGAGGTAGGTGGTGGCGTATTTGTCGTAG
>NZ_FNOZ01000083.1 GCF_900107175.1 Modestobacter sp. DSM 44400 | reverse complement strand
CGATCAAATCACGGTGCACCTGGACGCCGGCTACGACAGCGCCAAGACCCGCGACCTGCTCACCGAACTGGGCTGCGACGCGGTGATCAGCGCCAAGGGGTTCCCGCTACAAGCCGGCCGCCGCTGGCCGGTCGAGCGGACCAACTCCTGGCACAACCGCGGCTTCGGCAAGCTCCTGGTCTGCACCGAGAAGCGCCGACGAGTGATCGAAGCGTTCATCGCCCTCGCCAACGCCGTGATCATCATCCGGCGACTCGTTCGCATCGCCTGGACGACTCACCGCTGGGACACCAGGCCCCAACGTCGGCCATGACCTATCGGCGGAACCTCTTAGTAGTCGTAGCGCACGATCGCGCGCCGCAGCGACGGCACGTGCGCGACCCGGTACCCGGCAGCGAGGAACGCGCTGAGCGCCCCGACGTGCATCTCACCCCAGGTGACATCCTTGCCCGGGGCTGGCTTCATCGGATAGGCCTCGACGGCCCGGGCGGCGTGGTCGCGGCCAAAGTCGATCGTACCGCCGACCAGGGTGCGGCTCACGCCCTGGTGGCGAAAGCCGGCTCGGGTCACGAAGCAGGTGACCGCCCAGATGCTCGCATCGTCCTTGTTCTCGTCGCGGCCCTTCCACGTCGTCTGGCGCAGGTAGGGGTAATCGCTGCGCGGCGCGAGCGAGCACCAGCCCACCGGCTCACCGTCGAGGTGGGCCACGAGTCCGTGTCCCTCGATGACCTGGTCGCGGAGCAGCTCGCGGCGACCCTGGACATCGTCGGAGTGCTGCGCATACCAGCCCATCCGATAGCCCTGGCACTGGCAGCGAGCGGCCTGGCCCCTGGGTCCGAAGATCGTCTGGACGTCGTCGAAGAGCGACTCGTTCACCGGTTGGACGACGATTGCCACGGGCGCAGAGTCGCAGATCTGCGAGGTCCGCGCGATGGTGCTGCCCGTCGGCCCGGGGATGCGGCCCCCACAAACCCCAATGCCCCTGGACACCAAGGCGTGGTCGAGGCACAGCACCAGCCAACCGTCGATCCGAGCAGGCTGGGCAAACCTGATGTAACCCACTCATCCGCAAGGGGGACGCCGGTGACGAGCGCTCACCAAGTCGGCGGCGTAGGGCCCGCTCGCCGTCCGACCCAGCGGGGCCGCGCTACAGCGCCAGCCGGACCACCGGCCGGGCCGGACTGGCGCGGACGCCCACCTCCCGGAAGCCGGCCCGGAGGAACACCGACAGTGGGCCGTGGAACAACTCCGCGGACGACGCCGCCCGGACCGTCGTGTCGAGCGGATAGGCCTCGACGGTGCGGGCACCGTGCCGGCGCGCGAGATCGACCGCGCCATCCAGGAGGTCCTCGGCGGAGCCCTGCCGCCGGGCGCCGACCCGCACCACGAAGCAGGTGACCGCCCACACCCCGTCCTCGTCGGCAGAGGCAGCGGCCACCGGGTACGACGTCAAGCGCGGGTACTCCGCACGCGGCGCCACGGCACACCACCCCGACGGCACGCCCGCGTCGTCGTAGAGCAACACCCCCGGCGGCACGGGCGCGCCGACCTGCTCCTGCAGCGCAGCGCGCCGCTGGTCGGCCGAGGTGGCGTAGAAGCCGGGACGTTGGTGCCGGAACCACTGGCACCAGCAGCGCGGCGGATCGCCGCGGGTGCCCATCACCGCGACGAGGTCGTCCCAGCGCTGCGAGGTCGCGTCGGCGAGGGTCCCCATCGGCTGATGTTCGGTTGCTCCGACCCCACAGGTCTCCTCGGCGATCACCGGTACACGAGCGTTCCGTCGTCCAGGCCCGCCGCCGGGAGCAGGTCCCGCTCCTCGTAGTACTCATGCAGGTGGGTCCACGGCTCGCGGTCGCCCTGCTTCGGCATGAGGTGCACCGACCGCGTCAGGTAGCCCGGATTGAAGTTCTCCGGGTCCACCCACGGACCGAGTTGCATGCCGGCGTCCGAGTCCCGCAGGGTCGGAACGACCATGGTCGCCTCCTTCTCCTCCATGTGGCGCAGCAGGCGGCAGACGAAGTCGCTGATCAGGTCGGCGCGCAGCGTCCAGCTGTACCGGAAGTAGCCGAACACGTAGGCCAGGTTCGGCAGCCCGGTGAACATCAGGCCGCGGTAGGTGACGGTGTCGGCGAAGTCGACGGGCCGCTCGTCGACGGTGAAGGCGATGTCGCCGAAGACGCTCAGGTCGAAGCCGGTGGCCGTGACCACGACGTCGGCCTCCATAACCTCCCCGGAGGTGAGCCGGATGCCCGTTCCGGTGAACTCCGCGATGGTGTCGGTGGCCACCGATGCCTTCCCCTCCCGGATCGCGGCGAACATGTCACCGTCGGGCAGCATGGCGATCCGCTGCTGCCAGGGCCGGTACCGCGGGTTGAAGTGCCGGTCGACGTCGAAGCCCTCGGGCAGTTCGGCGCGCATCCCCTCGATGAGCAGCGCGCGCAGCTCCTCGGGGGTCTCGAAGGACATGCGGGTGAGCGCGTCCAGCTCGGCGATGTGGGCCCGGCGGAGGATCTCGTGGGTCCACTCCGCCGGGATGTCCAGCGCCCGCAGCGTGGTCGCCAGCTCGTGGGTCCTCGGGCGGGCGAGGAAGAAGGTGGGCGACCGCTGCAGCATCGTCACGTGTGCCGCGTCGGCCGCGATCGCCGGGATGAGCGTCGCGGCCGTCGCGCCGGAGCCGATGACCACGACCTGCTTGCCGGTGAGGTCGAGGTCCGCCGGCCACGTCTGCGGGTGCACGACCTGCCCCTGGAAACTGTCGAGGCCGGGCCACTCGGGGGTGTAGCCCTCGGCGTGGCGGTAGTAGCCCTGGCACATCCACAGGAAGCCGGTGGTGAAGCGCAGCTGCTCGCCGGTGTCGCCGCGGGTGACGTCGACCGTCCAGCGACGGTCGTCGGTCGACCAGCTCGCGGCGGTGACGCGGTGCTGGTGGCGGATGTGGGCGTCCAGGCCGTTCTCGTCGACGACCTCGTCGAGGTAGCGGAGGATCTCCTCCGATGAGGCGATCGAGTCGCCACGCCACGGCTTGAACCGGTAGCCGAAGGTGAACAGGTCGCTGTCGGAGCGGACGCCGGGGTACCGGTGGGTCCACCAGGTGCCGCCGTGCCCCCCCAGGGCGTCGAAGACGACGAAGCTCTTCCCCGGGAACTGCTCCCGGAGGTGGTAGGCGGCACCGATCCCGGAGATCCCCGCCCCCACGATCAGCACGTCGACGTGCTCGACGCGCTCGTCCACCGCCGCCCGCGATTTCTCGGTCATGGTCATCGCCACTCCCCCCGTCGTCGGTCCCGGGACGTGCGGCTGGTCGTGCGCGATCCGGTGCCGCCGTTGTATCACTCCCGGACGACGGTCTGTGACGCGCGCCATAGAGCACGGTGTGGTCTGCTGCGGGTCCGTCATCCACCCCTCCGGACGAACCCATGGAGTTCCGTTGAGTGCACCGACCATCCACGCGCCGCGCACGGTCCAGGTCGGCGGCGCCGCGGTCGCCATCCAGGAATACGGCGGGGGCGAGCCGCTCCTGATCATCAACGGGACCAGCCAGTCGCTGGGCTTCTGGGGCGAGACCGCGGCGGTCCTGGCGGCTTCCTACCGCGTGCTCACCTACGACCTGCGGGGCATGGGCGGCTCCGAGCGCGGCACGGGCGCGATGAGCGTGGCGTCGCTGGCCGCGGACGCGCGAGGGCTGATGGAGGCGCTGGAGATCGACCGGGCGCACGTGCTCGGCTACTCGCTGGGCAGCGCCGTCGCCCAGGAACTGGCCCTCGCCGCACCTGACCGGGTCGCCTCGTTGATCCTCAACTGCACGTGGGCACGGACCGACGGCTTCCAGCGCGCGATGCTGACCGGGCTCGCCCATCCGTGGAAGACCGGTGACCTGGAGGCGGCGCTGGGCGCCCTGGGGGTCGCGTTCTCCCCGCAGCTGCTGGACAGCCCCGAGTTCGGCGGGCTGATCGAGCAGCTGCTGCCGCTCTTCCCCTCCACCCCGGAGCAGATCGCGGCCTGCGCCGAGCAGTGGGACGCCGACCTGGCCCACGACACCCTCGACCGGCTCGGCGGGATCACCACTCCGACGCTGGTCATCGCCGGCGAGCAGGACCTGCTGACTCCGCCGTGGCACGGCAGGCAGGTCGCCGACACCATCCCCGGGGCGCGTCACGAGCTGTTCACCGGGCCGGGCTCCAGTCACGCGCTCAACGTCGAGCGGGGCGAGGAGTGGGTGCCGATGGTGCTGGGCTTCCTCGGCGAGCACGCGCTGACGTGATCTCCGCCCGGCGGCGGGTCCCGTCGTCCTACAACCAGCTGACCGTGACCGCCTGGCCGGGCGCCGGCCCGCGTGCTCGGCCAAATCCAGGCCGGCGTAGTCGACGACGTTCTCGGTGACGACGACCCGTCCTGCGGCGCGCGCCCAGCGCGTCACCTCCGCGTCCGGCTGACCGAGGACTTCCGGCAGCTCGACCACGGCAACGACGTCATGGCCACCGTCCCGCAACAGTTCGGCGAGCCGCCGTGGATACATCTCGTCCAGCAGCAGTCTCACCCGAGCGGACCGGCCAGGATCTCCTGCTGGCGCTGCCAGGCCGCCTCCAGCTCGTCCGCGGCTTCCTGGTTCGCGGCGATGCGCGCGTCGATCTCCTCCGGGTGATCGGCGTAGTACGCGACGGCGGCCCGCACCTGCGCCGAGGACAACGAACTCCCGCCGGCAACCAGCTCCACCAGGTCGGCGGGGGCTGCCCCCTCCTGTTGGGCCGCACGGAGGGTCCGGATCACCTCGTCGACGTCCGGCCCGCCGATCAGCCCGGCCCGCCGTCCGCTCGGGCCGTCGCGGAAGGTGATCGCCGGGTGCGCCTCCCTGCGCAACGACTCGTCCAGCAGGCGCTCCATCACCGATGCGACCGACGCACCCCGCCGAGCAGCGAGCTGGGTCAGCCGGCGGAGCACATCGTCGGACAGCCGCACGGAGCGCGGGCTACTCATGACTACATCGTAGCCGCGTCGGTGAACTCGTCGCGGGCCGAAGGGTGCCGAGCGCGAGCGGGCACGAGGGGAGCACTGCCGCCTGAGGACGTCGTCCTGCCCTCGTGCCGTCACGCCCAGCGCGGATCCGGTGGCAGCCGGGGGTTGAGCAGATGCGCCACCAGCGCCGTCCAGCCGGTCTGATGCGAAGCGCCCAGGCCCTCGCCGGTGTCGCCGTCGAAGAACTCGTTGAACGTCGGGTGGTCGCGCCACAGGGGTGAGTCGCTGGACTCGATCCGGTCGCCGTCCGCCGGCCGTTTGCCGTCGACCGGCCGGAACAGCCGGGTGAGACTGTTGTCGATCAGGTCGGCGGCATCGATCAGCGTGCACCTGTTGCCCGAGCCGGTGGGCAGCTCGATGGTGAAAGAGTCGCCGTAGTGCCGGCCCAGGGTGCGCAGCTTGTCGGCGAGCAGCACGTTGACCGGGAACCAGACCGGTCCGCGCCAGTTGGAGTTGCCGCCGAAGAGCCCGGTGCGCGATTCCCCCGGCTCGTACTCGATGGAGGCGTCCCGCCCGCCGACGTTGGCGAACACCTGCCCGGTCGACTTCGACAGCGACCGGATGCCGAAGGGCGAGAGGAACTCCCCGGTGTCGAACATCCGGGTGAGGATCGGCTCCAGCCGCTCGCGGTCGACCAGGGAGAGCAGGATCTTGCGGCCCTCCGGCGTCGACCGGCTGCGCAGCGGCCCCATCAGCTCCGGGCGCCGCTTCTGCAGCCAGCGCACCCGCTCGGCGACGTCCGGGACCTCCGCGATGACCCAGGCCGGGATCTCGGTGGCGCCCAGGATCGGCAGCAACCCGACCATCGAGCGCACCCGCAGCGGCTCGGGTGCACCGTCCGGAGCGACGAGGACGTCGTAGAAGAAGCCGTCGTCCTCGTCCCACAGCGAGACCCCGTGCGACCCGAAGGCGTTCATCGCCTCGGCGATGGCGAGGAAGTGCTCGAAGAACTTGGTCGCGGTGCCGTCCCAGGCCTGGTCGAACCGGGACAACTCGAGGGCGATCTTGAGCATCTGCTGGCAGTAGAACGCCATCCAGCTGGTCGCGTCGGACTGCTCGAGGCGGAATCCCGGCGGCAGCGGCGCGGAGCGGTCGAACAGGGCGATGTTGTCCATCCCGAGGAAGCCGCCCTCGAAGACGTTGGACCCGTCGGCGTCCTTGCGGTTGACCCACCAGGAGAAGTTCATCAGCAGCTTGGTGAAGACGCGGATGAGGAACTGCCGGTCGCGGTAGCCGTCGATCCGGTAGACGTGCCAGGCGGCCCAGGCGTGCACCGGCGGGTTCACGTCGCCGAACGCCCACTCATGGGCCGGCAGCTGGCCGTTGGAATGCATCGCCCACTCCCGGCACATCAGGAGCAGCTGCTCCTTGGCGAAGTCCGGGTCGACGTGCGCGAGCGGGATGGTGTGGAAGGCGGTGTCCCACGCGGCGAACCACGGGTACTCCCACTCGTCGGGCATGGAGATGACGTCGGCGAGCGCGACGTGACGCCAGCTGGTGTTGCGGTGCCCTTCGACCGAGCGGGTGGTCGCCGCGGAGTCGACCGGGTCGTCGCCGTCGAGCCACTGGGCGACGTCGAAGCGGTACAGCTGCTTGGTCCACAGCAGGCCGGCGTAGGCACGCCGGGCGACGTGCCGGTCGGCGGTGGACAGGCCGGCGTGGATGACGCTCGCGTAGAAGTCGTCGGCCTCGCTCTTGCGGGCGGCCAGGACGGCGTCGAACTGCGCGCCGAACATGTCCTCGTCTGGGGCGTCCTGGCGCAGGCGCAACTTGACGCTGACGGTCTCACCGGGGCCGACGGCGTCCCAGGAGTACCAGAAGGCCGCCTTGGTGCCGGAGTCGGCGGGGTTGATGGCGGACGTGTCGCCGTGTACGACGCGACGGTTGACGCCGTCCTTGGGGTACCTGCTGGTGTTGCGGTCGGCGCCGAACAGGCCGACGGCGTTGGTCTCGTTGTCGCAGCAGAGGATCGTGGGCGCACCCTCGGCGGCGAGGACGTAGCGGCCGAGGTAGCCGTGCTCGGCCTCCACCGCCTCGAGGCCACTCGCCGTAAGGGTCGGGGCGAGCAGCTGGGTCAGCCGGCCCTGACGCTTGTCGCCGCCCCAGGCCCAGGTGTTGCGGAACCAGACCTGCGGCAGCAGGTGCAGCGGCGCCGGGTCGGGGCCGTGGTTGGTCGCGGTGACGACGATGCAGACGTCGTCCGGGGCGTTCTTGGCGTAGGTGACCTGGACGTCGAAGAAGCGGTCGTCGTCGAGGACGCCGGTGTCGGCGAGCTCGTACTCGCGCTCGTGCCGGCTGCGCTTGGCGTTCTGTTCCCTCAGCTCGGCGTAGGGGTACTCGGCCTGCGGATAGCGGTAGAGCCACTGCATCCAGGAGTGCGTGGGGGTGCCGTCGACGGCCCACCAGTGCTCCTTGGCGTCCTCGCCGTGGTTGCCCTCGTCGTTGGTGAGGCCGAACAGCCGCTCCTTGAGGACCGGGTCCTGGCCGTTCCACATGGCGACGGAGAAGTTGAGGAAGCCGTAGCGGTCGCAGAGGCCGCCGAGCCCGTCCTCGCCCCAGCGGTAGGCGCGGGCGTGCGCGTGGTCGAACGGGAAGGACGCCCAGGCGTCGCCGTCGTTGGAGTAGTCCTCGCGGACGGTCCCCCACTGCCGGCCGGCGAGGTAGGGGCCCCACAGCCGCCAGGGCGCGGACATGTCGGCCGACTCGGCGAGGCGGGCGTGCTCGGCGCTGCGGGGCTTCTCCGCGTCCTGCGGACCGGGCGGGGCGGTGGCGTCCGGGTCTGGGACGCCGGGGACTGCGGAAGACACGGCGACCACAGTCCCACGCCTGCGTTGCGCGACCGTGTCACGCGCGGCCTTCCGAGACGAGTGTCATCGCCACACGAGTCGCACAGACATCGGGACGAACGCCACCACTCCGAACACCTCCCACCCCGTGGGACGACGATGCCCCGCTCTCACCGGAGAGCGGGGCATCGCGAGGCGAGCGTCGCCGGTTCAGCGGGCGCCGACGCTCCGCCAGTAGGCGTTCAGCGCACCGTTGGTCTTGATGAGCCAGACGAGCGGGCCGACGAGGATCATCCAGCCGAGCAGCACCCACAGCCCCGTCGTGGCGCTCACCGGACGCGGCCGGCCCTGTCGGGCGTAGAGGTTGCCGATCTCGTTGGGCAAGAGGAAGGGCGTGACGAGGCCGAAGGTGAAGAGCGAGATGATCAGGCCGAGTGCGCCGCCGACGCCTTCGCCGGAGTGCTGCTTCATCTCCTCGTGCGTGGCGAAGTAGTAGTACAGCGAGTAGATCCCGAAGGTGATGATGCTGAGGCCGATCACCGCCCACGTGCTGCGGACCTTCCCAATCGGTCCCATCGGCCGCCCGTACTGCGCCGGGGCGTGCGGCATCGGCTGCATCGCCGCGCCGGCCGTTTGCTGCATACCGTAGCCATTCGACCCGTATTGCGGCTGCGCGTACTGCGGCTGGCCGTACTGCGGTTGGCCGTACTGCGGCTGCGCGGACTGGCCGTACTGGGTCGGTGCATTCCCTGCGGGCAGCCGCGGCTGGGCCTTGCCCCCTGATCGTGGACACGCGATGTGTGCCTACGCGGCGAGCTGCAGCGTAGTCGGGCTGTAGCTCGTCTCGTAGGTGATGGGGCTGGTCTGGCCGCAGGTGGAGTGCCGGCGGCGGGTGTTGTAGCGGGTGATCCAGGCGAACACCGCGCGGCGGGCCGCGGCGGGGGTGTCCCAGCCGGCCACGCCGGCGAGGGTCTCCCGCTTGAGGGTGGCGTTGAACGACTCGGCCAGAGCGTTGTCGGCGCTGGACCCGACCGCGCCCATCGAGCGGGTCACCCCGAGGTGGGCGCACAGGTCGGCGAACGCCCGTGACGTGTATTGCGCGCCGTGGTCGCTGTGAAAGAT
>NZ_FNOZ01000082.1 GCF_900107175.1 Modestobacter sp. DSM 44400 | reverse complement strand
TGGCCGAGACACTGACCGTGCTGCGCCTGGACCTACCGCCCACACTGGCCCGATCGATGCGCTCCACGAACATGATCGAGTCGATGATCTCCATCTGCCGCCAGCACTCGACCAACGTCAAGCGCTGGCGCGACGGGCAGATGGCGCTGCGCTGGTGCGCCGCCGGTATGGTCGAGGCCGGCAAGCAGTTCCGCCGCGTCAACGGCCACCTGCACCTGCCGGCGCTACGCACCGCCCTCGAGCAGGCCACCGCTGCAACTGTCGTACCCGCCGCGCATGATGGGCCCGTCAGCAACGCCGCCTAGTTGATCAACGGGCCGCTACCGAAGTTCCACGGAACGCGGGACATCCTCTCTACCCCGCCGGCCTCGCGGCGGCTGCTGACGCGCCGGGGTGGTGCACAGGTTCTGCTATGACCGCGGCCCGGGTTCGACCAGTTCAATCTCGTCCGGATGTGGCTCGAGTGGCTTCCGGGGCCTGACGGAACGCGGCTCACATCCGGGCGAGCTCGGCGGCCAGCGGACCCAGCCCGAGGGAGCCGAGGTCTACGACCGCGCGGTGCCAGGCCTTGAGGTCGAAGTCGGCCCCCGCCCGCAGCTGCGCCTGTTCGCGGCAGACGAGGAAGACCCGCTCGCCGACCTTGTAGGACGGCGCCTGCCCGGGCCAGCCAAGGTAGCGGTGCAGCTCGTCGGTGAGCATGGCGTCGTCCATCGACACGTGGCGGCGGAGGAACTCGGCCGCCACCTCGTAAGTCCACCGCTTCCCGATCCCCTCGTCGGCGGGGATGGGCAGGTCCAGGTGCAGGCCGATGTCGAGCACCACGCGTGCGGCGCGCAGCTCCTGGGCGTCGAGCATGCCGAGACGGTCGCCCGGGTCGTCGAGGAACCCGAGCTCGGCCATCAGCCGCTCAGCGTAGAGCGCCCAGCCCTCACCGTGTGCGGAGCACCAGCACAGCAGCCGCTGCCAGCGGTTGAGCACCGCGGCGTTGTAGACGGTCTGGCCGATCTGCAGGTGGTGCCCGGGGGCGCCCTCGTGGAAGACGGTGGTCGTCTCCCGCCAGGTGGTCATGTCGGTGACCCCCGCGGGGAGCGACCACCACATCCGGCCTGGCCGGCTGAAGTCCTCGGTCGGGCCGGTGTAGTAGACCCCTTCGCCGGACGTCGGGGTGAGCCGCCCCTCGACCTGCTGCACCGGCTTCGGGATGTCGAAGTGGACGCCGTTGAGCGCGGCGATGGCCCGGTCGGCGGTCTCCTGCAGCCAGGTTTGCAGGGCCTGGCGGCCGCGGACCATGCGGTCGGGGTCGGCGTCCAGGGCGGCCATCGCGCCGGCGACGCCCTGGCCGGGGGCGATGGACTCGGCGACGGCCTCCTTCTCCGCGACGATGCGGGCCAGCTCCTGCCAGCCCCAGGCGTAGGTCTCCTCGAGGTCCAGCTCCATGCCGATGAAGAAGCGGGACTCCAGGGCGTACCGCTCCCGACCCACCGCGTCGGCCTCCGGCGCCCGGGGGAGCAGAGCGGTTTCCAGGTGGTCGGCAAAGGCCAGCAGGGCGGTCTCGGCGCCCGTTCCGGCGGCGGCGAGTTCGCCGGCCAGTGCGCCGTCCGGCGGCACCGGGGCCCCGGCGACCAGGTCGGCGAAGAAACCGGGCACGTCGGCGGCCCCCGCCCAGCGACGGGCGATGCCGGCGCACAGCCGGACCTGCCGTGCAGCGGCCACCTGACCGGCGTCCGCGGCGGCGTCCAGTCCGGCGGTGTACCCCTTGAGGGCGGCGGGCAGCGCCTGCAGCCGGCGGGCGATCGTCGTCCAGTCCGCTTCGGAGCCGGTCGGCATCAGGTCGAACGTCGACCGGAACTCCTGGAGCGGGCTCGCGATCGTGTTGAGGTCGGCCAGCGCCCAGCCGGCGTCGTGGCGCGCCAGCTCGGCACCGAGCCGCTCCAGCATCGCGCTGCGGGCGACCTCGTCGCGCCGGTCGACCGGGTCGGTGTCCTCGGCCGCCGCGATGGTGCGCCGCAGCAGGTCGGCGAGGGCGGCCCGGCCGGCGGGGGAGTAGTCCGGCCAGCGCTCATCGTGGCCCGGCACCCCGATGTAGGTGGCCACGGTGGGCAGGGCGGCGGCGTACTCGTCGACGAACCGCTCGGCGAGGTGGTCGAGGGGGGACGGCGGTCGCAGGGGCTCACTCACCTGCCGAACGGTAGTTGCCCGGTCCGGCTGCCGCGGGCTGAGGGGCGGCGGCCATGCTGCGTACATGCCCCACCGCCCTGCTCATCGGAGGGGCCCGGGCCCGGTGACCCCCGGGGTCCAACGGGCTGACGCGGGCGGACCCGGGCGGCGCCTGGTCTGGCAGGACGAGTTCGCCGGCCCCGCCGGTACGTTCCCCGACCGTGCCTCCTGGTCGGCGGAACTGGGCGCCGGCGGCTGGGGCAACGGTGAGCTGCAGACCTACACTGACGCTGCCGCCAACGTGGCACTGGACGGCGAGGGACACCTCGTCCTGTCCGCCCGAGCTGGGGGCGACGGGGCGTGGACGTCGGCGCGGATCACGACGTCGGGGCGGCGCACCGTCCGTGCCGGCCTCGTGGAGGTGCGGGCCCGGGTGCCCTCCGGGGTCGGGATCTGGCCGGCCGCCTGGACCCTGGGGCAGGACATCGAGCAGGTCGGCTGGCCCCGGTGCGGAGAGATGGACGTCATCGAGTCGGTGGGGGACGCCAGGGTGGCGTTGCAGACCGCGCACGGACCTCGTGGCTACTTCGCGCGCTGGCAGAGCGGACCCGTCACCCCGGTCGGCGTCCCGCTCTCCGCGGCCTTCCACACCTAGTGAGTGGCGAAGCCATCGTGGGAGCGCTCGCCCCAGTTGTAGTTGCTCAATCCCACGGCGTCGACGTAGGCGTCGCCGGGGTACAGCGGAGCCAGTGGCGCGCCGCCGGTGTAGACGGCGTTGGGCGCCCACGTCCATGCGACGTTCGTGACGCCCAGGGCGGTGAAGCGGTCGTGCACGTGCCGCCAGGCCAGGACGAACTCCCCGGGCTGGTTGCCGTTCGCTCCGCTCCCCCACGGGTACCAGTTGCCGTTCATCTCGTGCATCAGCCGGATCGTCACCGGGTGCGCGTACTTGCTGGCCGCCAGCCCGTCGCGGCGGCGCCGTCCGGTCGAGCTGGTGGGCGGGGAGACCGCAGTAGCCTGACGCTGTCGACGGGTCAGCCGGTCGGGTCGTCGGTGGCGAGCAGTCCGGGCAGGTTGACCACGATCGCCTCCTGGCTGCTGCGGGCGATGACCACTACCGCCTTCTCTTCGGTGGGGTTCTCCTCGCGGTGCGGCACGAACGGCGGGACGAACACGTAGTCCCCCGGCGAGGTCTCCAGCCGGACCTCCCGACCGTCCTCGGCGAAGACGAAGACCGGATGGCCGGACAGTACGTGGATGGCGGTCTCGGAGTCGCCGTGGTGGTGGTCGCCCGAGGAGGTCTGCGGCGCCACATGGGTCTGCCCCATCCAGAGTCGCTGCGCCCCCACGGTCCGCGACGAGATCGCTTCCCGCCGGGTCATCCCGCCGGTCTGGCCGGTGTCGCCGGTCAGCTCGGCTGCGTGCACGTGCCGCAGCGGCTGGTGCCAGCCGTCCGGCGTCTCGGTGTGCTGAAGTGCCACGGTTCCTCCTCGGGGACGGCGGCGGTCCCCGTCTGGGCCCCGCCGTGGGTCAGGGTTCGGCGTACCGGGCGAAGCCGAGCCCGGGGACGACGAGCCCGCCGCGCTCCACCGGCAGCGGACCGTCACTGCCCAGAACCAGCTGGTAGGTGCCGAAGCCGGTGACCGTGTCGGCGTCCACCACTTCCGGGAGCGGCGAGAAGTTGGCCAGCCCGACGAAGGAGCCGCTGCGCGGGTGCCGGCGCCGCCAGACGAGCATCCGGTCGCTGCCGGCGTCCAGGACCCTCGGCTCTGCACCGCCGCGCAGGGCCGGCAACGACCGTCGTACCTCGCCCAGCCGGCACAGCCGGGCGAACACCCGGCCCTCGAGCGTGGCCGGGTCGTGCCGGCGGGCCGCCGCCGCCCAGTCCATGGCTGGGCGGTGCATCCAGCGGTTGTCCGGCGCCAGCTCCGGGTCGGCCAGGTAGCCGGCGTCGTTGGGCAGCGCCAGCTCGTCGCCCATGTACAGCAGGGGAATGCCGCCGAAGGCGTAGGCCACCGAGTACAGCAGCACCAGCCGCCGGATCCCCTGCTCGACCGCGGCGTCGTCGCCCCGAGCCAGCGCGTCCTCGATGCCGCACAGCGACGCGGCGGTCCCGCAGATCCGCGCGTCGCCGGTTGCCCGGTTCTCCTGGAACAGCGCGCCGCGGGCCGGTGAGGCCGGGAAACGGCCGGAGAAGAAGTCGTTGAGGAAGCGCCGGTGCCCAGCGCCGTCCGCGCCGACCGAAACCGCATCGGGGTCGGTGATCGCCCAGCCGATGTCGTCGTGACCGCGCACGTAGGTGACCCAGGTGGCGCCGGCCGGAACCGGTTGCATCCGGCGCAGCGCGGCGGTGGCCAGCCGGGCGCCCTCGGTGGCCAGGCTGCTCCACAGCAGCACCATGAGCTGGTTGTGGTAAGCCAGCTCGCACTCCGGGCGCTCGCGTTCGTGCGCGCCGAGATAGGGCACCAGGTCCTCGGGGGAGACGATCGCCTCGGCCTTGAAGACGACGGCCGGTGCCGCGATCCGGGTCAGGGCGTGCAGCAGTTGCACCAGGTCGTGCACCTCGGGCTGGTTCTGGCAGGTGGTGCCCATCCGCTTCCACATGAACGGGATGGCGTCCATCCGGAACACCTCGACGCCACGGTTGGCCAGCCACGTGATCTCGCCGAGCATGGCCAGGGTGACCTCGGGATTGGTGTAGTCCAGGTCCCACTGGTAGCTCCAGAACGTCGTCCACACCCAGCCCCCGGCACCCCCGCGCGCCTCCGGTACCCAGCTGAACGAGCCGGGCGCCCGGTCGGGGAAGACCTCGGGGATGGTGGCTTCGTACGCGTCGGGGAGCGTGCGGTCGGGGAACGCCGTGTAGAAGTCGGCGCAGGCATGGTCGCCGGCCAGCCACGCCTGCGCCCAGTGGTGCTCGGCCGCGGTGTGGTTGAGCACGAGGTCGATGCACAGGCTCATGTCGCGGCCGCGCAGCGCCGCCGCGACCGCCTCCAGGTCGGTCATGGTGCCCAGCCGCGGATCCACCTGGCGGTAGTCGGCGACTGCGTAGCCACCGTCGTTCTCGCCCTCGCGGGGCCGCAGCAGCGGCATCAGGTGCAGGTAGGTGGTACCGAGCTCGGTGAGGTGATCGAGCCGGCCGGGCAGCTGGTCGAGCGTGCCGCAGAAGCGGTCGACGTAGCAGACGTAGCCCTGCATCCGCTCCCGCTGGAACCAGTGCGGGTCGATCTCACGGCGCCGGTCGAGCAGCCGCAGCTCCGCCGGCCGCTCGGCGGTGGCGGCCAGTACCGTGCGCAGCGCCCGGGCGAGCAGCTCCTCGGTGTCGGCGCGCTCGCCGTAGAGGGCGACGAGTGGCGTGTGCACGTCGACCACCGCGACATCGATCCGGGTGAGGAATGCGTCGGCCTCCGCCGGCCCGAGGGCGGCCACCGCTTCGGCGGCCAGCTCGGGGCGGAGCCGTTGCCAGGCTTCCTCGGCGGTCCGTGCGGCCGGCACGCGGCCAGCCGGGTCCGGGGCGGTCACCGACGCGTCCCTGGCCGGCACCGGTGCGTGCGGCTCGGACGCGCCCTCGGCCGTTTCCGACCTCGTGGCGCTACCCGTGGCCGCCCGGTCCGGATCGCCGGCAGCCCTCCCCGCCGCTCCTGATCGGGAAGCCCCCACCCGGGCATCGGGCGCTCAGGCCGGCGAGGCCAGCGGCCGGGCTGCCCGGGACCCGGCGATGAAGTCGCGGACCACGGGGTAGACCTCCGTCTCCCAGCGAGAGCCGCTGAACACGCCGTAGTGGCCCACCCCCGGCTGCAGGTGGTGGTGCTGGCGATCGTCCGGGATCCCGGTGCAGAGGTCGTGCGCGGCCTCCGTCTGACCGGGGGAGCAGATGTCGTCGTTGGCACCTTCGACGGTGAGCAGGTCCGTGTCGGTGATGGACCCGGGATCGACCGGGCTGCCGCGCCAGGTGAACGTGCCGGCGGCGAACCTGTTCTCCTGGAAGATGCGGCCGACCGTCTCGAGGTAGAACTCCGCCGGGACGTCCATGACGGCGCCGTACTCGTCGTAGAAGGCGCGGGTGGCTGCCGCTCGCGCGGTCTCGCCGGCCACGAGGTCCCGGTAGAGGCGCAGGTGGGCGCTCAGGTGCCGCCTGGGGTTCATCGACATGAACGCGGTCAACTGGACGACGCCGGGATAGACGCGCCGGCCTGCGCCGGCGTACCGGGCCGGCACGGTGTCGATGACCCGGCGTTCGAAGGACGACAGCGGCTTGGTCGCGGCCATCGTGTTGATCCGGTTCGGGTTCACCCGGGTGTCGACTGGTCCGGCCATGAGGGTCAGACTGCTGGGCTGGGCCTCGTCACCGGCGGCGGCCAGCAGCGCGACAGCCGCGAGCACCGGGACGGCGGGCTGGCAGACGGCGACGACGTGGGTGCCGGGCCCGAGGTGCCGGAGCGCGTCCATGACGTGCTCGATGTACTCGTCGAGTCCGAAGGGGCCGTGCTCGGCGGGGACGTCCCGGGCGTTGTGCCAGTCCAGGACGTACACGTCGTGGTCGGACAGCAGCGTGCGGATGGTGGGCCGGATCAGCGTCGTGAAGTGCCCGGACATGGGGCCGACGACGAGCACCCGGGGCTGGCCGGTGACCGACGGCTTCCGGAAGTGCAGGAGCGTGGCGAAGGGCGTGCTCGTCTCCGGGTGTTCGGACACCTCGGCCGGCTGGCCGCCGACCGGCACCGAGTCGATGCCGAACGCCGGTCGGTCGTGCGTCGGCCGGGCGTGGGCGACGACGTCGCATGCTGCCCGGAGGTGGCGGACGCCGGGCGCGACGAGTGGGGCAGGCAGCGCGTTCAGCACCCGCGCGGTCCTGTCGGAGACCGCCACCGCCGGTGAGGCCAAACGACGTTGCAGTTCGTACGCGGCGTAGAGCATGCGGACCTACCTATTTGCGTCGGAGTGAGGGAGGTGGCGTACCTCACACCGGCGCACTGTATCCAGGACCCACGACGTGTCCGCACGCGGCACACCGAACTGCCCGGCAGGACGTCCGCACGGGGCTTGACCGCCGATGTGACGCGGGCCACGGTGCAGGAGTCGGGCGCACTACACGGCGGCACACGGCGGCGAAGCACGGCGTCACCGGCCTCATGCGCACCCTCGCCGTCGAGCTGGCACCCCTGCCTCCGCCGGCCCGAGTGCGGTGACCGCTTCGTCGGCGAGCCCCGGGCGCAGCCGTTGCCAGGTCTCGTCGGCCGTCCGCGCGGCCGACCGGCGGCCCGTCGGGTCCGGCGCGGTCACCGAGGGGCTCCGGGGCGCACACGGCAAATGCGGGTAGAAGGGGTCACGGGCTGGCGCAGGCCACTCGCCCGCTGTTGCGACCGGCCGTGCGCACTGGGACAAGGTCCGCACGACCAGGCAGATCGACGTACCCATGGGTCCACGGCCGTCGTTGGGCAGCCGACGTCGACCGCCACAGGAGGACCACGCACATGGAGGAACGTCGACCACGCACATCCGGCTCGCCCCGGAGGGCGCGCAGGGGAACGGGGCGCACCGGTAGGTGTACGTCAGTGACCCCGCGGCCCCCGTCGGGCGCCGGCACGCCGTGACCGGTGTCCGGCCGCCGGCCCGGTGGCGCTTCTGGTCGTGGCTGCGGGCGGTGGTCCCCGCACTGGGTGCGCTGGTCGTCCTCGCTGGCGCGGTGGCGTTGTTCGTCTCGACTGTGAGCCGCGGGCCCGGCGGTGAGGACGGCGGGGGGACCTACGCGGCGCCGACGAGCCAGGCCCCGACCACCGGCCCCGCGCGCGCCACGTGGACGACGGCGGACGCCGCTCCTGGGACCCCCGCACCAGCGCTGGCTGCGGAGCAGCCCGCCGCGGCGCCCCCACGGGCCGCGGAGTCCTCCGACGGCTCCACCGAGCCGGTCAGTACCACCACTCCGAGAGCCGGGGCGGGATCCGCCTCCACCAGGCCCACCTCTGCCGCGGCCACGACGAGGACCGCCGACCGGACGACGATCCCGCCCGGCACGGCGGCTGGGCGGACGACCGCACCGGGGGTTCCCACGAGACCGACGACCACTCCACCGCCGCAGTCGGCCAGTCCCCAGTCGACGACCGCACCAACTTCGAGGTCGACAGTCGCGCCTCCCCCGCCTCCCCCGCCTCCCCCGCCTCCCCCGCCACCCCCGCCACCACCGCCGCTCACGACGCCGCCGGCGCCGCCGGCGCCGCCCACGACGATGCCACCTCCGCCACCGCCACCGCCGCCCACGACGACGCCGCCGGCGCCGACTCCGACGACGACTCCGACGACGACTCCGACGACGACTCCGACGACGACTCCGACGACGACTCCGACGACGACTCCGACGACCGCGACGCTGTCTCCCACCAGCGCCCCGACGACGGACGGGCAGACCTAGGCCGACTGATCCCCCGGCCGGCCAGGATCCCCGGCCCGGCCGGCCCACGAGCGGTGGACGATCACTGTGGGCGTCTAGAGCGTGTCTGCCAAAGATTGGCGGGTTGGTGGGCGACGCTGGACGAATGTTGCGTACCGACGAGATCCCGGACGAGTTGTGGGAGTTGATCCAGCCGGTGCTGCCTGCCGGCGGTCATCAGGGCCGGCCGTGGAATGACCACCGACTGACGCTCGAGGCGATCATCTGGCGGTACCGCACCGGGTCGCCGTGGCGTGACCTGCCCGATCACTTCGGGGCGTGGCAATCGGTGTGGGAACGCCACCGTCGCTGGTCTGACGACGGCACCTACGTGCGGATGTTCGCCGCGGTGCGCGCCGCAGC
>NZ_FNOZ01000054.1 GCF_900107175.1 Modestobacter sp. DSM 44400 | reverse complement strand
CTGCTCATCGCGCTCAGGGGCTGCGGCGCGCACCGCGGCGAACATCCGCACGTAGGTGCCGTCGTCAGACCAGCGACGGTGGCGTTCCCACACCGATTGCCACGCGCCGAAGTGATCGGGCAGGTCACGCCACGGCGACCCGGTGCGGTACCGCCAGATGATCGCCTCGAGCGTCAGTCGGTGGTCATTCCACGGCCGGCCCTGATGACCGCCGGCAGGCAGCACCGGCTGGATCAACTCCCACAACTCGTCCGGGATCTCGTCGGTACGCAACATTCGTCCAGCGTCGCCCACCAACCCGCCAATCTTTGGCAGACACGCTCTAGTCGATCAGCCGGTCGAGCAGCTCGAAGGTCGGATGGTCGCGCTCGGGTGAGCCGAAGTGTCCCTCGTCCAGCACGATCTGCACGCCGCCGAGCCGGTCGAACATGGCCCGCCCCTGCGCGTCGTCGCAGCCGTAGGGGTCCTCGACGAAGTTGACGAAGACGAACTGCCGGGCGTGCGCCCTGATCCGGGCCCAGTCGTAGCTGGTCTGCAGGACGGGTTCGTCCTCGGTGTTGGGCGGGGTCGAGTAGCCGGCGACGAGGACGGCCTGCGCAACCGGCGTCTGCAGGTGCTCCAGCAGGGCCAGCAGCAGTGCCGCGCCGCCCGAGTGCCCGACGAGCACCGTGTCCTCGTCGAAGGAGTGGCTGGCCAGGACCCGCGGCAGGAAGGTGTCGATCGGCTCCTGGTTCAGCCCCGGGTGGTGCGGGATCTCGACCTCGTAGCCGCGCGCGGCCAGCCGGTCGCCGAGCCAGCGGTACCAGACGGCGTCCGGGTGCCCGCCCGTCCCGTGGAAGACGATCGCGCGCCGGGTCACCGGCGCACCGGCGGCAGCTTCGCCACCAGCCAGCGGGGCTGGTCGAGACGGTCGGGGCGGGGCGCTCACCGCGGTAGTGGACCACGCGCCGCCGACAGGACCGGACAGCCGGACACCTCCGCGGGCGTCGGCGACCGTTCCGGCAGGGGCACCGGGCGACGTGTGCTCTGAGTCGTGGCGCGACTCAGAGCACAACGATCCGCGCGGTCCCCCGCACCCCAGCGGAAATGATCGATCGGGCAGGCTCTGCGGGCATGACGGCTCCCGGGAACCAGGTGACGAGCGAGGTCGGCCGGCTGCGCACGGTGCTGCTGCACCGGCCCGGCGCCGAGCTGCGCCGACTCACGCCCCGCAACAACGACGAGCTCCTCTTCGACGGCGTCCCGTGGGTGGCCCGCGCCCAGGAGGAGCACGACGCCTTCGCTGCGGCGCTGACCGAACGCGGGGTCGAGGTGCTCCACCTGGACCGGCTGCTGGCCGAGGTGATGGCGGTGCCGGCCGCCCGCGCGGAGGTGATCACCGCCGCGATCGACGACCCGCGGCTGGGCGCGACGCTGCGACACGCCACCACCGCGCACCTGGCGGGCCTGGCGGCCGACGACCTGGCCGCCGCCCTGATCACCGGGGTGGCCCACGACGAGCTGCGTGGCGGGCGGGGTCTGGCCTACGAGCTGATGGGGCGGGGAGAGTTCGTCGTCCCGCCGCTGCCCAACCTCATGTTCACCCGCGACTCGTCGGTCTGGGTCGGCGACCAGGTCGCGGTGGCCTCGCTGACCATGCCCGCGCGGCACCGGGAGAGCGCGCTCACCGCCGCGCTGTACGCCCACCACCCGCGGTTCGCCGGCGCCGAGCAGCTCTACGAGTCCGACCTGGAGCACCTCGAGGGCGGTGACGTGCTGCTGCTCGCCCCCGGTGTGCTGGCCGTCGGCGTCGGCGAGCGGACGACCGCGGGCGGGGCCGAGCGCCTGGCCCGGCGGGTGTTCGCCCGGGGGCTGGCGCACACGGTGCTCGTCGTGCCGATCGCGCAGGAGCGGGCCACCATGCACCTGGACACCATCTGCACGATGGTCGACGTCGACGCGATGGTCATGTACCCGGCGGTCGCGGACTCCCTGCAGGCCTGGACGGTGACGGCCGGCGACGAGCCGCCGGACGTCGCGGACACCAGCGAGCTCGCCGTCACCGGACCCCGGCCGTTCCTGGTCGCCGCCGCGACCGCCATGGGCATCGACCGGCTGCGGCTGATCGACACCGGCCTGGACCCGGTCACCGCCGAGCGGGAGCAGTGGGACGACGGGAACAACACCCTGGCCATCGCGCCGCGGCTGACGGTGGCCTACGAGCGGAACACGGTCACGAACGCCGCCCTGGAAGCTGCCGGGATCGAGGTCCTCCGGATCGCCGGCTCCGAGCTGGGCAGTGGCCGGGGCGGTCCGCGGTGCATGTCCTGTCCCGTCTTGCGCGAGGCGCTCCCCGGCTGAGTCCGACACCTGCGTGACGGACCGATCCCCTGCTCGTTGTCGCTGGGCGGTGCTGATCACAGCTGCCGCTCATCGATCCTCCGGGGAGATCATGTCCACGTTCCTGAGGCTGCCTCTCGCCCTGCTCGCCGCGACCAGGGGGACGACGAGGAAACGGGCGAGGACTCGCCGGCGTGCGAGCAGCTCTTGTTCCAGCTCCCCGCGACGTCGCCCGGCCTCCAGGAACTCGCCACGCTGGCCTGCGCGCCCAGCTCCCGGCCGCGCTCTGCCCGATGCTGCCGGACGTCCCCGAGCTGGCGGCGGTTACCGGCCTGGTCTGCGGCGGCGGACATGAGTCCCCACTGCCGCAGCCCCGCAGCCGGTCGCCGCGCGGGCGCTCCTGCCGGCCGGCCCGTCGGCGTACCACGCGAACTGCGACGAGATCCGGGCCGCGGGCGCCGCGCCGATCAACCGGGGTGACCCGGGCTGCCGGGCCCCGCTGGACCGGGACGACGACGGGGTCGCCTGCGAGGATGGCGAGTCCGCCCCCACGCCGGTCGGCACGAACACCGCCCTTCCCACCGCCGGTCAGCCGGCCTACACCGGCGTGACCCCGCTGCCGGCGGCCGGCGCGGCCCTGCTCGCGTTGGGCAGCGGCCTTCTGGTGTCGGGACGCCGCCGGGTCTGACGTACCGGGCCGCCACACGCATCAGACCGGGGTCAGCGTGGTGGGCGTGCCCGCTGGTGCGGGCGAGCCCGGCGGTGCGGATGGTGCGTACGGGACTGATCGGTTTTCGCGACCGTCGTCGACGGGGCACCGGTTGTGTGCCGACCATGTAGCGGGGCCTCGACCAGCCATTTTGGGGTGACGGAACGCTGCAGATCGCCGCCGGGGTGTCAAGGTCGGCGGGCAAAGTGCCGTTCCCCTCCGTATGTGCTCACTCACGCACGGCTACGGTCGGCCTCGATGAAGCACAGCCCCTCTCCCCGTCGCACGCCCGCCGAGCGGTGCGTCCTCGTGGCGACCGCCGTCCTGCTCTGCGTCACCGGTGCCACGGTGACCATTCCCCTGCTCGACGGCCCGTCGCCGTCGAGCCTGAGCGAGCCCACCACCGCCTCCGAGCTCAGCGCCGCCGGCGCCCGCTCCTCGCTGCCGGATCTCGACGAAGCGGACGACCGCCACCACCTCGGCGTCCGTGCCGGCTCCGACCTCCTCGACCTCCGGTACGTCACCCACCTCCACGACCTCCGGCACGTCACCCACCTCCACGACGTCCGGCACGTCCTCGACGGCCGGGCAGACCACGGTGCCGGCCGGGTCGGGCACCTCCTCGACCGTCCAGGACACGTCGACGCAGGCCGCTCCGGCGACGACCGTCCCCAGCGGCAGCAACCTCGCGCCGGCGACCACGACGACGCCCGCGCCCACCACGGGCGCAACGGCGGGCAACCCGCTGGCCGGAGCTACCTTCTACGGGCCGAACACCGGCGCCGCCCAGGCCGCCCGGACCGGCGGCACGTCGGCCGAGGACGCCGCGCTCCTCTCCGACCTCGCACAGGTGCCGACGGCGATCTGGCTGGGCGCGTGGAGCGGCGATGTCGCGGGGACCGTCCGGCAGGCCGTCACAGGCGCGCAGGCGTCCGGCGCGGTGCCGGTCCTCGTGGCGTACAACGTGCCGGGCCGCGACTGCGGCGGGTACTCGGCAGGCGGGGAGCAGACCGCGGCCGGGTACGCCCAGTGGATCCAGGGTGTCGCGAATGGGATCGGCACCGCCAAGGCCGTAGTGATCATCGAGCCCGACGCGCTGGCCCAGCTGTGCGGGGACCCCGCGGAGCGCTACCGGATGCTCGGCGCGGCGGTCGACGTGCTGGAGAAGAACCCCGGCACGCTGACCTACCTCGACGCCGGCAACCCGACCTGGATCGACGCCCGGACGATGGCCCAGCGGCTGCAGTCGGCCGGGGTCGCCCACGCCGACGGGTTCGCCCTCAACGTGTCCAACTTCGAGACCACCGCGAGCAACGTCAGCTACGGCCAGGCGGTGTCGGCCGCGCTGGGCGGCGCCCACTTCGTCATCGACACCAGCCGCAACGGCAACGGCGCGGGGACCGACTGGTGCAACCCGCCCGGACGGGCAGTCGGCCAGCGGCCCACGGCGGCCACCGGATTGGCCGAGGTCGACGCCTTCCTGTGGCTGAAGCGGGTCGGGGAGTCCGACGGCACCTGCAACGGTGGCCCCCCGGCGGGTGAGTTCTGGGTGCAGTACGCCCTCGGGCTGCTGCGGGCCGCCGCCTGACCGACGGGGCAACGCAGGCGGCGGTCCGCCGCCGGCGCCGGGCCTCCTAGGGCTGCTGGGCCGCCAGCTGCCGCAGCCGCTCGTTGTACGCGGTCAGCGCAGGGTCCTCGCCGCTCTCGCCGCGCGCGATGGCCCGCTCCCGCGCCCGCTCGACGGCGCGGTTGGCCCGGTCCTCCGACCGGCTCCACTGGAAGAACACGACGGCAAGCACCAGCACCGTCGGGAACTCACCGAACGCCCACGCGATGCCCCCGGCCGAACCCTGGTCCGCGAGCGGGTCGACGTGCCAGGAGGCCGGCGGCGCGGCGAACGCGGTCACCAGCAGCCTGCTGCTCATCATCACGATCACACCGAAGAAGGCGTGGAACGGCGCGGGCAGCATCAGCTCCAGCATCCGGGCACCGTGTCCGGAGTGCCGCGGCCACGGGTCCACGGCAAGCACCGGGCCGAAGAACAGCAGCCCGGTGACCAGGAAGTGCAGCAGCATGAAGGTGTGCCCGGCCACCGAGGACATCAGGTCGTCGAAGACGGAGGAGAAGTAGACGCCGTAGAGACTGGCGATGAACAGCGGCACGGTGAAGGCCGGGTGCGAGAGGATGCGGCCCAGCCGACTGTGCAGACCCCACAGCAGCAGCCGCCGCGGCGCCCCGGTCGGCCCGTGCGACGTCGGCAGGGCGCGCAACGCCAGGGTGACAGGCGCCCCGAGCAGCAGACCCAGCGGGGACATCATCGTCAGCACCATGTGCTGGACCATGTGCACGCTGAACAGCGCCATTCCGTAGGACTGCAGCCCGCTGGCGCAGACGTAGAACACGCTCGCGCAGCCGGCCAGGAAGGCCGTCGTGCGCAGCACCGGCCAGGAGATGCCGCGCTGGTGCAGCCGCCACAGCCCAGCCAGGTACAACGCCGCCAGCGCCACGGCCAGCCACGCCACCGGCGACGCGGCGCCCAGGTCCAGGCCCAGCAGGCGCCCCGTGGTCGGCGGCAGGTCCGGCACGTGCATCCCGCTCATCCCGCTCATCCCGCCGTGCTCGTACCCCACGCTTCCCTCTCCTCCACCGCCGGCCGGGAGCTCACCGGCCCGGCCGTGCGCGGCCCACGGTAGCTCCGGTTCCTGTTCCGACGCTCTTGCGCTGTCATCTCCGCTCTTGCGCTGGCGCACGGCCGCCGAAGCGGCAGGAACGGCGCAAGAGCGAGCCGGCTGAGCGGCCCGGAGGCGGGAATCAGCGCAGCGTGATCTGGCGGGACAGCAGCCCTGCCCGGGCGCGGCGCTCGTCGGCGGTCAGCGGCTCGGTCGAGCCCAACACCGACTCCAGCCGCGACTGCAGGCCCGCGGCCGGGCCGGCCCACTCCTTGGCCGGCGTCTCGGCCGGCACGTCCCACACGGGGACGACGAGGCCGTGTGCGCGGAAGGCCCCCGCGTAGCGGGTGCCCTCCCCCAGCGTGAGCTGCTCGGCCGCGGACAGCCGGGACAGCGCGTCGAGCAGCCGCTCCTCGGGCTCGGGGCGCACCCAGCGGACGTGCGCGCGGTCGGTGCTGGGCCGCACCCAGTACGCGGCATCCAGGCCGGCCAGCCGGACGGTGGGCAGGACCAGCTCGTTGGCCTGCTCGAGACCGGCCATCGCCGTCGGGCCGGCGTCGGTGCCCTCGAGCCAGAAGGCGAAGTCGTCGTGCACCGTGACGTCCAGCGGGACGGTGAGGTCGAGCAGCTCCTGCAGGCGCGGGCCGGCAGAGCCCGCGGCCCCGATCGGGCCCGGGTCGACCGGGGCGCCGGCGGGCGCGTCGAGCGCGGCGGCCAGCGCCGTCCCGAGGTCGCGGCTGATGTCGTCGGAGGAGGTCGGCAGCTGGACGCCGAGCAGGATCTCGCCGCCGGCGCGCACCAGCGCCGGCGAGCCGCCGGGCAGCACGCTGGCCAGCGTGACCGAGCGGCCCTCGGTCGTGGCCAGCACCGCGGTCGCGGCCGGTACCAGCTCGCGCAGCGCGACCCAGTCGGCCTCGCCGGGCAGGCCCTCGAACGGCCGGCGGACCGGCGCGGCGTAGCCGGAGCCGTGGCAGTGCTTGTACCGGCGGCCAGAGCCGCACGGGCAGGGCGCCTTGGGGTTGATCTCACCATCGGCAGCGGCGGCCGGGGCGGCGGGACGGCGTCGGGTCGTGGAGCGGGCCATGCTCCCGAGGGTAGGGGGCCGTCCGGACGCCGTCCTAGGCTGCCCGGCGTGACCCTGGCCGCCGTCCCGCTGGACCTGACCGATCCCGCCGTCGTCGCCGACCCGTACCCCGCGTTCGCCGCCGCCCGGGCGCAGGCACCGGTGCAGTGGCACGAGGGCCTGGGTTTGTGGCTGGCGTTCTCCCACGCGCAGGCGAACGCGGTGCTGCGCGACCGGCGGCTCGGGCGCCTCTGGTCGGACAGGGTGCCCGCCCAACGGTTCGAGAGCTTCAACCTGATCCACCGCAACGCAATCCTGGAGATGGAGCCGCCGGATCACACCCGCCTGCGCCACCTGATCAGCACCGCCTTCGCCCGCGGGCACGTGGAGCGGCTGCGTCCGTGGGTGCAGGAACTCGCCGACTCCCTGGTCGACGGGCTGGTCGAGCGCTCGGCCGGCACCGAGCCGGTCGACCTGCTCAGCGGGATGGCCGAGGAGCTCCCGGTCGCGGTGATCGCCGAGCTGCTCGGGGTGCCGGCGGCCGACCGGCCGTTGCTGCGGCCGTGGTCCAACGCCATCGTGAAGATGTACGAGTACGGCCGGACGACGCAGGTCGAGGACGACGCCGAGCGGGCCGCCGCCGAGTTCGCCGCCTACCTGCGGGAGCTGGCCGCGCAGCGGCGCCGGACCCCGGGTGAGGACCTGCTCACCCACCTGGTCACCGCCCGGGACGCGGACGGCGACCGGCTCACCGAGGACGAGCTGGTCACCACCTGCATCCTGCTGCTCAACGCCGGGCACGAGGCGACGGTGAACGTCAGCGGCAACGGCCTGCTGGCGCTGCTCGAGCACCCCGACCAGCTCCGGCGGCTGCGCGAGAACCCCGGGCTGCTGCCGGCGGCGATCGAGGAGCTGATGCGCTTCGACTCCCCGCTGCAGTTGTTCGAGCGCACCGCCACCGAGGACGTCGCGATCGGCGGGGTCGCCATCGAGCGGGGCCAGAGGATCGCCGCGCTGCTGGGCAGCGCCAACCGCGACCCCGCGGTCTTCTCCGCCGCCGACACCCTGCACGTCGGCCGCGCCGACAACCCGCACATCACCTTCGGCGCCGGCGTGCACTTCTGCATCGGGGCCCCGCTGGCCCGGGTGGAGCTGCAGGCGTCCTTCGGCGCGCTGCTGCGCCGCACGTCGGTGCTGGAGCTCGGGGGCCCCGCCGTCCGCCGTCCGGAGTTCGTTCTCCGCGGACTGCGGGAGCTGCCGTTGGTGCTCGCCGCCTGAGCCGCTGTTGTCCGATGAGCCGGCGAAACGCGTTGGCGACCTGGCTGCGGCAAACGCAGGTCAGACGTGCTCGATGCCGATTTGGGCCTTCCCTGACGTCAGCCACATGTCGATGGGGTCCGAGGTCCGCAGCAGGAGCGGACGAGGCCGCGCAAGTGCCGCGGCGGCGATGTTCGCGTCGACCGCTCCGCCGTTCCGGATCGCGATCGCCCCCAGGATCCTGCCGGCCTCCTTCGCACTCTCAGCAGTCACCGCACGATCGGCACGCCGTTGACGACCCGATGCACCCAGGCGCCCCTCGGGCCACCTCCCGTGTTCCGCATCGAGTTCAGCGATGACGTCCCGACGCCGATCCGCCAGCAGTGAAGGCCGGTTGGAACGCTGGGTGCGTCCCGCCCGGACGGGGACGTGACGCCGCCGCCGACGCCACGACGCGGCCGATCGATCGATCGATCGACAGTCCGCTACTCCTTCTGGTCGCAACGGCCTGCCGCCCGGGCCTGCTCCCCTCCGGTCGGGGGCTGATGAGCCGATTCCTGGGCCGGGTCACCCGGGCAGTGCGCAAGCCCTGGCACATGTACCCCACCGGCTGCTGTCCGGGCTCGGCTTCGACACCGCCACCGAGGTCGGCCTGCTCGTGCCCGCCGGCGGAGCGGCCGCCTTCAATCTCCCCCGGTACGCCGTACTCAGCCTGCCGATCCTGTTCGCCGCCGGCATGCCTGCTCGACACGATCGACGGGTGCTTCATGAACTTCGTCCACGGCTGGGCCTTCTCCAAGCCCGTCCGCAAGGCCTTCGACAAGATGGCCGACACCGGCCTGTCCGTGGCCGTCGCCCTGATCATCGGGACGATCGAGCTGATCTCGATCCTCGTCGACCGCCTCGGCATCGAGCCCGGTCCGCTGGCTGCCCTGGGCGGACTCGACCTGGACTACGTCGGCTACACCATCGTGGGCCTGTTCGTCCTTACCTGGATCGTGGCGCTCACGGTGTGGAGGTACGGGCGCATCGAGGACAAGTGGACCGCAGCCTCGCCCCCACGCCACCCGGACGCCATGGCGTGACCACTACGGCATGGGAGACACTGCAAGCCCCCCGCAACGGCCCCACCGTCAGGAGAAACCAGTGAGCGAGACACCCACCAAGCACACCGACCACGAGCACGGCCACGCCGAGGTCCCAGGGCAGGCGGGGCACGCACACCCGCACGGTGACAACCACCACAAGGCCAGCGGCGCTGCAGAGCACCACACGCACGAACACGGCCACCCCGAGGACCCCGAGCACGCCGACCACCAACACCCCCACGTCCACGAGCACGGGAGCGAGCACCACAACAAGGCGTGATCCTCGACTACTGCTCGGGGGCTGCAGCGCGACCAGGTCCGGGTGTGCCCGGGAAGCAATTCAGGCTTCTCGGGTGCCGCGGGGCTGCGTCGAGGTAGCGCAGCCCGGCCAGGGTGAAGGCGCTCATCTGCCGAGCCGCGGAGCGGCCAACCGTGCGCAAGCGCCCACGCGGACGCGGCGCACCCGGCCGCCGACGCCCTTGTCGCCCTGGTCGACGGCGTTACCGCCGCCTACGGCTGAGCAGACGACGATGCCCGGCCGGTACGGCTGGCCGGGCATCGTGCCCGCGAGCGTCAGAGGCGCTGTGCCAGCCGGTGGTAGGCCGCGCTCCAGCGCAGCTCCTTGGCCAGGCTCCGCCGGGTGGTGTCGGCGTCGATGAGCACGAGCTCGGTGGAGAACACCTCCGCCAGGTCGGTGAGCTCGTCGGCGCCGATCGCGGTGGACAGCACCGTGTGGTGCGGTCCACCGGCGGTGAGCCAGCCCTCGGTCGCGGTGGAGAAGTCCGGCTTCGGCTCCCACACCGCCCGGGCGACCGGCAGGTTCGGCAGCGGCTCGGCCGGCTCCACGACCGTGATCTCGTTGGCGACCCAGCGGAACCGGTCGCCGAGGTCGGACCAGCCGAGAACGACGCCGTCGCCGGGAGCCGCGGTGAACACCAGCCGGGCCGGGTCCTCGCGGCCGCCGATGGACAGCGGGTGCACCTCGACCCGGGGCTTTCCGCCGGCGATGGTCGGACAGACCTCCAGCATGTGCGCACCGAGGATCGTCGGGCGCCGTGCGGCCAGGTCGTAGGTGTAGTCCTCCATGAAGGAGGTCCCGCCCGGCAGCCCGGCGGCGGTCACCTTCAGCACCCGCAGCAGCGCGGCGGTCTTCCAGTCGCCCTCACCGCCGAAGCCATACCCGTCGGCCATCAGCCGCTGCACGGCCAGGCCGGGCAGCTGCCGCAGCCCGCCGAGGTCCTCGAAGTTGGTGGTGAGCGCGCCGAAACCGCCGTCGGTCAGGAAGCCGCGCAGCGCAGCCTCGATGCGGGCCTGGTAACGCACGCTCTCGTGCTGCGCACCGCCGGGGAGCACGTCGGCGTCCATCTCGTACAGGTCGGCGTACTCCGCGACCAGCGCGTCGACGGACGACTCGGCCACCCCGTCGACGACCTCGACCAGGTCGTTGACGCCCCAGGTGTTCACCGACATCCCGAAGCGGATCTCCGCCTCGACCTTGTCGCCCTCGGTCACCGCGACGTCGCGCATGTTGTCACCGAACCTGGCCAGCTTGAGGTCCCGGGCCGCCGCGGCGCCGGCTGCGGCCCGGGCCCAGGAACCCACCCGGGCACGGACGGCGGGGTTGCCGACGTGCCCGGCCACCGTCGTCCGGGGCACCCGGAGCCGAGTGAGGGCGAACCCGAACTCCCGGTCGCCGTGGGCGGCCTGGTTGAGGTTCATGAAATCCATGTCGATCGTCGACCACGGCAGGGCGGCGTCGGCCTGGGTGTGCAGGTGCAGCAGCGGCTTGCGCAGCGCGTCCAGCCCGGAGATCCACATCTTCGCCGGGGAGAAGGTGTGCATCCAGGTGATCAGGCCCAGGCATGCGGGGTCCTCATTGGCCTGCCCCATCGTCCGGCGGATCGCGCCGGAGTCGGTGAGCACCGGCTTCCAAACCACCCGGACCGGAACCTCGGCGGCGTCGTCGAGGGCGGCGGCGACCCGCTGGGACTGCTCAGCCACCTGCTGGAGGGTCTCCTCGCCGTACAGCCCCTGGCTGCCGGTGAGGAACCAGAGCTCCTGACCTTCGAATGGCACGTGGTGGTCCTTCCTCATTCGCTGGCCCTCACCGCTGGCCGTAAACGTTCTGGTACCGCGCGTACAGGGAGTCGATGTCGGCCTGCGCGATGGGGGTGGGCTTCCCCAGCTGACGGGAGAGGTGCACGGTGCGGGCGACGTCCTCGGTCATCACCGCGGCCTTGACGGCCGCCTTCGCCGACGGGCCGATGGTGAACACACCGTGGTTCTGCATGAGGACCGCCGGCGAGCGACTGCCCTTCAGCGTGGTGACGACGCCCTGGCCGATGGAGTCGTCGCCGATGAGCGCGAACGGCCCGACCGGGATCGGGCCGCCGAACTCGTCGGCCATCGCGGTCAGCACGCACGGGATCTCCTCGCCGCGTGCCGCCCACGCCGCGGCGTACGGGCTGTGCGTGTGCACCTGCCCGTGGACCTCGGGCATCGACCGGTAGACGTAGGCGTGCGCCGCGGTGTCGCTGGAGGGCGCCCGCACCCCATCGACGACGCCGCCGTCGAGGTCGCAGACCGTGATGCCCTCCCAGGTCAACTCGTCGTAGACGACGCCGCTGCCCTTGATGACGAACAGGTTCTCCCCCGGCACGCGAGCCGAGACATTGCCCGCCGTCCAGGTGACCAGCTGGTAGCGGGTCAGCTCGGCGTGCAGCGCGGCGACGTGCTCGCGCAGCTCCCGGTGCGTGCCCCGCTCGCCCGGGGTCGATGGCTGCCCGGTCATGCCGGCTGCTCCTCGGGAAGGGCGGAGGACGTTGTCTCGACGTCGTAGGCGTCCGCGGCGCCCGGGTGACCCGCTCGGGCCACCGCCGCGCGCCGGATGGCCCGCAGCCGGTGCAGGACGTCGTTGCCGCCGCGGCCGAAGTGGTCGTGCAGCTGCCGGTACTCGGCGTAGAGGGCGTCGTAGGCGTCGGCCCGCTGCTCGTCGGGCACGTAGACCCCACGGCGCACCTTCCCCATGGCGCGGGCGGCGGTGGTGACGTCGGGGTACGCACCCGCGGCGACCGCGGCGTAGATCGCCGAGCCCAGCGCCGGCCCCTGCTGCGAGTCGATCACCGAGAGCGGACGGCGGCACACGTCGGCGTAGACCTGCATGAGGAAGGCGTTCTTCAGCAGCCCGCCGGCCACGACGAACTCGGTGACCGGGACGCCGCTGCCCTCGAACGCCTCGATGATGGTGCGGGTGCCGAACGCGGTGGACTCCAGCAGCGCGCGATAGGTGTCCTCCGGCCGGGTGGCCAGCGTCTGGCCGACGATGACCCCGGAGAGCTCCGCGTCGACCAGCACCGACCGGTTGCCGCCCTGCCAGTCCAGCGCGACCAGACCGTGCTCGCCGACCTCCTGGGCGGCGGCCAGCTCGGTCAGGTGCTCGTGCAGCCCGATGCCCTGCGCCGCGGCGGCGTCGCGGTAGGCCGCCGGCACGCCGAACTCGACGAACCAGCCGAAGATGTCGCCGACGGCGCTCTGGCCGGCCTCGTAGCCGTAGAGGCCCGGGACGATGCCGCCCTCGACGACACCGCACATGCCGGGGACGTCGGCGAGGGCGTCGCTGGGCATCACGTGGCAGGTCGAGGTGCCCATCACCGCGAGCAGCTGACCGGGCTCGGTGGCCTGCGCGGCCGGTGCGGTGACGTGCGCGTCGACGTTGCCCACCGCCACCGTGATGCCCTCGGGCAGCCCGGTCCAGGCCGCCGCCTGCGCGGTCAGCCCGCCGGCCCGGTCGCCGAGCTGGCCGATCGGATGCTCGAGCTTGTCGGCGACGAAATCGGCGAATCCCGGGTTCAGCGCGGCGAGGTACTCCCGGGAGGGGTAGTGCCCGTCCTGGTAGATGCCCTTGTAGCCGGCGGTGCAGGCGTTGCGCACGTAGACGCCGCACAGCTGCCAGATGATCCAGTCGGCCGCCTCGACCCACCGCTCGGTGGCCGCGTAGACCTCGGGGTCCTCCTCCAGCACCTGCAGCGCCTTGGCGAACTCCCACTCGCTGGAGATGCGGCCGCCGTAGCGGGCCAGCCAGCTCTCCCCGCTCTCCTCGGCCAGGGCGTTGATCCGGTCGGCGTGCGGCTGGGCGGCGTGGTGCTTCCAGAGCTTGGGGTAGGCGTGCGGCCGGTCGCGGAGCTCCGGCAGGTCGCTCAGCGGGGTGCCGTCGGTCGTGGTCGGCAGCACCGTGCAGGCGGTGAAGTCGGTGCCGATGGCGATGACGTCCTCGGGGGCCACGCCGCTGGCGGCGAGCGCCGCGGGGACCGCAGTGCGCAGCACCTCGACCCAGTCGCCGGGCATCTGCAGCGCCCAGTCCGGCGGCAGCTGCTCACCGGTCGCCGGCAGCGTCCGCTCGACCACCGCGTGCGCGTAGGGGGACACGGCGCCGGCCAGCTCGGCGCCGTCCCGTACCCGGACGACGACCGCCCGGCCCGACAGGGTGCCGAAGTCCACTCCGATGACGTACGTGTCCCGGTCTTCGAACATCAGTTCTCCTCCGCGCGGCGCCGACGGGTGCGATCGCCCGGGTGATCAATGTTAGCGCTAACATACAACGTCTCGACGCGCGGCCCGCACGGGCGCCCACTGCCGGGGACGGGATACGGACCGGTCGTCGACCGCACGACGAGCTGGGGCGCCACCGGCTCGGGCGCGGCGACGTCCTCCCCCCGCAGCCGGGCGAGCACCAGCTGCACACCCCGCCGGCCCAGCTCGGCGAAGTCCTGGCGCACGGTGGTCAGCGGCGGGCTGAAGTACGGCGCCTCGGGCAGGTCGTCGAAGCCGACGACGCTGACGTCCTGCGGCGCGTGCAGACCCACGTCATGGAAGGCGGCCAGCAGCCCGAGCGCCATCTGGTCGTTGGCGAGAAAGACCGCCGTGACGTCGTCGCCGTCCCGCATCCGGGCCGCCAGCTGCCTGCCCGCCTCGTACCCCGACGACGGCGTCCAGTTCCCGCGCAGGTAGCCCGGCTCGGGCGCGCCCGCGGCGAGCAATTCGGCGCGCCAGCCCTCGATGCGGTCCCGGGCCTCCTGCGAGTCGGCCGGCCCGGTGACGTGGTGAACCGTGCGGTGGCCGAGCTCGAGCAGGTGCCGGGTGGCCAGCCGGGCGCCGGCCACCTGGTCCACGCCGACGGCCGGCCAGTCGTGGCTGCCGCCGCTCTGGACGGCGACCAGGGGTACGGGGGCGTCAAGGGCGTGCAGCGCCTCGGCGGCGTCGTCGTAGGTGCCGAGCGCGACGACCGCGTCGACCGACTGCGCGACGAACCGGTCGACCGCATCGCGCATCGCCCCGGCGGTGGCGTCCTCCAGCACGGTCACCGACAGCGAGTAGCCGGCTGCCCGCGCGGCCTGTTCCAGGCCGACCAGCGTCTGCGCCGGGCCGTACTGGTTGATGTTGACGGTCACGAACCCGATCGTCCGGGTCGAGCCGGTGACCAGTGCCCGCGCGGCCGCGTTCGGCCGGTAGCCCAGTTCCTCGATCGCACGCTGGACACGCTCGCGGGTCGCCGTGGCGACGTGGGGATGCTTGTTGACCACCCGGGACACAGTCTGGTGCGAGACCCCCGCCCGTGCCGCCACGTCGGACATGACCAGCGCACGCGATGCCCCCTCGGGCTCCACCGCTGTCCCCTCTCGTCGGGCTGACCGGGAGCGGCACTGCTCCTCGGTGGAGCGCGGCGCCCCTCCCGCACCCGGTGAGGGCACGGTGGGCACGCCAGGCGCAGTGCCCGGGCGGGCGTCCGGCGCGGTGCACCGGGGCTCACCCGGCGCACCGCGCCGGGGTGGTCAGCGGTTGCCGCCGCGACGCTTGTTGTAGACGTCGAACGCGACGGCCAGGAGCAGCACGAGGCCCTTGACCACGGACTGGATGGACTGGTCGACGCCCATGAGCTGCATGCCGTTGCTCATGACGGCCACGAGCAGACCACCGACCATGGCGCCGACGACCGTGCCGACGCCGCCGGTCACCGCCGCGCCACCGATGAAGGCGGCCGCGATCGCGTCGAGCTCGAAGCTGTTGCCGGCGCCGGGCTGGGCACCGTTGGACCGCGAGGAGTAGATGATCCCGGCGACCGCGGACAGGAAGCCCATGTTGACGAAGATCCAGAAGTTGACCACCCGGACCTTGACGCCCGACAGCGTCGCCGCCGACAGGTTGCCGCCGATCGCGTAGACCTGCCGGCCGAACACCGAGCGCTTGGTGATGGTCCCGTAGGCGATGACCAGGACGCCCAGGATGATGAGCACGATCGGCAGGCCGCGGGCGTGGGCCAGCTGCCAAGCGAAGGCCATGACGACCAGGCCGACGGCCACCACCCGGGCGACGAACAGCGGAAAGGACTCGACCGGCTGCTTGTAGCGGATGCGGGCGACCCGGGTGCGGAAGCCGCTGACGGCGTAGCCGGCCACCGCGATGACCCCGATGAGCAGCGTGAACGCGTCGTAGCCGTTGCCACCGATGAGGCCGTTGAGGAACCCACTGGCGACCTTGCCGTACTCGGACGGGAACGGCGAGAGGGAGACGTTGTCCAGCACCTGCAGGGTCAGGCCGCGGAAGAGCAGCATGCCGGCGAGGGTGACGATGAACGCCGGGATGCCGACGTAGGCGACCCAGAACCCGTGCCAGGCACCGACGGCGAGCCCGACCGCGATCGCGGCCAGCACGCCCACCCACCACGGCGCGCCGTGCCGGATCACCAGGACGGCGGAGACCGCACCGGTCAGGGCGACCACGGACCCGACCGAGAGGTCGATGTGGCCGGCGATGATCACGATCACCATGCCGATGGCCAGCACCAGCACGTAGGAGTACTGCAGGACGATGTTGGTGATGTTGCCCGGGCTCAGCGAGGTGCCCGAGGTGAGGATCGCGAACAGCACCACGATCGCCAGGAAGGCGACGTAGATGCCGCTCTGCCGCAGGTTGCGGCTGAAGAGCCCGCGGAGGTCGCTCGTGCCGCTGTGCAGCGCGACGGCCGGGGCGTCGGCGACCTCCGGCGGGGTCTGGTTGGCCTCGGGCCCCACGGTCCTGGTCATGCTGCGAGCTCCTTCTCCTTGGTCATGAGCACCATGAGGCTCTCTTGGGTGGCCTCACGTACCGGCAGCTCGCCCGTGATCCGGCCGGCGGACAGCGTGTAGATCCGGTCGCAGATGCCGAGCAGCTCGGGCAGCTCGGAGGAGATGACGACGACGGCCTTCCCGGCCGCGACCAGCTTGTTGATGATCGTGTATATCTCGTACTTGGCGCCGACGTCGATGCCCCGGGTGGGCTCGTCGAGGATCAGCACCTCCGGGTCGGTGAACAGCCACTTGGACAGGACGACCTTCTGCTGGTTGCCGCCCGACAGCTTCCCGACGATCGAGGACACGCTCGGTGCCTTGATGTTCATGTCCCGCCGACTGTCCTCGGCGACCCTCGTCTCCTCGTTGCCGTTCACCCAGCCCCGGCGGGACAGCTTGCCGAGGGCGGCTGCGGAAACGTTGCGGCGGATGTCCTCGATGAGGTTCAGGCCGTACTTCTTGCGGTCCTCGGTGGCGTAGGCGATGCCCCGGTCGATGGCCTCGGAGACGGTGCGCGCCTTCACCTCCCGGCCGTGCATGAAGATGCGGCCGGAGATGTCCCGGCCGTAGGAGCGGCCGAAGATGCTCATCGCGAGCTCGGTGCGCCCGGCGCCCATCAGCCCGGCAATGCCGACGACCTCGCCGGCGCGCACGGTGAAGGAGGCGTGGTCGACCACGAGCCGGTCCTGGCTGGGATGCTTGACGGTCCAGTCCTCGACCCGCAACACCTCCTCGCCCGGGTGCGACTCGCGCTCGGGGTAGTAGGACTCGAGGTCGCGGCCGACCATGCCGCGGATGATCCGGTCCTGATCGACACCCGGCTGGCTCATGTCCAGCGTCTCGACCGTCTGGCCGTCGCGGATCACCGTGGTGTGGTCGGCGATCGCGGTGATCTCGTTCAGCTTGTGCGAGATCATGATCGAGGTGATGCCACGCTGCTGCAGCCGGCGGAGCAGGCTGAGCAGGTGCGCGGAGTCGGTGTCGTTGAGCGCGGCGGTCGGCTCGTCGAGGATGAGCAGCTTCACGTCCTTGGACAGCGCCTTGGCGATCTCCACCAGCTGCTGCTTGCCGACACCGAGCTGGCCGACCGGGGTGAGCGGGTTCTCCGCCAGGCCGACGGAGGCCAGCAGCTCGGCCGCCTCGGCGTTGGCCTTGTTCCAGTCGATGAGGCCGGCGCGGCCGCGCCTCTCGTTGCCGAGGAAGATGTTCTCGGCGATCGACAGGAAGGGCACCAGGGCGAGCTCCTGGTGGATGATCGCGATCCCGGCGTGCTCGCTGTCGCGGATCCCGGAGAAGCGGCAGACCTGGCCGTCGAAGACGATCTCGCCGTCGTAGCTGCCCGCTGGGTAGACCCCGGAGAGCACCTTCATCAGCGTCGACTTGCCGGCGCCGTTCTCCCCGCAGATCGCGTGGACATCACCGCGGCGGACCGCCAGCGAGACGTCCGACAGCGCCTTGACGCCGGGGAAGGTCTTGGTGATGGAGCGCATCTCCAGGATGTTCTCGTCCATGGACTACGTCGTCCTCGTCCCTCGCGCGTGGTGTTCGGCTGAGTGTGCGCCGCCGGCGATGCGGGTGGCGCGGGTGCGCGCCGTCCGGGTGCGGAGGGCGCTAAGGAACTTCCTGCCCACCCCGACCAGGCGGCCGGGGGTGGTGCCGGCCGGGCTCGGCAAGTTGCCGCCGAGCCCGGCCGGGACTGGGGGTCGGACTCAGCCGGCCTGGCCCTTGGCGACCTCGTCGGCCGTCCAGTAGCCGGAGTCGATCAGGACCGACTGGATGTCGTCCTTGTAGACCGTCTGGACGGGGAGCAGGTAGGACGGGACTACCTTGACGCCGTTGTCGTAGGTCTTGGTGTCGTTGGCCTCGGGCTCGTTGCCCTCCAGATACGCCTTGGCCGCGGTGACGGCTTGCTCGGCGAGCTGGCGGGTGTCCTTGAAGATCGTCGAGCTCTGGACACCGTCGGCGATCAGCTTGACCGAGGCGATCTCGGCGTCCTGCCCGGTGACGATGGGCATCGGGGTGGGCGTCGAAGTGATGGTCGGGCCGTAGCCGGCGTTCTGCAGGGCGGTGATGATGCCGCGCGAGAGGCCGTCGTACGGGGACAGCACGCCGTTGACCTTGCTGCCGTCGTTGTAGGAGGACGTCAGCAGGTCCTCCATGCGCTTCTGCGCGGTTTCCTGCTGCCAGCGCAGCGTCGCCGCCTGCTCGATGTCGGTCTGACCCGACTTCACGACCAGCGTGCCGTCGTCGATGTAGGGCTGGAGGGTGTCCATGGCGCCGCCGAAGAAGAAGTGCGCGTTGTTGTCGTCCAGCGAGCCGGCGAACAGCTCGATGTTGAACGGCCCGGTGGCGGAGCCCTTCGACCCGTCCTGGTTCAGGACGCCGAGGCCGGTGAGCAGGGCCGTCGCCTGGGCGACACCGACCTTGTAGTTGTCGAAGCTGACGTAGAAGTCGACGTTTTCGGTGTCCCGGATCAGTCGGTCGTAGCTGATGACCGGGATGTTCGCGTCGGCGGCCGCCTGGAGCTGGCTGCTCAACGCGGTGCCGTCGATGGCCGCGACGATCAGCAGGTCGGCGCCCTCGGTGATCATCTGGTCGACCTGCTGGGACTGAGTCGGGATGTCGTCGCCCGCGTACTGCAGGTCGACCTTGTAGTTCTCGGCCTCCAGCTGCTCCTTGACGGCGTTGCCGTCGGCGATCCACCGCTCGGAGGTCTGGGTCGGCATGGAGACGCCGATCGTCAGGTCCTCCGGCGCGGCGCTCTCGCCCGCGGACGAGCTGCTGCCGGCGCCGCTGCCCCCGCAGGCCACCAGGCCCATCGCCAGTGCGCCCGCAAGGGCGGTCAACCTGAGCTTCCTGCTCACTGCTATCTCCTCCTCGAGACATCTGCCGCCGCACGAGCCGGCGCAGGCCCGCCTCAAGGCGAGCGGGCTAAGTGTGAGCGCTAACAGGTGTGCTTCGTCAAGGCTCCGTCACGAAACCGGTGTCACGGTCTGGTAACGGCGTGTCGACGCGCCAGCAGAGGGCAAGGACGCGCCGCGCCGCCGGGACGGCAGGTCACCCGAACGGATGAGTTGCAGCCGCCGCACGACCCGCCCCCCGGTGGATCGTGAGCCGGGTCACTGGCACCATGCGGTCATGCGCGGGTTGATGCAGGACGTCCCCCTCACCATCGACACGATCTTCCGGCACGCTGAGCAGCACCACGGCGACGTCCAGATCGTCACCGACGGCCTGGCCGGCCGGACCCGGTCGACCTATGCCCAATGGGCCGAGCGGACCCGCCGGCTCGGCGGTGTCTTCGACTCCCTGGGCATCACCGCCGACGGCCGGATAGGAACGTTCGCCTGGAACTCGGCCCGTCATCTGGAGCTGTACTTCGCCGGCCCGTGCACCGGCCGCGTGGTGCACACGCTCAACATCCGGCTCTTCCCGGAGCAGCTCACCTACATCGCCAACCACGCCGAGGACGAGGTCGTCTTCGTCGACCGCACCGTGCTGCACCTGCTGTGGCCGCTCATCGACACGATGAAGACCGTCCACCACGTGGTGGTGATGGACGACGGCGGTGACAACGAGATCCCCGACGACCCGCGGATCCTCGACTACGAGACGCTGCTGGCCGACGCGCAGCCGGTCGACTTCCATGTCACGGACGAGGGTTCGGCCGCCTACATGTGCTACACGAGCGGCACGACCGGCAACCCCAAGGGCGTCGTCTACTCCCACCGCTCGACCTACCTGCACACCATGGGCGTCATCTCGCCCAACGCCTTCGGGCTCAGCGTCCGGGACGCCGCAATGCCGGTCGTGCCGATGTTCCACGCCAACGCCTGGGGCATCGCGCACGCCGGGCCCGCCGCCGGCGCCGCCATGGTCATGCCCGGCTCGATGATGCAGCCCAAGGCGCTCGCCGACCTGATCATCGAGGAGGGCGTCACGTTCACCGCCGGGGTCCCCACCATCTGGCAGGGGGTGCTGCCGCACCTGGCCGGCCGGCCGCACAAGCTGCGGGAGATCGGCTGCGGCGGCTCGGCGGTGCCCAAGGCGCTGTCGGAGGCCTACCGCGAGCAGGTGGGGCTGCCGATCCTGCAGGCCTGGGGCATGACCGAGACCCACCCGGTCGCCTCCTCCGGCGTCCTGTCCCGCGCCTTCGACGACGCCGACGACGCCACCAAGGCCAGCCAGCGGGCCCGGGCCGGCCTGCCGTTCCTGGGGGTGGAGGCCCGGATCGTCGACGCCGACACCCTCGAGGAGCAGCCGTGGGACGACAGTGCCACCGGTGAGCTGCAGGTGCGCGGGCCCTGGTGTGCCGCCGCGTACTACAACCCGGACGCGGGCGTGGAGCTGACGACGCCCGACGGCTGGATGAAGACCGGCGACGTCGCCGCCATGGCGCCCGACGGCAACATCCGGATCGCCGACCGCACCAAGGACCTGATCAAGTCCGGTGGTGAGTGGATCTCCTCGGTGGACCTGGAGAACGCGATCATGAGCCACCCGGCGGTGGAGGAGGCCGCGGTCGTCGGCATCCCGCATCCCAAGTGGGACGAGCGCCCGCTGGCCTGCGTCGTCCTCAAGCCGGGCGAGACGGCGACCGAGCAGGACATCCTCGACCACCTCCGGCCGCTGATCGCCAAGTGGTGGATGCCGGAGGCGGTCGAGTTCATCGACGAGGTGCCCAAGACCAGCGTCGGCAAGTTCTCCAAGAAGGACCTGCGCACCCGGTTCGCCGACTACCCGGTCAGGAGCTGAGCGCTCCGCTGGTCAGGCGCCGCCGAACAACACACCGCGGGCCGCTAG
>NZ_FNOZ01000080.1 GCF_900107175.1 Modestobacter sp. DSM 44400 | reverse complement strand
ACACTGGCCCGATCGATGCGCTCCACGAACATGATCGAGTCGATGATCTCCATCTGCCGCCAGCACTCGACCAACGTCAAGCGCTGGCGCGACGGGCAGATGGCGCTGCGCTGGTGCGCCGCCGGGATGATCGAGGCAGGCAAGCAATTCCGCCGCGTCAACGGCCACCTGCACCTGCCGGCGCTACGCACCGCCCTCGAGCAGGCCACCGCTGCAACTGTCGTACCCGCCGCGCATGATGGGCCCGTCAGCAACGCCGCCTAGTTGATCAACGGGCCGCTACCGAAGTTCCACGGAACTCGGGACATCCTCCCAACGTCTCCGGGTCACACCACGATCACCGGCCCACGTCTCTGCGCTTCACCAGGAACCGCGAAGAGCCGCCAATCTGGCACCGGCGCGAAGCCAAGATCCTCAGGTGCAACGTCTGGCTTTCGACATCTCGGCCACACAGACCAATCAGGTTGGTCGGATGCAAGGCTGGCTATCGCTGTGGGGATGGTCCATCACAGGGGGCGACACGATGCATGGATGGCGGGTGGGCGGAACATGACCGCGGCCGGGCTCATGCCGGGCATGTCGACAGAAGAGGAACTGGCTCACCTGCGCTCGCTGTCCGGGCCGGCCTTCGACGTGAACTTTTTGCAGCTGATGATCCGCCACCACCAAGGGGGATCGGCAATGGCCCAGGACGGCGCGCAGCACGCCTCTCAGACTGTCGTCCGACGCCTCGCCCGCTCGATCGCCGAGACCCAGGCCGCGGAAACACAGACGATGGTGGAGATGCTGGAGGTTCGCGGGGGCTCGCCGTTACCGAAGCCCTGAGGTCCACAGCCGGTACTGACGTGGACACGCCGACCGCGGTGCACCAAGACGGAGATGGGTGACCACGCCCGCACGGAGTCGGATACCACGGTCCGTGGAGATGAGCGGCGGTGGGACGTCCGGCCGAGCTGCGGCTGCTGCGCGCGGCCCGCGCTGCCGCAGGCCAACCACACGCCAACCAGTCTTCTCCGGTCGGACCATGGTGCCGCTCGGGCCTGGTCACCGCTTCCTTCAAAGTTCCGGCCGGTCCCCGAGCCGGTCGCTGTTCTGGCCGCTGGACTCGTCGGCGCGATGATCGGCTTGGTCGATGTGGTCGGGGATCTTGGCCAGCTCCGCATCGACGGTGCGCCGCATCATCCGTTGAAGACCGGCGCGCTGTAGCCGCTGGCGCGCGCTGCCGCCGCCGCATGGTTCATGGGTGAGGGTGATCGCGATTTGGGTGCCACCGCCGCCGGCGTCTGCGAAGTCGATCGTCGTCGTCCACACCTCGGGGGTGAGTTCGAGGCGGGTGACGACCCGCTGCTCGGGGCACCATTCGACAATTTCGCCGCGCGGCGCGCCGACCGGCGGGGGCCGTCCGTCAAGCCGGCCGGGGACGCAGACGAACGTCGTCCCCTGGCCAGTCGCCGGCCCGTCGAGGATGTAGGACACGTCACACACCTCGCAGTAAGGCGTGAGGACCGCAAGTGCTCGCCATACCCGGGAGCGGCGGAAGGCCATGTCACGGCTTCCGTGCGCGGTCCTCATGGGGCTTCTTTCGCGAGGTGGCCGAGAGCGTCCTCGCGGTCGGTGGGTCCGGACAGGTCGGGTCGACCAGTCGATGGATGGCTACGAAGCCCTTCTCTGCAGTCTTCCGCGGGATGGTCGCCGGTGGTTCGCATCGGGCGGGAGTGACCCGCGTGTGCCTGCGGGGCATCTCCACGCAACGGGAGGCTGGGGTCGGCGATGAGGGAGTCGCGGTGGTCTACCTGCAGCGTGGTGTGGTTGATGCCGAACCGGTCGGCCAGTCCCCTTTCCAGCTCTTCGCGTACCCGGTGGCAGTCGTACTGGGGGGCGACGAGCACGTGCTGGGGGGCGACGAGCACGTGCGCGGACATCGCGGGGAAACCGCTGCTGACTTCCCAGATGTGCAACTCGTGCACGTCAACGACGGGCCCGGCCGCACGGAGCTGCTGCTCCACCGCCGTGGGATCGATGCCCCGGGGCGCGGCTTCCAGGAAGACCCGCCCGGATTCCCGGACCAACCCGAGCCCGGCCTTGGCCATCAGTACGGCGACGACCAGGGACGCGATCGGGTCGGCTCGGTCCCAACCGGACAGCAGGATGACGAGCCCGGCGATCGCGGTGCCGATGAATGCGTACAGGTCGGTGAGGATGTGCTGGAAGGAGCCCTCGACGTTCAGCGACTGCCGGTTGGCCTTACTCAGCACCCAGGTGGCGGCGAGGTTGACCACGACTCCCACCAATGCGATCGCCAACACCAGGCCGCCCTCGACCGCCGGCGGGTCCAGCAGCCGCCGGATCGATTCGACGGCGAAGAAGACCGCCAGCAGCAGCAGGGTCAGCCCGTTGGCTTGGGCGGAGAAAATCTCCGCGCGGCGCAACCCGTAGGTGAAGGACCCGGCCGCCGGGCGGGCGGCCAGCCGCATCGCGATCAGCGCCAGGGCGATGGCGGCGGCGTCGGAGAGCATGTGCCCGGCGTCAGCGATCAGCGCCAGCGAAGAGGCGATGAGCCCGATGACGACCTCGGCGGCCATGAACCCGACGATCAGCGCCAGGGCGATGGTCAGCAGCCGCCGATCGGCGTCGGGGCTGGGCCCGTGGCTGTGCCCGCCGTGCCCACCCGGCTGCCCACGCCCATGCCCATGTCCATGCCCGCGGGAAGACTCCTCGGCGCTGCGTGCTGATGTGCGGGGTGTTCGGGTTGGTCGCGCAATGCCTGCTCCTTAGCCGCGGACGGGACGGTCGGTGTGACCGGTCGCGTGCGTTGGACGGCGAGTCACGACGGCTGCCGGTCGACGATCTCGACGACCTCGGCGGTCTGCGGCCCTGCGCCGGTGGGGGCGCAGCAGGCGTCGGTGCATCCCTCGCCGCAGCCGCACGCGTCGCCTCCGGCGTGCGGGCCGCCGGCGCCAGGTGCGCAGCAGCCTTCTCCGCGCCACGCCTCGACGCCTTCCTTGGCGGCGACCGCGGCGATGATCAGCCCGGCGATCGGGTCGGCCCAGCCCCAGCCCAGTGTCGCGTTGAGTACCAGCCCGACGAGCAGCACCGCGGACAGGTACGTGCACAGCAGAGTCTGGGTGGAGTCGGCAACGACGGTGTCTGAGGCCAGCGCCCGGCCGGTGCGCCGCTGTGCCCAGGACAGGAACGGCATGATCACCAGTGAGGCGATCGCCAGACCGATCCCGACCGGGGACGGCTCGGGCTCGCTGCCGAAGATCAAGCTCCGGAGGGACTCGACGGTCACGTAAGCGGCCAGGGCGAAGAAGGAGAACGCCATCAGCCGCAGCGCCTGCTGCTCCCGCGTCTCGGGCAATCGGTTGCGGAATTGCCACAGGATGATCAGCCCGCTGGAGACCTCGACGACGGAGTCCAGCCCGAACCCCACCAGGGCGACCGATCCGGCGGTGAGGCCCGCGGTGACCGCGATGACCGCCTCGACGACGTTGTATGTCACCGATGCCCCGGCGAGCACTTGCGCTCGGCGGCCCAGCCGGGTGCGTTCTTCGGGGGTCAACGCGTCCGGGAGCGCAGGCGTATGGGTGGTCACCGGCTCGCCTCCTCGCCGTAGGTGGGGCACAGTGCGACGGCGTCGCCGGTGACCGCGAGCAAGCGCTCCGCGGCGGCCAGCACGTCCAGCAATTCGGAGCCGGTGGCCAGCGACCACATCGACGCTCGGCCCTGCGGTCGGGAGGAGACCAGTCCGCAGTCGCGCAGGCAGGACAGGTGCGCCGACACGGTGGACTGCGCCAGCCCCGTATGGGCAGTCAGGTCCACTACCTTGTGCTCGCCCATCGTGAGGTGCTGCAAGATCGCCAGCCGGGTTGGGTCGCCGAGGCTGCGAAACATGCACGCCGCGGCGGACAAGGCTGTCGTCTCGCTGACCGGCGGCTCCACCGTTGTCCCGGCAAGCTCCGATTCCATCGTCATGTGGCGATGCTAGCGCGCTGGTGCCTCCGCGAGTCGACTACTCGCACGGAGCCTGGCGGCCGCCCCGCCTGCCCGACCGAAGCGGTAAGGGTGGGGAAAAGGGGTTTGGGTACACCGCCTCGCCGTGGATCCCCGCCGTTCGAGAAGTGACGAGAAGGTCGATCGATGAGCGGTGTGCTGCCGGTGTCGGTCGGCTACGCGGCGATCGGTGGAGTGTCAGTAGTTCTGGGCAGTGTGCTGGCCACCCGCAGAGAACTGAGCACGCGGACCCAGTCGCTGGTGCAGCACGCCGCGGCCGGAACCGTGCTGGCCGGACTCGTCGTCGACGTGTTGGCCAAACTACTGGCGCGGCCCGGCCAGCTGGCCTACACCGCGATCGGCATGGTCCTCGGTCTAGCCGGGATGCTGGCGATCCGCCAGTTCGCCGGGAGCGAGGGAAGTGGTGGAATGGGCAGCCTGGTCGTGACGGTGGTCACCGACATCCTGGTCGATGGCGTATTGATCGGCCTGTCCGTGGCGCTGGGTTCGGGTACGGGGCTGCTGTTCGCGATCGCGCTGGCCCCGGAGATGGGGCTGCTTGGCGTCACCGCCGCCCAGTCACTGGCGCAGCGCTGGTCACCCGGACGGGTTCTCGCCGCCGCCGCCGGCATCGGTGTGGCCATCACCGGGGCTGGCGGGCTCGGCTGGCTGATCGCGCAGACCAACGCGGCGCTGATCACCGGGGTGCTGGGTCTAGGAGCCAGCGTCATCATCTACCTGATCATGGAAGAACTCCTGCGCGAAGCCCACGAGGTCGATACCGGGTCCACCGAGGTGGCCGTCCTGTTCGGCTGCTTCCTTCCTTTTTTCCTCGCCGGGGTCGCCGTCGGCTGAATGGGCTGGCCGGACTGGGGCATCCGATCCTGAGAGATGTGGGATGTTGCCTCGGGAGCCCTTACGACCGGGCCATCGCGAGCCATCGCAGGAGCCGTCGGCTCGTCCCTTCCCGGCCGATGCATCTGGGACTCGGAATGCCGGGTATGGCTCAGCTCAGGGAAGGACAGATCCAAGCAGTTGCTGCAGCTCATCAGCCGTGAGCTGCCCGATGGAACGAGCCTTGACCCGCCCGGTCTGGTCGAGGACGAGCGTGACCGGCAAGCCGCGTACACCCAGCTCCCTCAGGAGTTGCCCGCTGGGGTCGACGACATGGGGATAGCCGATGTCGAGGTCGGCGAGAAACGAGCCTGCAGCCTCAGGATCGTCTTGGGTGTCCACACCGAGAAAACGCACCTGCTCGCCGTACTGCACGTAGGCATCCTGCAGCAGGGGCATCTCCTCCCGGCACGGGCCGCACCAGGTGGCCCAGAGGTTCACGAGTGTGGGCCGGCCGGTTAGCTGGTCCAGCGAGACGGCGGGCCCGGGACCGAGGCAGGACAGCGTCAGCGACGGAAGGGCATCCGCGTCCGGTGAGGTCGAGTCATCCGGAAGGTCCTCGCAGGGAGGAACCGTGGCAATCGGCGGACCGACGGGTGTGTCAGACGGTCGGGAGTCCCTGGCCTCCGGTGCACCTGCCGCGCAGCCAGCCAGCAAGGCCAGCGTGGCCGCCAGGCCGATGAGGTGTGTGCGTCGCGGCACAGGTCACTCGCGGTACATGTCGGCGAAGGTCGCTCCGCCGTCGGTCGAGGAGACGATGGCACCCTCGACGGCCACGTACACATTCTGTCCGACCGCCCCGAGGGCCGCCGGTGCGCTTCCGACGTTCCCACGCTGGTCCCAGGTCCGGCCGCCGTCAGTGCTGGCATACACCTCACCCCCAGGGGAGACCCCAAAGGCCGCCGCACCCTCGGGTGAGAAGGCGACCAGCTGCAACAGCGGACTGTCGGGCTCCAGGTCGAAGGTCCTCCCGCCGTCCGCGCTCAGCGCCGGACCCTGCTCCGTGGTGACCAGCAGCCGGTCTGGCTGCGTGGGGTCTACGGCCAGGTCAGCGATGGCCATCGCGCCCTGGTCGGCCCATTCCCTTCCGTCCTTGCTGACGAGCAGTCGCCCGTCGGTGTAGCCGTAGATCACGCCCTGGGCGGCGTCCAGGGCGTGGAAGTCGGCGTCGCCTGCCAGTGAGAGCGTGGTCCACGTCCGGCCCGCGTCGGTGCTCTCGATGAGGCCCAGGTTCGCTGGCCCCGGCTGCCCCGTTCCCGGGTGCCCGCTGGCGAGGTACCTGCCGGGTCCGATTACCGTGAGGCCCATGAAGTCCTGCACCCGGTCGGCGACCCGGATCAGCTGCCCGCCTGCGGAGACTCGCACCAATCCGTAGTGGGTTCCCGCATACAGCTCCCCGTCCGCGGGGTCGACGGCCAACCCGTGCACGTGCTCCAACTCAACCGCCGCACCCTCGGCTTTGGTGCGCTCGCCCGCGCCGGCTTCCGGATGAGGATGACTGTCCGTACCACCGGCCTCGGCAGTGCCACAACCGGCCAGGGACAGCGCGCCGGCGGTGGCCACAGCAAGGATCCGCGACCGACGGCCGTATCGATGAGCACTCCCCACGGGCGGCGGCACCCCGGGAGGGCGGAACGGCAGAGCCAGCGGCAGCATGAGTTCCCTCTAGGTGTCGAGCACAGTCAGCGACTACTACGTGGTCGCAGCAGAGCCGGTACAGAGGCCAGAGAAGCGAGAGTCCGCACGGACGGTAGCCTACTAACGTGTTTAGCAGGCCCAGACGCGGCGGTCGCTGGTGACACTGACAGCCGTCGCTGCCTCGGTCCTGGGCGCCGGCTGCTCGGGGGGACCGGCGCACGACCACGGCAGCCGGATTGCCCAGATCTCCGTGCCCGGCAGCTCCTACGCGGGCTCACGGTTGGCCGAGCCCTGGCGCCGTCCTGCGTTCACCCTCATCGACCAAGACGGGCAGCCCTTCGACTTCACCGCCGAGACAGCCGGGAAGCCGACCCTGTTGTTCTTTGGCTACACCCACTGCCCCGACGTCTGCCCCACGACGATGGCCGACATCTCGCGGGCGCTGCAGGACGTGCCTAGGGACGTGGCCAGCCGGACGCGGGTCGTCTTCGTCACGACCGACCCGGCCAGGGACACCCCCGAGGCGCTCGGCCCGTGGCTGTCGCTCTTCGACCGGCAGCTGCCCAATCGCTTCATCGGGCTGGCCGGGACCCAGGCGGAGGTCGATCTGGCTCAGCAGGCAGCAAGGGTCCCGCTCGTAAAGAGCAACGGGACTGAGCACGCGAACTCGGTGCTGCTGTACGGCCCTGACGGACCTGGCCCACGTGCTCCTGACTCAGGACGACGCCGAGGACATCGCTCATGATCTCAAGACGATCGCCGGCTGACGGCGCGCCACCCGGGGTACCGGAGCTCGTTGGTGCACCGATCAGCCGACGAGCCGTATTGATCGCACTGACCGGAGCCGCGTCGACGGTGCTGCTCGGCTGCTCAGCGGGGAACGACGGCGGGGACGGCGGGTATCAGTTCACCGAGCCCACACCCGCCGCTACGGTGCTGCCGGCGAAGCTCCGGGCTCCCGCTCCGTCGTTCTCCGGTGAGCTGCTGGACCGGACCCCGTTCAGCTCGAAGTCCCTCGACGGCGACATCGTCCTGATCAACTTCTGGGGCTCCTGGTGCACCCCTTGCCGGGTCGAGACCCCAGAGCTCCAGGCCGTTTACACCGACGTCGCCGACCGGGGCGTGCAGTTTCTCGGCATCGACGTCAAGGACGAGCGGCAGCTGGCCGCGGCATTCGTGGAAACTGTCGGAGCCACTTACGCCTCGCTGTTCGACCCGCGCGGTGAGGTGGCACTGACCTTCCGCGGCTTCCCCGCCAACGTCGTCCCTTCCACCATCCTGCTGGACCGGCAGGGCCGGGTCGCGGCCGTGTACACCGGCCAGGTAAGCGGCGGAGACGTCCGAACTGCCATAGGCCTGCTGTTGGATGAGGGGACGCCGTGAGCGATCTGGGTGCCACCTTCGCCGGCATCGTCACCGACGGATCCCTGCTCGTAGCTGTCGCGGTGGCCGCCTTGGTGGGGCTGATCAGTTTCGCCTCCCCCTGCTGCCTCCCACTGATCCCCGGCTACGTCAGCTACGTCGCCGGCCTGGCTGGTTCCGAGGTCACCAGCGGGGCCTCGGCGCGTCCCCGGGACGTCGGCACGGGCGGGGACTCTTTACCTCCTCGGGACGACGACAGGAGGGAACCGGCCGGCAACCTGCCTGCCATCCGGACCGCTGCGGTGTCACCCCATGCCCCCGGACGGGCAAGACTCCTGGCCGGATCCCTGCTGTTCGTCGCCGGATTCAGCGCCGTCTTCGTCTCCTTCGGCGCGCTGTTCGGCGGCCTGGGACGGCTACTGCTGGAATGGGCGCCGGCGCTCACTCGGGTAGCTGGTGTCGTCATCATCGCCATGGGGCTGTCCTTCCTGGGCGCGTTGCCCTGGCTACAGCGTGAACGGCGCATGCACCACCGTCCGCGGACCGGGCTGGCCGGTGCCCCGCTGCTCGGCGTCGTCTTCGGCCTGGGCTGGACGCCCTGCCTGGGCCCCACGCTGGCCGCGGTCAACACCCTCGCCTATACCGAAGCCTCGGCCGGACGTGGCGCGATCCTCGCGTTGGCCTATTGCCTGGGCCTCGGCGTGCCTTTCGTCCTCGTCGCACTCGGCGCCCGGCGTGCCCTCCTGTTCTCGGCATTCGCCCGCCGGTATGCCCGCACCGTCATGCGGGTCGGCGGAGGGCTGCTGATCGTCCTCGGGATCATGCTGGTGAGTGGCTGGTGGGACGGCCTGATGATCTGGCTCCGCGCCTGGCTCGCTCAGACTGGGCTCGGCGCATCGGACCTGTAACAACCAGGCGACGTGCCGCTGCATCCCAGCGGGGAACGTGGCGGTACCGGGCGGGAACCTGGTCGCTCAGCCGGCGCGATGCATGCGCATCCTCTCCGAGCCGGGATTTCGACGCAGCGTCCGCGCTGCGCGCGACTCGCACACGCCTAGAGCGTGTCTGCTAACTGCGGACGCGGTGATGGATGATCATGCAGCCGAGGAGGACACCGCCGAGGTAGGTGGTGGCGTATTTGTCGTAGCGGGTGGCGATAGCGCGCCACTGCTTGAGCCGGCCGAACCCGCGTTCGACGGTGTTGCGGTCCTTGTAGAGCTCGGCATCGCAGGCCGGTGGTCGCCCACCGGCCGAGCCCTTGGCCTTGCGGCGTGCGATCTGGTCGCTGCGTTCGGGAATCGTGTGAGCGATCTTCTTCGCCCGCAGGTGCGCCCGCGTACTGGGATGGGAGTAC
>NZ_FNOZ01000129.1 GCF_900107175.1 Modestobacter sp. DSM 44400 | reverse complement strand
GAAGAGGCGCTCGACTGCGCCTGTGGCCTCTACCTCAACAACCCAACCGCCTGGACGGCGGACCCCCGACGTTCCAACGGCGGGGACCACTAGCGCTGGACCAGCTGTCGGTGCACCCAACGGCGGCGCGGCAAGGCGTCGGCCGGGCGCTCCTGGTCGAGCTTGCCGGCGTGCGCCGGACCCGTGGTTACTCGACCATCACGGGCACCACATTCCGCGAGGTCCTGTTCAACGGTCCCTTATACTCGTCTTTGGGCGCGGAGGAGGACCTTCACCCACATCCGGCCATGGTGGCGCGGCGCCACGCGAGACAGCCCTCGGTCTGGATGCGCTCGGCCCCGCATCGTCATGCGTCTGCCACTGCTGCCCTGAGTCGCACTGACCCTCACAGGTCCATCGCCGCCCGGCTGGCCATCGGCTACCGGAAGATCGCTGCCGTCGCCCAGCCGCCGACCGTGCCACATAGCGCTGCGAGAACCCCGCCATTTACCGATGAAGGTGACAGTTGGCACCCCGTCACCGGGCATTTTCGCGGGCGGATCTTCTCCAAGGCGGGCCGGGTGCGGCCCAGGCTCAGCCCGCGTGGTTGCAATTGTGGTTGCAGTTCAGCGGAATCCGCGGTGATGCGGGCCCGTACGGCGGAGTCCAGGGACCGGCGAAAGCGCAGGTGACAGCCATGTCGCGCACGGTGGCGCATCTCCGTGAACGCGATCATGACGGCCTGGCAGTGTGGGGGGCAGGGGTTCGAGTCCCCTCAGCTCCACCCCGTTGATCAGGCCGTTCTCCCACCGGGAGAGCGGCCTGACTCGTCTTTGGTGCCAGCGTGGTGGCCACTGGAGCACATCCGGTGCCACGTCAGTCCCACAGTGCTCGTCCCATCCGGTCCGCAGCGTCCTTGCCAAGAGCGGGCATGACATGGCTGTAGGTGTCGGTCGTCGTGCGCATCTGTGAGTGGCCGAGTACCTCCATCACGACTCGCGGGTGGACGCCCTCGGACAGCAGCAGCGTCGCGGCCGTGTGCCGGCCGTCGTGCAGCCGCACCTCGCGCACGCCCGCCTCGTTCAGGAGGCTCTTCCAGGCCTTCCAGTCGGACTTCCGCTCGATCGGCCTGCCGTTGGCCTGGGCGAAGACCAGATCGTCTTCCTGCCACAGGGGACCGGCTGCGATGCGCTCTTCGAGCTGGGCGGCCCGGTGCGCCTGGAGTGCCTCGACGAGTGGTGCAGGCAGCGCCAGGGTCCGGCGACTGCGCTCGGCCTTCGGTTCCCTCGTAGACGAGGCCTTGTCCGCCGACGCGGTGCAGGCCGCGCCGGACGCTCAGCGTGCCCTGCTCTAGGTCGACGTCCGCCCACCGCAGGCCCAGGGCTTCCGACTGCCGTAGGCCCATGGCCAGCGCCACGGTCCAACGAGCGGCGTTGCGGTGGTTCTGTGCGGTGGCCATCACCCGTCTGGCCTCCTCCGCGCTCAGCGGCAGCGCCGACGTAGGCCGCTTGACCGACGGCGGATCTACCAGGGTCGCGACGTTCCTGGCGACCTTGCCGCGTTGGGAGGCAACCCGCCGGGTGCGGGACAGCACTCGGTGGGCGCGCAGGACGGACGCCGGGCTGAGACCCTTGTCGGCGAGCGCCGCCTAGAGCCGTTCCAGGTGCTCCGGCTGCAGGCGGTCGAGCCGCTGGTGCCCGATGCCCGGGCAAAGGTGCACGCGCACCGTGCTGCGGTAGCTCTCCAACGTCCGGGCGCGGACCTTTCGCGCCGCGATGTTGTCCAGTCAGTGATCCAGCCAGTCGCAGACCGTGGGCGCCCGGCCGGCTGCTTCCACCATTCCGGCGTCCCGCTTGGCTTCGATGGCTCGCACCTTCGCCACTACGTCGGCGCGCTTCGCGGCGGACACGTGACGACGGTCGCGTCGGCCGTTCTCGTTCTTGCCCATCGAGACGAAGCCGTGCCAGCGACCGCCTTCGTCCCGGTAGATCGAGGATTCACCGCTGGCCCGCTTGGTGTTCTCCGACGCCCGCCGCCGCCGCGGGGGTGTGCCGTCTCGTTCATCGGGGGGCGTCATCGACCGCTCCTCGCCCCTGTCCTCGCCCGATGTCGAGTGTGGGGCTGCGTTCTGACATCGGGAGCAGGTAATGCACAGGTCAGCCTCGGTCCACCGGGTCGGAGCTGAGTTCGAACAGGCCGCGCTGGTTCGTGGTCGTTCGCCCCCGCCGGCGCGGTCTCGGCGGGGCGCAGGGCTCGGCGGGGGAGTCTCGAGCCGGCTGACGTAACGCTCGAGATCGGCGCGGGAAAGTCGACAGCTGCGCCCCGATGTGCACCGGGTGGAGTTCGCCGGCTTTCATCAGTGCGTAGACGGTGGTGCGGCCCAGGCGGAGGAGCTTCGCGGCCTCCTCCGGCGTCAGGAGCAGTGAGTCACCATTCAGCACGTCCCGGAGGCGCTCGGGGTCGCCCATATCGCTCTCCTGTCCGCGGGTCTGCCGCGCGTGCCGACGGCCAGGGTGGAATTGCGCCTACGAGAGAAGGCGCCGATTTCGTCCGGTTGGTGACAGTGCAGTGGCGGGATATAATTCTTCTCCTGTTCCGCTGCAGCTCGGTTTCTCGAGCAGCTGACACCTGCCTGTTGCCCCACCGGCGCGGACGGACCAGGGGTGACACGGCGTCAGGCCCTGTCCCTTCCCGCGACGCGCTGTGTCACCCCGGCTCGCCGCCGGGGTGACAGACCTACCGATCGGCATGAACGGGGAGCCGCCGGTGGTAGGCCTCGAAGACCGTGTTGAGCGCGACGGCCAGGCCAGGGAGGTCGCGGTCATAGAGGCTCTTCGAACTTGAGGGGGAAATGACCCTCAGCAGACGGTGACCCGGCGGTGTCGCCGAGTGCAGGCGAACCGTACTCGGCGGCGCTGATTCT
>NZ_FNOZ01000075.1 GCF_900107175.1 Modestobacter sp. DSM 44400 | reverse complement strand
GGTGTCTTGGCGGACGCCCAACACCTACCTCACGGCCGGTGCAGGCGGGGGACCGCCACCTCAACTTCCACGAGACCCGGGACAACCTCGTCCTGCCCGACGGCGAGGTCCTGCCGCTGTGCCGACTGCGCTCTGTCGGCTCGGCTACGGTCTGGGGCTTCGCGATCTACCGGGCCAGCCACGACGACTACGAAGACAACGTCCTGCCCAGCGGCTCACCCACCGGCACCGCCGAAGAGGCGCTCGACTGCGCCTGTGGCCTCTACCTCAACAACCCAACCGCCTGGACGGCGGACCCCCGACGTTCCAACGGCGGGGACCACTAGCGTCGGCACGTCCGGTGGCTACCTTCAGCCCCTGCGATCTCGAGCGCCCGGGTGACGCAGGCGTTGACCTCCTGTAGGGATCGCCCCTTCGTGACACCCGCTGGAATCGGACCCGGGTGCGGGGCCTGGAGCACCTGGACTCCTCGGCCGACCAAGGCCGTAGCCGCGCCGGCGACCGAAGCCTGGGCACGTTTTCCGAGTGCCACGATGACTCTGATGTCTTGCGCGAGGTCGACAAGCTGCAGCAGGTAAGCACGCCCTTGCTCGACCTGGGCCTGCGTGACCGAAGCGTTCCTCTTGCCGTCACCGACATACCAAGGGACGGCATTCCAGTGCAGTCCGAGCCGACGCTCCGACAGCATCGATCCAGACACGGCGCGCCTTCCCTGTCTTGCCCGTCCTGCCGATTTTACCGACGTCGAGCCAGCCCTGGTTTTCGCGGAACCGGCCGACCGCCAGCCTTCCAGCCGCAGGGACCACCACGGATTCGCCGTCAGCATCGGATATGTCTTGAGCTCGTCCCTTTCCACGCCGTCCCGCAGCACGGTCAGAAGGATCACCGCAGTCATCCCCGAGCCCTCCGACCAGATCCGGCACCGCCAGAACAGAGGATCCCGCGGCGGCCGCCCCGTCGACTTCGACGCTGGTGACTACAAGAACCGCAACGTCGTCGAGCGGGCCCTCAACCACTTCAAGAACTGGCGCAGCCTAGCCACCCGTTACGACAAACACGCCCTCGTCTATCGGGGCGGCGCAGTCCTCGCGGCGATCTTGCTCTGGCTGGCCTGACTTCAGAGACGCGCCCTAATCGACGGCGCCCTTAGCACCCGCGATTCTCCCATCGCCCATGGTGAGGGCGGCGCCGTTGCTTCCAGCGAAGGGGCCTCGGGGACGAAGTCAGCCGGTGGACGGCGCCGCGTCGCCCATACGCCTTGTCGCTCGTACTCGACGGGCGGCAGGTGCTTGGCAAGAAGCTGTCCCAGCAGATCGCGATTCGTGGAAAGCCCTGCAGGAGTGCGTCGAGCCAGGGCCGGCCTTCATTCGGGCAACAGTGTGAGCCAGCACTCAGGTCGCTGGGGCCGTGGCTGGCTTCCCCAAGCATCCCGGCCAGATCGCCCGCCGCATCAGCACCGGCAAGCACGAGTGCTGCCTTGAGGCCGGAGAGTCAGGCCGTCCAGAGGCGGCGACACCGGTCGGCCGGCGGCAGTCAATCGCTACCTGTTCACCGCCAGGCGGCTCGCGAGGATTTCCAGATCGCTTGCGAGCGGCGAGTTGGGGTCCCACACGGCCTCGTAGAAGATCTCGACCTCGTGACTGTCCACGCGCAGCGGCCGGTGGTGTGTCGACCGAGGTCAGCTTCGACAGCGGCACCAGGGCTGATCCCAGGCCGAGGTCCGCCCATTCCTCGAGGACCCGGTAGCTGGAGACCTCCCCGGGGTAGGGCCGAACCTTCAGATCGTGAGTCAGCATCAGGTCTTGATCGAACGTGGTGAGGCCGCACGTGTCCGACATCAAGATGAGCTCCTTGTCGTGCATTCCCTCCAGCTGGAGCGGCTCTGTCTCGGTGGTCCGGGACTCGACCACCACCATCGGTTCGGAGGCGAAGATCCGGTGCTCGAACCTGGGCAGGGGCCCGACCGAAGGGATGAGAATGAGGTCGAGGTTGCCGGCCACGAGGGCGTCGCGCAGGTTACCCATGTTGGCTTCGCGAAGCACGAGCTGGCGAGGTCCCGACAGCGCGGACAGGCAGCACACCGCGTCGTAGGTCGCGGCGACGAGCTTGGAGTCGATCAGGGGGGAGACACCCATGCGGATGACTTCGTCGCCCGACGCATTCCAGCGCGCGGCCTCGGCGGTGACCGCGTCGACCGACGCCAACGCCCTGTCGATGAGCGGGAGGATCTGCTCACCGAACCGGGTAGGTATCACGCCTCGCGTGGAGCGCTCGCAGAGCCGGTCGCCGAGTCGCTCCTCCAGCTTGGCGATGCCGTTCGAGAGTGCCGGCTGGGAAACCCCCTGGGCTCGGGCAGCGGCGCATAACGAGCCGATCTCCCCGACCGCACGGGCATAACGAAGACCCTCGGTCGCGGGTCACGCACCGCAGCCCATGCTGCCGAACCAGCACCTGCCCTAGGTGAGCTCGATGAGGGCCATGCGGTCGGGTTGATCGGGTGCACGTCCATGCCGCGACACTGGTCCGGGCCGTCGTGCCGGACGTCAGGGCGGGCGGCCGCTGCCCTTCTTCCGCAACGTCGCCCTGGACGGCAGCCGAGCGATCGCCCTGCAGGAGCGCCTCGAACTTGATGCGTACCCCGATGACGTGCAGCGGGCAGGGACCCCGCCGACGGCGCCACCGAACCCAGTCCGAACCTCATAGCGGATGGTTATGACGGCATTCGAGTTGCTCCACTACTGAGCGATGTCCGTCGCACCTAGCGTTCCAGTTCGTGGCCACGGCGGCAATCGCCCCCGCTCCGAACGAGACGGCCGCAGGAGAGGAACGAGACCACCCATGTCCCATCGTGACCACTACGCGGCCCAGGTCGCCGGGCCCGGACAGAAGCTCCAGGTCCAGCCGACCGACGCCGTTGCTCCGGCAGCAGGGCAGGTCCGGATCGACATCGCTGCGACCGGGATCTGCGGCGCCGACAGCGGCACCGTCCGCGACACCGAGCCGGGTGCGGGATTTCCGATCGTGCCGGGGCACGAGATCGCCGGGACGATCGCCGAGATCGGCGAGCACGTCGAGGGGTGGCGCGTCGGAGACCGGGTCGCGGTCGGCTGGTTCGGGGGCTCCTGCGGTCACTGCACTGCCTGCCGCTCCGGTGACGTCGTGCACTGCCGCACCCGGCAGGTACCCGGACTCTCCTACCCAGGCGGGTGGGCCACCACGGTCACCGTGCCGGCCATCGCCTTGGCCCGCATCCCCGACGACCTGGGCTTCGCCGAGGCCGCACCGTTCGGTTGCGCGGGGGTGACCACCTTCAACGCCGTACGGCTCACCACGGCGCCGGCCGGCGGGCGCGTCGCCGTGCTCGGGATCGGCGGGCTCGGCCACCTGGCCGTCCAGTTCGCCGCCAAGATGGGCTACGAGGTGGTCGCGATCGGCCGCGGCGAGGACAAGCGGGACACCGCCCTCCAGCTCGGGGCGAGCACCTATGTCGACTCCGAGCAGCGCTCCCCAGGCCAGGTCCTGCGTGAGATGGGCGGTGCCCAACTGATCATCTCCACCGCCTCGTCCAGCGCAGTCCTCGAGGACCTCGTCGACGGGCTGGCTCCCCACGGCCAGCTCACCGTCATCGGCTTCGATGCCGCCCCGATGACTGTGGACCTGGGCGAGATCGTGGCTCACGCACGCACGATCACCGGTCACCTCACCGGCAGCCCCGTCGAGACCGAGGCGGCCATGCAGTTCGCGGTCACCAACGGCGTTCGCCCGATCACCGAGGTCAAGCCCTTGACGCAGGCGGCCGAGGCCTTGGCCGACCAGCAGGCAGGCAAGGCTCGGTTCCGGATTGTGCTCACCACCGGTGGCTGACAGCACGCACGCCCCGTCCGAGTTCCTCACCACACGTGCGGCAGTCGACGTCGTTGTCGTGGGCGCCGGCATCAGCGGTCTCGCGACCGCCGACGCACTGACGCGCACGGGCGCCACCGTCACCGTCCTGGAGGCCCGATCGCGCACCGGCGGTCGGCTATTCAGCACGTCAACAGGTTCGGCGGGGCTGGACCTGGGAGCGACGTGGTTCTGGGACGGTGAGCACCGCGTCCTTGCCCTGACCAGGCGACTCAACCTGGCGACGTTCCCCCAGCACCTGGCCGGCGACACGATCGTGGAAGACCTGCGCGGGGTCCAGCGCTACGCCGGCAACGTGATCGACTCACCGGCGCATCGCTACACCGGCGGCGCCAGCACCCTGACCGACGCCCTGGCCGCGGCCCTGCCCGCGGGCGCCGTTCAACTCGACCACCCTGTCGAATGCATCGCCCTCGCCGAAGCGAACGGCACCAGCGGTACTTCCGCCGCGGGTGGGACGCGGCAGCACGGCTTGGAAGTGACCGCATGCGGTCGCACCTGGCGGGCACGCCACGTCGTCCTCGCCCTCCCGCCCGCAGTCGCGGTCGACACCATCCGCCTCCCCGCCCAGCTCCCCGCCGAGGTCACCCGGCTGGCTGCGGCGACACCGGTGTGGATGGGACAGTCCGTCAAGGTCGTCGCCGTCTACGACGAACCGTTCTGGCGGCGTGACGGGCTCGCCGGGGCCGCCGCCAGCCGGCTCGGGCCTCTGCAGGAGATGCACGACATGTCCGGACCCCACGGGCAACCGGCCGCGCTGTTCGGTTTCGCCCCCGCCGCGCTCATCGGCGCGGACGCCGACCGACAGGTCCGCGACCAACTGACCCGCATGTTCGGCCCCCGAGCCGCCGAACCTCGCCAGCTCACCATCCAGAACTGGAGCACCGAGAAGTGGACAAACCCCGCACCCAGCCAACTCGCTGACCCCGGCGCGAGCAGCCCAGCCGCAGCCGACTACAGCCTCTTCGGCCACCCCCACTACCAGCGACCGGACCTGAACGGCCGACTCCACTGGGCCTCGACCGAGACCGCCACCGCCTACGCGGGCCACGTCGAAGGCGCTCTGGAAGCCGCCGAACGAACCGGCGCAGCGATTCAGACGGACCTGGACCTGCACCACCCCCACAAGCACGAGCCTGACACCACGCGGTCGGACCAACCCCGGCCCGACCAGCGAAAGGTGGCCTCATGACCGGCCCGATGAAGACGATCGGCGAGCTCCTGCACGAGTACGACCGTGCTCGCGCCTACACCGAGGCCCTGTGCCGCGACCTGACCCTGAGGTGGTGGTTTGGCGACCCGACGAGAACTCGAGCGCCATCGGTTGGCACCTGGGCCACCAGGCACACGTAGCGCACTTCATGGTCCGCAACCTGACAGCCGCCGAGCCCAGCCCCGACCCCGAGCTCGACGGCCTCATGGACTCCGCCCAGCCGGAGAAGTTCCGCGGTGCCCTCCCGACCATCGAACGACTGACACTTTTCCGCGAGACCGTCGCCGAGCGGGTCCACGCCCGCCGTGGGGACATCGCCGGCGGGCGCGTCAACTCCCCGGACCAGATGACGATCATCGGCGGCCACCTGCTGACCGCCCTGATCAACCACGAGTACCAGCACGACCAGTGGATCGCCGAGGTCCGCTCCCGCGATCTCGGCCACCAGATTCCGGATGTCCCCGGCACCGACGCCGTGTGCCGCATCGACGGCTACCTTGTCCTGAACCCTCTCACCTGACCATCCGGCCCTCTCCCGAGGGCTCGGTACCTCGCACCATGACATCGAAGGAAACACAGACGTGAACGACTTCACCGGCCGCAAGCTTCTCGTCATCGGCGGCACCAGTGGCATGGGCAAGGCCATCGCCGCGCAGGTCCTGCGTGGCGGCGGCAGCGTCCTCATCTCCGGCCGCACCCAGGACAGCGTCGACGCCGCCCTCACCGAGCTGGGTGGGCCGGGCACCGACGGCCGCCTCGCCGGCATCGCGGTCGACCTCGCCGAGGATGCCGCCGTCGAGCAGTTCCGACGCGAACTCACCGGTACCCACCCCGACGTCGACCTGCTCGTCAACGCCGCCGGCGTCTTCGCCCCCAAGCCGTTCCTCGAACACGACCGCAACGACTACGCCCGCTACGAGGCACTCAACCGCGCCTTCTTCTTCGTGACCCAGACCGTCGCCACCAATCTCGTCGACCGGCAGCGTCCCGGAGCGATCGTCAACATCGGATCGATGTGGGCCCACCAGGCCATCGCCGCCACCCCGTCCTCGGCGTACTCCATGGCCAAGGCCGGACTCCACTCCCTCACCCAGCACCTGGCCATGGAGCTCGCGGGCAACCGGATCCGCGTCAACGCCGTCGCCCCAGCGGTCGTGCGCACTCCCATCTACGAGGAGTTCGTGCCGAAGGACCAGATGGACTCCACCCTCGACTCGTTCAACGACTTCCACCCCATCGGTCGCACCGGCACGGCCGAGGACGTCGCTGAGACTGTCGCCTTCCTTCTCTCCGACGCCGCCGCCTGGGTCACCGGCGCCGTCTGGAACGTGGACGGCGGCGTCATGGCCGGCCGCAACTGACCGCCCCTCCCCCAACCACCACCCACGACGCCTCGCAGACGGCCAACAGGGCCGGCCGGGGTGTCGCGAGCACAGGAGCCAGCCGTGACTCACCACCCGTGCTGGCCGCCTTCCGCGCCATCTGGGGCGCATCGGAGGTGCTACTCACAGCCAGCCGACAGCCTCCCGAGAAATGCTGCCGGTGCGTCGCCTCCGCCCGGGACCGTTGTCGCAAGCTCCGCTACAGCGACGTAGCGCCCTCACTGCTCCCGTAGGAACCTCAGCACCGCGATGACCCTCCGGTTCTCGCGCTCGCCGGGGGTGAGGTCGAGCTTGATGAAGATGCTGCTCACGTAGCCCTCGACCGTCTTCGGGCTGACATGCAGCTCCTCGGACAGCGCGGCGTTGGACAGGCCGCTGGCCATCAGGCCGAGCACCTCGCGCTCGCGCTCGGAGAGCCGCGCCAGCGGGTCGTGCCGACGCGGCCGGCCGATGAGGCGCGCGGCGAGCTCGGTGTCGATGACCACGTCGCCCGCCCCGACCCGTCGTACGTCGGTCGCGAACGCGCCGAGGTCGGAGACGCGGTCCTTGAGCAGATAGCCGACCCCGCCGGCGAACTCATTCATCAGGCGCAGCGCATGGTGCACCTCGACGTACTGCGAGAGCAGCATCAGCCCCACCTCCGGCGCGAAGGACCGGATCGCGGACGCGGCCTCGATGCCCTCGTCGGCGAACCCGGGTGGCATCCGCAGGTCGGTGATCACAACGTCGGGTGGGTCCGCTCGCACGCACTCCACCAGCGACGCGCCGTCCCGCACGTGGTCGACGATCGTGAACCCTATCTCGGCCAGGATCCGCGCCATTCCCTCCCGGAAGAGGACGCCGTCGTCGGCGAGGGTCACGCGCACGGGACCACCGTCCTCAGCCTGGTCCCGCCACCGCGTGGGCTGTCCAGCTCGAGGCTCGCGCCGAGCGCGGACAGCCGGTCGGCAAGTCCCTGCAGGCCGCTTCCGTCACCGAGTCGGGCGCCACCCTTGCCGTCATCGCTCACCTCGACCCGGAGGCCGGACTCCACATGCGCGAGCGCGACGGTCACCAGGCTCGCCCCGGCGTGGCGTGTCGCGTTGGTCAGCGCTTCGCTCACCAGGAAGTACGCCGTCGCCTCCACCTCCGCGGGCGGCCGGCAATTGAGGTCGACGTCGAGTCGGACCGGTACTGGGGACCTGTCCGCGAGGGTTCCGAGGGCCTCGGGGAGGCCTGCCTGACTGAGCACCGAGGGGTGCAGGCCGCGGGCCAGCTCGCGCAGCTCGGACGTGGCCTCGAGCAACTGGCTGCGAGCGCCCTTCACACGGCTGGCCAGTTCCGCGTCGCCGGCCGCCTCAGCGTGCTGCGCAAGCATCCCCAACTCGAGGCCCAGGGTCACCAACCGCTGCTGGGCGCCGTCGTGGAGGTCGCGCTCGACCCGCCGCCGCGCAGCGTCCTGGGCGGTCACGATCCGCCGGGCCGCCGACTGCAGCTCCGCCCGCTGAGCCTCGTGCGCGATAACCAGGCCCGTCTGGGCGACCAGGTCGCCCAGCAGTCGCTCCTCGTCGGCCTTGAGCGGTTCTCCCGCCGGCTTCCGGAGCGTGAGGGCGCCGCGGACCGCACCGTGGTGCCGCAGGGGGCGGACGTGCCACCGCGAGCCGCCGAGCCCCGCGAGGGTGGTCGGTCCTAGATCCACGGGCCTGGGCCAATCGGCCGCCGGGATCAGGGGGTCCTCGTCGCCACCCAGACCACGACCTCCTTGGCACCCAGGGCGTTGCGCACGGTCGCGGCGATACTGTCGAGCTGGAGCGCCCTGTACGCGTTCAAGGCCGGTACCGCCTCACTCGGACGCAACCGCACCTAGACGAGCTGTTCGACGCCGGTGGGCGCAGCCGCCAGCTGAGCGACCCTCGCGGCGGTTGCATGGTCCCGCGGACCAGCTGGCTGGTCTGCCGGTCACCAGCCGCGGCGGTTGGCGCGCGCGTAGAACTCCGTCGCAGCGTGTTGGTGACGATCGGCCGCCATCTCGCGCGCCATCTCCCTGCCCGCGATACGCCGACGTCGGCGGGTGCCGTCGGCGTCGGTTGGACTTGTTGAGGACCCACAGCGCCGCCATGCCGGTGCGCGCGGACGGCAGCCGACTGACACAGGATCCGTGGCAGCGCGCGACGCCCAGCAGTCGGTTCGTCCAGTGAACGAGCCCTCAGCAGCAGCTCCGTCCAGCGGAAGGGCTACAGCGCGTCGGCGAGCCGGGCGAGGGCCTCGGTGAAGTCGGGTCGTGGCAGGTGGCCGAATCCCAGGCGGAACACCCGGTCCTCCTCGCCGAACCAGGAGCCGGGGGCGACTCGAGTGTCGTTCGCAGCGAGCCGGGCGTAGAAGCCAGGCACGGCGCCGTCGGGCACTCGGTCGCGAGGAAGTCGGAGGCAGCACAGCGCTCCCCCGTCAGGGCGAACGAACTCCAGGGGCTGATCGCGCACCCACTGCTCCAGCTCGGCAAGTGCACGCTGCAGCAGTGCCGCCCGTGGAGCGAGCACCTCGCTGCGTCGGCGCAGCAGCTGTACGGCGAGGAACTCATCGGGTGCCGAGCAGGCGATCGTGGTGAGGAACTTGGCGTTACGCACCCGCTCGTACAGGTCGGCGTCAGTCGTCGTCAGCCAGCCCAGCCGCAGGCCGGGCGCGCCGTGCGCCTTGGACAACGACCCGCACGTCACCACGCGGGGCGACATGGCGGCCGCCGAAGCCGGCACCGGCGCGTCACCGTAGGTCGACTCACGGTAGGTCTCGTCGACCAGTACGACGGCTTCCGGTGCACGCTCGTCGACGGCGGCGAGCAGGCCGCGGAGCTCCTCCTCGGTCAGCCGAACTCCGGACGGGTTCTGAGGCGAGGCGACCGACACGAGTCGGGTCTGCGGTGTGAGGGCGTCTGCGACCGTGTCGAGAGGGAGCCGGTAACCATCATCGAAACGCAGCGCCACGACGTCGATGCGCGCCCCGAGTCCCGCGGGGATGCTCCGGGCCGGTGGAAAACACGGGCTCGCCAGTACCACGGCGTCGCCGGGCCGGCACCGGTCCTGAGCGAGCAGGAACATCCCCTCGATGGCCCCGACCGTCACCAGCACCTGCCCGGCGTCCACATCGGTTCCGGCACCGATCAGCGCCCGCAACTCTGCGTCGCCGGAGGACCTGCCGTACCCGAGCGGCAGATCCACCAGTGCGTCCGGCTCGACCAGATCTCCGATGCGCAGTGCTGGGCATGTGCTCTCGGCCAGGTCGTAGCGGACGGGGACGTCCACCAGGGTGCTCATTGGGCTCGTTGCGAAGGACGCCATGCACCCATCCTGCTCGGCAGGTGCGCACGACCTGTGCATCGAGCCGGTGCTCACCTATGGAAACGTCCTCGGGGAGGATCTACCTCCGCCCGGGCAGTCAACGGACAGGGAAAGAGTCTTCTCCGATCCGCGCCATTGCCCGGCTGCAACGGAGAACGCCCGGCGGTCGGTCATGTGACTGCCGTGACGGGTTGACGCAGGATGGTCCTCAGCTTGGCGGGTTCGGTCTTGCGGGCATCCGAGAGGTAGATCTCGTGGTGGCGCCCCACCGGTGCGAGTCCGTCGACGGGGAGGAACTCACCATGTAGGCGTTGGAGCGGTGGGCCTTCATCGTCATAGGAGCCGATGTGCAGGATCTGCGCGCTGCGGCCTTCCGTGTAGCGCTCGAAGCGAACGAGACCGAGTGCGGGCAACTGCTTCTTCTTCTGCGCGACGGCCAGTGCGTCATCCACGATCGCGAGAGTGGTCCAGTCGGGTTGGGCGATCATCAGGGTCCAGTCCCACGCGCTCTCGTCGCGGGTGCGGAAGACGTCCAGGTCCTCTGCTGACCACAGTCCTTCGAGGGGCGCCACCGTGTGCACCCTTCCCAGCGTCTTCTTTCCCACGGCTGGGACTGCATAGGAGGCCGCGTAGAGCGCCTCGACTGCCTCGCGACGGGCCACTGAGGTGTTCGGATCGCCGTGCCCGTCGACCATGAGGAACACCATCTCGGGCACGTCGACGATCTCGAAGACGCCCGGCTTCGGGCATAGAGATCTGTGCGTTCCTTCTTGATGTCGTAGGTCTGCAACGAGTCCCCGAGGTTGTCCCGGGTCTCGTGGAAGTTGAGGTGGCGGTCCCCCGCCTGCACCGGCCGTGAGGTAGGTGTTGGGCGTCCGCCAAGACTCCATCCGAACAGGGGACCGCCGTGAGCAAGACCTACCAGAAGACCGAGACCGACACACCGGACGCGCCCGGGGTGGCCGTGCCCGAGCGGGTGAGCGTGGCGATGGCTGAGATCGCCGAATCGATGCAGGAGGGGCTGCTGGCCCTGGCGGTTGGCGCCGGGATGCAGGTGATGAACGCGCTGATGGAGGCCGACGTGTCTGCGTTGGCTGGCCTGAAGGGCAAGCACAACCCCGAGCGGGTCGCGGTCCGCCACGGACACGAGCGGGGGTCGGTGGCCCTGGGG
>NZ_FNOZ01000015.1 GCF_900107175.1 Modestobacter sp. DSM 44400 | reverse complement strand
CACATCCGGTATTAGCACCAATTTCTTGGAGTTATCCCAGAGCTGAGGGCAGGTTGCCCACGTATTACTCACCCGTTCGCCGCTAGGGCACCACCCCGAAGAGTGGGCCTCGCTCGACTTGCATGTGTTAAGCACGCCGCCAGCGTTCGTCCTGAGCCAGGATCAAACTCTCCGTAGATGATTTGATCGCAGCTGAGACCGAGAGTTGGCACTCTCGTTCAATCAACCAAAGGAACCCACCGAATCCAAAAGACCCGGATAGGGATTTGTTACTTGGCACTGACTTTCGGCACGCTGTTGAGTTCTCAAGGAGCGGACGCGCACGTTCCTCGGCCGACTGCTCGACCGTTCTCCGTGGCGCTGATTTCCACTGTACATCGCGTTCCGCAGCAGTCGGACCGCAGGGGTTCGACCGGCGGTTGACCAGGCTGGCGACCCGGTCCGTTCTCGCGCGGTGCAAGGAGAACCATACACGCCCCGAAGAGGAGTCGGCAGGGGGGTGCGCGGGTGCCCCGTGCGATGCCGGACACCGGCTGTCGACCAGGGCATTCGGGCGGTCAGGCAACCCCGCGCGGCCGGAACTGGACGCTGACCCGGGGACCGATCGGTTTGGCCGTCTTGGGAATGCAGTGCTCCCAGGTGCGCTGACACGAGCCGCCCATGACGACGAGGTCGCCGTGACCGAGGCTGAATCGCAGGCTCTCCCCGCCGCCGACGGGACGCAGCATCAGCGCGCGCGGTGAGCCGAAGGAGACGATGGCGACCATCGTGTCCTCGGTTCGGCTGCGCCCGATGCGGTCGCCGTGCCAGGCGACGCTGTCCCGCCCGTCGCGGTACAGGCACATGCCCGCGGTCACGAAGGGCTCACCGAGCTCCGGTCCGTAGTGCATGTTGAGCTCACTGCGGGCGTCGGTGAGCGCGGGGTGCGGCAGCGTCTCGCCGTCGCCGTACCAGCGGAGCAGCCGGGGCACGTCGACCTCCCGGTCGTACATCTGCCGCCGTTCGGCCCGCCAGCCGATGTCGCCCAGCAGCACCTCGAGCACGGCGTCGGAGCCCTCCACCCAACCGGGCAGGTGGTCGACCCAGGCGCCCCGGGTGAGCGGGTGGCGGGTGACGCGGCCGCGGAGCGGCGTGAGCACCGGCTCGTCGGCGACGTCCCACATCGACGGCTGGTGTGCGAGCGACATGCCGGCACGCTACCGCAGGTTTCGCACAGCTGTTCGAAAACCTGTGGACAACCGCCGCAGCCTGATCGGCCTCCCTGCAGGGCCCCGCCGCGATCCTGCAAGTAGTGGGGCGCAGAGAGATCCTCTTTCAGGCGGTGAGCGCCAGCGCGAACGGCAGCACCGCGGACGCACCCGCCCGGCGCAGCTCGCGCCCGGCCACGGTCACCGTCCAGCGGGAGTCGGCCAGGTCGTCGACCAGCAGGACCGGCCCGGCCACGGACGCCAGTCGCTTCCGCAGCTCCTCGGACACGACCACCCGGCCCCAGACGCCGGCCAGCCGGAAGGCGCTGTTGCCGCCGGGGGAACCGGTGGGACCTCCGTGGGCGTAGCTCAGCTCACCGAGGTAGGGCAGCCGCCCGAGCCGGGCCAGACCTTGGGCCACGCCAAAAACCAAGGCGGGCCGGCGACGGGAAGGCATCGCCACCACGGCCGCTGGGCGCTGCGCCCAGTTCCACGAGCCGAGCACCCTGGCACAGGCCTTCAGCAGCTCGTCGTCCGGCGGGGCGTCGGAGGGCAGGCCGGGGCGGATCACCCGGTGCGCGACGTCGAATGCGGCGTCCGGGTCCTCCTCGATGCTCGGGGCCTCGACGCCCTCGGTCAGCTGGGCCACCCCGCCGACGCCGTCGTCCCCGAGCAGGGTGCGCAGTCGCTGGCCCCAGCCGAGGTCGGTCAGCCGAGCCACCGCCCGGCCGGTCTCCAGCTGCTCGCCAGCGGCGATCTTCCCCTTCACCTCGACCCCGAGGCGGTCGGCGCCGGTGGGCCACTGGGCTCGGGGGGCCAGTTCCACCCCGGGCCGGTCGAGCCGGGCCGACGCCGCCTCGGCCGCTCCGGCGGGGACATCGGCGGAGTACCAGGGCCCGGCGCAGGCGTCGCACCGGCCGCAGGGGGCGGCCGTCGGGTCGTCCAACGCCGTCTGCAGGAAGGCCATCCGGCACTCCGCCGAGTCGACCGGCTTGGCGTAGGCGAGCATCGCCCGCTGCTCGGCCTCCCGGGTCTGCGTCACCCGGGCGTAACGGTCGGCGTCGTATACCCACGGCCGGCCGGTGGACCGCCAGCCGCCCTGCACGCGCTCCACCGCCCCGTCGACGGCGAGCACCTTGAGCAGCAGCTCGAGACGGGACCGGCGCACGTCGGCGACGGTCTCGAGCCGCGCCACCGACCAGGCCTTGCCGTCGGCCATGGCGGTCAGCACCGCCGCGGCGTGGTCCTCCCGCGGCATGGAGGAGGTGGCGAACCACTGCCAGATCGCGATGTCCTCGGGGCCGGGGAGCAGCAGCACGTCGGCGTGCTCCACAGCGCGGCCGGCACGACCGACCTGCTGGTAGTAGCTGACCGGCGAGGACGGCGCCCCCAGGTGGACGACGAATCCCAGGTCCGGCTTGTCGAAGCCCATGCCCAGGGCCGAGGTGGCCACCAGCGCCTTCACCCTGTTCTCCCGGAGTGCCTCCTCGGCGTCCTTGCGATCGGCGTCGTCCAGCCGGCCGGTGTAGGCACGCACCTGGTGCCCGGCGTCGCGAAGCAGCGCCGCCGTCTCCTCGGCCGCAGCGACGGTGAGGGTGTAGACGATGCCGCTGCCCGGCAGGTCGCCGATGTGCGAGGCGAGCCAGGCCAGCCGGGCCCGGTCGGTGTCCAGCCGCAGCACGCCCAGCCGCAGCGAGTCGCGGGCGAGCGGACCTCGCACGGTGGTGACCGCGACGCCACCGGCGCCCAGCTGCTCGGCGACGTCGGCCACCACCCGCTCGTTGGCCGTTGCCGTGGTGGCCAGGACCGGGGTGCCGGCCGGGAGCTGGCCGAGCAGGTCGCGGATACGCCGGTAGTCGGGGCGGAAGTCGTGGCCCCAGTCGGAGACGCAGTGCGCTTCGTCGACGACGAGCAGGCCGCAACGGGAGACCAGGCCGGGCAGCTGTTCATCGCGGAACCGGGGGTTGGTCAACCGCTCGGGGGACACCAGCAGCACGTCGACGTCGTCGGCGGCCAGCCGCGCGGCGACGTTGTCCCACTCGGTGGCGTTGGCGCTGGAAATCTCCACGGCCTTGATGCCGGCGCGGGCCGCGGCGGCGACCTGGTCGCGCATCAGCGCGAGCAGCGGGCTCACCAGGAGCGTGGGCCCCTTGCCGCGGCGGCGGAGCAGGGCGGTGGAGACGAAGTAGACCGCGGACTTGCCCCAGCCGGTGCGCTGCACGACCAGGGCTCGCTGCTGCCGCTCGACCAGCGCGGCGACGGCGGCGTCCTGACCTTCCCGGAAGACCGCGTCGGAGCGCCCGGTGAGCTCGCGCAGCACACCGAGCGCCTCGTCGGCGGCGGCGAACCGGGGCTCGGACGTCGGGGTCAACAGGCTACTCATGCCCCGACCGTAGGCGTCGCCACCGACAGCGCCCGGACCGGTGAGCGCACCCTGTGGACGACGGGAGGAAGATGGGCGGCGATGTCGCCCGAGGTCCCGCCGAGAAGGCTTCCGCCGGACAACCACGTGCACAGCGAGTTCTCCTGGGACACCGGACCCCGCGCCTCGATGCTCGGCGCCTGTGCGGAGGCGGTGCGAATCGGGCTGCCGGCCATCGCCTTCACCGAGCACCTGGACTTCACCGTGTGGGGGGCCGACGACCGGGCCAGCACCGACGGGGTCACCGACCGGCACCCGGCCAACCAGCGCCCGATCGACAGCGACGTCTACGCCGAGACGATCTGGGAGTGCCGGGACCGCTTTCCCCAGCTGCGGGTCTGGTCCGGGGTCGAGGCCGGCGAGCCGCACCTGTTCGCCGGCAGCATCGCCGCGCACCTCAAGGCCTCCCCCGTCGACCGGGTGCTCGGCTCGCTGCACTCACTGACGCTGGACGGCCAACTGATCGGGGTGAGCCGGCTGCTCACCGCGGGCACCGCCGAGCAGACGATGCGGCGCTACCTGGGCGAGATGGTCACCATGGTCGAGACCAGCGACGTCTTCCACGTGCTGGCGCACTGCGACTTCCCGCGGCGTACCTGGCCCGGCGGTCGCGACCGGTACCCGGAGCAGCACTTCGAGGAGGAGTACCGCGCCGTCTTCCGCGCCCTGGCCGCCGACGGGCGCGCGCTGGAGGTCAACACCACCAGCCCGCTGTGGTCGGTGGACCTGGTGCGCTGGTTCCGCGAGGAGGGCGGGACGGCGGTCAGCTTCGGCAGCGACGCGCACGTGCCGCACTCGGTCGCCCAGCGCTTCGGCCTCGCGATCGCCATCGTGGAGGCCGCCGGCTTCCGGCCAGGCGCGACCGGTACGACTTCTGGCGGCGCTGAGCCGGCGGCGACGGCTGGTCAGCCGAGGGCGCGCTCCAGCAACCCGCGATGCTGCACCATCCAGGCCGCGCTGCGTGCCCGCCAGGTGATCGCCCACAGCACCGGGTACCCGGTGGCGGTGACCGCAGTGGTGCTCTCCGGCGTGACCGCCTGCTCGACCGCCTCCGCCCGGGCTGACCGGACGGCCACCTCCAGCAGCAGGTCGACGAAACCCGCCCGCTCGGCCGCCGGTGTGCCGTAACCGTCGAGCAGCAGCCGCACCTGGCCCGCCCGCACGGCGGCCGACGGCAGCCCATGCGCCTCGGCGATGTCGTCGTCGACCAGTTGGGCGTTCAACCACGCGGCATGGGCGAGTTCCAGGACGGGGTCGACGGGGCCGGCGAACTCCCAGTCGAGGAGCGCGTACGGGACGCCGTCGTCCCCCGCGACCACGTTCCACGGCCCGACGTCGCAGTGCCCGATGACCACGCGACCATGGCGTGCCGGACGACCCCACCACGGACGCCACTGGGCTCCAGCCGGTAGCTGGAAGCCCGCGCCGGCCTCGTGGGCGCGGCGGACCAGGTCGCCGAGGGCCGGCAGCGCGTCGTCCGGCCAGGCCCCCGGATGCGGGCTCGAACCGGGCAGGAACTGAAGCGCCTCGCGCCCGTCGGCGGACCAGCCGGACCCGACCGGTCGGGGAGCCCCTCGGAAGCCGACTGCCGCGTAGTGGTGCAGCAGGGCGAGGACGGCGGCGCTCCCGGGCCCCGGATCTCGCAGCACGACCTCGCCCCGCCGAGCGGCCCGCGACGGCTGGGTCCCCGAGCCGGCCACGGTCAGGCGTTCCTCGTCGCCCACCGTGCGCACCCTGCCGGTCCTCGACCGGTTGCGCGACGGATTTCCGAACTACTTCACCGCTAAGGCATTCAGCGGCTAGGGTCGCGCGGTGACCCCTCCCCCCCGCCGCGTCGTCATCGCGCTCGGGGGGAACGCCATGACCGGGTCGGACGGGTCGGCCACCCCCGGTGCGCAACGCGACGCGATCGCCGTCGCCGCGGGGCACGTGGCCGAGGTGGTCGCCACCGGCGTCCAGGTGGTGCTGACCCACGGGAACGGCCCGCAGGTGGGCAACCTGCTGGTCAAGAACGAGCTGGCCGCGCACGAGGTACCGCCGGTGCCCCTGGACTGGAACGTCGCGCAGACCCAGGCGACCATCGGCTTCACCATCGCCGACGAGCTGGACGCCGGCCTGGCCGCGCTCGGGCTCTCGCAGCGGACCGCCGCCCTGGTCACCCGCACCCTCGTCGACCCCGGCGATCCGGGCTTCCAGGCCCCCACCAAGCCGGTCGGCCGGTTCCTGCCGCGCGAGGCGGCGCAGCGGTTCATCGACCTCGGCCAGGTGTGGGAGGACCGCGGCGAGCGCGGCTGGCGGCGGGTGGTCGCCTCGCCCGAACCGCTGTCCGTCGTCGACGTCCCGGCGATCACGGCCCTGGTCTCGGCCGGGTTCGTCGTCGTCTGCGCCGGCGGCGGGGGGGTGCCGGTCGTGGACGACGGTCGGGACGGCGGGGCGCTGCGCGGCGTCGAGGCCGTCATCGACAAGGACCTCACCGCAGCGCTCCTGGCCCGGGAGCTCAGCGCGGACACCCTGGTGATCGCCACCGACGTCCCCAACGTGATGGTCGACTTCGGCACGCGGGCGCAGCGTCCGCTCGGCGCGGTGACCGCAGCCCAGCTGCGCGAGCACGCGGCGGCCGGCCAGTTCGCCCGCGGGAGCATGGGGCCCAAGGTCGACGCCGCGCTCCGGTTCGTCGACGGCGGTGCGGCCGCGGACCACGAGCGCCGCGCCGTCATCACCTCCCTCGAGCACATCTCCGACGCCGTCAGTCGCGACGACGTCGGCACCGTCCTGCAGAAGGACCCTCCCGCCCCCCACCGACAAAGGAAGAGTGAACCGATGCCCGCACCGATCGAGGTCCGCAAGGTCCCGCTGCACAACGTCAGCGACGCCTCCGAGCTCGCGAAGCTCATCGACGACGGCGTTCTGGACGCCGACCGGGTCATCGCCGTGATCGGCAAGACGGAGGGCAACGGCGGGGTCAACGACTACACCCGGATCATCGCCGACCGCGCGTTCCGCGAGGTGCTGGTGGCGAAGGGCACCCGGACGGCGGAGGAGGTCAAGCAGATCCCGATCGTCTGGTCCGGCGGCACGGACGGCGTCATCAGCCCGCACGCCACCATCTTCGCCACGCTCCCCGAGGACGCCGTGGAGAAGACCGACGAGCCGCGGCTGACCGTGGGCTTCGCGATGAGCGAAACCCTGCTGCCCGAGGACATCGGCCGGCTGAGCATGGTGGAAAAGGTCGCCGAGGGCGTGCGCCGGGCGATGGCCGAGGCCGGGATCACCGACCCCGCCGACGTCCACTACGTGCAGACCAAGACCCCGCTGCTGACCATCGAGACCATCCGCGAGGCCAAGTCACGCGGTCAGGAGACCTACTACGACGAGCCGCACGGCTCCATGGACCTCTCCAACGGCACCACCGCGCTGGGCATCGCGCTGGCGCTGGGCGAGATCGAGATGCCGGAGCAGAGGCAGGTCATGCGCGACTTCTCGCTGTTCAGCGCGGTCGCCTCATGCTCCTCGGGCGTCGAGCTCGACCGGGCGCAGATCGTCGTCGTCGGCAACGCGCGCGGGCACGGCGGGAAGTACCGCGTCGGCCACTCGGTGATGGAGGACGCGCTCGACTCCGACGGCATCTGGAACGCCGTCCGGGACGCCGGCCTCGACCTGCCCGAGCGCCCGCGCACCAGCGACCTCGGCGACCGGCTGGTCAATGTCTTCCTCAAGTGCGAGGCCGACCCGACCGGTTACGTGCGCGGCCGGCGCAACGCGATGCTGGACGACTCCGACGTGTTCTGGCACCGCCAGATCAAGGCGACCGTCGGCGGCGTCGCCGCCTCGGTGACCGGGGACCCGGCGGTGTTCGTGTCGGTCGCGGCGGTGCACCAGGGGCCGTCCGGCGGCGGCCCGGTGGCCGCCATCGTCAGGGTCTGACGACAGTTCCGGGAGCATTCGCAGCCAGGAACGAGCGAGGAGGACCTGGGGCGCGGAGTCGGCCCGTCCGGAACAGAACTCTTCGCGGGTGGACCGACCTCGTACCGTCCACTGCTTGCGCCCCGCGGCCTCGGCGGCGTCAGGCCCGGACGGGCAGGCGGACCGCGAGCTCCCGGGCTGCGCCGGTCAGCGCGGGCACGAAACCGATCAACTGATCGAGGCTCACGCGGAAGGCGGGCGCCGCGGCGGACAACGCCGCGATGGCCGTCCCGTCCGGCCTGAGCACCGGAACACCCACTGCTCGGATGCCGGCTTCGTGCTCCTCGTCGGAGATCGCGTGACCACATCGCGCGACCTCGGCGATCTCCCGACCGAAGGCCTCCCGGTCGGTGATGGCATGAGGCCCGGCGGGCGGCAGGTCCAGGGTCGCCAGCAGCTCGTCGCGGACGGCGGACGGCGCGAACGCGACCAGGATCTTCCCCATCGACGTGCAGTGCAGCGGGCCATGTCTGCCCGGTTCACCGGTCACGCTGACCTGCTGGGGGCCCTCGAAATAGTGGACGTACAGCTGCTGGTGCCCGTCGAGCACAGACATGAGGGTGGCTTCGCGGGTGAACGCGGACAGCTCCTGCATGATCGGGAGCGCCACGCCGGTGAAGCCGTGAGCCTGGGAGACGCGCAGGCCGAGCTCGAAGACCTTCAGCCCGAGGTGATAGCGCTTGGTGACCTCGTCGAGTGAGACGAAGCCGTCCCGGTTGAGCGCCCCGAGCAGCCGGTAGGTCGTGCTCGTCGGATAGCCCGCTGCCCGCGACAGCTCCGAAAGCGTGGAGCCGGCGGGACGGTCGCCCAGCAGAGACAGCACGGCGAGCGCCTTGCCGACCATGTCGGTGGAACGTCGACCGGAGGCCGACGTCGCCTGAGTTCCCCCGCTGTCCGACATGACGTTCGATTTTCTCATGATGCAGCAAATCTTGCTGCTGGTTGAAAGAGATGGTTGACACACTCCGCAGAGATCGGCATGCTTCTCGCAGTTCGGCAAGTCTTTCCACGATGCGGCACGCACGATCCGTCGCACCCATGACCAGGAGCTTCGTGTCATGCCCACACCGTCCGGGGCCAGCGCCCCGACAGCTGGTGATCAGGGGGTGCTCGGCACGCAACGCTGGGCGCGGTTGCTACCGATTGCTTTCGTCACCTACAGCCTCGCCTACCTGGACCGCTCCAACTACTCGGTGGCGGTCGCCGGTGGGATGCGCGAGGACCTGGGCATCACCGGGGGGATCGCGGCGCTGCTGGGCGCGGCGTTCTTTGTGGGCTACTTCCTGTTCCAGGTACCCGGCGCCCTCTACGCCGAACGCCGCAGCGTTCGCACCCTCATCTTCTGGAGCCTCATCGCCTGGGGAGCCCTGGCTTCCCTGCAGGGTGTGTTGACCAACGTCCCCACGTTGATGGTGGTGCGCTTCCTGGTCGGTGTCGTCGAGGCAGCCGTGCTGCCCGCCATGGTGATCTTCCTGAGCCACTGGTTCACCAAGAAGGAACGTGGCCGCGCGAAAACCTTTCTGATCCTCGGCAACCCGGTCACGGTGCTGTGGCTCACCGTCGTGTCCGGGTACCTCATCGAAGCCACCTCATGGCGGTGGATGTTCATCCTCGAGGGCGTTCCCGCGATCCTGTGGGCATTCGTCTTCCGCGCGCTGGTCGCCGACCGGCCGAAGGACGCCGGATGGCTGAACCCGGCAGAGCGGGACGGCGTGGAGCGGACGCTGGCCGCAGAGCAGTCCGCCCTGCAGCCGGTCCGCAGCTGGGGAGCGGCGATGCGCTCGCCCAACGTTCTGCTGCTGTCGGCGCAGTACCTGCTCTGGAGCCTGGGTGTCTACGGCTTCGTGTTCTGGCTGCCCACGATCGTGAAGGCCGGTTCCGGTCAGGGGATCGGGTTGACCGGCGTCATCTCCGGCGCGCCCTATGCCCTGGCCGTCCTCCTCATGGTGCTGAACAGCCGCGCCTCGGACCGCTCCGGCAACCGCAGTCTGTACGTGTGGCCGTGGCTGGCCCTGGGGGCGGCCGCATTCTACGGCTCCTATCTGCTCGGCCCCGATCGGTTCTGGCTGTCCTTCGTGCTGCTGGTGATCGCCGGCGGTGCGATGTATGCGCCGTACGGGCCGTACTTCGCCAGCATCTCGGAGTTCCTGCCGGCTCGAGCCGCGGCCCCCGCGATCGCCCTGGTCAACTCCTTCGGTGCCGTCGGCGGTTTCGCCGGCAGCTACCTGGTGGGGTGGCTGGACTCGAGCACCGGCTCCTCCTCCGCGTCGTTCCTGCTGATGGCGCTGTCCCTGGCGGTGGCGGCGGCGGTCACGCCGCTGGTCCGCCGCGACCGGACCGCCCGCTCCGCACCTGCGGCCTTCACGGCCTGAGATGCGGATCGCCCGCATCGCACACGCGGGGAGGTCCGTGCACGCCGTGCAGGAGGGGGACACGCTCCTCCTCCTGGACGATGCGTTCGCTCCGATGCCGCGCCGCACCGGAACTCGTGTACCGGTGGATGAGGCCCGGCTGCTCGCGCCGGTCGAACCGCGGGTGATCGTCGGCATGGCGCACAACACCGGTCCCGGGGACCGCCGCAAGCCGCCGCAGGCCTTCCTCAAGTCCGCACGCAGCCTCATCGGGCCCGGCGACCCCATTCCCGTTCCGCCGGGGATCGGCCGGGTGGATGCCGAGGGCGAGCTCGCGGTCGTCATCGGCCGGCCGGCGCATCACCTGACTCGGGCCGACGCACTCACCGCTGTTCTCGGTTACACGATCGGCAACGACGTGACCACCCGTCACCTGCAGCGCAGCGATCCACTGTGGACCACCGCCAAGGGGTACGACGGCTTCACTCCGCTGGGACCCTGGATCGAGACCGACCTCGATGCCACCGATACCCGGGTGACCGTCTCGCTCAACGGGCGCGCGCTCCGGCCGGCGTCCACGCAGGCCCTCGCCCGCGGGGTGGTCGAGGTGCTCGTCTACCTCACGTCGTTCATGACCCTCGGCCCGGGCGACGTCGTGCTGACCGGTGCGCCCGGCGAGTACACCCCCATCAGCCCCGGCGACACCGTCGACATCGCCGCCAGCGGGATCGGCCGGCTGGTCAACCCGGTCGTCCAAGCCCGCGGCGCATCGCGCCGGATCGGAGAACCCCCATGTCCGCCACTCGGACCGTCGACCTCCCCTGCTCGCTGGATGCGGTGACGTTCGGAGAGGTGATGGCCATGTTCGTCGCCCAGGAACCCGGTCCCCTCGAGCTGGTCTCGACCTACCGCCGGGCACTCGCCGGCGCCGAGACCAACCTGGCCACCGGGCTCGCCCGCCTCGGGCACCCGGTCGGCTGGATCGGCCGGGTCGGCGACGACCCGTTCGGACGGTTCGCGCTCGCGGAACTGGCCGGCGCCAACGTCGACATCTCCACGGTCACCTTGGACTCGGACGCTCCTACCGGCTTCCAGCTGAAGAGCAGGGCCGAGGGCGGCGACCCGGACGTGGTCTACTTCCGCCGCGACTCGGCGGGCAGCCGGCTGGCCGCCTCCCCGGCCACCGACAGCTACATCGCCACGGCCCGGCACCTGCACCTGACCGGGATCCCGCTTGCTCTGTCGGCGAGCACCCGGGCCTTCGCCTTCCGCGCGGTCGACGTCGCCCGAGCCGCCGGCGCCACGATCTCCTTCGACCCGAACCTGCGCCCCAGCCTCTGGGCCAGCCCGGAGGAGATGGTCCGGGTCGTCAACGACATGGCCGCGCGGGCCGACTGGGTCCTGCCCGGAGCCGGGGAGGGCTATCTGCTCACCGGGCGGAACCATCCGCCGGGTATCGCTGGGTTCTACCTCGACCAGGGGGCGTCCCGGGTCATCGTCAAGTGCGGGGCAGCGGGAGCGAGCGCATACACCACCGCCGAGCGGTGGAACCAGCCCATCTTCCCGGTGGCCGCCGTGGACACCGTCGGGGCGGGCGACGGCTTCGCTGCCGGCCTGATCAGCGCCCACCTCGACGGTCTGGACCTGACCGGTCAGCTGCGCCGGGCAGCGGCCGTCGGCGCCCTGGCCACGACCAGCCCGGGGGACAAGGACGGCCTGCCCACCCGTGAGCAACTGAACACGTTCCTGGACGGGCGTCCCGTCCAGCCGACACGTCGAGAGGACCGCCCGTGGAGCTGCAAGTAGCCCTCGACCGCCTTCCGCTGACCCGTGCGCTGGCCGTCACCGGAGCGGTGGCACCACACGCCGACTGGATCGAGGTCGGCACCTCGCTGATCAAGCAGTACGGAGTGGCAGGGTTCACCGCAATCGTCGAAGCGGCCGGCGCAACCCCCGTGCTGGCCGACCTGAAGACTGCCGACGACGCGGCGTTCGAGTTCACCCTCTTCTACGACGCCGGCGCCTCCGCGGCGACGGTCCTCGGGCTCGCCGACGACGCCACGGTCGACACGGCGGTGCGCATCGCCGAGGAACGCGGTCGCGAGGTCGTCGTGGACTTCATGGGGTTGTCGGCTGGACGGCGGGAGACGCTGGCCGCCCGCCTGGCGCAGACCGTGGTCCTCGCCGCCCATGTCGGCAAGGACGCCCAGGCCGGCGGTGCCCGGCCCGCCGACCTGCTGGGCTCCTGGGCGGACGGCCGGCGACTGGCCCTGGCCGGCGGGCTGACCGTCGAGGACCTGCCCGCGCTCGCCGACGTTCCGGCGCTCCGGGTCATCGTGGGCTCGGCGGTCACCCAGGCCGACGATCCACTGGCCGCCGTCCTCGCGCTCGGCCAGGCCGCACATCCCGATGGAGGTTCCGCATGAGCACCGATCTGATCGACACCGTTCTGGACGAGATGACCACCGTGCTGGCCAAGGTTTCCCGGGCGGAGGTCGCCGCCCTGACCGACCGGCTCGCCGGTGCCCAGCGCGTCTTCGTCAGTGGTGAGGGCCGCTCGGGACTCATGGCCAAGGCCTTCGCCATGCGGCTGAGCCACCTCGGGCTCCGGGTGTACGTCGTCGGGGAAACCACCACTCCCCCGATCGCTGCGGGAGACACGGTGATCGCGGTGTCCGGGTCCGGAACCACGGCCGGGACCGTGCGTGTCGCCGAACAGGCAGTAGGAGCCGGGGCCACCGTGCACGCCGTCACCACCGACGCCGACTCGCCACTGGCCCAGCCGGCCGACGTCGTGCTCACCGTGCCGGCCGCGACCAAGTACCGCCGCCCCGGCGAGGCAACGACGGTGCAACCCTTGTCCAGCCTGTTCGACCAGGCCACGCACGTCGTGCTCGACGTCGTCTGCCTCGATCTCTCCCGTCAGCGGGACGTCGACAACGACCGGGCCCGCGCGGCCCACGCCAACACCGAATGAACGATGTCCTCACCACCTTCGCGCGATCGCGGATTCTTGCCGTGATCCGGGGAGCTGACGTCGGAGAAGCGCTCCGCCGCGCCTCCGCCGCCGCCGACCGCGGCATCCGGGCGGTGGGAATCACCTTCACCGTGCCGGATGCCGTCCAGGCGGTCAGGGACCTCACCGCCGACCGGGGGCTGGACCTGCTCGTCGGGGTCGGCACCGTCACCAGCCCCGAGCAGGCCGAGGCGGCGGCCAGCGCCGGCGCCGGCTTCCTGGTGTCACCAGGCTGCGACGACGTGGTGACGGCGGCGATGGTCGCCACCGGCCTGCCTGCGGTCGTCGGGTGCCTCACCGCCGGGGAGGTGATGCGGGCGCAGCGGCTGGGCTGCGCGGCGGTCAAGCTCTTCCCGGCCGTCCAACTCGGTCCGGCCGGGCTGCGGGCACTGCGCGAGCCGTTCCCCGACCTGGCGGCGATCCCCACCGGCGGTCTGCGCCGGGACGACGTCCAGGCGTGGCTCGACGCGGGCGCCCTCGCCGTCGGCCTCGGCTCGGCGCTGTTCGCCGGACCGGCCGGCCGACCACGCTGAGCCCGCGGGAGTCAGACTCGAGGGCACCGCCTGATCGCCGACCGAGGCCGGCCCCGAAGGCTTCTCAGCGTCCTCCGACGTGGCCTGTAGACCGAACGCCCCGGCGAGCAGGTCGGCGGGGACGACCGCCCGGGGTGACCCCTGGGCGACGATCCGGCCGTCGCGCATCGCCACCAGGTGGTCGGCGTAGCGGAGGGCGAGGGTGAGATCGTGCGGGACCATCACGACGGTGCGACCAGGTTCCACGTGCAACCTGTCCACCAGGGAAACAGCACGTCGACGGCGCGCGCCAGGTCCAGGTGCGTCGTGGGCTCGTCGAGCAGGAGGTCGGCCGGCGCCATGGCGATCCATCGCGGCGGCAGCGGGCGGGTGCTCCGCGCCTGCCGGCTCGTCGGCGGACCCCGACCCCGACGAGCTGCTCTGGGCGGTTCCCCAGGAGGATGCGGCCGGGCCGGCCGGCACCTGCCCCGCACGCCCGACCGCTCAGGTCTGGAACTGTATGCGGGCGATCTCCTCGCACAGCGGATCGAACAGCTCCCGGCGGATCCGGTTGTGCTCGGCATCGGCGTCGTAGACGCGATAGGCGGCCGCGTCCACGAAGTCACTGGTGATCGCGAACCCCCAGGCGCCCTCGCGAAGACCGGCGTTCAGCCCGACCCGCACGTCGAGCAGGCCCTCGACCGGCAGGGCGACGATCGCGTCCAGAGCCGACCGGACGGCGGCAAGATCGGTGCCCGGTCGGAGCCGGCCGACCACCACGTTGCGGATCACCCGACCATCGTGGCGCAGCGGTGCCCGGAGGGCATGCCGGGCTGTTCCGGCGCGGCCGCTCCCGCCGGGCTAGCGTCTCCCTGGTGAGCGACGACGACCGCGCCGACGGGGTGCGTGTGCTGATCACCGGCGGGACGAGCGGCCTGGGCGCCGGGATGGCTGCGGCGCTGCTCGCCGCCGGTGCCTCCGTGGCTGTGACCGGACGGGACGCCGGCCGGGCCGAGGTCGCCGCCCGGGAGCTCGGCGCGCAGCAGACGGGCCGCGCCGTCGGGATCGGGATGGACGTGCGCGACGAGGGCGACGTGGCGCGCGGGGTCGATCGGGCGGTGGAGGAGTTCGGCGGCCTCGACGTCCTGGTCAACAACGCCGGCATCGGCATGCGGACGGTGAACCCGAGGTTCCTGTCCGAGCCGCAGCCGTTCTGGTCGGTCTCCTCCGACGGCTTTCGCGACCTGGTGGAGACCAACCTGACGGGCTACTTCCTGGTCGCGCGTGCCGTCGTCCCGCACCTGCTCGAGGCCGGGAGCGGCCGGGTGGTCAACGTGTCGATGAACCACGAGACGATGGTGCGCAAGGGCTTCGTCCCCTACGGCCCCGCGCGGGCCGGCGCCGAGGCGCTGTCCCGGATCATGGCCGCCGACCTCGAGGGCACCGGCGTCACGGTCAACGTGCTGCTGCCCGGCGGCGCGACGGCGTCCGGGATGGTCCCCGACGGCTTTCCGCCCGACCTGCGGGCGCACCTGCTCGACCCGGCGGTGATGGGGCCGCCGATCCGCTGGCTGTGCTCACCGGCGGCGGCGGGAGTGCACGACCAGCGCATCGTCGCGACCGAGTTCGACCGGTGGCGGGAGCAGTACGTGCAGGAGGCGCGGTGATCGACAAGCGGGTCGCGACGCTGGCCGACGCGGTTGCCGGCATCGCCGACGGCGCGACCGTGCTGGTCGGCGGCTTCGGCGACTCCGGCGTGCCGGTGGAACTGGTGCACGCCCTGCTCGACCAGGGCGCCCGCGACCTGACCATCGTCACCAACAACGCCGGCAGCGGCGAGCGCGACGTCGCCGCGCTGATCCGGGAACGCCGCGTCCGGAAGATCGTCTGCTCCTATCCCCGCTCGGCGGGTTCGATCTGGTTCGAGGAGTTCTGGCGGGCCGGGGAGATCGAGCTGGAGCTGGTGCCGCAGGGCACGCTGAGCGAGCGGATGCGGGCCGCCGGGGCGGGGCTGGGCGGGTTCTTCACCCCGACCGGCGCGGACACCCTGCTCGCCGAGGGCAAGGAGGTGCGCGTGCTCGGTGGACGACGACAGGTCTTCGAGGAGCCCCTGCCCGGCGACGTGGCGCTGGTCAAGGCGTACCGGGCCGACCGCTGGGGCAACCTGGTTTACCGGACCGCCGCCCGCAACTTCGGCCCGACCATGGCCGCCGCCGCCGCGCTCACCGTGGTCCAGGTGGACGAGTTCGTGGAGCTCGGTGAGCTCGACCCGGAGGCCATCGTCACCCCGGGCATCTACGTCGACCGGGTCGTCCGCGTGGAGGTGCTGTGATCCAGCCACTGTCCGACATCGACGTCGCCCGGCGGGTGGCCACCGACATCCCCGACGGGTCCTACGTCAACCTCGGGATCGGCATGCCCACGCTGGTGGCCGACGTCGTCGGCCCGGACAAGGAGATCGTCTACCACTCCGAGAACGGCATCCTCGGCATGGGACCGGCTCCGGCACCCGGCGAGGAGAACCCGGAGCTGATCAACGCCGGCAAGCAGCCGGTCACACTGCTGCCCGGCGGGTCGTTCTTCCACCACACCGACGCCTTCATGATGATGCGGGGGGGCCACATCGACCTGACCGTGCTCGGCGCCTTCCAGGTCTCCGAGCGCGGCGACCTGGCGAACTGGATCACCGACGTGGTCACGCACCCGCCGGCCGTGGGCGGCGCCATGGACCTGTCCGTCGGGGCGAAGCGGGTGCTGGTGATGACCACGCACGTCACCCGGGACGGCCGGCCGAAGCTGCTGCCGCAGTGCTCGTACCCGCTGACGGCGGCGGGGGTGGTCGACCGCGTCTTCACCGACCTCGCCGTCCTGGACGTGACGCCCGCGGGCTTCGTCGTCCGGGAGATGGCACCCGGGCTCACCGCCGGCGAACTGCAGGAGCTCACCGCAGCGCGGCTCACGTTCGCCGACGAGGTGGGCGTGCTGTCGACCAGCTGAGCGCCGCCCGGATGGGACGGACCGGTCCGACCCGGTTCAGTGGCAGCGGTAGAGCAGCAGGGCGACGTCGTCGTCGGGGGCGTCGTCCAGCAATTGGTCGGTGAGCACCCCGACCAGCGCGGCCGGCGGCAGGGAACGGCCCTCGGCGAGGGCGGCGGCCGCACGGGCCATGCCCGCATCCAGGTCCCCGTCACGCCGCTCCACGAGCCCGTCGGTGTAGAGCAGCAGCGTCGAGCCGGGCTGCAGGACGACGTCGACCTCGGGTCGGACGAGGTCGTCGACCACTGCCAGCGGCAGCGAGCCGGCCTCGGTCAGGAACCGGAAGGCGCCGTCGGCGTCGGCGACGATGGCCGGCACGTGGCCGGCGCTGCTGTAGCGGAGCGTCCTGGTGGCGGGGTCGACGACGGCGCAGAAGACGGTGCTGCACACCGCGCCGGGGACGAGCGCGGCGAACCGGTCCAGCGCGCGGAGCACGTGCGCCGGCGAGCGGCTCTCCAGCAGCAGCGCCCGGCCGGCGCTGCGCAGCTGGCCCATGACCGCGGCGGCGGCCAGGCCGCGGCCGACCACGTCGCCCACCACCACGCCGTGCCGGCCATCGGGGAGGTCGACGACGTCGTACCAGTCGCCGCCCACCTCCAGCGTGCCGGTCGCCGGCTCGTAGTGGACCGCGAACCCGTCGGGCAGCACGGTCGGCCCGAGGACGGCGCGCTGCAGGGTGACGGCGACCTCGGTGAAGAACTGCGCCCGGGCATGGTCGAGCTCGGCCCGCTCGTCGGCGCGGCGCCGTTCGTGTTCGACGGCCTGGGCGTCGGTGACCGCGGCGCCGACCTGGCCGGCGACCAGGGTCAGGAAGACCCGGTACTGCTCGTCCATGCGCAGGTGTGGGCTGACCCCGAGCACCACCGCGCCGGCTGGGCCGGTCTGCCCGGCCACGGTCAGCGGTACCACGACGGCCGTGTCGACGTCCGCGGGCCCGGCCGGACTGGCGCTGGGGACGGAGAGTCCCGGCAGCCGCTGCGCCAGCCCGGTCACCCTGACCGTCCGGCCGGTGTAGAGGACCGTCCGGACCGGGTCGGCGAAGAGGCCGGGCGGGTCGTCGCCGCCCGGCGTGCCGTAGCGGGCCGCCATCCGGGTGCGTCCGTCGTCACCGACCAGGTACACCTGGCCGAACGGGCAGTCGGCCCGGGCCCGGGCCAGGACGCCGAGCGCGGCGGTGCAGGCCTCGACCGTCCCGCCGTGTACCGAGCGGGGAAGGCTGCCCAGCTCCTGGAGCACGCCCATCCGCCGGGCGGCGAGCACCCGGGGCGTCGTCTCCACGACCGTGTCCAGGATGCCGGCCACCCGCCCGCCCGGTTCCACGACCGGGCTGAACGAGAAGGTGAAGAACGTCTCCTCGTCGAACCCGTCCCGGCTGGTCACCAGCAGCAGGTCCTCGCTGAACGTCGCCTGGCCGCCGTGCACGTCCTCGACCATGCCCCGCAGCGTCGGCCAGATGTCGGCCCACACGTCCGACAACGACCGCCCCACCGCCGCCGGGTGCCGCGAACCGAGCAGCGGCGCGTACGCGTCGTTGTAGACCATGACGAGGTCCGGACCCCAGATCAACAGCATCGGGAACCGGGAGTTCAGGCAGGTACCGACGGTCGCCAACAGGGTCGGGGACCAGGTCTCAACGGCGCCGAGCGGGGTGCTGGCCCAGTCGTGCTCGAGGACCAGCCGCTGCACGTCGCTGTGGGGCGCTCGCGCGACGAGCTCGATCAGCCGATCCTGCAGCACGCACCCCCGCCTGTCAGCGCATCGCCCGTCGGCGCCGCTCATCCGTTGCCCGCGATCCTGCCATCCCCGACCGACAGTTCCGGCGACCCGCCCCGGGCGTTCACCCCTCGTCGACAACGCGGAGGTAGCCGGGCGGGACGGCGTCCACCAGCCAGACACCGTTGTCCGAGCGGGTGAACGTGGCGCCGGCGGCGGCCAACGCGGCGGCGTCAACACGCAGGACGACGGGCTGCCCGCGTCGTCGTCCGACCCGGCGTGCGGTGGCGACGTCGGCGGACAGGTGCACCGCGTGCCGGTTCCCCGGGTGGAGCCCCTGCTCGAGGATGGCCGGGAGGAACCGCTCAACGGTGCCGTGGAACAGCTCCGCGGGTGGCTCACGCGCCCCGTAGCCCAGCCGCACCGGGACACTGTGCCCCTGGCTGGCGCGGATCCGGGTGCCGGGGGGTCGACGGCGAAGCGCTGCTTGTCGTTGCGGGCCACCACGTCGTCCAGCTGGGCCCGGGTGAGCGGCCTCCCGTGTGCGGCGAGCGCTGCGAGGAGATCACCGACGTCCACCCAGCCGGCGGCGTCGAGAGTCAGCCCGACGCTGTCGGGGGCGTGCCGCAGCACGTAGGACAACCGCTTGCTGGTCCGGACGACGTCCATGCCGCCGTCCCTGCTCATTCGGCGGCGCGGGACTCCCCGGCAAGCGCGGCCAGCGCCTGCTCGAAGCACGCCTGCGGCGGCTGGACCAGGCCCGCGCCCACCTGACCGGTACCGGCGACCCGGCCGGCCATGCCGGTGTTGATCTGCGGCAGCCACCCGGTGCGCGCGACCTTGACGACGTCGATGCCGGTCGGTGCGCCGCGGAAGCCGAGCACCGGGATCTGCATCGCCGGGTTCTCGGCCAGGGTCAGCTGGTACATCCGCTCGGTCGTGGCGAGCGCGTCGGGCACGGTGCCGCCGACGAACCGGACGATCGCGGGCGCGGCGGCCATCGAGAACCCGCCGACGCCGTAGGTCTCCATGATCGCGGAGTCGCCGATGTCGGGGTTGGCGTCCTCGGGCCCGTAGTCGCCGAGGAACAGTCCGACCGGGGTGTCCGCCGGCGCGGTGAACCAGCGGTCACCGGTGCCGGCGGTCCGCACGCCGAAGTCGGTGCCGTTGCGGGCGAGGGCGGTGACCATCGTCGAGCCGGGGACCTCGCGGGCAGCGTCCATCGCCAGTTTCGCCGTCGGCATGCCGAGGTTGAGGTAGAAGTGCTCGTTGCCGCCGATGAAGCGCAAAACGGCGGCGACGTCCTTCGCCGGGGCGTCGACCTCCACGATGGACGGTGACAGCTCGCGCAGCGCCATCAGCGACCCGGCGCGGTTGCGGTTGTGCCCCTCGTCGCCCATCTGGAGCATCTGGGCGAGGATCGCCTTGACGTCCATCGGCTCGGTGCGGCTGCGCACAGCCCGCTGCAGCACCGGCCCGAGGACGTCGCGCATCCAGGCAAGCCGGGTCTGCACCTCCTCGTTGAAGGCGCCCATCCGCAACACCTTGCCCAGGCCCTCGTTGAGGTTGCAGAAGGCCCGACCTCCGTGCACCGGGTCTTCCAGGCACCACGTCCACATCGACGGGCTGGTCACCCCGGCCATCGGGCCGACGGTGCGGTGATGGTGGCAGGGGTCCAGCGCGATCTCGCCCGCGGCCAGGACCCGTTCGGCGCCCGCGGGGTCGCTCGCCCAGCCCTCGAAGATGCAGGCGCCCATCAGCGCCCCGCGCATCGGGCCCGAGGCGGTGGCCCAGGTCAGCGGCGGGCCGGAGTGCAGCAGCATCCGGTCGGGCAGGTCGAGGACCTCACGCGCCGGGCGCACGTCGACGAGCACCGAGCCCGCCGCGAGCACCCGCTCGACCGCCGTCCGGTTGGCCGCCGCGCGGCGCGGGTCCAGGGCCAACTGGGTGAGGTCGTCGGGGTTCCCGAAGCCCGGGGGGCGCCACTCGACGTCGGTGACGTCGGCGCCCTGGGCCCGCGCTGCTGCGGAGAAGACCTCCACACCGGCGGCGACGATGGCCGGCGGGGCGGACAGCAGTCCGCCGAGGGGCTTCCTCATTCGGCGTCTCCGATCAGGCTGAGCGCGTAGCGGGTGGCGGCCGAGTTGGAGGCGAAGACCGCGGCGCCGGCCTCGGCCAGTGCGTCGGCCTGCCGGGACCAGCACTGCGGATCGGCCTCGGTGCCGATCAGCGCCACGACCACCGGCAGGCCGGCGGACTGCAGCGCCGGGGCGACGGTGGCCGCCGGGTCGGGGTCGGCGCCGTACCCGAGGACGACGTCCAGCAGCAGGACCGCGGGCTCCCCACCGGCCGCCAGCCCGGCGATCGCGTCCAGCCGCAGGGTCGGGTCGATCATCGGGTGCGCCCGGCCGACGGTGAGCGCGTCGTCGCCGAAGTCGACGACCACGTGCCCGGTCGCGGCGAGGTCGGTGCCGAGGTCCAGCTCAGGGCGCAGCGGGGTGTTGGAGCGGATGTCGCCGAGCACCGGGGTGGCGATGAGCATCGCCTCGTCGGCCAGCGTGCCGCCGGAGTAGAGACCCTTGAGGACGGCCCCCGGCGCGCTTGCGTCCGCCGTCCCGGGGCGGCACGGCCAGTCGGGGACGTCGACGCCCAGGTCGCTGAGCAGCGCTTCCACCGCGGCGGTGAGGTCCGGGGAGTCGACGGAGAGGACGGCGCTCCGCACGGGGACGGACAGCTGCGCGGCGGCCGCGTCGACCGCGGCGGCGACCTCGGGAGCCGGGGGCTTGGAGACCAGCAGCACCCGCTCGGTGCCCTCATCGGTGTCCAGCGCGGCGAGGGCATCGAGGGTGGCCAGGCCGCCGACGGCCGCGGACAGGTCGCGGCCGCCGACGCCGAGCACGTGCGAGACGCCGACGCCGGCCGCGTCGAGCAGGCAGCTGACCTGCTGGGCGCCGGTGCCGGACGCGGCGACCAGGCCGACGGCGCCGGGGCGGACGACGTTGGCGAAGCCGAGCGCGATCCCGGAGACGATCGCCGTACCGCAGTCCGGACCCATGACCAGCACCCCGGCCTCGTGCGCCGCCCGCTTGAGCGCCACCTCGTGCTCGACCGGCACGCCGTCGCTGAAGACGAGCACCGAGGAGCCGGCCGCTATGGCGTCGGCGACCTCGGCCACGGCGTACGGGCCGGGGACGCTGATGACGGCCAGCGCGGAGCCGGCGTCCAGGTCCGACAGTGCGGCCCCGATGGTGCGGGCGGGGACGGCACGGGCCTCGCCGGCCCCCTCCCGCGCGCTCAGCGCTGCGTCGAGGGCGGCTAGCGCGGCGGCCAGCTCGGCGTCGCCGGCGGCCCGCAGCGCGATGAGCAGCTCGTCGGGCCTGGCCCCGACGTCCGGCGCCAGGCCCATGCCGGCGGCGAGTTCGAGGTTGAGTGGCGTGGCCATCGCGACCAGGACGGCGCTGATCCCCGGGCGACCCCCGAGGTCCCGGCTGACCTGCATCAACCGGACGGAGTCGGCGTAGACGCCGCGGCGCAGGGAGACGTGCCGGACGCCCGCGGGGCCCTCGGGACTCGAACTCACCGGCAGGACGCTACCGGCACAGACCTCTTAGCGGTGAGGGAAATCTGCCGCCGATGAAGATTTAGCGCTGAGGTACTTCCGGCGTGTCGGTGGTCGGTGCCACAGTTCCCTCCTCGACCGGCGATGGAGGACCGATGGCGTTCAGCTGGAAGCTCTACGGGGACGGCAAGACCCCACCCGTCGGGGAGTCGGTGGCGCCCGACGAACGGTTGTCCTGGCCGCGCACGATCGGCATCGGCGCGCAGCACGTGGTGGCGATGTTCGGGGCAACGTTCGTCTTCCCGCTGATCATGGGCCTGGACGCGAACCTGGCGATCATGATGAGCGGGATCGCGACGATCGTCTTCCTCCTGGTCGTGAAGGGCAAGGTGCCCAGCTACCTGGGCACCAGCGCCGCCTTCGTCGGCGGCGTGGTCGCGATCCGGACCAACGGCGGGGACTCGGGCGACGTGGTGGGGGCGATCCTGGTCTCCGGCGTCGTGCTCGCGCTGGTCGGCCTGCTGATCAACGCCCTGGGCCCGCGAGCGGTCAATGCGGTGCTGCCGCCCGCGGTCACCGGCGCGGTCGTCATCATCATCGGTTTCAACCTCGCGCCGGTGGTGGCGAACACCTACTGGCCTCAGGACCAGTGGGTCGGCCTGGCCACGATGGTCTTCGTCATCCTCGCCTCCCTGCTGCTGCGCGGGTTCTGGGCTCGCATCTCGATCCTGCTGGGACTCGTCTTCGGCTACCTGCTGTCCGCGCTGCTGGATGCCACCGCCGGTCCGATCACCTCGGTCCTCGGCGGCGCCACCGAGGCCACCACCCACAACCGACTGGACCTCTCCGGCGTGGAGACCGCGGACTGGATCGGGCTGCCGACCTTCACTGCGCCGAGCTTCTCGGTGAACTTCAGCATGCTGGTGCTGCCGGCGGTCATCGCGCTGATCGCGGAGAACGCCGGGCACGTCAAGGCCGTGGCGGCGATGACCAAGCGGGATCTGGACCCGGTGCTGGGGCGGGCGATCTTCGCCGACGGCCTCGGCACCGTGCTGGCCACCTCGGTCGGCGGCTCGCCGACGACCACGTACGCGGAGAACATCGGGGTCATGGCGGCCACCCGGGTCTACTCCACCGCGGCCTATTACGTCGCGGCGATCGTGGCGCTCCTGCTGGGCCTCTGCCCCAAGTTCGGCGCCCTGGTCAACGCGATCCCCGGCGGCGTGCTCGGCGGGATCACGGTGATCCTCTACGGAATGATCGGCCTGCTGGGCGCCAAGATCTGGAAGGAGAACCGGGTCGACTTCGCCAACCCGATCAACCTGGTGCCGCTGGCCGCCGGGATCATCATCGGGATCGGCAACGTCAACCTGGTGTTCAGCGACGAGTACTCCCTCGGCGGCATCGCCCTCGGCTCGATCGTCGCCGTCGTCGGCTGGCACCTCGCCCGGGCCGTGGCGCCCGCCGAGATGAAGGTTGCACTGACCGCCGAGCACGGGTTCCTCGAGGGCACCGGTCCGGCACTGGGCCACGCCGGGGGTCACGCGGTGAGCGACGGGACCCAGGACGCCCGCGGTGGCGCGGACCCGTCCAGCTTCGGCGACGGCGCCGACACCGGCGAGGTGACCCGCACGCGGTGAAGCCCGCTCCCTTCGGCTACGCAGACCCGACCACCGTCGAGGAGGCACTCGACGTCCTCAGCTCCGAGGGCGAGGGCGCGAAAGTGCTCGCCGGCGGGCAGTCGCTGCTGCCGCTGTTGTCGATGCGCCTGGCCGCGCCCACCACGCTGGTGGACATCAACCGCCTGCCCGGCCTCGACTTCATCGAGGCCGGTCGGGACGGCGTCCGGGTGGGCGCGCTCGTGCGGCACGCCGCGCTGTTGGCCTCCGTCGAGGCGGCCGGCGTGCAGCCCCTGCTGACGCGGGCGACGGCGAACGTCGCGCACCCGGCGATCCGCAACCGGGGCACGACGGTCGGCTCCATCGTGCACGCCGATCCCTCCGGCGAGATGACCTCGGTGCTCGCGCTGACCGACGGCTCGGTCACCGTGGCCACGCCCGGCGGGCCGACCACGATCGGCTGGCGCGAGTTCTTCGTCGGGCCGCTGGAGACCTCGGTGCACGGACCGGCCGTCGTCCTTGACGCCTTCTTCCCGGCACTGCCCGCCCGCTCGGGCACCGCGTTCGCCGAGGTCGCCCGGCGCAAGGGCGACTACGCGGTGTGCGGCGCCGGCGTCGTCGTCACCGTGGACGACGACCTGCGGATCACCGCGGCGCGCGCCGCCTACCTCTCGGTGGGCCTGGTGCCCGAGGTGCACGACCTGACCGAGGCGGTGGCCGGCCGGACCGTCGACAGCGCCGACTGGGCGGCGGCCGGAGCGCTGGCCCGTGGCCTGGTCGATCCGGACGGCGACCTGCATGCCAGTGCCGACTACCGGCGGCTGCTGGTCGCCACCCTCACCGAACGGACGCTCGCCGACGCGGGCGCGGAAGCCGTCCGCCGGGCGTTGGAGGCCTCATGACCGTGGATCTGGAACGCACCATCTCCGTCACCGTGAACGGTGTTCCACGTGAAGCCACCGTGCCGGTCCGCCGACTGCTGTCCGACGCGCTGCGCCACGAGCTCGGGCTGACCGGCACGCACGTGGGCTGCGAGCACGGGGTCTGCGGGTCGTGCACGGTGCTGGTCGAGGGCGTGCCGGTGCGGTCGTGCCTGATGCTCGCCGTCCAGGTCGACGGACAGTCGGTGACCACCGTGGAGGGCCTGTCGCGCTCCAACCACCAGGGCGGCCAGGTGCTGCACCCCGTCCAGGAGTCGTTCCGGGAGTGCCACGCCCTGCAGTGCGGCTTCTGCACGCCGGGCCTCCTGACCACGATCGCCGCCGGGCTCGACGCCCGCCGGGCGGCCGGGAGGGACACGGTCGAGATCACCGCGGAGGAGGTCGACGAGCTGGTCGGCGGCAACCTGTGCCGCTGCACCGGCTACGCCAACATCAAGAAGGCCTGCCGGCATGCGGCCGAGACGATGCGCGCCGAGACGATGCGCGCGGCAGCGGCCCGGTGACCACCAAGCTGTTCGGGGAGCCGGTTCGCCGGCGCGAGGACGCCCGGCTGATCATCGGCCAGGGGCGCTACCTCGACGACATCGGCGCTGACGCGCACGCCGCGGCGTTCCTCCGCAGTCCGTACGCGCACGCCCGGGTGGTCGACATCGACGTCACCGGCGCGCTGGACGTCGAGGGCCTGCTGGCGATCTACACCTACGCGGACCTCACCGGTCCGCTGGCCGAGCCGCTGCCGGTGCTCATCCCGCATCCGCAGCTCACCCATCCGCGCACCGGGTACCCGCTGGCCAAGGACGTCGTCCAGCACGTCGGTGAGGCCGTGGTGATGGTGGTCGCCACCGACCGGTACGTCGCCGAGGACGCGGCGGCGCTGATCGAGGTCACCTACGAGGAGCTGCCGGTCGTCGTCGGAGTCGACGCGGCCCGGGCTGCGTTGCACGCGGTCCACGAGGACGTGCCGGACAATGTCGCGGCCCGGCACCACCAGGAGACCGGGGACGTCGCGGTCGCCCTGGCCGCCTCGGCGCACACGCTGTCGTTCACGCAGTACGTCGAGCGGAGCGCGGCCATGCCGATGGAGGGCAAGGGCGTACACGCGCGCTGGGATGCCGACGACAAGGCGCTGCGGGTCTACACGAGCACACAGGCGTCGACGTCGGTGCGGGCGGCGATCGCGGCGAAGCTGCAGCTGTCGCTGGAGAAGGTGGAGGTCATCGCCCCGGACGTCGGCGGCGGTTTCGGCGTGAAGATCGTGCACCCGTGGCCGGAGGAGCTGCTCGTTCCCATGGCCGCGATCGCGCTGGGCCACGAGGTGAAGTGGACCGAGGACCGCCGCGAGCACTTCATCTCCTCGGCGCACGAGCGCCAGCAGCGGCAGGAGATCACCGTCGGGTACGACGACGGCGGGCGGGTCACGGCACTCGACGTCCACATCTGGCACGACAACGGCGCGTACACGCCCTACGGGATCATCATCCCGATCGTGACGGCCACCCAGCTGGTCGGTCCGTACGCGGTCCCGGTGTACCGGGTGCAGGTCGACAGCGTCTTCACCAATACCGTGATCGTGACGCCGTACCGCGGCGCCGGGCGGCCGCAGGGCTGCTTCGCGATGGAGCGGACGATGGACCGGATCGCCCAGGAGCGCGGGATCGACCGGGCCGAGGTGCGCTCGCGGAACCTGATCCAGGTCGACCAGTTCCCCTACGACCAGCACCTGACGTTCCAGGATGGCCGGCCGGTCATCTACGACTCCGGCGACTACGTCGGGTTGATGGACAAGCTCAAGGCGCTGATCGACTGGGACTCGGTCGTCGAGCGCCGGGCCGACGCGGAGGCGCGCGGTCGGCTGCTCGGCATCGGGATGGCGATGTACGTGGAGGGCACCGGGCCCGGGCCGTACGAGGGCGGACACGTGCAGGTGCTGGGCAGCGGCAAGGTGCTGGTCTCGACCGGGCTGACGTCGCAGGGGCAGGGACACGAGACGGTGTTCGCCCAGCTGGTGGCCTCCGAGCTCGGCGTGCCGATGGAGGACGTCGAGGTCACCACCGGCGACACCCGGCGGTTCGGCTACGCGGTCGGCACGTTCGCCTCCCGGGCGGCAGTGATGAGCGGCAACGCAGTCGCGCTGGCTGCCCGGGGGGTGCGGGAGAAGGCGCTGCGCATCGCCGCGGACGTGCTCGAGGCGGAGCCCGCGGACCTGGTGATCGAGGACGGCCTGGTGCAGGTCAAGGGCGTGCCGGGGACGTCGATCCCGCTGCGGACGGTCGCCGTCCTGTCGAACCCGCTGCGGTATGCCTTCGACGAGGCGGCGAAGCAGGCCACGCAGTTCGCCGGCCCGGGCGACAACTCGAAGCCGCCGGTGGCGGTCGGTGATGCTCCGGGGCTGGAACACACCGACTACTACTCGCCGATCCGGTCGACGTTCGCGTCGGGTGCGCACGCGGTCGTGGTGGAGATCGACCCGGCGACGTGGGAGATCGATGTCGTCCAGTACGCGGTGGTGCACGACTGCGGGAACGTGGTGAACCCGATGATCGTGGAGGGCCAGGTGCACGGCGGCGTTGCGCAGGGCGTGGGCGGGGCGCTGTACGAGCGGATGGCCTACGACGCCGACGGGCAGCTGCAGAACGCCTCGTTCATGGACTTTCTGATGCCGTACGCATCCGAGGTGCCGCCGGTGGTGATCGACCACCAGGAGACGGCGTCGCCGCTGAACCCGCTGGGGCTCAAGGGTGCCGGTGAGGCCGGCGTCATCCCGGGGTCGGCGGCTATCGCGTCGGCGATCGAGGACGCGGTGGGCCGGCGGATCGCGGCGATGCCGATCTCGCCGACCGAGCTGTACGACCTGGTGCGCTCTTCGGCGGCCGACCGTGTGACGAACACCGACCCGACCCTTCCCACCCTGAACACTGGAGCGATGGCGTGAACCTCGACGGCAGTGCGGTGCTCTCGGCCCCTCCGGAGGAAGTGTGGGCGGTGATCACCGATCCGGCGGTACTGGCCCGGACGATCCCCGGGTGCGTGTCGCTGGAGCAGGTCGGTGAGGACTCCTACCGCATGCACGTGGCCGTGGGCGTGGGGGCGATCCGCGGCAGCTACGCGGGCGAGGTGCACTTGACCGACCAGCAGCGGCCGTCCTCGTACGTGATGCACGCATCCGGCGCCGGGGCACCCGGCCAGGTGCGCGCGACGGTGCCGATCTCCCTGGAGGCCGTGGACGGCGGGACGCGGGTGACGTACTCGGCGGATGCCGTGGTGGGCGGCCCGGTCGCCGGCGTCGGGCAGCGGATGATCACCGGCGTCGCGAAGCGGATGGCCGGGCAGTTCTTCTCCGCGATCGACGCGGAGCTGGCCGGCACCGCGCCGACGGCCGGGCCGGTCGAGGCCGTGGTGTCGACGACGGACGGTTCCGCGGAACCGCCTCCGGCACTGCGGACGACGTTCACGAACCCCGCCGTCGCCACAGGCGGCTGGGTCCCGACCGAGGCGCGCCCGCTGCTGGTCGGCGCCGCCGGCGGCGGCGTGCTGGCACTGGTGGGGGTGTGGATCGGTTACCTCCTGGGCCGCCGGCGCTGACCAGGAGTGTTCGGAGCCTGAAGTCCGCGGTACTTGCTCCTGGCCCGCCAGACCGCCGACAGGAGGCGCTGATCGCGGCGTTCGACCCTGCTGGGCCGTCGCAGGGCATCGCCGTCGCTGCCCCGTCGGCGCCCGGTCCGCGCCAACGGTCAGCCCGTCTACTCCGCCGGCTCGTGGAAGGTCCACTCGCCGGGAGCGTCGAAGAAGGCCCAGGTGCCCTGGCGCACCGTCTCGTCCACCCCCGGTTGGGTGTAGTCGCAGACGCCGGCCGGGAAGACGTTCCGCAATTGCGCCCACTGCTCGTCGGTCATCTCCGGGTAGTCGGTCCTGGCCGGCTCCTGCAGCTGACAGGTGATGACGTCGCTCGCGACCGGCCCGCCCGCCACGATCCGCGGCGAGGCGAACGACGGGTACAGCTCGTTGCAGCGGGTGTCGCCCCGGTACACCTGCTCCTCGACGATCTTGCTGCCGTCGGGCGCGAAGCAGGCCTCGACGAGGTCGGCCGGCTTGGCAGCGACCACGGCCTCGTGCCGGTCGTCACCGGTGTCGCCCGCAGTCTGTAGGGCGAGGAGCCACCGGTCCATCTGCTCCAGCGCCGACACGAGCACCGGACTGTCAGCGTTGAACAGACCCAGGGTGTTGTCCTCGACCAGCATCACCTGGTTGTCGGCGTCGCCGTTGGCCTCGATCAGGCGCTCCCGGGTGGAGAACGACTGATAGCGCATGTGGATGTCGCCCACCGGCAGGTCGTCGGTGTACGCCCGGTAGTCGATGATCGGGATGTTCCCGAGCCCGCCACCGTCGAGGATGCGGCCGGTCTCGTAGGCCGCCTTGCGCGCCACCGGGTCGGCGCTCATCCGGTCGGCGACCACATTGGCGTCGATGTCCAGCCCGCCGATGCGGTCGTTGAGCTGCAGGAACTGGTCGACAGTGATCGCTGCGGCCTGGAGTGCGTGCAGGCCGTACTGCACTCCCACGTTGTCCAGCGGCCGTCGGGCGAACCCGGTCTCCGGGTCGACACCGTAGGCGTTGCGGGTGTGGTCCCACACGGTCGCTCTCGCGCCGCCCGGGTTCGTCTGCGGGTCGTAGCGCAACTCCTGCGGCACCGACGGGTCGAACTCGGCCTGCGGGTCCAGCCGCTTGGCGCCCTCGCTCTGGCTGGCGATCGCGCCGTGCACGCCGAAGCCCGCGACCGCCAGTTCCTGCGCCTCGTCCATTGCACTGGGGTCGGTGATGGTGAAGTAGTGGTGGAGCAGACGGGCGTCGGCGAGCATCTGGGAGGTGGCGAAGCCGACGTCGGGGAAGCTGCAGCCCACGACGATGCCGTCGAGCAGCCCCGGGTAGTTGTCGGCCGCTTGGTGGGCCTGGTACGAGCCGCCCGAGCAGCCCCAGCCCATGGTGTATGTCGGCTCTCCGTAGGCCTCGATGAACTCCTCCCGCGTCATGCTCAGCGTCTCCGAGGTCAGCAGGTCGCTGCAGTTGTTGCCGAAGACGTTGAGGGTGTTGGAGGCGACCGCGAAGCCGCGCGAGAGCATCGAGTCGACCAGCACGCCACCGGTGCTGTCACCCTGCTGGTACCACCCGCCGCGGCAGCCACCACCCAGGGTGTAGACGAGGCGGTCGTTCCAGGCGCGGTTGCGCTCGAAGGGGCTGGGGTCGACCCCGTCGGCCGGGTCGTACAGAACGGCGAACTCGTACACGCCGCGGTTCACCGTGCCGGTCTCCACACGGACGACGTACGGGGTCTCGACGCCCTCCAGCGTTGTGGTGGTGGCCACGTCGTCCGGCAGAGCCGCGGGGTCGGCCAGCGGCTGGAAGGTCCCCGCGGTGGTGCGGTAGACGAACTCGACGCGGGGAGCGACGGAGCAGTCCGCGTCGAGGGGCTCACCGAGGCTCTGGCCGGTCACCGTGGTGAACTCCGCCGTCTCGCAGACGAACGGCTCCTCCTGGGGACCGGAGAACACCGGTCCCGTCCCAGGGTGCGCCGTGATCTTCACGGAGTCCGAGCGGGCGCCGTGGGCGGAGGCGCGGATCTTGTGGTGGCCCGGCGCGAGCCCGTTGACGAGTCCGAGCAGGCCGCCGTCGGAGGGGCGCAGGTCGCCGGAGACGTCCTCGCCGTCGAGGAGGACCCGGACCCGCTCGGGCGGCACGCCTTCGGGGAGGTCCACGCGGACGAGCGCGTCGCCGCCACTCACGGCGTCCGGACGGCTGGAGACGACGGAGACCTCGAGCTGGCGGGCACCGACAGCTGGCACGTCGCCGGGACGGCCCGGCGGACCATCGGTAGCCAGCGCCACCGGCACTCCCAGTGGAAGGAAGACCGCGGTGGCAGCGGCGGCGACGAGCGTCCGGCAGGAGCGTGGGCTGCGCATGGCGTCCCTCTTCCGTCTACGGCGAGTCACATCGTTGTGATTTCTGCACAGCACCACACTGCACCGACTGCGTCAACCGTCCGCATCCGTCCGCAGGCGGGGCGTCGGCACGCCGGACCTGCAGCCGCGCGACAGGATCGTGGTGATGGCCCGAGTAGGTGACGTACCGCGTGGTCCGCGCTCGCTGGTGCCCTGCCGCTCGACCAGCACCCCGATCACCCGCGCCAGGAGCTCCCGCGGCAGCGCCACCGCATGCGGCAGGTTCATCGCATTCTTGGCCGACCGGTAGGGAGCCACGGCTGCGGCCAGCTCGTCGTCCATCGGGGGCAGCGGGTACAGGCCGATGTGGTTCTTCCAGCCCGCCATGTGCACCAGCGGCCGGCCATCCAGGGTGAACGTCGGCATCTTGTAGCTGATCGTCTCCCTCACGGCCGGCACCACCGACCGGATCAGCTGGCGCACCTCCTCCAACCGCGCCGCCACCTCGGGCGGAAAGCCCCCGATGTACTCGTCGACCGTCGTCACCGTCGCTGCGTGGGGCATGACCAGCCCCTCGGAAGGAGCGGTGATCATTGCGCCCTGGCGTACCGGGACGCCAGGTGTTCCTCGAACGTCGTCCGCCCGTACGCCGGCCCGGGCACCAACGCGTGCCTCGCCGTCACAGCCCGGGAGGTCCGGCCCGGAAACGTCACGGGCACAACCGGACGGCGGGCGCCCGCCGCCCGGCGCCAGACCGACGCCAGCTCGCGCAGCGGTCGGGCAGCCGGCCCACCGATGTCCGGCGCCCGTCCCGCCGGCTCAGCACCGACCAGCTGCACCAAAAGCGCGGCCACCTCCTCCGCTGCGATCGACTGCACCGGGAAGGTCGGCGCGAGCAGCACCGGGAAGAAGCGCAGCCCGGTGAAGAACTGTTCAAGGAACGAGTGGAACTGCGTCGCCCGCTGGATGGTGAACGGAATGCCCGAGGAGGACACCAGCTCCTCGATCGCCACGCGCTGCCGGTAGTAAGGGAACGGAATTCGGTCCACCCCGACGATCGAGATGAACGCCAGGTGCCGTATGCCCGCAGCCCGGGCAGCAGCCACCAGGTGAAAAGCGGCGAGCACGTCGGACCGGCCCGTCGCCAGGTGCCGCACCGTCTCCACGCCGCCCAGCGCGGCGCCCAGACCAACACCGGTGACCAGGGCGCCGGTCGCCAGCCCCGGCCCGGTCCGTCGGCTCAGCGCCCGCACCTCGACTCCGGCCGCAGGCAGACGAGCGACGGTGGGCACGCCGAGCGTGCCCGTGGCACCGGTGGCGAGAACAGGACTCATGCCTTATCGACCGGGCAGCCCGCCCGTTCGTGACAACTGCTCCGCGACGACCGCCAGCTTGTCGGGGTTGAGCACCGCGTCCACGCCGGTGACCCGCTCGCCGTCGGTGTGCACGAACCACACCGCGCTCAACTCCCCGTCCACGGTCGCCACCACCGCCGGCCCGCCATTGACCTCCACCACGCCGGAGACCATGTCGACGGCGAAGCGGTCGACCACACCCAGCACGTACCGGGCGACCTTGTCCTTGCCGCGCACCGGGTTGCGGGCCGCGGTCACCCGACCGCCGCCGTCCGCCCGCACCGTCACCGAGACCGCCAGCAGCTCGGTCAGGCCGGCCACGTCCCCGTCCCGCGCTGCGGCCAGGAACCGTTCCACCAGCGTGCGCCACTGCTCCGGGTCCACCGCCCGGCCGGGCGACTCCCCCATGTGCTTGCGCGCCCGGGTCAGCAACTGCCGGACGTTGGCGTCCGTGGCGCCGATCAGCTCACCGGCCTCCTTCGAGCTGTAGCCGAACGCCTCGCACAGCACGTAGGCCGCCCGCTCCGTCGGCGTCAGCTTCTCCAGCAGCACCAGCAGGGCGAACGACACGCTCTCCCGCTGGACGGCGTCCTCCAGCGGCCCGAGCTCCGAGTCGGCCCCGGTCAGCACCGGTTCGGGCAGCCACGGGCCGACGTACACCTCGCGGCGCACCCGGGCCGAGTCCAGCGCGGACAAGCACAGGTTGGTGACGACGCGGGTCAAGTAGGCGCCCTGGTCCGCGACCGAGGCGACGTCCACCCCCGACCAGCGCACCCAGGCGTCCTGCAGCACGTTCTCGGCGTCGGTGGCCGAGCCGAGCATCCGGTAGGCGATGCCGAACAGCCGCGGCCGCTGCGCCTGGAAGGGCGCCAGCACGCTCGGGTCATCGGTCACGCCCAGCATCCTCTCAGCCCAGCCGAACGGGTCAGCGGGACGGCGTCCGATCCTCCTGCTGGACCTCGTCCCGGACGGCGGCGAGGTCGGCCAGCACCCGGGCGACGTCCTCACCGACCAGCACCAGGGCCGCGTCGCTGAGCACCCGCAGACCGGTCGCGTCCAGCTCCGACCACTCCGGCTCGGTCACGGCCACACCTCCCCCTGGACCGAGAAAGTTCACGTCGTGAACCAGATCGGTCGGAAGCCCGCACGCCCGGTGGACGGCCTGCCCGGGAAGGATGACCCGGGTTAACGTCGAGACGATGGTCCTGCTCGTGCTGGCCACCGTCGCCGTGATCGTGGTGCTGCACCGGGTCGCCGAGCGCACCGGGCTTGCCGGATCGCCCTGGGCGCCGCCGTCACGCCACCCGACCCGGGCGCCGCGCTCGCCGTGGGCCGCGAGTCGGCCTGCCCCCGCGGCTGGTCACCCTCATCCAGGGCGAGGGCCTGCTCAACGACGCGACGGCGCTGACCACGCTCACCGTGGCGGTCACCGCCGCCCGCGGCGAGGCGTTCTCCGCCTGGTCCGCGCTGGGCCAGTTCATCGTGGCCGCGGCCGGCGGCGTCGCGGTGGGACTGGTGGCAGACCCGGCTGTCCCGCTACCAGCGCCGGCTGGACCTCCCTGCAGCACGCCCAGCGCGAGGATCTGATCCGCTGGCGGAACGCCGGCCAGCTGACCGACGAGGGCCTCCGGATCCTGGAGCGCGAGCTCGACCACGAGGAGGACCTGCTGCCCTCACCTCGGACGCAGTGGACTCACTCCGGGTCGTCGCCGACCAGGGTGCCTCCGGCGATCAACGCCGCCTCGGGGTGGCGCAGCTCGACGTCCGGCTCGACGTGGGTGCCCGGGTCCCGCCGCACCGCCGGGATGAGCAGCGCGGCCAGTGCGCTGAGCAGCAGCGCCCCGCTCAGCAGCAGGAAGCCGTTCGTGTAGCCCGACTCCTGCGGCAGCCCGCCCGGGCCCGCGCCCGCGGTCACCACGCTGGCCATCACCGCGGCACCGATCGCACCGCCGATGGTGCGGATGTTTGCGTTCATCCCGCTGGCCACCCCGGTCTGCTGCGGCGGCACGGCCGCCACGATCAGGTTGGACATCGCGGCGAAGGCCAGCCCGAATCCGGCGCCCATCACCACCGAGACCACCACGATCTCCGTCCGCGAGTCGTGCGCGAACACGAAGCCGAGGTAGCCGAGCGCCCCGATGGCCGCGCCCACCACCAGCACGACCTTCGAGCCGACGCGCTGGGCCATCCGCCCGGACACCAGACCCAGCACGAACGAGGCGATCGTCTGCGGCAGCACGAGCAGACCGGACTCGGTGATCGAGGCGCCGAACCCGTAGCCGGCCGCGGACGGCGTCTGCAGGAACTGCGGCAGGAACGCGAAGGCTGCGTACATCGCCACGCCGAACAGCAGCGCCACCAGGTTGGTCGCCCACACCGCGCGGATGCGCATCATCCGCATGTCGATCAGCGGCTGCGCGGCCCGCGACTCCCTGAGGATCCACAGCGCCGCCAGGACGACGGCTACGGCCAGCAGCCCCACCACCTTCGCGGAGCCCCACCCCCAGGCCGGGGCCTGGCTGATCGGCAGGAGCAGCGCGACCAGCCAGCCCGACAGCAACAGGGCGGCCGGCCAGTTGATCGCCCCCGACGTGCGCACCGGGGACTCTGGGACCAGGAAGTGGGCGGCCAGCGCGGCGACGACCAGCACGATCAGTGGCGCCCAGAACAGCCACGAGTACCCGAGCAGGTCGACGATGGGACCGGCGACCACCAGGCCGACACCGGCGCCCACCGCGATCAGGGCCGAGATCGCTCCGATTGCGCCCGGCACCCGGTCGCGGGGGAACTCGTCCCGGATGATGCCGAAGGCCAGCGGCAGCACGCCGCCGCCGATGCCCTGCACGACCCTGGCGATGATCATGACGGTCAGGTTCGCCGCGAGGGCGGCGAGCAGGCAGCCGACGGCCAGCGCGACGAGCGCGAGGACGAACATCCGCTTCTTGCCGGTCATGTCGCCCAGCCGGCCCAGGATCGGCGTGAAGATCGAGGCCGACAGCAGGTAGGCGGTGAGCACCCACGTCACGTCGGACTGGTTGGTGTGCAGCGCCGCCTCGATGGTCGGCAGCACCGGGGTCACCAGCGACTGCAGCAGCGAGAACGCGATCACCCCCGCCGTCAGGACGGCAAAGGTGACCTGGTGGTGAGCGCGACGCTCAGGAGTGCCCATGCAGCTGATCTCAATCCTCTACGCCTTTTACTTGCGGTGGACAACGAACCTAAGACACCGCCTGGCCCGGAGCTCCCTTGTGCTGCACAGATCACATGCGGTCCGCCGCCTGGCCGCGACCTGGAACAGATTCCCCCGGCGGGGTGCTGCCGCCTCCGACGGGCCGAGGCAATGCCGCCCCCGTGCCGACACCCACGTACCCCGAAGGAGCACCTTCATGGCCAGGACCTGGTTCATCACCGGCGCATCGCGCGGCTTCGGCAAGGAGTGGTCGATCGCGGCCCTCGATCGCGGTGACACCGTCGCCGCCACCGCCCGCGACACCGCCAGCCTCGAGGACCTCGTGCAGCAGTACGGCGACCAGGTGCTGCCGATCCAGCTCGACGTCGACGACCGGGACGCCGTGTTCGCCGCCGTTGCCCGGGCGCACGACCACTTCGGCCGGCTGGACGTGGTCGTCAACAACGCCGGTTACGGCCAGTTCGGGATGATCGAGGAGGTCTCCGAGGCGGAGACCCGCCGGCAGTTCGACACCAACGTGTTCGGCGCCCTGTTCGTCACCCAGGCCGCGCTGCCCTACCTGCGGGAGCAGTGCTCGGGGCACGTCCTGCAGGTCTCGTCGATCGGCGGGATCAGCGCGTTCCCCAACATCGGCATCTACAACGCCTCCAAGTGGGCGCTCGAGGGCTTCAGCCAGTCGCTGGCCCAGGAGGTCGCCGACTTCGGCATCAAGGTGACGATCATCGAGCCCGGCGGGTTCTCCACCGACTGGGGCGGCGCCTCGGCCAAGCATGCCGACGCCAAGCCGGCCTACGACACCTACCGGCAGAAGGCCGCCGAGCTGCGCCGGTCCCGGGTGTCCACGCCCGGCGACCCCGTCGCCACCCGCGAGGCCGTGCTGCAGATCGTCGACGCCGAGAACCCGCCGCTGCGGGTGTTCTTCGGGAGCGGTCCGCTGGGCATCGCGACCCGCGACTACGAGTCCCGGCTGGCCGAGTGGCGCGCGTGGGAGCACGTCTCCGCGGTCGCCCAGGGCAGCTGAGCCCGCTCAGGCCGGCGGACCACCCGGCGCCGGGCGACGGGGATGGCGGCGGACCTGATGGGTCTTCGCGCCGTACATCGCCCGGTCGGCGCGGCTGATCAGCTCGTCGGGCCCTTCACCGGGCCGCGCGGCAGCAGTGCCGACGCTCACTCCGACGGCGAGCGGCCCGTCCGGGCCGGCGACCGGGGCACACACCCGGTCCACCACCCGCGCGGCGAGGGCCCGCAGCCGCGTGTCGTCGGCGTGCGAGCAGACCAGCACGAACTCGTCGCCCCCGAACCGGACGACGACGTCGCCGGACTCGGCCACGGCCAGGAGCCGCCGGGCCACCTCGGTGAGCAGCGCGTCACCGACCGCGTGCCCGTACTCGTCGTTGACGCTCTTGAACTCGTCCAGATCGCAGAACAGGATGCCGCAGCTGCCCCCGACCGGGGGGTCCAGCATGCGGCCGAGCACGTCGAACAGCGCCCGCCGGTTGGGCAGGCCGGTCAGCAGGTCGGTCTGCGCGCGCAGGTGCAGCTGCTCCTCACGGCGGCGCTGCTCGGTGACGTCAAGGCCCACGCACGCGATGCCCCACGGCCGGCCGTCGGCATCGGTGAGGACGTCGTTCTGCATGGCCACCCGCCGGCGTTCGCCGTCCGCGGCCAGCCAGTCGCCCTCCTGCGGGAAGGCGACCCCGCTGGCCATCGCCCGGACGACCGCGTCCTCGGCCAGCAGGACGTGCTCGGGGACGACGAAGACGTCCCAGAACCGGTGACCGACCAGCTCGTCGGGCGACCGGCCGGTGAACCGCTGCAGCGCGGGGTTGGCGAGCAGGATCCGGCCCTCGCCGTCGACGACGCAGACCAACGACCGGGTCGCCTCGACGAACGCCCGGGACAGGGCGACCTCGGGGCTCGTCCATCCGTCCCCAGACGTCACGTTCGGCACTCCCGGCTCGGGGCATCCCGCGGCGGTGCGGCATCGGCTGCTGGTGACCCTACCCAGCACCGGGATCAGGAGTGGCCGGCCGAACTCACCGCCAGGCGAACACCGGTTGCTCGAGGTGCGCGACCCGGGTGACCAGCCCACGGCAGGCGATCTGGCAGAACTGGTGGACGATCGCCGCCGTCGGCGCGTGGAGGTAGCGATCGAACAGCGGCAGTTGGATGACCGGCGCGTCGGACTCCGGGATCTGGAGGAACCGCGGCTCGACGTCCAGGTCGGCCAGCGGCACCTGATGGACCTGGGCGACCTCGGCCTCGGCGCCGACCAGCTCACCGCGATCGCCGGCCCAGCAGACGACCGGCGTCATGACGTAGCCGGATCGGGTCACGTAGTCGTCCAGCAGTCCCAGGACGTCGTCCGGGCCCACGGTCAGCCCGACCTCTTCGTGCAATTCCCGCAGCGCTCCCTGGACGGCGGCCTCCCCGGGCTCCCGGCGACCGCCGGGCAGCGCCAGCTGGCCGGCGTGGGCGCGCATCCGGGGAGCGCGCCGGGTGATGAGCAGCGCCGGCCGGCCGTGGTGCTCGGTGATGCACACCGCAACCGCTGCCTGCTTGAGCTCCGGCCGGTCAGCTTCCAGCCGCGGGAACCCGAGCAGGCGCGCCGCGACCGATGCCCTGTCCACGGGGGCCGCCGAGTGTGTCACCGGGTGATCGCGGCGGGCGCGGGACGGACGTCCTCGAGGGGCTCCAGCGTGGCTGTCGCGGTGGTCCGACCTCGGCCGTCCTGCACGCGGGCGGACCGCTGTCCGTCGAGGACCCGCGAGGTGACGGTCAGCCGCTGCGCTCCGAACGTCGGCGCGACCAGCCGGTAGGCGAACACCGTCCCCTCCAGCGGGACGCCGGAGCGGCGGAAGCACTCGCCCATCAGCAGCGCCTTCAGGGGTCCGTGCACCACCAGGCCGGGATAGCCCTCCTCGGCCGCGTACGTCGCGTCGTAGTGGATCCGGTGCGCGTTGTAGGTCAGCGCGGAGAAGCGGAACAGGACCACCGGGTCGACCGGCATCTCCAGCCGTCCCTCCGGCGCCGGCTCGTCGGCCTGCGGTGCCGCAGCCGCGCGGGGCTGCGCCGGAGGACCGGCGAGGCGGTACACGATGTCCTGCTCGTCGGTAATGGCCAGCCGGCCGTCCTGCTCGACGTCCGACCGCACCGTCGCCAGCGTCATGGGCCCCGACGCGCCCACCTTGTCGACCTCGCGGGCCAGCCGGGTGGTGCGCACCGCGGGCCGCCCGAACTCGAGCGCCGAGTACGTCGACACCCGGCCACCGCCGAACATGCGCAGCCGCCCGGGCCCGGGTGGGGCCGGTATGCCGTGCGTCGGGTGACCGTCCGGGCCCAGATCGCTCTGCCGGCGACGCTCGAGCAGGTACGTCCAGTGCCACAACGCCGGGAGGCCCTGCTCGGCCGAGGGCGCCGCGATGTCCAGCACCCCGGCCAGGGCCTCGGCCGGCTCCCGGGTGATGAGCTCGGTGCGTGCGCTGCTCTCCGGCTCAGCCGGCTGCACCATGGCGCTCGTCGTCATGACTGCTCCTGTCTGCGCGTCCGGTCGCGCCCAGAGGCGAACTCCGCACGGATGGCGTCAGTGTGTTGCCCGATGGCCGGCACCGGCCCCATGGCGGACTCCCGTCCGGGGACGGTGACCGGCGGGAGGAGTGAACGGAGTGGGCCGACCGGGGAGTCGACATCCCGCCAGCGATCGCGGGCTTCGAGCTGGGGGTGCTCGGCGAACTCGGCCATCGTCCGCAGGCGTGCGTTTGCGATGCCCACCTCGTCGAGGCGCTCGGTGACCTGGTCGGCGGTCAGCTGCGCCAGCGCCGCCTCGAGCAGCGTACTGAGCTCGGCGGTTGTTGGCGACCCGGCGGGAGTTGCGGACGAAGCGCGGATCCTCGGCCAGGTCCGGCCGGGCCAGCACATCGGTGCACAGCGCCGCCCACTCCCGCTCGTTCTGCACCCCGATGAACACCTGGGCGCCGCCCCCGGCCCGGTACGGCCCGTAGGGGGCGATGGACGCGTGGCGGGCGCCGGTACGCGGCGGCGGCGAGCCCCCGTAGCGGGCGTAGAAGTACGGCTGGCCCATCCACTCACCCAACGCGTCGAGCATCGCCACCTCGAAGCTCGTGCCGGCGCCGGTCCGCTCCCGCTCGTACAGCGCGGTCAGCACACCGGTGAAGGCGTACATGCCGGCGGAGATGTCGGCGACCGACGCACCGGCCTTCGCCGGCGACCCGGGCGTTCCGGTCACCGACAGGAACCCCGCCTCGCACTGGACGAGCAGGTCATAGGCCTTCTTGCTGCGATAGGGCCCGTCGGAGCCGTAGCCGGAGATGGAGCAGGTGATCAGCCGTGGGTGCCGGTCGCGGAGGGTCTCCTGGTCCAGGCCGAGACGAGCCGTCGCCCCGGGCAGCAGGTTCTGCACGAACACGTCGGCTTCGGCCAGCATCGCGTCCAGCACCGCCCGGTCGTCGGGGTCCTTGATGTCCAGGGCGACGCTCTCCTTGCCCCGGTTCAGCCACACGAAGTAGCTGGACATCCCCTCGACCGTCTCGTCGTAGCCGCGGGCGAAGTCGCCGACCCCGGGCCGCTCCACCTTGAGCACGCGAGCTCCCAGGTCGGCCAGTTGCCGGGTGGCGAACGGGGCTGCCACCGCTTGCTCCAAGGCGACGACGGTGATCCCGGTCAACGGCAGCACGGTGCACTCCTCATATCGTGGGGGGACTGTCCGGCGCATCGGAGCCGGAATCGGAGCCGGCCCGCCGCAACACCCGCCAGGCGTGCTCGAGGACCGGCCGGTCGATCATCTGCCCACCGATCCGCGCGGCAGACCCGCCGGCGGCGGCAGCCAGCACCTCGCGGGCGTGCCGGACGTCGGCGTCGCTGGGCCGGAAACCCGCGTTGACGGCGCTCACCTGCTTCGGGTGCACACACAGCTTGCCGCCGAAGCCGACGCCGACGGCAGCGGCGGTGTCCGATCCGATGGCCGACGGGTCGTCGAGCTCCCGCGTGACGCCGTCCACCGGCGCCGGGAGGCCCGCGACCCGGCAGGCCAGCACCAGCGCGGAGCGCGCGAACAGCAGCGGCAGTGCGGCGTCCTCCGCGCCCAGGTCAAGGGCGAGATCGACCGAACCGAAGGCCAGTCGCGCCACCCCAGGCGTCGCGGCCAGCCGGTGGACGCGGTGCACGCCCAGTGCGGTCTCGACCAGTCCCACCACGGCGGTGCCCGGTCCCAGGCGTTCGCTCAGCGCGGTCAGCCGCCGCGGGTCCTCCGCCTTGGGCACCATCACGGCGACCAGGCCGGGCGCGCCGGCGAGCGCAGCGACGTCCGCGTCGTGGAACGGCGTCCCGTGCGCGTTGATCCGCACGCAGCCCACCCCGCCACCGGCGAGCCAGCGGGCGACCTCGCCGCGGGCCGGCGCCTTGGCGTCCACGCCGACGGCGTCCTCGAGGTCGCACACCACCAGATCGGCTCCACTCGCCACCGCCTTGCCGAAGCGGTCGGGACGGTCTCCGGGGACGAACAGCCAGGAGCACGCGCTCCGTGCATCCGGACGTCCGGAACCCTGGTCAGCGGCCTGGCTCATGTCACGGGGCCACGCTGTTGCGGCTGACCAGCTGGCGCGCGATGACATTCCGCTGGATCTCGTTCGTGCCCTCGCCGACGATCATGAGCGGGGCATCCCGGAAATAGCGCTCGACGTCGAACTCGGTCGAATATCCGTAGCCACCGTGGATGCGGATCGCGTCCAGCGCGATCTGCATGGCCGTCTCGGAGGCGAAGAGCTTCGCCATCCCGGCCTCCATGTCGGCCCGCTCTCCCGCCTCGAACCGCCGGGCGGCGTAGAGCACCAACTGCCGCGCTGCGATCAGCTTGGTCGCCATGTCGGCGAGGTAGTTCCCGATCGACTGGTGCTTCCAGATAGGTTTGCCGAAGCTCTCCCGCTCCTGGGCGTACCGCAAGGCGTCTTCCAGAGCAGCGCGGCCGACGCCGAGGGCCCGCGAGGCGACCTGGATCCGGCCGATCTCCAGCCCGCGCATCATCTGCGAGAACCCACGGCCCTCATGGTCGCCGAGCAGCGCGCTCGTCGGGGTGCGGTAGTCGTCGAAGGAGAGCTCGCAGCTCTCCACACCCTTGTAGCCCAGCTTCGGCAGGTCGCGGGAGACCGTGAAGCCCGGGCCCTTCTCCACCAGCAGGATGCTGATGCCCGAGTGGGCGGGGACGGCGGCCGGGTCGGTCTTGCAGAGCAGGGCCACCAACCCGGACGTACGGGCGTTCGTGATCCACGTCTTCCCCCCGTTGACGACGTACTCGTCGCCGGCCCGCGTCGCGGTGGTGCGCATGGCCTGCAGGTCCGAGCCGCCGCCGGGCTCGGTCAACGCCATCGTGGCGCGCAGCTCGCCGGTCGCCATCCGGGGCAGGTAGGTGTCCTTCTGCTCCTGCGTCCCGTGATCGAGGATGAGCTTGGCCACCACGGTGTGCCCGCCCATGGCGCCGGCCAGGCTCATCCAGCCCCGGGCGAGCTCCTCGGTTACCAGCGCGTAACAGGGGGCGCTCACCCGGACCTCGCCCCACGGCTCGGGGATCGCCAGGCCGAAGATGCCCAGCTGCTTCATCTGCTCGATGAGCGCCTCGGGGTAGGTGTTCGTGTGGTCCAGCTCCTGGACCACCGGCTTCACCGCCCGGTCGACGAAGTCCCGCACGGTCTCGACGATCGCCTGTTCTTCCTCGGTCAGCCCTTCCACGGGGCCCCTCCCTCGGTTCGTTGCGTCCTTTGGTGCACTGCGGCCGTTTCGATGGTTCGGCCTCGCGCGGGGTCAGACGTGGTCGCGCAGGAGCTGCCCGGCGGTCGACCACTCGATCGACTCGGGCTCCAGACCGGAGCCGGCCAGGCATTCCCGCACCTTGCGCAGCAGTTCCTCGTGCGTCGGAGGGCGCTGGGGCGACCCCGGCGGGAACTGCTGCGAGGCGCGCAGCACCTCGTCCCCCACGTGGACCTCCGCGTCGAACTCCCCGGCCAGCAGCCAGTCCCCGCCGTCGCCCAGTTCGATCTGGACCAGCTCGACCAGCCGCTGCGCCGCCGGCCGCTGGACGGCCTCGTCGGTGAAACTCCAGAACCCCGCGTAGTCATCGAGCAGGGCCGTGGCCGCGGCGTACTCCATGCTGAACTTGGCCTGGAGCCCGGTGACGGGACGGTGGTGGCTCAGCGGCGTGACGGTGCCCTTCGGCGTCCGCACGACGATCCGGCGCACCTCGGCCGGGTCCACCCCGCCCGCGCGGAGCGCGGACAGCGCGCTGATCGGGCGCTGCAGGGCGTAGCAGCAGGGGAACACCTTGATGGCCAGGCCGCCCGGGACCGCCGGGCCGCCCATGTCGAGGCTGCTCGGGTCGCCGCCGGCCAGCTCCAACCAGCCGTCGAGGGCCCGCGGGTCGGCCGTGGCGCCGGCTGCGGCCAGGCGAGCCGCCCGGACGCCGGCGTCGGCGGCGAAGCCGACCTGCAGGGACTTCGCATCGGTGCCGAAGGCGCGCTGCACCCCGCCCGCCGCCGGGACTGCCAGGGCCATCGCGGTGGCCAGCCGCTCGGCGTCGAGACCGAGGGCCACGCCGGCCGACACAGCCGCGGCCGGCGCGCCGGCCGTCGTGGTGGCATGCCAGCCGGCGCTGTAGTGCGCCCAGCCCAGCGCGCGGCCGATCCGGGCCATCACCCCCGCACCGGCCAGGTAGGCCCGGGCCCCACCGCCGGTCGCCAGGACGGCCGGGACACAGACGGTGCTGATGTGCGTCGTCGACTCCATGTGCAGGTCGTCGAAGTCCAGGACGTGGGCCGCGGTGGCCCAGCGCGCGGCCTCCGAGACGCCGAGGGCGCGGCCGACGACGGGCTCGGCGCGGGCGGCGACGGCGACGGCGACGGTGTCCACGAGCGCTCGGTCCGCCAGCGCGAGGTCCTCGGCGGTCGGATCGAGGTCAGCAGCCCAGGTGGCGAGCTCGCTGGCAAGAGAGGGCACGACGTCAGCTCCTCGGGGCGGGAGGTTCAACGGGTAATGTACGGCCATTTATTCAGCATGTGGCCGGTCCGTCAAGCGGTGACGACGACCGGACCTCAGGCGGGGCTCCGGTGCAATCGGACGCGGTAGGAGTAGCGGTCCGGGTGGAAGTGGCTGATCGCCAGCTCCACGGGTTCCCCGTCGGTGTCGAAGTACATCCGGTCAATTCGCAGGAGGGCACTGCCGGTCTCGACCTCGAGGGCGGTCGCCACGTCAGCCGGCGCCATGGCGACCGTGATGCTCTGCTCGGCGTCCCGGATCGGCCGTGGGAGTACGGCGTCGAGCAGGCCGATCAGGGTCACCCGGCTCGCGGTTCCCGCGCTCGCCAGCTCACCGACCTCGCCGAGCCGCTCGCGGACCCGCGGGGGGAGGTAGGCGACGGTGTGGGAGAAGGCCTCGCCGTGGTGCAGGCGGAGGAAGATCGTCATCGCCACGCGGTCGTCGGGCAGGCGGAGCCGCCCGGCGGCAGTCGGGTCCACCAGCGCGGTCAGGGGTTGCACGACCTGCAGTTGACTGTCGGCCGACAACGACATCAGCTCCTCGACCGAGCCGAACTGGCGCAGATAGCGCCCGGACGGGGCGGTCACGAAGGTGCCTCTGCCCGGAACTCGGAAGACCAGGTTCTCGGCGACCAGGTCGTGGAAGGCGCGCCGCACCGTCTGGCGGCTCACCGAATACCGGCGGGCGAGCTCGGCCTCGGTGGGCAGCGGCGTGTCGGCGGGGAACTCGTTCCGGTGGATCTGCGAACGGAGGTCGTTCTCCAGACGCCGGAACGCCGGCTCCGGCCGGCCCGCTCCCGCGACCCGCCTGGGCTCCTCGTACATCGCGGTTCCGATCGCAGCATCCCCCTGGCCGGGCAGCACGCCGGGTGCCGGAACCTCGACACCCGGTAGTGGGTGTGGGGGCAGTCTAGGTCGCACGACGTCGTCCCCATGCCCCATGCGGTGCCCGCGGAGACCCGGCATCGGAAGGCGGTGGTCACGTCTCGGTGTCACTTGCAGCAGGCAGCTTGACCCAGGTCACACTCCTGGGTATGAATGGCCTGCCAAATCGGGGCGCACATCCAGGGCTCAGTTCTCTCTTGCCCTGAGCCCGTCGACGACGGAGGAAATACATGATGCGACGACGGAGTCGTGCCACGAGCGTTGCCGTGCTCGGGCTGAGCGCGGTGCTCGCACTGAGCGCCTGTGGCGGCGCACGCAGTAGTGGGAGCGGTGGTGGCGGAGGCGAGGATCAGACCTTCACGATCAAGTTCTCCCACGTGGTGGCCCCCAAGACTCCGAAGGGTCAGGCCGCCGAGAAGTTCAAGGAGCTCGTCGAGGAGAAGTCCGACGGGAAGATCACCGTCGACGTCTTCCCCAACTCCGAGCTCTACGGGGACAAGGACGAACTGCAGGCGCTGCAGTCCAACAGCGTGCAGGTCCTGGCGCCCGCCAGCGCGAAGTTCACCACGCTGGCCCCGGCGCTGCAGGTGCTCGACCTGCCGTTCCTGTTCGACAGCGTCGACGACATCCCCAAGGTCGTATCCCCGGACACCCCCGCCGGGAAGGCCATCTTCGAGAACCAGGCCCTGGCCGACAACAACATCAAGGTCCTCGGTCTGTGGGACAACGGCCTCAAGCAGCTGTCCTCGAACACGGAGATGCGCACGCCGGCCGACCTCCAGGGGCTGAGCTTCCGCATCCAGCCCTCCGACGTGCTGGCCGCCCAGTTCTCCGCATGGGGCGCCAACAGCACGCCACTGGCCTTCTCCGAGGTCTTCAACGCCCTGCAGCAGGGGGTTATCGATGGCCAGGAGAATCCGTACTCCAACATCGAGTCGCAGAACATGCACACGGTGCAGACGAACATCACCGAGTCCAACCACGGTTACATCGGCTACGTGCTGGTGATCAACAACGACTTCCTCAACAGCCTCCCGGATGATCTCCAGCAGGTCGTGCAGGATTCGGCCGACGAGGCGAGTGACTACAACCGCAAGATCGCCGCGCAGCTCAACCAGGACGCGAAGAAGACGATCGAGGACGCGGGGACGACCCAGATCCTCAAGCTGACCGACCAGGAGCGGCAGGCCTTCAAGGACGCCGTCGTCCCGGCGGTGTGGGATCAGTACCGCGACGTGATCGATTCTGACCTGATCGACTCGCTGCTCGCACAGAAGTAACCGGACCCAGGGCTCATCCGCGGGGGGCGGCGCTGCGGCGCCGCCCCCCGCGGTGCTTCGTGACAGGAGATCGGATGTCCCGGCTCGACAAGATACTGACCGCCATCGAGAACGCGCTGGCCATGACGGCGCTGGGGCTGGCCACGGCGATCGCAGTGAGCGCGGTGCTGCTGCGCTTCTTCTTCAACGTCTTCTTCTCCTGGTCGGAGGAGGCGATCATCTATCTGATCATCTACTCGACTTTCCTGGGCGCCGTCATCACCCTGCGGCACAACGAGCACGTGAGCGTCGACGTCCTGCTCATCGTGCTGAAGGGCCGCGTCCGGCGGGCCGTGGCCGTCCTCGGAGCCGTCCTGACCGCCATCTACCTGCTGGTGGTCGGGATCTACGCCTGGCTGCTCCTGTTCGAGCCGTTCTCCACCTCGACGGTCACCCCCTCGACCAAGCTGCCGCTGTGGGTGGTGGAGGCCGCCGTCCCGATCGGCTTCACGCTCATGTTCGTGCGGGCGCTGGAGATCGTGTGGCGCACCGCCCGCGGCCGCACCGCGTTCGAGGAGGGCGAGGGCTCCATCCTCATGTCCGAAGCCGAGGCAACCGGCACCAAGCTCGATGGGGAGACCCGGGCATGACCGGGGCGATCATCACGCTGGTCGTCGTCCTCTTCCTGCTGCTGGCGTCATCGGCGCCCATCGCGGTCGCCCTGGGCCTGACGTCGTTCCTCTACTTCTTCTACTTCACGACCATTCCGCTCACCCAGGTGCCGGAGCGCCTGTTCAACTCACTCAACAGCTTCCCGCTCATGGCGATCCCGTTCTTCGTCCTGGCGGCCGGCATCATGAGCCGCGGCGGCATCAGCCGACGACTCATCGCCGCCGGCAACGCGATCGTCGGTGAGGTCCGCGGTGGCCTGGCGGCGACGGCTGTGCTCGCGTGCATGTTCTTCGCCGCGATCTCCGGTTCCAGCCCCGCAACGGTCGTCGCCGTCGGCACGCTGATCATCCCGGCGATGGTGAACAGCGGCTACGGCAAGAAGTTCTCCACCGGCCTGGTGGCGACGTCGGGGTCGCTGGGCATCCTGATCCCGCCGTCCATCCCGCTCATCGTCTACGGGATCGCCACCGAGGAGTCGATCGGCGACCTCTTCATCGCCGGCATCCTGCCGGGCATCATGGCCGGCTTGATGCTGCTGCTGCTGGTCTTCGTCATCTCCCGCCGGCGCAACCTCGGCGTGGTCGACGAGAGCCAACGCATGACCCGGTCGGACAAACTGCGTGCCCTGCGGGACGCGGTGCTCAGCCTGGCCCTGCCCGGGATCGTGCTCGGTGGCATCTACGGCGGCGTCTTCACCCCCACCGAGGCGGCCGCGGTCGCGGTCGCCTATGCCCTGATCCTGGCCCTGGGCATCTACCGGGAGCTGAGCATCAAAGACCTCGGGGAGGTGCTGCTGAGGTCGACCCGTACGTCAGCGATGATCATGTTCATCATCGCGAACGGGATCTTGTTCTCCTTCGTGCTGACGTCGGAACGTATCCCGGGGCAGATCACCGAGCTGTTCCTGGGTTACAACCTCAACACCTTCACGTTCCTGCTCCTGGTCAACATCCTGCTGCTCATCGCGGGCGCCTTCATGGAGACCTCGAGCGCGATCCTCATCATCGCGCCGATCCTCCTGCCGATCGCCCTGACGCTCGGCGTGAACCCCATCCACCTCGGGGTGATCATGGTGATGAACCTGGAGATCGGCATGGTGACGCCGCCACTGGGGCTGAACCTGTTCGTGGCCAGCGGCATCTCGAAGATGAGCGTGCTGCAGGTCGCCCGGGCAGCCATGCCCAGCGCTCTGGTCCTGTTGGTGGCGCTCGCGCTGGTGACCTACCTGCCGTTCATCTCGTTGGCACTGCTCGGCCAGTAGCCGATCGCGGGGGTGCCCTGCTCAGTTCCGGAGCAGGGCACCCCCGCGGTCGATGAGGAACTCCCGGAACAGCGTCACCGGTGGCGTCTCCGGCCGGTCCCGGGGCCACACGACCCCGATCGTGCGGGCCGCCTCGGGAGTGACCGGGAGCTCGATCGTGCCGGGCGGGAGGCGGCCGGGCTCCCGGGGAAGCAACGCCAGCCCGAGACCGGCGGCCACCAACCCGCGGACGGTGTCGATGTCGTCGCCCTGGAAGGTCAGCTGCGGGGTGAACCCGGCCCCGTTGCACCACTCGTCGGTGATCCTGCGGATCCCGTACCCCGGCTTGAGTCCGACGAACGACTCCTGCGCAAGCTCGGCGAGCGAGACCCTCTGCCGCCGGGCCAGCGGATGGCCGGCCGGCACCAGGCAGATCAGCCGCTGGTCACTCAGCGGCCGCGTCGACAGATCGGGATCCGCGGGCATCGGTGAGGTGAGGCAGACGTCGATGGTGCCCGCGTGCAGTCGGGTCAGCATCGTGTCGTGCGCCTCCTGGTGGAGCTCGAAGCGGATCCCAGGATTGCGCGCGCGGAACTCCTGCAGCAGACGCGGGACCACGACCGGGCCGAGGGTGTGCACGAAGCCCAGATCGACCCGCCCACGGCCGGGGTCGGCGTCCAGCAGAACCTGCCGCAGCCCGAGGTTCAGCTCCGCCACGGCATCGTCGACGGACCGGCGCAGTGCCTGCCCCGCCGCGGTGAGCCACACCCGACGGCCGGAGCGCACCAGCAGCGCGATGCCGAGTTCCTGCTCGAGTCGGGCCATCCGCCGGCTCAGCGTCGGCTGGGGTATGCCGAGCTCCTCCGCGGCCCGCGTCACGTGCAGTTCGCGCGCCAGGACGGCGAACTCCACGAGGCGCGGAGCGATGGTCGCGACGGGGCCACCGGCCGCTTCATACACGACTGCATGCTAATGCGCTGACCGATGCATTGGACGTGCGGAGCGTCCGTCTCTACCGTCGATGCGTGACCGAGCAGGGCAGTGCGGCGGCGATGGCGGCGGCCGCGTCTCCCCGCCCCGCGGCGACGGAGCGGGGCTTCGTCCGCGGCAGCGCGGGATACCGGCGCGCGAGCGCGGCGCAGGCGGTGGCCGGCGCGGGGACCTTCGTCTCGTTGTACTCGGTGCAGGCCCTGCTGCCCCTTGTGGCGGCGGACTTCGACGTCAACCCCAGCACCGCCAGCCTGACCCTGTCCGTCGCCACCGGTGCCCTGGCCCTCGGACTGATACCGGCCAGCGCCGCCGCCAGGCGCTGGGGACTGGGACGGGTCGTCCGCATGTCCCTGCTCGCCACCGCGGTCCTGGGACTGCTGGCTCCACTTGCGCCCAGTTTCGGGGCGCTCCTGGCCGTCCGGACGCTGCAGGGCCTGCTGATGGCGGGCGTGCCCGCGCTCGGGATGGCATACCTCGGGCGTGAGATCCATGCCGGGTCGCTGGGTTCCGCGATGGGGCTGCTCGTGGCCGGCAACACCCTCGGCGGGCTCACCGGGCGGGTGGTCACCAGCACGGCCGCCGATCTCGGCGGTGACTGGCGGCCCGCGATGACCGTGGCCGGCGTCCTGTCGCTGGCCTGCCTGGCGGCGTTCTGGCTGCTGCTCCCCCGCGAGTCAGGCATGAGCCACCGACCAGCCGCACCGGACTCCGGGTCGGCGTGGTCGCACGTCAGAGCGCACCTGCGCGACAGCGGACTGGTGCGGCTGTTCGCCATCAGCTTCCTGATCATGTCCGCGTTCATCACCGTCTACAACTACCTGGCCTTCAGGCTCCTGGACGCCCCTTTCTCGCTGTCCCAGACAGTGGTGGGCCTGCTGTTCCTGGTCTACCTCGCGGGAACGGTCGCCTCCACGCTGGGCGGCCGCCTCGGTGATCGGATCGGGCGGCGCCACGTGCTGCTCGGCGGCACCCTGCTGTCGCTGGCGGCGATCCTGATGACCGTGCCGGACTCGCTGCCGGCCATCGGCGGAGGGCTGATCCTATTCACCGTCGGGTTCTTCAGTGCGCACACCGCGGCCAGCGGCTGGGTCAGCCGGCGGGCCACCAGCGGGCGAGCGCAGGCCTCGTCGCTGTACCTCCTGGCGTACTACGCGGGCAGTAGCGTGGGCGGCTGGGCGAGCGGCTTCGCCTTCGACGCGGCCGGTTGGGAAGGCGTCGTCGCCGTGGTCAGCGGGCTGATGCTGCTGGCCACCGGAATCGCCGCCTCCCTGCGCGGGCTGCCCCCGGCCGGGGCTGTGCCTGCCGGCTGAGGCGGTCAGCCGGTGCGCCGGGCCAGCCCCTCGGCCCGGTCGAGCGCCGCGCGGGTGAACTCGGCGGTGCTCGCTGTGCCGCCGAGGTCGCCGGTGCGGACTCCCTCGGCGAGGGTCCCGAAGCACGCCTCGAGCAGCTCGGCGCCGGCTTCCGGGTGTCCGAGGTGGTCCAGCATCATCGACGCTGACCAGATAGCGCCTACCGGGTTGGCCACGCCCTTGCCGGCGATGTCCGGCGCCGAACCGTGCACCGGCTCGAACATGGACGGGAACTCCCGTTCCGGGTTCAGGTTCGCGGCCGGGGCCACGCCGATGCTCCCGGCCACCGCAGCGGCCAGGTCGCTGAGGATGTCACCGAACAGGTTGGACCCGACGATGACGTCGAATTTCGTGGGATCGAGCACCAGCTTGGCCGCCAGGGCATCGATGTGCTCCTGGTCGGTGCGCACCGACGGATGCCGGTCCGCCGCCTCCGCCACCAGTTCGTCCCAGAAGGGCATGGTGTGCACGATCCCGTTGGACTTCGTGGCCGAGGTCAGATGACCGCCGCGCGCCTCGGCGAGCGTGTAGGCGTACTCCACGACCCGGGTGACCCCGACGCGGGTGAACACCGCCTGCTGCACGGCCAGCTCGTCGGGGAACCCGCGGTTGAACCGGCCACCGACCTCGGAGTACTCGCCCTCGACGTTCTCGCGGACGACGACCAGGTCGACCTCGCCCGGTTCTGCGCGGCGCAGTGGGCTGGGAACCCCGTCCAGCACCTTGATCGGCCGCAGGTTGACGTACTGGCGGAACTGCCGGCGGATCGGGATGAGCAGACCCCAGAGCGACACGTGGTCCGGCACACCCGGCCAGCCGACCGCCCCGAGCAGGACGGCGTCATGGCCTCGGATCTGGTCGAGACCGTCAGCGGGCATCATCGCCCCCGCATGCACGTAGCGCTCGCAGGACCAGTCGAACGAGTCGTAGGTGAAGGACAACCCGTGCCGGGCGCCGACGACCTCGAGCAGGGCCTGCGCCGGCGGCAACACCTCGGTGCCGATGCCGTCGCCGGGGATGAGTGCAATGCGGTAGCCGGTCACCCTGGGAGTCCACCGGGCGAAAATGCGTGCGTCAAGGCGGACGCACTGCCGTGTTGATCACGGCGCCGGTCGGACCGGACCCGGCAGTGACGACAGGGCCGCCGCCGCTCCGGCCTCGATGTGCCCGCGGATCTCGGCCGCGACCGCCTCGGCGTCCCGGCGGCGCAGTGCCGCGACGATCCGCTCGTGCTCCGCCGCGGACTCGGCGACCCGCGCACCGAGGCTGATCGTCTGGTACGGCACGCCGTTCCAGAGCCGGTCCACGAACTCCACGAGCAGCCCCGAACCCGACGCCGCGTAGATGCGCCGGTGCAGAGCGGCGTTGAGCACGGGCACGTCGCCGGTCCGCCCCTGCTCGATGGCCGCGGTGAGGTCGGCGAGCAACTGCTCGACCTCTGCGAGGTCGGCTTCCCCGGCCCGCTCGGCGGCGAGCGCGCCGGCCATCGGCTCGAGCGCGGCGCGCAGCCGGTAGACCTCCTCGGCGCGCTTCCGGCTGTGGTCGCTGACCACCGTGCCGCGGTGGGGGCGGTGCTCGACCAGGCCCTCGGCCCGCAACTGGTACAGCGCCTCGCGCACCGGGGTGAGGCTCATGCCGAGCTCGCCGGCGAGGTCCCGGGTGATGAGCCGGGCACCGGGGGCGTATCGACCCGCGCGGATCGCCGCACGCAGCGTGGCGGCCGCCGCCTCCACCTTGGTCACCGCCGGTACGGCCTGCGCGGACTGGACGGGGTGGACGGGCTGGCGGGTCACGGCGTGGCCCCCCGGGCGGTCACGACCGTTCGCCGTCCCCGTCGTCGAGACCGAGCTCGCGCAGAATCGCAGCCGTGTGCTGGCCCGGGGTGGGGATGGGACCCATCACCGGCTCGTCGGCGTCCAGGCGCGCGGGCGGGAGGAGGGTCCGCAGCGTGCCGACCGGCGAGTCGACCTCCCGCCAGCGATCCCGGGCGGCGAGCTGCGGGTGGTCGATGAGGCCCACCACGTCGCGGAGCCGCGCATTGGCGATGCCCGCGGCCTCCAATCGGCGCAGCACCTCCTCACTCGGCACGGCGCGGAAGATCCCCTCGATAACCTCCCGCAGCGCCGCGGCGGAGGCTACCCGCCGGCTGTTGGTGGCGAACCGCTCGTCGGAGACCATCGCCGGGCGCTCCAGCACCCGTTGGCAGAAGGCTGCCCACTCCCGCTCGTTCTGGATGCCCAGGAAGACCACCCCGTCGCTGGCCTCGAAGGGGCCGTAGGGAGCGATGGCTGCGTGCGAGGCGCCCGAGCGATCCGGCTGAGTGCCGCCGTACAGGGTGAAATACATGGGAAACCCCATCCACTCCGCGAGCGCCTCCAGCATCGAGACCTCGACGGTGGCGCCCTCGCCCGACCGCTCCCGCCGCAGGAGGGCCGTCAGCACGCCGGTGTAGGCGTACATGCCGGCGGCGATGTCGGCCACGGCGATGCCGACCTTGGCCGGCGTCTCCTCGGTGCCGGTGATCGACACGAGCCCGGACTCGCACTGCACGAGCAGGTCGTAGGCCTTCTTGTCGGTGTAGGGGCCGCCTTCGCCGTAGCCGGAGATCGAGCAGTGCACCAGCCGCGGGTGACGCTGACGCAGCTGGAATGCTCCGAATCCGAGGCGCTCGGCCGCTCCCGGAGCGAGGTTCTGCACGAAGACGTCGGCGCGCGCGACCAGGTGCTCGAGGACGTTCCGGCCATGCTCGGACTTGAGGTCCAGGGCGAGGGACTCCTTGGAGCGGTTGAGCCAGACGAAGTGGCTGGACATGCCGCGGACCGTCTCGTCGTAGCCGCGGGCGAAGTCCCCCGCGCCCGGTCGTTCCACCTTGATCACCCGGGCGCCGAGATCGGCGAGCTGTCGGGTGGCGAAGGGGGCCGCGACGGCCTGCTCGAGCGAGACGACCGTCATGCCCTCCAGCGGCCGCATCAGCGTGCCCCCGGCACGCCGAGCTCTGGCAGGTCCCGTGGCGTCGTCATCGTCGTCCTCTCCCCCAGGCATCGTCCGCCCGCGATGTTCGATTAAATATTCTCCGGGTGGCACTCTCCGCAGGACGACGAGAGCATGTCAAGGCCTGCGCCGCTGCAGGCACGACCGGACCACGCTGGCACAGGTGGTCCCCGAGGGGACGGCGAGGACGCCGATGCGCACGATCGCAGCCGAGGACCTGACCGAGGCGGTGGCACAGCTGTGCATCACCGCGAACACCTGTCTGGGCGAGGACCAACTGCGCGCCCTCCGGCGCGCACGGCAGGACGAGGAGTCCGACCACGGCCGGGAGGTGCTGGACCGGCTGCTGGAGAACGCGGCCGTCTCCTGCCGCGACGGAGTGCCCTTCTGCCAGGACACCGGCTACGCCGTGCTGTTCGTCGACCACGGCGAGGACCTGCGGGTGGAGGGTGGGCTGGCCGCGGCGCTCGACGAGGGCGTCCGCCGGGGCTATGAGCGCGGGTACCTGCGCAAATCCCTGGTGCGCGGGCCGGTGGACCGGCGCAACACCGGTGACAACACACCGGCCGTGGTCTACACCGACCTGGTGCCCGGGAGCCGGCTGAAGATCCGCCTGCTGATCAAGGGCGCCGGCTGCGACAACATGAGCGCACTGCGGATGCTGACCCCCGCCGAGGGCGTGGAGGGGATGGTCCGGTTCGTGGTGGAGACGATCGAGCGGGCCGGGCCCAACGCCAGCCCTCCGGTGACGGTCGGGGTGGGCATCGGCGGCCCGTTCGAGCGCTCCGCCGTGCTGGCCAAGAAGGCGCTGACCCGGCCGTCCGGAGAAGCCAACCCCGATCCGCAGCTCGCGGCGCTGGAGCGGCGGCTGCTCGAGGAGATCAACGCCACCGGTGTGGGCCCGGCCGGTTACGGCGGCACCCAGACCGCGCTGGCCGTGCACGTGGAGAGCTTTCCCACCCACATCGCCGCCTTTCCGGTCGCGGTCAACCTCGACTGCCACTCCCACCGCACCCGGAGCATCGAGCTGTGAGCGCCGGGGAGGGCTTCCGGCCGGTGCGGGTGACGACCCCGCTGACCGCCGACGCCGTGGCCGGCCTGCGCACCGGGGACGTGGTCTCCATCAGCGGCACCATCTACACCGCCCGCGATGCGGCGCACGAGCGGATGGCCGAGGCCATCGCCGACGGCCGGCCGCTGCCCTTCGACGTGGCGGGTCAGGTGCTCTACTTCACCGGCCCCGCCCCCGCGCGCCCCGGCGCGGTGATCGGCAGCGCCGGACCGACCACGGCGTCGCGGATGGACGCCTGGTCCCCCCTGCTCATCGAACGCGGGCTGCGCGGCATGATCGGGAAGGGGTTGCGCTCCGACCCGGTCAAGGCGTCCATGCGACAGCACGGTTGCGTCTACTTCGGGGCCGTCGAGGGAACCGCGGCGCTGCTCGCCCAGTGCGTACGCAGCGCCGAGGTGATCGCCTACGAGGACCTGGACTCAGAGGCCGTGCGGCGACTGGTCGTGGAGGACTTCCCCGCCGTCGTCGTCAACGACGTCCACGGTGGCGACCTGTACCTGGAGGGCCGGGAACGCTGGCGTCGCTCCTGACGTCCGGCGACCACTGGGGGTGGCCGCAGGCCGGTCAGGAACCGGCGCCGCTGCCACCTTCGTGCACCTCGACGGTGGGCTCGAGGCCGTCGGCCCCGACCACCTCGCACCAGGCGTCGAAGCCGGCCTGGAACGCGACGACCCCCGCCTCGGGGAGCGAGATCTCGATGGCCTCCAGGATCTCCTGCGCGGAGACACCGAGATCGAGTGCCACCCGGATGTGGCTCTGGATGTGCCCCTTGGACGCGCGCATCACCGTGAGACTGACGATGAAGATCAGTTCCTTGGTCCTGCGGTCCAACGACCGCTGGTCCAGGTAGGCCGCGGACACCAGGCCGTTGGCCGCCTGCAGGACCGGGAAGTCGTGCTTGGCCATCTTCTTGTGGTAATCCAGGACGTAGCCGCGCGTCCGGGCCATGTCGTCGATGTAGTCCTGCGGGTCGCCGCTCACGGTGCATCTCCTCTTTCGGGGTACGGACGGACCGGCCGGGTCATCCGTCGGTGGCGCGCAGCGACACCTGGTTGACCGACTCGTAGTAGCGGGCGACCTCGGTGTGGTCCAGACCCGCCCCGCCCAGTACCTCGCGGGCGCGGGTCGCGGACTGCACGGCGGCATCGGTGACCGGGGTGCTCAGCCCCTCCTCGCGCGCCAGTGCCACCGCGATGCCGAGGTCCTTGATCATGAGGTCCATGGCGAAGCCGGAGTCGTAACCGCCGGTCAGCACGTGCTTGGGGTACTTCACCTCGGTGGCCTGCGAACGCCCGGTGGAGGCGTTCAGCACATCGACCATCACCTCGGCCTGGATGCCGAACTTCCTGGCCACGGTGAGGACCTCCGCCGCCGCCGCCAGGTTGGCCGCCGAAAGCAGGTTGTTCAACGCCTTGGCGGCGTGCCCGGCCCCGGGAGGACCCACGTCCAGCACCTTGCCGCCCAGTGCACGCACGTGCGGCCGCGCCCGCGCCCTGTCGGCCTCGGTGCCACCGAGCATGATCGACAGCTCGCCGGTCACCGCCTTCGCCACTCCTCCGGAGACCGGCGCGTCGACGTACCCGACATTCCGGGCTCGCGCGGCTTCGGCCAGCCGCCGCGTGCTCCCGGGCTCGGAGGACCCCATGTCGATGACGAGCGAGCCGCTGGGCAGGCGCGTCAACAGGCCGCCGGCCACCAGGACCGACTCGACGACGGCACTGCTGGGCAGCATGAGGATCACGGTGTCGACGCCGGCGGGCAACTCCTCGAGGGACGCAACCGCAGGACTTCCCAGCTCATCGGCCAGGGCGGACGCGACGGCATGGTCGACGTCGTACAGCACCGTGTCGTGATCGCCGGCGTACCGGCGCACCATCGGCGCGCCCATCCTCCCCAGCCCCACGAAGAGCGTGCTCATCCCCCACCCCTTTCCTGGGGCACAGGCGACCCCCGACGTTCCGGTCGTTGGCGGAGGAGACCACCAGGAGCTCGGACTGCCGTCCGTCCATCCGCGCCGCCATCATGCACCACCGCCCCGGCGCGCCCGACCCACCCGGTCGGTAGGTTGGTCGGGTGCTCGCCCGCGACCTGATGGTCCCCTTCCCGGCCATCGGGATGAACGACGATGCGCTGGCTGCCGCCCGGTTGATGGCCGAGCAGCACCTGCCGGGGATCGTGGTCTGCGAGCCCGACGGCCGCCCGACCCGGATGCTGCCCGGTCCGGACGTGTTGCGGTTCGTCATCCCGCAGTACGTACAGGACGATTCGGCGCTGGCCCGGGTGATCGGCGAGCGTGGGGCCGACCGGCTGTTGGCCGAGCTCCGGGGCAGGAAGGTGCGCGACCTGCTCCCCGAGCGTGGACGCAGCGATCTGGTGGTCGCCGCACCGGATGACACCGTGCTGGAGCTGTGTGTCCTGATGGCCCGGGCCCACAGCCCGCTGGTCGCCGTCGTCGAGGACAACCGGCTGCTGGGCTGCGTGACGCTGCCCCGGGTGCTCGACGTGCTGCTCGCTGCACGCTGAATGGCCGCCTTCGCCGTCGCGGTCTTCGTGATCGCCTACGCCCTCATCGCCTCGGAGAAGGTCCACCGCGTCAAGGCCGCTCTCGGTGGAGCGGGACTGATGCTCCTCGCCGGTGTCGTCAGCTTCGAGGACGCCTTCCAGTCACCCGAGACGGGGGTCGACTGGGAGGTCATCTTCCTGCTGCTCGGGATGATGATCATCGTGGGCGTGCTCCGGCAGACCGGAGTGTTCGAGTACGCGGCGATCCGGGCGGCCAAGCAGGCCCGGGGCCGGCCGTTCCGGGTGATGGTGACGCTCGTCGTGCTGACGGCCGGGGCGTCCGCGCTGCTGGACAACGTGACCACGGTGCTCCTCGTCGCGCCCGTGACGCTGCTCGTCTGCCAGCGCCTGGGCGTGCCACCGGTGCCGTTCCTGATCGCGGAGGTGCTGGCGTCCAACGTCGGCGGTACGGCCACGCTGATCGGTGACCCGCCCAACATCATCATCGCCAGTCGCGCTGGCTTGAGCTTCAACGACTTCCTGACCAACCTCGCCCCGATCGTCGTGGTGCTGGTCATCGCGCTGCTGGGCATGTGCCGCGTGCTGTTCCGCAAGGCCTTCACCTATGACGCCGAGCGGGTCGCCGAGGTGATGGAACTGGACGAGCGTGAGGCGCTCTCCGACCGGCCGCTGCTGATCAAGGCCGGCTCGGTGCTGCTCGCCGTCCTGGCCGGGTTCGTGCTCAGCTCGCCGCTCGGCTACGCCCCGGCGGCCGTTGCACTTCTGGGTGCGGGCGTCCTGGTCCTCATCAGCGGGCTGCAACCGCGCGAGTACCTGGCCGAGGTCGAGGCGCCCACGCTGATCTTCTTCGCCGGGCTGTTCATCATGGTCGGCGCCCTGATCAAGGTCGGCGCGATCGAGCAGCTCGCCGAGTGGGCCACCGATGCCACCGGCGGCAGCGCCCGCACCGCGACCTTCCTCCTGTTGGGGGCTTCCGCTGTGCTGTCCGGCGTCGTGGACAACATTCCGTACGTGGCGACCATGGCGCCGCTGGTCGACTCCCTGGCCGCCGAGACGGGCAACCCGGGCAACGTGCTGTGGTGGGCCCTGGCGCTCGGTGCCGACCTGGGGGGCAACGCAACGGTGATCGGCGCCAGCGCCAACGTGGTGATGTTGGGCATCGCCGAGAAGAACGGCTACCGGATCACCTTCTGGCACTTCGCGAAGTACGGGTCGCTCGTCACGCTCGTGACCGTGCTGCTGTGCGTGCCGTACCTCTACCTGAGGTACTTCCTCCTCGCCTGAAGACGCAGCCCGCAACGCGGGGGGCGCCCCGGTGGTGCTGATCGCCGATGACCCGGGTCGCTCAGGTGGCCAGGACGGCGTCCCGCTGTACGGCTCCCGCCAGCCGGGCGTAGCGGCCCCCCAGGTCCACGAGCTCCTCGTGCGAGCCCTGCTCGACGACGCGGCCGGCGTCCAGGACGGCGATCACGTCGGCGTACCGGACGGTGGACAGCCGGTGCGCGATGGTGACCGTCGTCCGGCCGCGGCTGACCTCGTCGAGTGCGGCCTGCACCGCGCGCTCGGTCTCGTTGTCCAGTGCGCTGGTCGCCTCGTCGAGGACCAGCACCCGCGGGTCGCGCAGCAGCGTGCGGGCGATCGCCAGCCGCTGCTTCTCCCCGCCGGAGAAACGGTGCCCGCGTGCTCCGACGACGGTGTCGTAGCCGTCCGGGAGCGAGGCGATCAGGTCGTGCACCTGCGCGCGGCGGGCGGCGGTGACCAGCTCGGCGTCGGTCGCGTTGGGTTTGGCGTGCCGCAGGTTCTCCCGGATGGTGCCGTGCAGCAGGTAGGTCTCCTGCGAGACGACGCCGACCACCCGGGCCAGGTCAGCCAGCATGACGTCGCGGACGTCGACGCCGTCGATGGTCACCCGGCCGGTCGTGGGGTCGTTGAGCCGGGCGACCAGCGAGGCCAGGGTGCTCTTGCCCGACCCGGTCGCCCCGACCAGCGCCAGCGTGGCGCCGGCCGGCACGGTGAGGTCGACGTCGTCCAGGGCCGGTCGGGGACCGTCGGGGTAGCGAAAACCGACGTGGGAGAACCGCACCTCGCCGCGCACGGGGCCCAGCTGCACCGGGTGCGCCGGATCGTCGATGTCCACCGGCAGGTCCAGGTACTCGAACACCCGGCTGAACAGCGCCATCGACGCGGTCAGCGAGACGCCGATGTCCAGCAGCCCCATCAGCGGGCGGAACAGGTTGCCCTGCAGCGCGGTGAAGGCGACCAGCGTGCCGATGGTCATCCCACCGGACGTGGCCGGCAGCCCAGCGGCCAGGTAGATCAGCGCCGGGATGCCGGCGAAGATGATGCTCATCGTGGCCATCCGCCACCGGCCGGCCAGCTGCGAGCGCACCTCGAGGGCGACGAGCTCGTCGGAGGTGCCGGCGAAGCGCTGCGACTGGGCCGGTCCGGCGCCGAGGGTCTTGCCGAGCAGCACGCCGCTGACGCTGAGCCCCTCCTCGACCTGGGAGTGCAGGTCGGCGAGGTGCCGCTGCCGCTGGGCGGTGATGGTGCGGCGCATCCGGGCGACCTTGCGGGTCAGCGCGATGGCCGGCGGGAGGACGACGAGGGACAGCAGCGACAGCCGCCAGCTCAGCGCGGCCATGGCGACCGCCGTCCCGATCACGGTGGTGGCGTTGGAAGCGGCCGAGGTGGCGGTCGAAGTGACGACCGACTGCATGCCGCCCACGTCGTTCATCAGCCGCGACTGCACTTCGCCACCCTTGGTGCGGGTGAAGAAGCCCAGCGACTGGCGCTGCAGGTGGGTGAACACCGACGTCCGCAGGCCGTGCATGACGTGCTGGCCGACGGTGGTGGACAGCCAGGTCTGCAGCACGCCGAGGACGGCGGTCGCCGCCGTGACCGCCACCATGCCGGCGACGGCCCAGGCCAGCAGCGGCACGTCCTGGCGGGGGAGGGCCTCGTCGATGACCAGCCGGACGAGGAACGGCGTGGCGAGCGCGATCGTGGAGGAGGCCACGATCAGGACCACCACCAGGCTCAGCTGCCAGCGGTACGGGCGGAACAGCCCGGCCACCCGGCTCCACCGGACGGGCGAGCGCTCCAGCTGGGCGCGGTCGGCCGGGTCGGGCCGCCCGCCCGAGCGCCCGCCTGCCCGGCCTGGGTCCATGGTGTCGATGATGACCACCCCCTTTCGATCCGAGATTACTGAGGTTACCTCACGATGCGGTAACCGCAGAGGTGCCGTTACGATTCCCGGGTGGTGGACGACGGGACGGCCGCGCTCGGCGACCTGGTGATGCGGCTCGCGCGCACCCAGCGCCGTCGGTGGCGCGAGGCGCTCGCGCCGTGGGACCTATCACCGCACCAGGCCCGCGCGCTGCGGGTGGTGTGCGGGCAGGACGGCGTCCGGGTGTCGGACCTGGCCGGGGCGCTGCGGATCGCACCACGGTCGGCGACCGAGGTGGCCGACGGCCTGCAGGAGCGGGGCTTGGTGGAACGGGTCCCCGTCCCCGGCGACCGGCGGGCGGTCGTGCTCACGCCCACCGTGGCCGGCCGGCGGGTGCAGGGCGAGGTGGACGCTGCCCGGGCGGCCGACTCGCACGAGCTGTTCGCCCGGTTGTCCACCGCCGACCGCGCCGAGCTGGGGCGGATCCTGCGGGTCATCAGCGACTGATACCGGCCCCCCGACCATCTTCAGGGCCTCCCGCGCGGGCGACCTGGCCGCCCAGCACCTGTCCGGGACCCCCCGGCGAGGGACGCCAGCGGCGACCATCCTGGACGAGCAGCCACAGGACGAGGAAGGGCACCCCCCCGACCAGGACGGCCAGCAGGCCGAGGGCGGCACGGACGCCGAAGCGGCGCGGAGCCGCGGTCGGTCCGCGTGACGTGCGGGACCGGCTTCAGCGCCGGCCCGTCCGAATCAACACCCTTCCGCTGGTCGCCTTCTTCGAGCTGCGGCCCAGTTCCTCTCCGTGGTCGGGAAGGTGCGATCCGGCGCGCCCGAGGACCCCGGCGGGATGGTCCAGCGAGCGGACCAGCGCTCCGCTCGGTCGAGTGGCGTGTGTCGATCCCATGACGTTCGGCCGCCGGATGCGGGCATCGCGGCCCAGCCGGGCACCGCAGGGGAGCACAACGTCACCGACCCCGAGGACACCTTCCGATGACCGAACCGCGAACAACCGGCGCCACCGTGGCCGCGACGAAGAAGCGGCCCCTGTGGCCATGGCTGCTGCTGGCCGCGCTGATCGCCGCGCTGGTCCTCTGGTGGATCATCGCAGAATTCACCGGCGACGAGGATCCGAATCTTGACCCCGGCGCGGAGACCGCGATCGAGGAGACCACCGGCGCCACCGAGGACGTGGAGGGGGCCGACTCCACCGACGCCGCAGCGACGACGTCCCCGGCCGTTCCGACGATGGCCGGCCTGGGCGTCATCATGGTCGGGGACCTCGACGTGCTCACGCCGAACGTCGATCTGACCACGAGCGTCGGGGAACCGGTCGAGGCCAACACCGTGCAGGTCCAGGCAGTCGTCGCCGACGAGGCGTTCTTCGTCGGCCCGGAGGCCGGGCAGACGATCATGGTGCGGCTGCAGCCGTTCGCCGGCAGCGATGACCCCGAGTCCCCTTTCGAGGTGGAGACGGGTGACCGCGTGAGCTTCACCGGGACCCTCCAGCAGATCGACGAGGAGTTTCTCGCCGATCTGCAGCTCTACGACCCCGCGCAGCAGCTGGAGGCCGGCGACTCCTACGTCCAGGCCACGGACATCACCCTCGCGCAGTGATTCCGGAGCAGGGCTGAACACAGCGCCCTCAGCCCCCCGTTCTCTCCGACGGGGGGCCCGGGGGCGCTGTGCTGTCGGTGGGGACGGACCGGTCCCGGCCGAGTGCCGCGGTCCTCCCGAGGCTCAACCCTCGACGACGACCTCGATGACCGGGTAGCCCGATGCGCCGTCGGGCGCGACCGGCGTCCGCTCGTCGGTCTGCACCTCGCCGAGGCCGTCGGTGGCCCGGGCCGCGATGACGTGCCGGCCCGGCGTCGCGTCCCAGGGCAGGTACCACTGACGCCAGCAGTCGACGTCGAGCCGCTCGGCCAGCTCGGCCTGCTGCCATAGCCCGTCGTCGACGCGCACCTCCACGCCCTCGATACCGCGGGTGGGCGCCCAGGCGACCCCGGCGATCGGGCGCCGTCCGGCGGCAACGCGCGAGCCCGGCGCGGGGACGTCGATCCGGGACGACGTCTTGATCGGGCCCTCCTTGGCCCAGCCCCGCGGGATCCAGTAGCCGTCGACGTCCCAGTCGGTGAGTTCGATCGCCGAGAGCCACTTGGTCGCCGAAACGTAGCCGTACAAGCCGGGGACGACCAGCCGCGCCGGGAAGCCGTGCTCGGCCGGCAGCGGCTCGCCGTTCATCGCGACCGCCACCATGGCCTCCTCGAGGTCCAGCGCGGTGATGGTCGGGAAGCCGGCGGTGAACCCGTCGACCGACCGGCCGAGCAGCTGCGTCGCTCCGTCCTGCAGCCCCGCTCGTTCCAGTAGCGGGCGCAGCGGCACGCCCTGCCAGCGCGCGTTGCCGACCAGGTCCCCGCCGACCTCGTTGGATACGCAGGACAGCGTGATGTCAGCCTCGATCTGCGGCATGGCCATCAACTCGCCGTAGGTCAGCGTGAACGGGTTGTCCACCCGCCCCCGGATTTCCAGGTGCCAGGTGGTCGGGTCGACGATCGGCACCCGCAGCGCGGTATCGATCCGATAGAACTCCTTGTTCGGCACGAACAGCGGCGTCAGACCGGGGATCTCCAGGTCGGCGCCCGGCGAAACCGGCCCAGCCTGCCGGAACGGCACGGGAAGCCGGATGGCCGCGCGGAGCTCGCCCAGCCGCTCCCGCCCGGTCAGCAGCCATCCACCGACGCCACCGGCCACCGCCAGCGCGGTCACACCTGCCGCCACCAGGAGGAATCGCCTGCGGTCGGTCTCGGACGCGACGCCCTCCTGCTGCCCGCCGGCACCCGGCTCGGGGACGCGCGCCTCGGCCAACAGGCGGTGCAGCAGGACGACGCCCACCGCGGCGCCCAGTAGCCCGACGAGCACCGTGCCGAGGGCCGAGCCGCGCGGATCGGCCAGCGCCGCGGCGACGCCGAGTCCGGCGAACAGGACGAACCCCGTCGCAGCGATCGCGAACCGGCGGCGGGCCAGGAGCCCGAGCCCGGCGCCCAGCAGCGCGCAGACCAGCACGACCACGGTGAGCAACACCGGCTTGTCGTGGGTGCCGAGTGCGGCGATGGCCGCGCGCTCGAGCCAGCCGGGGACGCTGTCGATGGCGGCGTCCCCCACCGAGATGACCAGCGACTGCACGCCGCCCAGTGCGCCGGCGAGCAGCTCGACCACCCCGAGCGCCGCGGCGGTGGCCACCAGCCCGGACAGCGCTGCCCGCCCAGCCGGAATCCGGTGCCCCACGTCCTCGTCCCGGCGCTGCTGCGGTTCCACCGGTGCCGCTCCGCCGCTCATCCCACCCGCACGCATCCCCCCAGACTCTCCTGCGGCGCGGGAGACGGCACGCCCGAGACGGCAACCGACGCACGAACGTCACGAAACAGCCATGACCGTGCATCGACCGTCCCAGCCTCCCCCATCTGACACAGCGGCCACATCAACGCTTCCGCGTCCCCCCATCCGGGTGTGCCGCACGGAATCCGCCGGCCGGGAACTTCAGTCGGTGCCCTGCCCGGTCGATGACGAGGGCAGACCACCAGGTGAGGGGACGACATGGGCAAGAAGCGCACGGACGCCGAGCAGCAGATCGCCGAGCTGCTGCAGACGGCGAAGAAGTCGCTGCACCTGAGCGTGGCGTTCCTCAGCCGGCTCGACGGAACCACCCAGCACCTGGAGGTCGTCGAGACCAACATTCCGTTCCTCTTCCAGGAGGGCCACCAGCAGCAGCAGGACCAGACGCTCTGCCAGGTCGTCCTGGACAAGAAGCTGCCGCCGGTCATCCCGGACCTCAAGGCCTTCCCCGCGGCGATGGAGCTGCCCGCGGCCAAGATGCCGCGGCTGCGCAGCTACGTCTCGGTTCCGGTGCGGCTGTCCAACGGCGAGCTCTACGGCACCTTCTGCGCGGCCGGGCTGACCACCGACAAGGACCTCACCGAGCGGGACAAGTCGCTGATGGACGTCCTGGCCTCGGCCGCGGCGGTCATCATCGAGCCCGAGGTGCGGTCGCGGGCACTGCGCAAGGAGATCGAGGACCGACTGGAGCCGGTGATCGCCGTGGGTGGGCCGGTGGTCGTGCTGCAACCGATCGTCGAGCTGGCCACCGGGTCGCGCCTCGGCGCCGAGGCGCTCAGCCGCTTCCCCGCGGAGTGGGGCAAGGCGCCGGACGTCTGCTTCGCCGAGGCGCACAGCATCGGCCGCGGGCACGAACTGGAGCTCCTCGCCCTCGAACGCGCCGCCGAACACCTGTCCCGGGTGGACGGGTACGTGGCGATGAACGTCTCCCCAGCCACGCTGCTGCGCCCAGAGTGCGCCGAGCTGCTCTCCCGGCTGGCGCTGGACCGCGTCCTGCTGGAGCTGTCCGAGCACGACCAGGTCGAGGACTACGTCGCGCTGAACGACGTGCTGGCGCCACTCCGGGCGGCCGGCATGCGGCTGGCGATCGACGACGTCGGCGCCGGCTTCTCCTCGCTGCGGCACATCGTGGTCACCTCCCCCGACGTGATCAAGATCGACCGCAGCATCGTCAGCGGGCTCGACACCGACCCGGTGCTGACCACCCTGGTCCGGTCGCTGGTCGAGTTCGGCCGGGGCTGCCGCGCCCGGGTGGTGGCCGAGGGCGTCGAGACCGCCGAGGAGGCCGCCGTCCTGCGCACGCTCGGCGTCGACTACGGGCAGGGCTGGTACCACGGCAGCCCCGGCGCCCCCGACCTGCTCGCCGCGGTGCCGCGCCCGCGGGTGCCGGCCGAGGAGTTGCACCTCGTATGACGGACCGGTCCGGTCATCCGACCGGCCGCCGCCCGGCCGTACCCCGGCCCTCCGACCAGCGCCACAGGGTCGGGACGACGGTCAGCAGCGCCACGGCGAGCACGGTGACGATCCCCTGCCCTACGCGGCCGGCCGTCACCACGCCGGCTGCGTCCAGGACGTAGCTCGCCCACGCGTTCGCCATGGCGTCCGCGGCCAGGACGACCGCGCTGAGCACGACCGCGCCGAGCACGACGCCGGCTCGCAGTCGCCGCGTCACCGGGACCGCGACGAGCGGATCGAGCAGCACCAGCGAGGCGAAGAACGCCGACAGCCAGGCCGGCAACGGCCCCGCGGGCGCGCCGAGACCGGCCACCTGGCCGATGTGGACGACGGTCCCGTAGCCGAATACGACGACAACGGCTCCGGCGGCCGCCCGCACGCCCCGCGGAGCACCCCGCCAGCGCCACCCCTGGCCCAGCACGCTGACTGGGCCTTCAGTCGAGCGCGGCGTGGACCGCCTCGACGTAGGCCTGACTGCGGTCCGAGCCGATGATTCCGGGCGCCATCCGGTTCATCATGTAACTGATCGTCCAGCGCGTACCCGCTGCCGAACCGGAACGGGACGCCGAGCACCAGGTCGACACCCTCGGACTGCGGCTGGAACACCAGGTCGATCGTCTCCGGCGAGAGCAGCCGGACGCCGCCGGACGCCCCGCCCAGGGACATCGTGCGCATGATCGCGAGCACCCGCGGGCGTTGCTGTGCCCGTTGAGCGCCCCATGTCGGCCCGCCGCCACCCGGCGGTGTCGGACCACGGCCACCACGGCGGCCGGAGATCGGGGGCGGCGGTCAGCCGGCGAACAGGCAGAACGGGTGCCCGGCCGGGTCCAGCATGACCCGGACGCCGTCCTGAGGCTGGAACTCCGCGGGCCGGGCGCCGAGGGACACCGCGTACTCGACGGCCGCCGCCAGGTCGTCGACTCGCACGTCCAGGTGCAGCTGCATCTGCTGCTCGTCCGGCCCGGCCGGCCAGGACGGCGGCACGTGGTCGGTCTCGAGCTGGAAGGACAGCCCCGGGCCGCCCGGTCGCAACGTGACCCACTCCGGCTCGTCGGTGGCGATCGGCCAGTCCAGCAGCGCCGCGTAGAACCTGGCCAGCGTCCGCGGGTCGGGGCAGCCGAGCACGGTGCTGGTCAACGTCATCTGCGGGCGGTCGGGCACCCAGAACCTCCTCGGACGGGACGGATCGAACCCGACCTCGAGTCTGCGCCCGGGGGCCTGCCCCTGCACCAGGCGGATCAACCTGCGTGCGCATGCACCGGCGACCATGGGTAGGTGCCAGGGATGGCTGCTACGACCCACCATCACTCCAGCACCGGCAACCCGCACGGAAGCCGCCGACTGGGCGCGCTGCTCCGCGACTTCCCTTGGGTCCACCTGGGCATCGGCCTGCTCGGGAACAGCCTGTTCTTCGCGGGCAGCATCCTGTTCTTCTGGAAGAGCACGATGCTGCCGGCCATCTGGATTTTCGTCTTCGGCAGCCTGGGCATGCTGATCGGTTCGCTGGGCGAGCTGCTCGTGCGCGTGGAGAAGCGTCGCCACGGCGACGACTGAACCGGCGCTGTCCCGGAACAGCGGGCGGTGCGCACGTGGCTGTCAGCGGCATCTTCCGGCCGGGATACCTCAGCGTTAAGGTTCCTGCCATGAGCGCACCGGCCCGTCGGGTACGGATCGGGATCGACACCGGGGGCACGTTCACCGACGTCGTCGCCGTCGACGAGCAGACCGGCCAGGTGTCGACGACGAAGACCCCCTCGACCCCCAGCGACCCGGCTGAGGGCTTCATCGTCGGCGTGCAGAAGGTGCTCGGCCAGTTGGGGTTGTCCGGCGACTCGGTCAGCGCGGTCAGCCACGGGACGACGGTGGCCACCAACCAGCTGCTCGAGGGCACGCTCGACCGGATCGGCTTCATCACCACCGAGGGCTACGAGTCGGTGCTGGAAATAGCCCGCCAGTCGGTGCCCGACGGCTACGGCAACAGCTACTTCTGGGTCAAGCCGCCGCGGATCGTCCCGGCCGACCTGGTGCGCACCGTCCGCGGCCGGCTGGATCCCACCGGCGCGGAAGTCCGCCCGTTCGACCGGGACGATGCCGCCGCGGCCGCCCGGTTCTTCCGCGACGCGGGCATCACCACGATCGGCGTCTGCTTCCTGCACGCCTACGCCGACGACGGCCACGAGCAGCAGATGCTCGACGTCCTCCACGTGGAACACCCGGGCGCCGTCGTGTCGATCAGCTCCCAGGTGCTTCGCGAGTACCGCGAGTACGAGCGCTCGGTCACCACGCTGGTCGACGCCGCGGTCAAGCCCCGGGTGGGCGCCTACGTCACCAACATCCGCCGCCGCCTCGACGAGCTGGCTCCCGGCGTCCCGTTCTACGTGATGAAGAGCAACGGCGGCGTGCTCAGCGCGTCCGAGGTGGTGCACCAGCCGATCACCACGATGCTCTCCGGCCCGGCCGCCGGCGCCCTGGGCGCGGCCCTGATCGCCGGCACGGCGGGCTTCGACCGGGTGCTCACCTGCGACGGCGGCGGCACGTCGACCGACGTCACCGTGGTCATCGACGGCGAGCCCACCCTGACCACCGAGGGCCGCGTCGGCGACTACCCCTCCAAGATCCCGATGATCGACGTGGTCACGGTGGGCGCCGGCGGCGGTTCGATCGCCTGGCTCTCGCCCGAGGGCACGCTCAAGGTCGGGCCGAAGTCGGCGGGCGCCGAGCCGGGTCCGATGTGCTACCCGGCCGGCGGCGACCAGCCGACGGTCACCGACGCCCACGTCGTCCTCGGCCGGATCCCCCCGCACCTGCTCGGCGGGGAGATCCCGCTGTCGGTGGACGCCGCCCGCGGCGGGCTCGAGCACATCGGGACGACGCTGGGTCTGTCCCCGGAGCAGGCGGCCACCGGCATCCTGGAGATCTCCGCGTGGAACCAGGCCAACGCGCTGCGCCAGGTCACCGTCGCCCGCGGCCGCGACGTCCGCGACTTCACCCTCACCACGTTCGGCGGCTCCGGCTCGCTGCTGGCCTGCCGGCTGATGGACGTCCTCGGGCTGCCGCGCACCCTCGTCCCGCCGAACCCGGGCAACGTCAGCGCCTTCGGGCTGCTGACCGTCGACGTCCGCAATGACTATGTGCAGACGATGGTGACCCGCGCCGCGGACCTGGGGCCGGACGCCGTGACGGCCGCGTTCACCACGCTGGAGGAACAGGCCGCCCAGGCGCTGGACGGCGAGGGCTTCGCCCGCGACGAGCAACGGATGCAGCGCACCGCCGACCTGCGCTACGTCGGGCAGGCCTTCGAGGTCCGGGTGCCCGTCGCCGGAGGGCCGCTCGACCGCGCCGCCCTGGACGCGGTGGCCGCCGAGTTCCACGCCGCACACGCCCAGCTCTACGGCTACGACTTCGCCGACGACCCCCGCCAGGCCGTGGAGTGGGTCAACCTCCGGGTCAGCGGGATCGGGCCGATCCGCCGTCCCGACCTGGTCGAGCTGGCCGCCCGGGACGGCGGGGTGAACCGGTCCGTCACGGGCACCCGACAGGTGTTCTTCGACGACGACTGGGTCGACACCCCGGTGCACTGGCGGCCCGACCTGGGCGCCGGTGACGTCGTCGCCGGGCCGGCCATCATCGAGGAGTTCGGCTCCACCGTCCCCGTGCACCCGGGTTTCGTGGCCACCGTCGACCGGTTCGGGAACCTGCTGCTGACGAAGGAGACCGCCCAGTGAGCACCGTTCCCGACCAAAGTGGCCACTTTGGCCGGACAGCGGGGACGTCGGCTGCCGACCCGGTGCTGGTCGAGATCGTCGCCGGCACGCTGGCCGCGATCGAGAAGGAGGTGGAGACGTCGATCGGGCGGACCTCCCGCTCGCCGATGATCCGCGATGCGCACGACTTCCGCGCCGGCATCCACGACCGCCGGCTGCGCAAGCTCACCGGCCGCTCGTACTCCGCGCTGGTGCACCCGGTCGTCCGCGACCACCCGATCCCGACGATGAACCCCGGCGACGTCTACTTCCACAACGACGTCTACCTGTCCGAGGGGGGCATCGGCCACCTGCCCGACCTGTGCGTCACAGTGCCGGTGTTCGCGGCCGCCGCGGACGGGACCCCGGAGGTGGTGGCGTTCATCCAGGCGTTCGGCCACCACGACGACATCGGCGGCGCGGTGCCCGGCTCCATGCCCTCGGCGGCCACGTCGGTGTTCGAGGAAGGGCTGATGGTCCCGCCGATCAAGCTGTGGGATCGCGGCGTCCGCAACGACGCGGCGCTGACCATCATGACCCGCAACTCACGGATGCCCGACTCGCTGGCCGCCGATCTCGATGCCGAGTGCTCGGCCTGCCTGGCCGGCGCCCGGCGGCTGGGCGAGCTGTTCGACCGGTACGGCGTGGCCGCGGTCGAGGCGTGCTTCGAGGCGATCCTGAGCAGCTCCACCGAGGTCTACCGGCGGGAGATCCTATCCCAGATCCCCGACGGCACCTACGTGTGGGAGGACTATGCCGAGCACGATGGCGTCGACGCACCGCAGCTGCACCGGCAGCGGATCACGCTGACCATGGACGCCACCAAGGCCGTCCCGTTGGTCATCGACTTCACCGGCACCGGCCCGCAGGCCAAGGGCCCGATCAACCACTGCGGCGACTACGCCGACGGCAACTTCCTGAAGAAGTGGCTGGCGCCGATCCTGCGCAACCTGGCCGCGACGCCGGAGCGGATGGCCGAGCTCGATGTGAACGAGGGCGTCGTCCCGCTGATCGAGATGCGGTTCCCGGAGAAGGGCACCCTGCTCACGCCGATCTTCCCGGCCCCGACCAATGCCCGGACGTTCGTCATCCTGCGGCTGCTGGGCGTGCTGGCCGGGGTGCTGGCCAAGGCGACGGGGGGTCGGATGCCGGCCGACCAGGAGACGATCCGGTACACCGGCGTCTACGGCAATGATGAGGCCGGCGAGCCGTACCTGATGCGCGAGGTGCTCGGCGGCGGTTCGGGCGGGCGCTACTACGCCGACGGCGAGGACACGATCCACGTCGTCCCGGACTCCCGGAACCTGCCCACGGAGTTCACCGAGTCCCGCTTCCCATTGCGGATCGAGCGGCTGGGACTGGCGGTGGACTCCGGCGGCCCGGGCCGATACCGCGGGGGCTGCGGTTACGAGAAGCACATCCGGGTGCTGCGCGACGCGCACTTCATGTCGATCGCCGACCGCTCGATCCTGGCCTGCTGGGGCGTCAAGGGCGGCAAGGCAGGGCAGCCGTTCCAGATCACCGTCGACCCGGGAGGCATCCACGAGCACGAGGTCGACGCGCTGGCCGACGCCGAGCCGCTGTGCGCCGGCACCGTCGTCCGGGTGCGGACGACGGGCGGCGGCGGCTGGAGCGACCCGCTGGAGCGCCCGGTCGCCGAGGTGCTGCAGGACATCGCCTGGCGCAAGGTGAGCGTCGCGGGTGCGCGGGCCGACTACGGAGTGGTCGTGGACGCGGACGGCGGAGCCGACGCGGCGGCGACGGAGGCGCTACGCGCCGACCGGCGCGCGCAGCGCCCCGAGGTGGAGCCGTTCTTCGACCGCGGCCCCGGCTACGCGACGCTGTCCGGCGGGGCGGCGTTCAACGAGTTCGACGTCCTGTAGCGGGCGGTCGACCACTGCGCCCCGGCCGCGGAACGAAGGCGGAGAAGGCGGCATGGTCACCCGGGAACTCGCCGGGGAGCGACGCCGAGAACGACTGACCGCTCCCTGGCGGGCTAGGCCGATAGCGCCGAGAACCCAGCCGTCAGCCCCTACGGCCAGGATGGTGCCGCCCGGCGGCCAGTCGTCTTCAGCAGCCGCAGAGCTCGATCCTTGAACTCCGGCGAAGCATCGAACGGGTCGTGACTCACTCAGGGTGAACCCGACCGTGGCCACCGACGTCCCCTCGCCCGGTAGCGGAGCGAAGCTGCTGGCCAGACCCAGGAGGCCGGCCCGCAGAGCCGCCTGCGACGCTTCCCCACCAAGCCGACGATGATGGCGGCGACCGAGCGATCCGGCGGACGACGTCGAGCGCACCGCCCGCCTGGTCATCGCCCATGCTCGCAACCTTTCCCAGAGTCGTTGGATGCTGTCGGTGCGGCAGGGGGGGCCAGCCCCCCGGCGGGAGAAGATGTGGGATCTTGATCCGCGCGTCGGTCGTCGAGTACCCGCCAGGCGTCCGCCTCGGTGTAGCCGCTGCCGTAGATGGCCGGTGAGCTGCCGGCGTGCAGTGGGACCTGCTCCAACGCGCCGGCCCAGCACCGCAGTATCCGGGTCAGCTCGTCAGCCCGGCTCCCTTCGGAGAGTGCTCCGGCGTCGAGGTCGACGTGCGGAACGAATCACATGCGCCGATCCTGCCCGCTCAGGCCGCGCGCCGACGCAGCCAGCGCCGACGGCGGGACGACGGGGCCTCGGACGCGGCGGGCTCCGCGGCCACCACCGGCCGGGTGCGGCGCCACTCGGCGACCAGTTCCTCGACGTCGGGCATCCCGACCGGGATCCACGGTCCGTCGGCGAGCCGCCGGTAGTACTGGTCGACGCGGGCGGTGTGCGCCTCGACGACCGCGCGCGCCAGCTCCTCGGTCGGCTGCCGGGCCACCAGTCCGGGCAGCTCCTCGCGCTCCCTGCGCAGCACCAGGCCGCTGGGCAGCATGCCCACGACGTCGGCGTTCTCCCGCTTCGCCCATTCCAGCGCCCAGTCGTAGCTGGTCTGCTCGCGCGTCCGGCGGGGCAGCGGCTTCCCGGCACCGTCGAGTCCGTCGAAGGCACCGTCCTCCTGAGCCCGGGTGATCTGGCTGTCGATCCAGGTCTCGAACGACATCCCCGTCGGCTTGCGCTGCGTCATCGGCGTCCTCCCTCGTCTGCCAGTCTGAGCGCCATGCGGACGACGAGCAGCCGGGAGGTGTACCGCAACCCGTGGATCCGGGTGCGGGAGGACCAGGTCGAGCGGGACGACGGGTCGACCGGCGTGTACGGCGTGGTCGAGAAACCGCACTTCGCGCTGGTGCTCCCCGCCGAGCGGGACGGCTTCTGGCTGGTCGAGCAGTTCCGCCACCCGCTCGGCCGGCGCGCGTGGGAGTTCCCGCAGGGCACGTGGACGGCGGGCGAGGACGGGAGCGCCGAGGAGCTGGCCCGCGCCGAGCTCGCCGAGGAGACCGGCCTGCGCGCCGCCGAGCTGCACCACCTCGGGCGCCTCGACCTCGCCCCTGGCTTGTCCACCCAGGAGTTCGACGTCTGGCTGGCCACCGGGCTCACCCCGGGCCCGACCGCGCGCGAGGCCACCGAGGCCGACATGCGGTCGGCGTTCGTCCCCGAGAGGGAGCTGCAGGCGATGGTCCGGGACGGCCGGTTCACCGACGGGCCCTCGCTGGCGGCCTACAGCCTGCTGCTGCTCGACCGGGGCTGAGCCGGCCACGCCGGCCGACTCCCGGGCCGTCCCAGGAATGAACCGGCGCGGAAGCGGGAAGATCCCGACCATGACACCGCCCACGCCCGCGGACAGCCCAGCCGGGCCGGGCGGAGACGCGCAGCCGTCCACTGTCGAGGTGACCTGCACCGAGCAGGGCGACACCGCCCAGATCACCGTCGTCGGCGAGCTCACCGACAGCGCCCGGCGTCCCATGGTCCGGGTGATGACCGACCTCATGCTGAGCGGCACGCCCCTGCACCGGGTGGTGGTCGACGTCTGCGCGGTGACGTTCATCAACTCCGCGGGCATCGCCGCCCTGGTGCAGCTGCAGAAGATGGGCCAGCCCCGGGGCATCGAACTGACGTTGGCGGTGCAGAGCACCGCGGTGACCCGCCCGTTGCAGCTGTCCGGTTTGTGGCACCGCTTCCCGATCATCGACCGCCGCCACCCGGACGGCGGCGGGAGCTGATCCCTCAGGGCTCCTGCGGCACCCGGCCCAGCGCGACCAGGAACCGGCGCAACAGGCCGGCCAGCTGGGTCTGCTCGTCGGCCGACAGTCCGGCCAGCATCCCGCGCTCGGTCTCCAGGTGGTCGGGCAGCGCGGCGTCCAGCGCCGTCCGGCCGGCCTCGGTCAGCGAGACGACGACCGCCCGCCCGTCGGCTGCGCTGCGCCCTCGGGTGATCCACCCCTTCTCCTCCAGCCGGTCCAGCCGCTGGGTGATCGCCCCGGAGGTGACCAGCGCCGTGCGCATCAGCGCGGTCGGGGTCAGCTGGTAAGGCGGTCCCGCCCGGCGCAGCGCCGCCAGCACGTCGAAGGACGGCGCGTCCAGCCCGTGGCGGGCGAAGGTGGCCCGCTGAACGAGGAACACCTCCCGTTGCAGCTGGCTGATCCGGCCGATCACGCCCATCGGCGAGCAGTCCAGGTCGGGCCGTTCCCGGCACCACTGCCCGAGGATCAGGTCGAGGGCATCCCCGCCGGGCTCGGTCATCCCTTCACCTCGGGCGTGAGCACGTCGACGAGGTGCTCGGCGTAGGTGCGCGGCGGGCGGCCGAGCAGGGCGGTGAGCAGCCGCGGACTGCCGGCGAAGCCGTGGGCGCGGTAGTGGTCGACCATGGCCCGGGCGCAGCGGGCGGCGTACCCGGTCGGCACCTCCCTGCCGGGGACGACGTCGTCCGCGACGACGTCCCGGCCCAGCCGTGCACCGATCAGCTCGGCCAGCCGGGGAGCGGTGAGCGCCTGCGGCCCGGCGGCCTCGAACGTGCCGCCGTCCAGCCCGTCCTCGGTCAGCAGCACGGCGGCGGCCCCGGCGACGTCCCGCAGGTCGCTGCCGTCGAGTGCCTCCTCCGCCCGATCCTTCGCCGCATGGTGCTGCATCGCCCGCAGCTGCGGGCGATGCAGCACCCAGTGGTAGACCAGCCGCGGCAGTCGTGCGCGGCGCGCCTCGGCGAACAGGGCCGGTGCCCCCTCGGCCTCGTCGGGGTCGAAGTTCGGCCAGATGAGGTACATGGCCTGCGCGCCGACGAGCACGCGGTCCCACTGCATCGGTGCGGTCAGCTCGGCCACCACCACCTCGGCTCCCAGCGCGGTCAGTTCTGGCCGGTCGCCGCGGCGGGCGACCACGGCCCGCACCGGCAGGTCCCGCGCGCGGACCACCGCCGTCCCGGTGGGTCCGCCGGCGGCGGTGACCACGATCATCCGGCTCACCTTAGCGATGAGGTACTCCCGCCGGGGGGCAGCGACCGGGCGGGTCAGCGCAGGGCAGAGCTGAGCCGGACGGTCAGGCCGTCGGGGCTGGGGAGCAGGTCGACGTGGTCCCAGAGCTTGCGGGCCAGCCACAGGCCCATCCCTCCCCGGGACAGGTCCGCGCCGTGCGCAGGTTGGAAGCCGGCGAGGACGTCGCCGTAGCCGGTGCCGCGGTCCCGGATGGTGCACACCAGTCGGTCGGCGGCGGCCCAGAGCCGGGCCGAGACCGGCGGCCCTCCGTGCCGGAAGGCGTTGGCGGCGATCTCGCTGACCGCGATGTGCAGGTCCTCCCGCTGCTCGCGGTCGGGCACCACGGTGGCCAGGGCGGCGGCGAGCTGATGCCGCAGCGCAGCCAGGACCGGGGCGTCGTCGACCGCGAAGACCGGGTCGCCGTCCTCCAGGGGCTCCCGGGGGAGCGGCAGCCGCGCCAGGTAGTCGGGTGGGCTCAGGTAGTGCGGGTTGGGTCGCGCGACCCCGTCGACCAGCAGCACGGGATGGGTGGCGGCGGCACTGTCGACCACCTCGGCCGGCAGCGACCGCCGGTCGTAGAAGCACAGCGCGTCGATCGGCTCGGCCGACAGCAGCGTGTTGATCACAGACTCGTAGCGCTGGCCCTCGCGCCAGTCGCGGGGGGCCAGGCCGAAGCGGGTCTCCCCCACCAACCGCACCCGGCCCGACCGCGAGCCGGCCGCCTGCTCCAGCAGCTTGCGGATGGCCACCAGCGCGTCAGGGGCCCGGGTGTCGAGCAGGCTGATCCGGGCGTCGGTCTGGACGTCGGTGGCGCGGGCGCCCAGCTCGCGACGCAGCAGGTCGTTGCGTTCCAGGGAACAGGAGAGGACGACGAGGTCCCCGGCGCGGAGCCCGGCGTCCATGAACGGCACCGCCGCCGCAAGTGCCTCACCCGACGACCCGATCACGGCCGCAGCGTGGGTGTGCTGGCCGGCCCCGTCGACAGCTGCCGGGGCAGCGCCGACATCGCCGGGACGCAGACCTCCGACCACGGGTGGGACCTCTCGACGGGACGACGCACGGGAACGACTGGTCGCATTCTCAAACGACCCCCTGAGCAGTGTGCGCTCACCCCCCGCCGGGCCGTCCCCACCCGGCGTGTCGTGACAGCCACCTCGGAGGCGCAGCCGTCAGGCCGCCCGGGGACGCCGTCCGGCGAGCCTGTCCAACTCGCCGCGGTCTAGGCCGGTCGCGGCGCTGACCTCGCCGCCGTCGAGCGCCCCACAGTCCAGGCCACGCAGCACCACGGTGGCCAGCGCCCGCGCAGTGGCCGGCTCGTCCAGCACGCCGCCGGCCACTCTGCGCACGTAGCCGTCCAGCCGCGCGGCCGCGGCCGGCAGCGCCGCGCGGAAGAAGGCGTAGGTGGCCACGTAGCGGGTCACGAGCTGGCCCGGGTGCAGGTCCCAGCCCTGGTAGAAGCCGCGCTCCAGCGCCCGGCGGACCAGCCCGGCGTGCAGCTGCCAGGCCGCGTGCACCTGGGCGGTGGGCCCCACCGGCAGCACGTTGGTCGAGCCGTCGACCGCCCGCGCACCCGTGCCCGCCACCGCCACCTGCATCGCCTGCTTGGCGACGTCGGCGGCCGGGTGGTCGGAGGACTGGTGGGCCGCCGCGAGGCCGAGCGCGGCGCTGTAGTCGTAGGTGCCGTAGTGCAGCCCCGTGACCCGACCGGCGCCGGCGTGCAGCATCCGGGCCAGCGTCGTCGTCCCGTCGGCCCCCAGGACCGCCTGCGGCGTCTCCACCTGCAGCTCCAGGTCCAGGTCCAGCCCGAGTCCGTGCTGCTGCTCCAGCGCGTCCAGCCCGCCACCCATGAAGAGGTCGAGCGTGCGGACACCGCGGCGTCGGGTCGGGCCCTCCAGTGACTTCGCCCGCACCCCCAGGTACGGCGACAGCCCGGGTTCGGCGGCCAGCACGGCCGCAGCGCGGAAGACATCGCCGTCCTCGGCATCCGGGCCGCCCCGGTAGCCGTCCTCGGCGTCCACCCGCAGGTCTTCCACCGGCTCGGCGGCCAGCTTGGCGCGTACCCGGGGCAGCACCTCGGCGACCAGCGCCGCGGGCAGGCCGAGGTCGGGCAGGCCGTGCTGGTCCAGGGCGGCCAGCGCGGCGGCGCCCCAGGCGACGGTGAGGCCCGGAACGACGGCGTCGGCGGGGACGTAGCAGGTGTGCACCGGCTGCCGGGCCGGCGACTCCCCCGGGTAGGCGGCCGCCCGGGCGGCGTCCACCGGCGCCAGCCGTCGGTCCAGTTCGTTGAGCAGCGACTCGGGGACCATGGCCTGGCATTCTCTCAGCCGTGCCCGATCCCGAGCTGGACCGCTTCAACACCGAGCCGGCCGAGCGGGCCGAGGAGCGGCTGCGCGCCTGCAACGCCGCGCCGTCCTTCGCCCCCCGCGTCGCCGCCGGCCGGCCCTATCCGGACGCCGACGAGCTGGTCGCCCGGGCCGAGGAGGTGAGCCGCGCACTTCCGTGGGAGGAGGTTGCCGCGGCGCTGGCCGCCCACCCGCGGATCGGCGATCGGGTGGAGGGCACCTCGGCGGAGGCGGCGGCGTCCCGGCGCGAGCAGAGCGCGATGGGCACGGCCGGCGACGGCGACCGCGCGGCGATCGTGGGCGGCAACCGCGCCTACGAGGAGCGTTTCGACCACGTCTTCCTCATCCGGGCCGCCGGCCGCTCGGCGGCGGAGATGCTCGCCGAGCTGCACCGCCGGCTGGGGAACTCCCCCGACGACGAGCGGGCCGAGGTGACCGAGCAGCTGGCGCAGATCACCGGCCTGCGGGTGCGACAGTTCGTGTCATGAGCGTCTCCACGCACGTGCTGGACTCGGTGACCGGCCGGCCGGCGGCCGGTGTGGCCGTCGCGTTGTTCGCCGGGGACGAGCTGCTCGCCTCCGGGGCGACCGACGCCGACGGGCGCTGCCGGCTGGCCGAGGGCGCCACCGGCACGGGCGCGCACCGGCTGGTGTTCGGCACCGGCGAGTGGTTCACCGGCCAGGGGCGCGAGACGTTCTACCCGGAGGTCGTGCTGACCTTCGCCGTCCGGGGACCCGCTGAGCACCACCACGTTCCGCTGCTGCTCTCCCCGTTCGCCTACTCCACCTACCGGGGCAGCTGACGGCCCCCTCCAGGGCCTTCCCGAGCGTGCGACGGGAGCCAGGAGGAAGTCCTTTTGCAACATCCCGGCAACGTCGATCGGAAGGTCACCGTCATGGCGATCGTGCTCGGACCCCACCAGTACGGGAAGGCCGAGGTCCGTGTCGTCGCGGTCGACCGGTCGACCCCCCGCCACTCGCTGGTCGACCTCAACGTCTCCTGCGCCCTGCGCGGTGACTTCGCCGCGGCACACACCGCCGGCGACAACGCCCACGTGCTCACCACCGACACGCAGAAGAACACCGTCTTCGCCTTCGCCCGGGACGGCGTCGGCTCCCCCGACGCCTTCGCGCTGCGGCTGGCCCGGCACTTCGCCGGTGCCTACGAGTGGATCAGCGGCGCCCGGGTGGCCGTGGAGTCCTACGGCTGGGACCGGATCGCCGTCGGCGGGCAGCCGCACGACCACGCCTTCTCCCGGGCCGGCGGTGAGGTCCGGACGGCGGTGGTCACGGCGGACGGCGACCAGCTGCACGTGCTCGCCGGGCTGACCGACCTCGTCGTCCTCAAGACCACCAGCTCGGAGTTCTGGGGCTACCCCCGCGACCGCTACACGACCCTGCCGGAGACCCGGGACCGGATCCTGGCCACCGCGGTGACCGCCCGCTGGCGGTACACCGGCACGGAGCTGGACTTCGACGCACTGTTCGCCGGCGTCCGGACGACGCTGCTGGAGACCTTCGCCGGCACCCACTCCCTGGCGCTGCAGCAGTCGCTGTACGCGATGGGCGAGGCGGTGCTGAAGGCGCATCCCCAGGTCGCCGAGGTGCGGATGTCGATGCCGAACAGGCACCACAACCTGGCGGACCTGTCCGCGTTCGGGTTGGACAACGACCTCGACGGCCCGGGCGCGGTGGTCTACCACGCCGCCGACCGGCCCTACGGCCTGATCGAGGGCAGCGCGCTGCGCGACGACGTCCCGCCGGCGGAGGTCGCCTGGCTGGGCACGCCTGGCTTCTGCTGAGATCAGCAGCGCGGCCCCCGAGCGCGAGACGCTGACCTACGAGGACGTCGGCCGGGCGGCCCGTGAGCTGGCCTAGCGGGTCGCCGACGACGGGTTCGAGCCCGACCCGATCCTCTCCATCGCCCGCGGCGGCCTGTTCCTGGGCGGCCGCTGGGCTACGCGCTGGATGTGAAGAACCTCTGCGTGATGAACGTGGAGCTCTACACCGACGTCGACGAGCGGCTGGACCTGCCGGTGATGCTGCCGCCGAACCTCGACCGGGTGGACCTGACTGGCGCGTACGTGCTGATCGCCGACGACCTCACCGGTCGACCCTGCCGCCGCTCGTCAACCGGCGGGGCGGCCCGGGGCACTGACCCGCGGCGGTGCCCGGCCCGGCCATCCGGCCGACCCGCTGCAGAGTGCGCGGACTGTCCTGTTCCGGCCGCGAGCTCGGCCCCTCAGCCGGTGACCAGCCGGTAGAGCCGGAAGAAGCCGGCGTCCACCGGCACCACCTCGACGTCGGCGAAGCCGGCCTGCCGGGCGTAGGCCCGCAGGGTCGCCGGCCGCAGAACGGTGCCGGTCGCCGCCGACGGCTCGCTGGACCGCCCGTCGGGCAGGCAGCACAGCACGCTGTAGCCGTACATCAACCGGTCGATGTCGCTGCCGGGCACCGTGAACTCCTCGGCCACGGCCTCGTCCAGCACGAGCACCACCCCGCCCGGTCGCGACAGCCGGCGCATCGCGGCGAGGACCGCGACCGGATCGGCCAGGTCGTGCACGCACTCGAACGCCGTCACCAGGTCGTACTCGCCGTCCCGGCCGAGCCGCCGGACGTCGTCGGTGCTGACGGTGACCCGCTGGGCCACCCCGGCGTCCGCCGCGTGTGCCCGCGCCCGCTCGACCGAGGGCCCGTCGACGTCGAAGCCGTCCACCCGCGCGGCCGGCCACCGGCGGGCGATGCCGATCGAGGACCAGCCGTAGCCGCATCCGACGTCGGCCACCCGGCCGCCGGCGGTCAATGCGGCGTCCAGCCCGGGGACGGCGGGCAGCAGCTCGTCGACCAGCGCACCGAGGAACAGCGGCCGGTTCGCCGCCGCCTGCGCCTCCCGGACGTCGTCGCCGAGGTCGGCCCAGGACAGGGTGCGCCGGCCCCGGTAGACCTCGGTCAGCTCGGGCACCGCGCCCACCAGGGTGGCGGTCAGCGTGGCGAGCGGCGTCATGTGGGCAGGATCCAGTTCGTCGACGAGCACGCCCCGGTGCGCGGCGGGCAGGTGGTACCGCCGGTCGTCGGGGGCGGCGGACACGTCGTCCACCGCCAGGTAGCCCGAGACCGCCTGGTGCTCCAGCCACTCGCGGGCGTAGCGGGCGTCGGTCCCCGAGCGCCCGGCCAGCTCTGCGGCGGTCGCCGGACCGGCCTCGGCCAGGCAGCCGTACCAGCCGAGGCGGGCCCCGAGGGCGACCGCGGCCACCTCCTGGGCGCCCAGCAGCGCCGCCAGCAGCCGGTCGGGGAGGTCCGCCGGCCCGGGACCGGCCGGGGTCGTCATGCCGGGCGACGATGCACCGCGGCGGGAACGACGACCAGGGTCGGAGGACCCCGGTCACCGCCGGGTGGACACCGCCACGGTGAAGACCGGGTCGCGGGAGACCTGGCGGGTGGGCCCGATCAGCCGGCGCAGGGTGTCGCGGTGCGGCAGGTGGGAGTTGTAGACGCACCAGAACTCCCCGCCCGGGCGCAGCACCCGGGCCGCGGCGGCGAACAGCCGCTCTGCCACGCCGGTGTGCACAGCGACGCCGAGGTGGAACGGCGGGTTGCAGACGACCAGGTCCACACTGGCGTCGGGGACGCCGGCCGCGGCGTCGTCCCGACTTACCCGGACGCGGTTCCCGAGGCCATTGGCGGCCAGCGTCGCCCGTGCCGAGGCGACAGCCGCGGCCGACTGGTCGGTGGCCAGCACGGTCAGCCCGGGGCGGGCGGTGGCCAGGGCGACGGCGAGCAGCCCGGTGCCGCAGCTCAGGTCGACCGCCGAGGTCGCGTCCGGGGCGGCCTGCGGCAGCGCGGCGAGCAGGGCCCGGGTGCCGCGGGCGACCTTCGCGCCGGCGAATGCAGCCCCGTGGGCGCACAGGGTGACGCCGAGGTCGGCGTGCTCCCGGCAGCGCGGGAACGACGGGGTGACCGGTCGGGGGCCGCGGGCGACCAGCACCCGCGACTTCTGCCGGGCCAGCGTCGCGGACACGTCGGTGAAGCAGTCGCCGAGGACGTCGTTCATCGCGCGGGTCATGTGCTTGAGCCGGCCGCCGACGTAGAGGGTGACGGCCGGGTCGGCGTCCGCGGCCACGACCTCGGCGAGCTCACGCAGCCCGTCCAGGCTCTTGGGCGCCTTGGCCAGCACCACCCGGGCGCCCTGCACCAGTTCGGGCGCCAGCGGGAGGGAGCGGTACGAACCGGTCCGCTCCAGTCGCGCGGCGTTCGCCCCCAGCGCCAGTTCGCCGACCAGCAGGTCCTGGTGCACCCGGACGTCGACCGCCCCGTGCAGCACGACCGCGCCCAGGGTCAGCGCACCGTGCGAGTCGTCGACCACGGCCACCCGGTCGCCGTCGACGGCCAGCGCCCCGGCGGCCTCGTCCAGGAGGAGCCGGTCGGTGGCGTCGACGGCGACCAGGTCCGGCGCCTCGACGTCGGGCTCGCGGCGGAGGAGGTCGAACAGGTCTGCCGCGGGGCCGGAGGGGAGCACGCCCCCACGATGCCCTACCGGTGGCCGGCCCTCAGGGGCGCGGGGTGACCGCGATCAGGTCGAGAACGACCTGGGCCAGCTGCGGGCCGACGTCCTCCTGGAGGAAGTGACCGCCCCCGGGCAGCGTGGTGTGCGACATCCCGTGCGCACCGGGCACCACCTTCTGGAACACCGCGTCGCCACCGCCGGTGATCGGGTCGCCGTCGGAGAAGGCCGTCAGGAAGGGCTTCCTCCAGGTCCGCAGCACCGCCCAGGCCGCTCGGTTGGCGTCGGCCGCCGGGTCGTCGGGGCGGGTGGGCACCAGGGACGGGAAGACCCGCGCACCGGCCTTGTAGCGGTCGTCCGGGAACGGGGCGTCGTAGGCCGCGACCACCTCGGCGGGCATGGCCGTCGCGGTTCCGTTGGCGACGATCCGCCCGACGTCCATCTGGGTCATGCGGGCCGCCGCGCGCTGCCAGGCCAGGAATGCCTCGCTCATCGGATGGTCGCCGGTGGGCAGGCCGGTGTTCGCGGCGACGACCCGGGCGAAACGGTCCGGGTTCTCGGCGACCAGACGCAGGCCGATCAGCCCGCCCCAGTCCTGGCAGACCAGGGTGACATCGTGGAGGTCCAGCTCGCCGAACAACGCCTGCCGCGCCCACCCGACGTGCCGGGCGTAGGTGTGGTCGGTCAACTCGGTGGGCTTGTCGGAGCGGCCGAAACCGACCAGGTCCGGAACGACGACGCGCAGTCCAGACCCGGTCAGCACCGGGATCATCCGGCGGTAGAGGAATGACCAGGAGGGCTCCCCGTGCAGCAGCAGCACGGTCTCGCCGTCGTCCGGCCCCTCGTCCAGGTAGGCCATCCGGAGCCGGCCGCCGTCCCCGTCGTCGACCTCGACGTGGTGCGGTTCGTACGGGAAGTCCGGCAGGTCGGCGAACCGCTCCTCGGGTGTGCGCAGCACATCCATCTCAGGCCTCCTCGACTGGTGGGCGGCCCCCTGCAGGGACCCGCCACGAGCCTGCGAGTGGTGGGGGCAGGGGTCCTTCTTCAGACGCCGGGGAGGCCCACCGGGCAGGCGACGCCGGTCGAGTTCACCGGGCAGTAGCCGTTCGGCTCCTTGTACAGGTACTGCTGGTGGTAGCCCTCGGCGTAGAAGAAGTTCCCGAGCGGGGCGATCTCAGTGGTGATCTCGCCGTAACGGGCGGCGGTCAGGCGCTCCTGGAACAGGTCCCGGCTGACCTTGGCCGCCGCCTCCTGGTCCGGGCCCTGCGTGTAGATCGCCGAGCGGTACTGGGTGCCGACGTCGTTGCCCTGGCGCATGCCCTGGGTCGGGTTGTGCTCCTCCCAGAACTCCTTCAGCAGGCGTTCGTAGGAGAGAACCGCCGGGTCGAAGACCACCAGCACGGCCTCGGTGTGCCCGGTGCGCGCCGAGCAGACCTCGTCGTACGTGGGGTTCGGGGTGAAGCCACCGGCGTAGCCGGCCGCGGTCGAATAGACGCCCGGGGTCTCCCAGAACACCTTCTCGACCCCCCAGAAGCAACCCGCGCCGAAGACGGCGGTCTGCATGCCCTCGGGGAAGGGCGGCCGGATGCGGTTGCCGTTCACGGCGTGCACCTCGGGGATGGCCGGGAGCGGCTCGGAACGGCCGGTCAGGGCGTCGTCCGCGGTGACCGGCTGGGTCTTGGCGCGGGAGAAGAACATGCCCCCAGCGTAGGTCCGTCCTGCAACCCACGACCGGGTCGGCCATTGTGGCCACTTCGGCTCACGTGCACCGAAGAGGAGCGCAGCAGATGACGACGGACGGACTGGCGGGCCGGGTGGCCCTGGTGACCGGGGCGGCGAGCGGGCTGGGGCGGGCGGTGGCCACGACGCTGGCGGCCGCCGGCGCCACCGTGGCCCTTGGTGACGTGGACACCGTGGGCGCCAAGCGGACCGCCGAGGAGGTCGCCGCCGCCGGCGGCACGGCCGAGGTGGTCGAGCTGGACGTGACCGATGACGAGGCCCGCCGCCGGGTGGTCGCCGACCTGTTCGACCGGCACGGCGACGCCTTCGACCTGCTGGTCAACGTGGCCGGCATCGACCGTCCGGGCTACGTCACCGACATCGACCTCGCCGACTACCGGCAGGTGCACGCGGTGAACTGCGAGGGGCCGGTCTTCCTGACCAGCGAGTTCCTCAAGGTGGTGCAGCACCGGCCGGCCGGCACGCTGGCCGACGTCGTCCACGTGACGTCGCTGTCGGCGGTGACCTCGGGCAGCGGTGCGATCGCCTACAACAGCTCGAAGGCGGCTTTCCGGAGCGCCACCCGCTGCATCCAGCGGGAGCTGCGGGAGAAGGCGACCGTGGACGCCGACGGCGCCGAGACGCCCTTCCCGGCCCGGGTGCACAGCATCGTACCGGCGGCGATGGACACCCCGATGATGGAGCGCTGGGGCATCCCCGGGCACCGGATGATGCCGCCGACCGACGTCGCCGCCATGGTGCTGACCATGGTGACCATGCCGCCCACCAGCTTCGTGCCCGAGGTGTTCGTCGTGCCCCGCAACGAGCCGGACTTTCCACGGTGAGCATCGCGACGCGGGAGTGGCAGCTGGTCCGCCGTCCGCACGGCAAACCGGTGGCCGACGACTTCCGGCCGGTCGAGGCCGAGCGCCCCGACCCCGGACCGGGCGAGGTCGTCGTGCGCACCATCGCGATGTCGGTCGACCCGTACATGCGTGGGCGGATGAACGCCACGAAGTCCTATGCCCCGAGCTGGGAGCTCGGCGAGACGATGCAGGGCGGAACCGTGGGGCAGGTGATCGCCTCCCGCTCCGACGCGGTGCCCGAGGGCGCGCTCGTGCTGCACGGGATGGGCTGGCGGGACGTCGCCGTCCTGGACGCCGGGCACGTGTCCGTGGTCGAACCGCTGCCGGGGCTCCCGCTCTCGCTGTACCTCGGCGTGCTGGGCATGCCCGGGCTGACCGCCTGGGCCGGGCTGTTCCGGGTCGCGGCGTTCTCCCCTGGCGACGCGGTTTTCGTGTCCGGCGCCGCGGGCGCGGTGGGCAGCCTGGTCGGGCAGTTCGCCCGTTTGCGCGGGGCGTCGCGGGTCGTGGGCAGCGCCGGGACGCCGGAGAAGGTGCGCTGGCTGGGCGACGAGCTCGGCTTCTCCGCCGCCTTCGACTACCACGACGGCGCGGTGGCCGACCTGCTCGCCGCGGCGGCGCCCGAGGGCATCGACGTGTTCTTCGACAACGTCGGCGGCGAGCACCTGGAGGCGGCCATCGCCGCGTTCAACCTGCACGGGCGGGCGGCCGTGTGCGGGGCCATCTCCAGCTACAACGCGGTGAGCGCGCCGCCGGGGCCGAGGAACATGTTCCTGCTCGTGGGCAAGCGGCTCACGCTGCGCGGGTTCCTGGTCGGCGACCACGCGGACCTGCAGCCGGAGTTCGTCGAGACCGTGTCGGGCTGGCTGCGGGACGGGTCGCTGGTCGCGCGGGAGACCGTCGTCGAGGGTTTGGACGGCGCGGTCGACGCGTTCCGGGACCTGCTCCGCGGCGGGAACACCGGGAAGATGGTCGTCCGGCTGACGCCCGACCCCGAGTGACGACCCGCCGCCCCGCTCAGGCGTCGGGTCGGCAGAACGAGGGAGTGGTCGGCTCGCTGTTGAACCGCTCCTGCGCCGTCGGGGTCGTGCGGGTGACGCTGGGTCAGGCGGCCTGGACGGGGATCTGGTCGGTCTTGGCCTCGGCGTGCCGGCCGGCGATCCACACTGCATCGACCAGGCGGGGGCGCTCGATGACCTCGACCACCGGAAAGACATCGGTGAGCGGGGTCGGCTGCGGCTCCGGGGTGACCTCGGCGCGGACCTCGACGCCCTGCAGCGCCTGCAGGGCCTCGACCAGCGGGGACACCCGCGGCTCGGGGGCGACCTCGGGGGCCGCCTCCGCAGCGACGTCGGCCGCGGCCTCGACCTCGATCTCGATCTGCGCCTCGACCGGGGTCTCGATCTCTGCCTCGATCGGAGCCTCGGCCTCGATCTCGTGCTCGACGTGCGCCTCCACCGGCACCTCGACCACCGGCACCTCGACCACCGGCACCTCGACCACCGGCACCTCGACCACCGGCACCTCGACCACCGGCACCTCGACCACCGGAGCCGGCGGCGCGGCGACGACGGAGTGCGGCACCACGACGACGGAGGGGGCCATGACCCGCACGCGGTTCGTGGCGAGTTCGGCCACGTGGGCCATGGCGGCCTCGTAGGCGCGTTCGATCGCCACGAGGGTCGCGGTGGCGGTGTCCTCCACGGCCTTCAGGCCCGCCACGGCGGCGGTGTCCGTGATGCCTTCGAGAGTGGTCATGCCCCTCTTCTCGGCGGCACACAACGGGACCGTGACCACTTCTTCAAGCATTTCGCCTCAACACCCCACCAGCCCCACGCGCGCCGTCGGTTGGGTCCGCCGTGTTCGGGGCAGGGACGAGGCATGTGGCTCTTCCTCACCCGCCGTTTCCGCACCTGGGTCCTACTCACAGTGCTGGTCCCCCTCGCCACCGGGCTGCTGCGCCGGGTCGGCCAGGCCCTCGAGCGGCGCAACGGCCCCTCGTCGATCAGCAATGGTCTGCTCAAAGCCGGCGAGCTCGGCGACCGGGCACGCGCCAAGCTCCGCGGCGGACGCGGTTCCCGCCGCTGACCGACGTCCAGATCCACCCCGCCGTCCGAACGCGGGATGCACTGTCCCATCGCGAACCGAAGGACGACGTGGAACCGACGACCACCCCCGTGCTCGAGCAGTGCCCCGCGAACGGCGAGACCCGCGGCATCGCCCTGTTCTGCCACGGCGGCACCGCGGCCAACGTGGAGCCACCCCGGGAACGGGCCCTGTCCCTGGTTCGCATGCGTGCCTTCGAGCAGTTCGTGCACCGCACCACCGCCGACCGCGGCATCGCCACCGCCCTGATCCGCTATCGGGTCGCCGGCTGGAACGGTGAGGCCGCCGACGCCTACAACGATGTCCGGTGGGCGATCGGCCAGCTCCGCGAAAGAGACGGCTCCGACGTGCCGATCGTGCTGGTCGGCCACTCCATGGGCGGGCGGGCCGCGCTCCGCGCCGGCGGTGAGCACCAGGTCACCGCCATCTGCGCGCTCGCCCCGTGGACCCCGCCGGGTGAACCCGTCATGCACCTGCGCGACCAGACGGTGGTGATCCTGCACGGCCGCACCGACCGCTGGGTGCCCGCACGGCTGTCCGAGGAGTTCGCCGTCCGCGCCCGCCGCTCCGGCGCCCGGGTCGCCCGTTTCACCATCGAGGGCGGCCACAGCATGCTTCGGCGGGCGCACCGGTGGCACACGTTCACCCAGGACGTCGTCCTGGCCGGGGCCGGACTCGAACCGATGCGGCCCGATGTAGCGAATGCCCTCCAGCAAGCCAGTCCGGAGGGTCTGGCCGTCCCCCTCTGACGAGGGAGGTCACCTCCGGATCCGTGTGCCGCGCCCAGCGGCCAGCCCATTCTGTGGGCCCGGTCCGGAGGAGTACGACCCATGCCAGTGCTGTCCCACGTCCTCGATGTGTCCCCCGTCCTGGACAGGTCCGGCCGGTGACCGCTGCCGCGCTCACCCGCCCCACGGCCGCGGTCGTCGGCTCCGGCGTCTCCGGCCTGACCGCCGCCCACCTGCTGCAGAAGACCCACGACGTCACGCTGTTCGAGACCGACGGCCGGCTGGGCGGCCACGCGCACACCCACGACGTGCCGACCCCCGACGACCGGATCGTGCCCATCGACACCGGGTTCATCGTGCACAACGAGCGCACCTATCCGAACCTGCTGCGGCTGTTCGCCGAGCTCGGGGTCAGCACCCAGCCCACCGAGATGTCGATGTCCATCTCCTGCGAGGGCTGCGGCCTGGAGTACGCCGGCGCCCGCGGCCTGGGCGGGGTCTTCGCCCAGCCGCGCCGCATCGCCGACCCGCGTTTCCTGCGGATGCTCGTGGAGGTCAGGCGCTTCCACCGCCAGGCCAGGCGGCTGCTCGAGCTCGCCGGTCCCGAGCACCGCCGGGGCGAGGGCGGCGTGAGCGAGTTCGACAGGCTCAGCCTGGGCGCATTCCTGGCCCTGGGCGGCTACTCCGACCACTTCGTGTCGCACTTCGTCGTCCCGGTCGTCTCCTGCGTGTGGTCCTCGGCTGCCGGGCTGTCGCTGCAGTACCCCGCTGTCTACCTGTTCCGCTTTCTGGAGAACCACGGGATGCTCACCGTCAGCGGGTCGCCGCAGTGGCGCACCGTGACCGGCGGCTCGCGCAGCTACGTGGAGAAGGCCGCCAAGGGCCTCACCGCGGTGCAGACCGGCGCCGGGATCCGGTCGCTCACCCGGCACGCCGACGGTGTCGAGCTCGTGGACGGCGACGGCCAGCGGCACGCCGCCGACGTCGTCGTCGTCGCCACCCACCCGGACCAGGCGCTCACCCTGCTCGCCGACCCCACCGACGACGAGCGCGCCACCCTCGGCTGCTTTTCCTACTCGACCAACGAGACCGTGCTGCACACCGACGCCACGCTGCTCCCCGCGGCCCAGGCGGCCCGCAGCTCGTGGAACTACCGGATGAGCTCCTGCACCCAGGGCGTGGACGCCGTGGTGGTCAGCTACTGGATGAACCGGCTGCACGCCCTCGACGAGCCGGTCGAGTACCTGGTGACGCTCAACGGCGACGAACGGATCGACCCGGACACGGTGCTGCGCCGGATGACCTACGACCACCCGCTGTACACGGCGGAGTCGGTGGCCGCACAGCGCCGCCTGCCCGCGCTGAACACCGGCCGTACCGCCTTCGCCGGCGCGTACCACGGCTGGGGCTTCCACGAGGACGGCTGCGCCTCCGGGGTCCGGGCAGCCGAGTCGCTCGGGTCCGGCTGGTGACCGCGCTCGACCGCGCCCCGGACGTCGAGGGTCCGCAGCGCACCCAGAACTGGACGCCGGTCGCCACCCCGGCGCTCTACGACGTCCGGATCGACCACCGCCGCTCCGCCCCATTGGACAACGCCTTCGAGTACGGCGCCTACCTGTGGCTGGTCGACCTCGACGATGTCGCGGCCGGCCGGCTGGTCACCGGCAGGCAGCTGCCCCGGTGGCTCCGCGGGCAGGTGCGGTTCGAGGCCGCCGACCACCTCGGCGACCCGACCCGCAGCATCAAGGACAACGTCGTCGCCTTCGCCCGCCACTCCGGGGTGGACGACGTCGCCCGGGTGCTGATGCTGGCCAACGCCCGCTCCGGCGGCTCCGGGTTCAACCCGCTGTCCACGCACTGGTGCTACCGGGCCGACGGCTCGCTGGCCTGCCTGGTCGCCGAGGTGCACAACACCTATGGCGAGCTGCACGCCTACCTGCTGCACCCCGACGCGGCCGGGCGGGCGGAGGTGGACAAGGCGTTCTACGTCTCCCCCTTCACCACCGTCGACGGCCGCTACCGGATGCGCTTCTCCGCCCCCGGGGAGCAGCTGCACGTCGGCATCGCGCTGCGCCAGGACGACCGGACGCCGTTCACCGCCTGGGTGCGCGGCACCTCCCGGCCGGCCACCGTCGCCGCGGTCACCCGGACCGTGCTGCGCCGTCCGTTCATGGCCCTGCAGGTCAGCGCGCTGATACGCCGCCAGGGCATCGGCCTGTGGCTGCGCCGGCTGCCGGTCGTGCCGCGCATTCCCCACGTTCCACCGCCCGGGGTGGACCGGCATCATCGTGACGTTTCAACCAGCCAGGAGGGCCAGGCATGACCGCCGTGCAGCACCAGGAGAGCCGGACCGAGGACCCGCGGTTCCCGGTCCCCCGACCCGACGAGGCGCACTGGCCCGGCCTGGCCACCCCGCCGCGCAACGCCTTCCGCGCCCGGATCGCCCGGTCGATCTTCGAGCGCGCGGTAGCGCCGCTGCCGGTCCGCGTCGAGTACCCCGACGGCCGGGTGCTCGGTGCCGGCGGAGCGGGCGCACCGGTGATGCAGATGGTCCGGCCGGCCAACGTCTACCACCGACTCGGCTGCGACGCGAAGATCGGCTTCGGCGAGGCCTACATGACCGGCGACTGGACCACCGCCCCCGGTAGCGACCTGGCCGACGTGCTGTCCCCGTTCGCCGCGCGGCTCACCCAGCTGGTGCCGCCCGCCCTGCAGCGACTCCGGCACCTGGCCGAGCGCACCCAGCCGATCGGCGAGGAGAACAGCAAGGAGAACAGCCGGTCGAACATCTCCCGGCACTACGACCTGTCCAACGAGCTGTTCGAGGCCTTCCTCGACGAGACGATGACCTACTCGTCGGCCTGGTTCGAGCCCGGCGACGACCTGGTGTCCGCGCAGGAGCGGAAGATCGACGGCGTGCTCGACATGGCCCGCGTGCGGGCCGGCGACTCCGTGCTCGAGATCGGGTCCGGCTGGGGCGCGCTGGCCATCCGGGCCGCCCGGGAGCGCGGCGCCAGGGTCACCACGCTCACCCTGTCCAGCGAGCAGCAGGCGCTCACCCGGCAGCGCGCGGAGGCCGCCGGGGTCGGCCACCTGGTCGACGTCCGGCTGCAGGACTACCGCGACGCGACCGGCAGCTACGACGCCGTCGTCTCGGTGGAGATGATCGAGGCGGTCGGCGAGGAGTTCTGGCCCACCTACTTCACCGCGCTGGACACCCTGCTCAAGCCCGGCGGCCGGGTCGGGCTGCAGTCGATCACCATGCCGCACGACCGGATGGTGGCCACCGCGCGCAGCTACACCTGGATCCACAAGTACGTGTTCCCGGGCGGAATCATCCCCTCGCTGCACTCGATCGCGACCAACCTCGACGAGCACACCAGCCTGTCGATCGTCGAGCGGCGCGACCTCGGCCCGCACTACGCGCACACCCTGGCGCTGTGGCGGGAACGCTTCTGCGCCAACTGGCCACAGCTCGACGGCGCCTTCGATGACACGTTCCGCCGGATGTGGGAGTTCTACCTCGCCTACTGCGAGGCCGGCTTCCGGGTCGGCTACCTCGGGGTGAGCCAGCTCGGCCTGGCGCGCAACCCGTTCAGCGGCGGCTGACCGGCCGGCCGGCGCCGGTCCGGCCACGCCTAGCGTGGGCCGGGTGAACCGGGGGCAGCGCTGGTCGGTCGTCGTCGTCGCCTACGTCTTCGTCGCGGTGATGCTGGGCGGGACGGTGCCGACGCCGCTCTACCCGTTCTACGTCGACTCGCTGGCTCTGTCCCCGTTCCTGATGACCATCGTCTTCGCCACCTACGCCGTCGGCACGCTGGCCGCGCTGCTGCTCGGCGGCGGGCTGTCCGACCGGGTCGGCCGTCGTCCGGTGCTCGGGCTGGCCGTCGCCGTCGCGGCCGTGAGCGCGGCGGTCTTCCTGGCCTGGCCGACCCTGCCCGGCCTGCTGACCGGGCGGGCGCTGTCCGGCATGTCGGTCGGGCTCGCCACCGGGACGGCGACCGCCGCGCTGGTCGAGCTGCACCCCGACCGGCGGACGGCGACCACGCTGGCGACCGTGGCCAACATGGGCGGCCTCGGTCTCGGACCGGTGCTCGCCGGGGTGCTGGCCGCGCACCTGCCCGGCCCGACGAGCACGCCGTTCTGGGCGCTGCTCCTCCTCCTGCTGCCGGCGGTCGCGCTGCTGCTCGTCCCGGAGACCGGGCCCGCGCGGGCACGGACGCCCCGTGACCTGGTGCGTGCCGTGCGCCCGCAGCGGCTCGGCGTGCCACGTGGAACACGGGCGGAGTTCGCCGGAGCGGCCACCGCCGGGTTCGCCGCCTTCGCGCTGCTCGGGCTGTTCACCTCGCTGACCTCCTCCTTCCTTCGCTCGGCGCTCGACGCTCCCGGCCCGCAGGTGGTCGGCCTCTCCGTCGCGGTGGTGTTCGCCGCCGCCGTCGGCGCGCAGCTGCTGGTGCAGCGGATGGACGTCGCCCGGGCCGCGCTGGTCGGACTGGCCCTGCTCCCGGTCGGCGCGGCCGTGGTGGTCGGCGCGTTGGCTGCCGGGTCGCTGCCGCTGTTCGTGCTCGCCGCGCTGGTGGGCGGGGCAGGGATCGGGTTCGCCTTCCAGTCCGGCGTAGCCCGGGTCGGGTCGCTCGCCGGCCCCGCGGACCGCGCCGCGGTGACCTCGACCTTCTTCGTCGCCGCCTACCTGGGCATCACGGTGCCGGTCGTGGGGGTCGGGGAGCTGGCAACGGTGACGACGCTGACCGATGCCGCGCTCGGGCTGGCCGTGCTGGTCGCGCTGCTCGCCGCCCTCGGCGCCGCCCTCAGCCGGCGGGAGCGGACATCCGTCGCTGCATGACCGGGTCCCGCCCGGGGAGGACGAGAGGACGACCCTCAACTCACTCAGGGTCACCGGATCGACCCCAAGTGCACCCCATCGAGGGACCCGGCTGAGGCTGCCGTAGCCCCGGCCAGCGAGTTCACTGGGTGTCAACACCCGATGACGGTTGGTGGAGGGAGGCGCGATGTCGCAGCATGGATCTCGATCCCGTCTCGCCGCGCTCCCCCGCTTCGCGGGCCGCGCCCTGCTGCTCGCCGTCGTCGGCATCGGCCTGTGGCTGCTCGGATCAGCCACCGCTTCCGCGTCGGCCGAGGAGGTCGCGCCGACCGGCGCGCTCAACTCGCTGCCGGCACTCGCCGACGACCTCATGGCGCCGGTGACCGATCTGGTCGACCCGGCGGTCCAGGCAGCGGCGCCGGTGGTCGCGCCCGCCGTTGTTGTCGTCGCGCCCGTCGTCCAGGCTGCGGCGCCGGTCCTCGAAACCGTCCTCACCGCCGCGGAGCCCGTTGTGGCGCCGGTCCGGGAGGTCGCTGCGCCGCTGCGGGAGCTCGCGGCGCCCGTCGTCCAGGCTGCGGCGCCGGTCCTCGAAACCGTCCTCACCGCCGCGGAGCCCGTTGTGGCGCCGGTCCGGGAGGTCGCTGCGCCGCTGCGGGAGCTCGCGGCGCCCGTCGTCGAGGTCGCCGCGCCGCCGCTGGAGCCGACGGTCCGCCCGGTCGCCGCAGCCCTGCCGCCCGCGCCGGCTCCGCTGCCGGACGCCGGCCTCCAGCTTGCCCCGCAGCCGGCCGCCGGCCCGTCCGCGCCGGTCGGTCCGCGGGAGACGACGACCGCGGGACCGCGCGACGCCGGCACCGGCGAGGCGTCCCCCGCCGCCGACCCGGCAGGTGCCCCGGTCGTGCCCGCCCCCGTGCCGGCCTCCCTGCCGACCGGTCCCCTGGGCGTCCCGACGTCGGCCGGCTCCGCCGCGCCCTCCGCTCCCGACCAGACCCCGGCCGACCTCCCGGTCGCCGTCCCTGCCGGCTCCGCGGCACGCTCCGCCGTGGCCGACGAGGCCCGCGATGCCGCGGCGGACCGCGCGTTCGACCCCTCCTCCTCTCCCGACTGAGACGCCGTGGTCAGCCCCCGCGCTGACACGGCTCCCCCACCGGTCCGATCGGGCCGGTCCCCCAGTCACGGATAAGGACACCCCTCATGAACGTGTGGATGAAGCGCGCCCTGCAGACGGGCCTGTTCACCGGCGGCCTGCTGGCCGTCGGGACGGGCATCGCCTCGGCCGACGAGAGCACCATCGACGTCACCGCCCCGGTCACCATCACCGACAACGCACTGGCCGTCCTGGGCACCGCGCCCGGGGACACCCCGGCCGAGATCACCCTCCCGGCGCTGAGCGGCACGGCCGGCGCCGACCTGGGGGCGGTCACCGCCTCCGTCCCGATCACCGTAGGCGGCAACGCCGCCGACGCGGGCGGGATCGACGTGGCCCAGCCGGCGGCCGCGCCCACCGCTGCACCGGACGACGGCGGGGCGTTCGGGGACGTCGACGTCCCGGTCACCGTCTGCGGTAATGCCGTCGCGGTCGCGGGCGACGCCACCGGCACCTGCACCACAGCAGCCGGCACCGACGGCGACACGAGCACCGGCGACACGAGCACCAACGGAAACGGCACCGCGCTGG
>NZ_FNOZ01000103.1 GCF_900107175.1 Modestobacter sp. DSM 44400 | reverse complement strand
ATCATCCGGCGACTCGTTCGCATCGCCTGGACGACTCACCGCTGGGACACCAGGCCCCAACGTCGGCCATGACCTATCGGCGGAACCTCTTAGCCGGTTTCAAATAACTTCGTCAACGTAGGCCTTTGGTCGACCTTATAGGGCGGTACTCCAGGCATGAACAGCGGCTGCGCCAAGTCCAGCGGGTGCGACGTCGCACCTGGTCACCGCGCGGCGACGCCCTCCCGGTCGCTCGAGGCATGACGCACCTCGAACGGGGTGACGCGTAGCCCGTCCACCTCGACCGTTTGCCGATCGAGGTGCTCGACGATCCGAACGTCGAAGCGGCGCTGCACCGTGCTTGAGCCGGGGTACAGAGCCTCCATCGTCTGCTCGAGCCGATTTTGCGTGCCGGGTGGGCCGACGACAATGAGGTCTCGGGTCCGCCGCCGGAACTGCCCGTCCAGCACGAGGAACGGCAGACCGCCGAAGTTGTCTCCGTGCAGGTGGCTCAGGACCACGGCGTCGACGGAGTTCGTTTCGATCTCCTGGTGGCGCAGCGCGGTCAGGCTGGTGGCTCCGCAGTCCAGCAGCACCCTGGGCGGAGAGGCTTGGTCTGAAGCGAGGGCGATGCAGGTCTGGAACCGCCCGCCCGAGCCGAACGCGTCGCCGCTACCCACGACCGTCATTCGCATCAGCCGATCCTCGCGCCACACGAGCGGCCGGTCCAGGACGAGGTCCTCTTCCGAAGGCGTTTCGGGCGTCGGAGAGCCGTTTCGATAGCGGATCGGTTGCGGGACGGTTCTGGTGCCCTGACCCGTTAGACCAGTGCTGCCTTGGTGTCCCCGCCGGCGCGCGGCTTGGGCAGATGGACTACGGCGTAGCCCGCCTGCGTTGGCTCGCGGCTCGTCTCGCTGTAACCGAGCGGGCGTACAGCCGCAGGTTGGCCTCGCTGTGCTCCCCGGTGAACAGCCGCAGCTCGCGGACGGTGGGCGGTAACCGGCCCTCGACGGCGATTAGCAGTTGGGATCCGAGCCCCTGGCCTTGCCGGTCCGGGACGACCGTGAGTCGGCCGATCTCCACACGGCCGTGCCCGACGTGTTACGGGCTCGAATGGCGGCCAAGAGTCGGCCGTCGTCGTTACGCCAACCCACAGCAACCACCTGCGGGTCTGCGAGTTCCGCGCGTAGGTCGGTGAGCGTCTGCCGCAGCGGCGGGAGATGCACATCGTCATAGGCCTGCCCCTCCGTCACGTAAGCAGCCCGCTGCAGGGTCAGCACCTCCTCCCCGGCGTCCTCGGGGCCGAGCTCAACAAGGCGCTCCACATGCCAAGCCTGCCATGTGTGCCCGAGCCGAACGTTGCACTGTGTCCCGCAGCGGGATCGGCGAGCGGGACGATGCCAAATGCAGCTGGTCGCCCGGTGGACGGACCCCCGTGCGGCACGGTCGTGCTGCCTCGACGGCGACGTACCGGTAGCCGAACCTCGGGGGGGTGCGGACACTGCCCGAGGGTCGGGTTTCCGCCAAGGGCGTCGCGTTGCTCCAGGCGAGGCGGGACGCCGTGGCCTACCCGGGGCGCGGGACGACGTTGCGCATGGTCACGAGGGAGGTTGCGCACAGCGTCTCGGCCTCGCCGGCCACGGCGAAGGTGTCGACCGCCGCGACGGTCAGCGTGGCTCCGGGCCGCAGCACCCGCGCTCGGGCGACGAGCTGCTGACCGCGGGCCTCGCAGAGGAACTTCACGGTGTAGTCGACAGTGGCGGCCATCCCGCCGAACGGGAGCAAACTCACGCCGGCGCTCACGCCGACGAAGTCGGCCAGCGCGGCGATCGGGTTGGCCTGAAAGGCGCCGGGAACGTGGGAGAGCTCGGCCCGCCAGGCCAGGCGAGCGGTGGCGCGGCCCTCGGCGAGCTCGTCGAACGTCAGGCCCAGAGCGGCAGCGACCGGCAGGCCGAGGACCCGGTCGGCGACGTCTTGCCGGAAGCCTGACCGGCTCGGATTCATGAGTGTGCGCTCCTGGTGACGGTGGCGAAGATTCCGCTGGCGGCCAGGAGCGGCCGGCCGGCGGCGGTGAACTCGCACGCGGTGAACGCGAGCTGGCGGCCGACGCGGCGCACGGTGGCCACGCCCTGCACCCAGTCGCCGAGGTGCGCCGAGCCGAGGAAGTCGGTGGTCAGCGAGGCGGTGACGAGCCCGTCGCCGGAGCCGCCCACTCGGTGCGCGGTGTGGCCCATCACGACGTCGGCGACGGCGACGAGCACACCGGCGTGGAGGAACCCACGCGCGTTGGTGTGGCGGTCGTCGATGTGCAGCCCGACTACCGCGGCGTCGGTGGCCGTTTCGTAGGGCGGGCCGATCAGCTCGAGGTAGCGGCTGGGCCGGTGGTGGGGCACGAAACCCCTCGGGAACGGTCATGGCGCGCTCAGGGCATGCCACGCGCCGTCGGCGAGCTCGTCCGCCGCGGCGGTCGGGGTCAGCCGCGAGCGGCCGCGCAGCCAGTGGCGCGCGAACTCCTGGGACGATCCGAGCCACAGCGCGTGCGCCACTCCGAACGGCCGCTCGAGCAGCTCGCCGTTCGTGGCGTGCCGGCGCAGCCAGGCGCCGATCTCCTCGACGTAGCGCCGGTTGTCCTGGCTGAACGTCGGTTCGGCGGCCAGTAACACCTCGTCGGGCAGGTCGCTGAACAGCACCTGCGCGAGCTCGGCGTGCTCTTCGACCCAGGCCAGCTGCGACCGCACCACCTCGCGCACGCCCGTCTCGGCGCGCTTCTCGCCGGCCAGCACGCCCAGCACGCCCAGCTGGCACGCACGCATGCCGGTCGCCAGCAGACGTGCGGCGAGGTCGGCTCGGCTCGGGAAGTGGTGGTAGAGGCTGCCGTTGGACACGCCCGCCACCCGGCAAACCTGCTGCATGGACAACCCGGCGTAGCCGTGTGCCACGAGCAGCGGAAGCGCCGCCGTCGCGATCCGGTCCGAGGTCGTTGGCGCGCTGATACTAGAGCGCGGCTCTAGAGTGCCTCTCTGGTGTTGTCCAACCGGCCACGCCCCGCGAGCGGAAGGGCCAGTGGGAACGAGCGTCTCGCCTACATGGGCTCGTCGAGTGTGGCGCCCGGAGCCCGCCCGAGTGGTTCGCGCCGCGGGGGTACCGGTCGGCTGGGCCGCGATGGTCAGGGGACGTCGATGACGGTGTGCCGGTGCGGCGGTCAGGTGCCTCGCGAGCAGGGACCCACTCACGCCTACATGCGGGCGACGCCGGCGTGCTGGCGCCTCTACGGGGAGCTGACCGTTGGGTGCACGCCGAACTCCGGCTGGGACTCGGGCTGGCGTGCGGCCGAAACGGGTCGGCGAAATCGGGATCATCGGCGGGGGGCACCTGCTCACGGAGTTGGCCGAGCAGGTGGCCGCGCTCGGTGTCGGCGACTGTGTGCGCCTGCTGGGCCACCGAACCGATGCCCGGCTGCTGCTGGATGCCGCCGACGTGTTTGTGCTGCCGTCCCTGCACGAGGGGATGCCGCTGGTGGCGATGGAGGCCGGCCTGCCGGTCGTCGCGACTCGGGTGATCGGCAGCGAGGAGGTCGTCGTCGACGGCGAGACCGGCCTGCTGGTGTCCGCCAAGGACGCACCGGCCCTGGGCCGGGCGTTGGCAGCGCTGCTTGCCGACCCGGACATGCGCGGACGGTTGGGCCAAGCGGGGCGACGCCGGTACCTGGAGTGGTTCACCCGGCAACGGATGGCCGCCCAGACCCTCACGGTGTATAGGGCGGTCCTGGATCCGTCGGCGCGGCGCCGGCCAGGGGCCGGCGGTGAGCCGCCTGAAGGTCGGATGCGTGGCCACCGGGTTCATCGCCGGCCGGCACCTCGGCGCGCTGGCGGCAATGCCCGACGTCGACGTGGTCGCCGTCGCCGACCCGGTGGTCGAGCGGGCCGCGGCCGCGGCCGACCAGCTGGGCGCCCGGTCCTACGATGACGGGCTGGCCATGCTCGGGGTCGAGGACCTCGACGCGCGGTGTGGTCCTGCGTCCCACCGTTCGCGCACGGGGCACTGGCGCTGACGGCGCTGGCCCGACAGCTGCCCTTCTTCGCGGAGGAACCGCTCGGGTCGACATGGCCGCCGCGGAGGCGATCACCGACGGCGTCCGGGCCCAGGGCCTGCACACTGCCGTCGGCTACCACTGGCGTTACCTCGACGTGGTGGAACAGGCACGCGGGCTGCTGCGTGGGCGTCCACCGCAGCTGCTGCTCGGGCAGTGGCTCGACGCCACCCCTGGTGCGCCGTGGTGGGCCCGGCGGGACCGATCCGGCGGGCAGCTGGTGGAACAGACCACCCACCTGTTCGACCTGGCCCGACTGTTGTGCGGGGAGGTCGACAGCGTCTGCGCAGCGGAGTCGACGCTCCAGCGCGAACAGTGGCCGGACGCGGACGTGCCGACCGCATCCACTGTGCTGCTGCGCTTCCGGTCCGGGGCGCTCGGTTCGATCTCCTCCAGCTGCCTGCTCGAGAGCCGACACCGCGTGGGGGTACGGCTGGTCACGCCCGGGCAGGTGCTGGAGCTGCGGGAGCGGGCGCTGTCCGACCACGAACTGCGGGTCGACGACGCTCCGGTCACGCGCTCGGACCAGGACCCGATCGCGGCCGAGGACCGTGCGTTCGTCGACGCGCTGCTGGGCCGCGGCGACGACGTCCGGGCCCCTATGACGAGGCGCTGCCACCCACGCGCTGGCCTGCGCCGCCGACCGATCCGCACGCACCGGTGTACCGGTCGTCTTGGACGGTGGCACCAGCGGCCCGCCGGCGACACCGGGGAGGACGGCATGACCGCGACCAAGAGCGGCGTGCTCGGCGCCGGGGGAATCGTCCACCGGCACGTCCGAATGCTGGCACGCCGGTTCCCGACACGAGGGAGCAGCGATGTCCAAGGCCCGCACCGTCCGCACGCTGGGGATCGCCGGTCCCGGCCGACCGGCGTTCTTCAGCTACACCGAGCCACCGCCAGAAGACGGTCAGTTCCGGGTCGACACCGTCTACACCGGGCTGTCGGCCGGCACCGAGCTGACGTTCGTCAAGGGCACCAACCCCTATCTGCGCGCGTCCTGGCCGCGCCGGCCGTCCCAGGCGCCGCCACGTTGGCGGACGGCGTCGGGGGCCGGCGCGTCCTAGGGCGTGTCTCCCGGATCTTGGGTGTCAGGTGGTCGAAGGTGGGTTCATGACGCGGACTGGTGTGCTCTCGGATGATGTGTGGGCGCGAGTAGAGCCACATCTGCCCAGCTCAGCGGGCCAACGGGGTGGCCGATGGGCTGATCACCGGATGGTGATCGAGGCGATCGCCTGGCGGTACCGCACCGGGTCGCCGTGGCGGGATCTGCCGGAGTGCTTCGGGCCGTGGCAGACGGTGTGGAAACGCCATGACCGGTGGGCCGCCGACGGCACCTGGGACCGGCTGCTGACGGAGTTCAGCGCCGACGCCGACGTGGCCGGTGAGCTGGACTGG
>NZ_FNOZ01000117.1 GCF_900107175.1 Modestobacter sp. DSM 44400 | reverse complement strand
CTGTCGTACCCGCCGCGCATGATGGGCCCGTCAGCAACGCCGCCTAGTTGATCAACGGGCCGCTACCGAAGTTCCACGGAACGCGGGACATCCTCACACCGGGCAGCGCGTACGCGGTGAAGGTGAGTGCGACCAGTGGGTCGAGCGTCGGCCGGGGGCCGGGCACGGCCGGGTCCAAGAGCACCAGCCCGCGGGCCAGGGCCGGGGCGGCCGCCGTCGCCAGGACGGAGATCATCCCGCCCATCGAGTTGCCCACGCACGTCCGGCGTGCTTGAGCTCGTGCGAACAGCAGCCGGCCGGCAGGTCGCTGCCCGGCGGGAGCGCCTGGCACACCTGGTCGAACTGGGCGGGGCTGACGTCGTCCCGGCGCACGTGTACGACGATGAGCGGCATGGTCTCCCCCTGGTGAGCTCTTCCGCCGGGATGGTCCGGCACGGCTCACGCTAGGGACGTCGAGGGACACGGGGCTGGACGTAGATCTCTTCTAGCAATCAACCGACCAGCCGCGGAGCTCCTCGGCGTGCCGTACCCGTCGTTGTTGAAGTGGACGTAGACGTCCCGGCCGGCGTCGGTTCACTCGCGCGCCCGGCCGGCCACCAGCGCAGGTCGGCACTCGGGTAAAAGCCGGCGTAGAGGTGCTCGGGGTGGGGCCCGTGCACCCGCACGTGGACGAACGGGGCCGTCGCGCGCAGGACGCACGGCAACCGCGCCCCGCTCATCTCGCAGTACGCGGCGCGGCGCCGCGCCAGCAGTGCATACACCTCTTCGGTGCCAGCTCGGGTGCCAGAGCTCGACCGCGACCCGCATCCAGGGCGGCAGCAGGCCGAGGAAGTGCCCGAGGCGGGCGTCGTCCCGCTCATGGCCGACCAGCACGACGGCGCGCTTGTCCGCCAGCCCGTGTCAGTAGGAGACCAGGCGGTCGACCCAGACCTCCGGGGCGTAGAGCTTGCGGGCGTGGGTCTGGCCCCGCGGTGCCCTGACCGACAGCCGGAACCCCGGCGGCAGCCGGCGCTGCGAGCTCGCGAAGGTGGCGGTGCGGGGCCAGCGGTAGAAGGAACCGTTGAGCTCGACCGTGGAGAACCGTTGCGCGTAGTGCGCCAGCCGGTCGGCGGGGCGGGTCCCGGGCGGGTAGAGGACGCCGTCCCAGTGGTCGCAGCTCCATCCCGACGTCCCGACGTCCCGACGTCCCGACGTGGACGGTCACCGGGAGAGTGTGACGGAGCGAGTGGGCGCCCTTGTCCGCGCCGCTCCCGGAGGAGGACCATCCGAGGGGACGTGAGGAGGGGCCGGTGGGCCGTCTCGGGAACGGGTCGATGGCCCTACGACGCCGCGCCGTCCCGGTCGGGGACATACCGCGTCTGCCGGGGCGGGCGCCGGTCCATGACTGAGACGACGACCGACGTCGCGATCGTCGGAGGCGGCATCGCCGGGGGCGCGCTCGCCGTGCAGCTCGCCCGAGCCGGCCTGGGCGTGACCGTCCTCGAGCAGTCCGAGCACTTCCGGGACCGCGTGCGTGGTGAGTACATGCCACCGTGGGGTTACGCCGAACTCGTCTCCGCCGGCCTCTTGGACGTCGTCCTGCGGGCCGAGGGGACCGTCACTCCCCGCTTCGTGACCTACGGCGACTCCATGTCCCCCGACGATGCCGAGGCAGCCGCAGCGGACACCTCCCGCCTCGTGCGCGGAGCTGCCGGGATGCTCAACCTGAGTCATCCCGGCGCCTGTTCCGAGCTCGCGGACGAGGCCGCCAGGAACGGCGCCGAGGTCGTGCGCGGCGTCCACCGGGTCGAGGTGGCCGCAGGCTCGCGGCCTGCGGTGACGTACCTGCGGGGCGACCAGGAGCACGTCCTGCGGGCCCGGGTCGTCGTCGGCGCGGACGGGCGGTCCTCCGCCGTCCGGCGGCAGCTCGGCGTCCGACTGGCCACGACCGGCCCGCGCACCTTCGCCGTGGGACTGCTCGTCGACGGCCTGACCGGCTGGCCCGCGGCGACCAATGCCGTGGGGACCTGCCAGGACGTCTGCTTCTTCGTCTTCCCGCGCCGCGACGGTCGTGCCCGCGTGTACCTCGTGTGGGACAAGAGCGCGCCCGGTCGGTTCGCCGGACCGGGCGCCGGCGAGCGCATCCTGTCCCGGCTGGCCACGCTGACCTGCTTCCCCGACGGCGACGTGTTCCGCGCAGCACGACCGGGGCCGGGCTGGGCGAGCTACCCGCTGGGAGACGCCTGGACGGACCAGCCGTACGCGCCGGGCGCGGTCCTGATCGGGGACGCGGCGGGCTACAACGACCCGATCCTCGGTCAGGGGCTGACGATCGCCGTCCGGGACGCCCGGCTCGTCGCCGAGGCCCTGCTCTCCGGAGGGCAGTGGGGGCCGTCGGTGTTCGCTCCGTACGCGGCCGAGCGGACCGAGCGGATGCGCCGCCTGCGCGCCACGGCGGACGCGATGACCAGGCTCCGTGCCGACTTCACCGCGGAGGGACGACGCCGCCGCGATGCGGCGTTCGCCCGCTTCGCCGCCGACCCCGGAGCACGACTGCCCATCGCCGCCGCGATGGTGGGTCCCGACGCGCTCCCGCCGGAGGCGTTCACCCGGGAGGCGGCCGACCGCATGGTGGCCCTCCCCTGAGCCGACGAACGTCCGTGGTGTTGGCTGGGCCGGTCGACAGGAGGACCACACGTGCATGCAGTCGTCTTCGAGCGCAACGGCGGACCTGAGGTTCTCGAGTACACCGAGGCCCCCGAGCCGCGGCCCGGCGACGGGGAGGCCCTGGTCGAGGTGGCGGCCGCCGGGGTGAACTACATGGACGTCTACGAGCGGGAGGGCGGGGGCTACGGCTCTCCACCCCCGGCCGTCCCCGGCGCTGAGGGCGCCGGCACGGTCGTCGGCACCGGGGAACGCGTCGCCTGGATGAACGTGCCGGGTAGCTACGCCGAGCGGCTCGCCGCTCCCCGCGAGCGGCTCGTCCCGGTGCCCGACGGCATCGACCTGGACGTCGCCGCCGCGACCCTGCTGCAGGGGCTGACCGCGCATTACCTGGCGTCGGACTCCTATCCGGTGCAGCCGGGTGACTGGGTCGTGGTCCACGCGGCCGCCGGCGGTGTCGGGCTGCTGCTGACGCAGGTGGTGAAGCGGCGCGGGGGCCGGGTCATCGGCACGACCTCCACGCCGGAGAAGGCCGAGCTGGCCCGGCAGGCCGGCGCCGACGAGGTGGTCGGCTACGACTCCTTCGCCGATCGCGCCCGGGAGATCACCGGGGGCGAGGGTGTGGCGGCCGTCTACGACGGGGTGGGCCGGACGACGTTCCTCGAGGGGCTGACCGCGCTCCGGCCGAACGGCAGCATGATCGTGTACGGCGCCGCGAGTGGCCCGCCGGAACCGGTCGACGTCTCACTGCTCGCCGCCCGCGGCTCGGTGTACCTGCAGCGGCCCACGCTGAAGACCTACGCCCGGAGCGCGGCGCTGGTCCAGGACCGGGCCCGGAAGGTGTTCGAGCTGGTCGGCGCCGGGGACCTCGACGTCCGGATCGGGGCGCGGTACCCGCTGGCGCGGGCGCGGCAGGCGCACGAGGACCTGGAGGCCCGCCGGACCACCGGCAAGCTCCTCCTCGTCCCCTAGTCATCGAGGGCAGAAATGGCCATTTCTGCCCTCAGAGAGCGTCTTCAAACTGAGTTCACCAGTCGCCCGTCCGAGCGAGGCGACGGGACATCGTCATGATCATCG
>NZ_FNOZ01000074.1 GCF_900107175.1 Modestobacter sp. DSM 44400 | reverse complement strand
ACCGGCGCGTTCCGGCTGCTGGCGGACAAGGCGTACTCCCATCCCAGTACGCGGGCGCACCTGCGGGCGAAGAAGATCGCTCACACGATTCCCGAACGCAGCGACCAGATCGCACGCCGCAAGGCCAAGGGCTCGGCCGGTGGGCGACCACCGGCCTGCGATGCCGAGCTCTACAAGGACCGCAACACCGTCGAACGCGGGTTCGGCCGGCTCAAGCAGTGGCGCGCTATCGCCACCCGCTACGACAAATACGCCACCACCTACCTCGGCGGTGTCCTCCTCGGCTGCATGATCATCCATCACCGCGTCCGCAGTTAGCAGACACGCTCTAGGTGCCGTGCCGGCGCTGATCGCTTCCGAGTTCGACAGTCCCGCGGTCCATGCGCTGCTGCGGCGGCTGGACGCGCCGCTGACGGTCGCCGACGACACGGCCATCGTCCGGCACGGCCTGGTCTTCGCCGGCGTGACCGGTCAGCTGATCAGCGTGGACGGGTCGGGCGCGGGCGCCGCCCCGCTGGAGTGGTACCGCGGCGGCGCCATTCCGCCGGCGGCCCCGCGCGCCGACGAGGAGCTCGTCGCGATCACCCACACCTCCGGCACGACCGGCACCCCGAAGCTCATCCGGCACACCGGCACACCGGCGCCAGCCTCGCCGGCCAGTCGCTGGTGCAGGTGCTCGGCGGCCGGCTGCTGCTCGGCCGCCGGGAAGTGCTCGCCACCTGCCTGACCACCGCGCACGCCCGCACCCTGTCGGGGCTGGCGACCATCGCGGCGCTCGGGGTGCCGCACCTGGCGCTGGTCGATCCCGACCCGGCCTCGGCGGCCACGCTGCTGGCCCGGCACCGGCCGACGCTGATCGAGACCTTTCCCAACGTCTTCACCCGCTGGGAGGTGCTGGCCGAGGACCCGACCGGCCCGCTGGCCAACGTCCGGATCTTCCTGTCCACGTTCGACGCGGCGCACCCGCGGACCATCCACACCATGCTGCGCGCCTCGTCGCGCCGGCTCCCGGTCTACGCCCAGGCCTACGCGCAGAGCGAGACCGGCGCGATCGCGTTGAGCTTCCGCCTCTCCCAGCGCCGCCGCGGCGACGCCCGCCACGTCGGCTGGCCCGCGCTCGCGTTCAACCGCATCCGGCTGGTCAATCCCGACACCGGAACGCCGCTGCGGCGGCCCGGGGAAACCGGCGCCATCGAGGTCCGCGGCCCCGGCCTGTTCGCCGGTTACCACGGCGAACCCGAACGGACTCAGTCGGGATGGCACGACGGCTGGTGGCGCACCGGCGACCTGGGCACCCGCGGCATCCACGGCGCCCTGCGGCTGCACGGACGAGTCGTCGACGCGGTCACCGAGATCCCGGACTACCTGGCCCGGGAGGACGTTCTGCTCGACCGGCTCGATGAACTCGACGAACTCCTGATCCTCGACGATCCGCACGGTCACCCCGTCGCCGTCGCCACCACCCGCGGCGACCGCCCGATCGACCCGGCTCGGTGGGCGGCGGCCACCGCCGACCTCCCCGCACTGGCGCCACCCCGACTGCTGCGCTGGGAGCAACTGCCCACGACCGCGACGTGGAAGGTTCGCCGCCCGGCCCTGCGCCAACAGCTGTTCGGGAACGCCAACCCATGATCATCCACCGACGGTGGGCAGCGGGCGGCCCCGGCCAGCCGAGCCCAGCCGTCACCTGGCCGACTCGCTCAACTTCGAACTCGGCGACAACCTCGTCACCTACCTGGGCTGGCTGTACCGCTGGGGCGCCCCGCTCACCGTGATCGGGCAGACCGAGGAGCAGATCCTCACCGCCCGCCGGGAGCTGGTGCGCATCGGCATCGACGAGCTGGCCGGCGCGGCGGTCGGGACCATCGAGGCCCTCGCCGACGGGGCGCCGTTGCGTTCCTACCGGGTCAGCGACTTCGCCGGGCTGGCCGAGGCGATGGCCCGTGGACCGGTGCGCGTGCTCGACGCCCGCCGCAACGACGAGCGGGCCCGCGGCGGTGTCCGCGGCTCACAACACATTCCGCTGCACGAGCTCGCGCAGCGGCTCGACGAGGTCCCGGCGGGGGAGGTCTGGGTGTACTGCGGCTCGGGTTACCGGGCCTCGATCGCCGCCTCCGTCCTGGACCGCCGCGGCCACCAGGTAGTCCTGGTCAACGACTCCTACGACACTCAGTCCATGATCATGCCTGTGGACGTCGGGCAGCTGGTCTGACCCGAGCTACGACCGGCGGACCGGAAGGGCCTGACCCCTCATACGACTGGCGGCTTGTCCTGACAACGCGTTGATCAGTCGGCCCGTCGCCCGGCGTCCACACCTCGAGCCGCGAGCCGGCGCCGTGACCCGATAGGGGCCTTGCCCCGGCACCGTGAGTGTCCTGTCCGACGCCGGCTCGCCCTCGCCCCATGCCCGACTGAGCGAGAGGCACCACCATGCCCACGCACGGCTCCAGCGTCCTTGGGCATCGACACCCACAAGTACACCCACGTCGCGGTCATCCTCGACGGTCTCGGCCGCCACCAGGGCACCCTGCAGATCGCCGCAACCGACGCCAGGACCGCCGAGTGCTCACCTGGAGCCGCCGCAACGGCGCCCCGCTGACCGCCGGAGTCGAGGGCACCGGCAGCTACGGCTACCAGCTGACCCGCGCACTGTAGGCCGCCGGGCTGACGGTCGTCGAGGTCAACCGACCCGACCGCGCCAACCGCCGCCGCAAGGGGCAAGAGCGACCCCGTCGACGCCGGGGCCGCTGCTCGCGCGGTGCTCTCCGGGCAAGCCACCGCCGTCCCCAAGGACCGCGAAGGCGCAGTGGACGCCATCCGTGCGTTGACCATGACCCTGCACCAGCGCGGTCAAGAAACCGGCAACCGTCGACTCGTCCTGCCGTGCTGCTCGGGTCTCGACCGGCACGGTCATCAGGGGGTCAGATAGGACAGGATCGTCGCCATCCCGGTGGCCATGTGGTACGCGTTGTGGCAGTGCGTGAGCCACTGCCCGGGGTTGTCGGCGGTGAAGTCGACGTCGATGCGTTCACCCGGCGCGACCTGGAGGGTGTCCTTGATGGCTCCGGCCGTCACCGCGGTGGCCGGGGCGTCGCTGAAGACCTCACCGACTGAGCGGATCACGAAGCTGTGGCCGTGTACGTGCATCGGGTGGTACATCGGCGTCTGGTTGATCAGCGCCAGGCGCACCCGCTGGCCCTGCTGGATCGGCAGCGGGGTGATCCCCGAGAAGGGGCGCCGGTGGTTGTAGGTCTCGGCGTTGATCCGCCAGGCGAAGCTCATCATGTCCCCGGTCAGGTACACCGTGTGGGTCGCGTCCGGGGTGCGGGTCGGCACGCGGACCTCGGCGGTCGCCCGCAGGTCGGTGTACGCCAGGAGGCGGCCGGCCAGCTCGGCCGGTGCCGCGGTCGGTGAGGGAACGGGTCCGCTAGCCGTGCGGACGAGACCCAACGCCTGCGCGCCCTTGCCCTCGGCGACCGCGACCAGCGGGAACACCCCGTCGCCGAGGGTGACGAGGAGGTCATAGCGCTCACCGGAGGCGATCTGCAGCGTGCCCACGGTGATCGGCTCGACCGGAAATCCGTCGGTGTGGGTGACCGTGAGCTGATGGCCCCCCAGCGCGACCCGGAACACCGTCGCGCCGGCCGCGTTGATCAGCCGGATGCGCGCGCGCTGCCCGGGCTTGGCCTCGAAGGACTGCGGTGCAGTGGGTAACCGCCCGTTGAGCAGGTAAAAGGGGAAGTCGATGCTGTCGGCCAGGCGCGAGGCCGGGGAGTCCGCCGGCATCCCACCCGGCGGGTTCGTCATCCCCTGGGTCGCGTGGTACTGCCAGGACTGCGACTGGTCGGGAATCTCACCCGCCTGGACGGGGACCGAGTAGCGCGCCATCGCATCTCCCTGACGGAGCGTCTCCAGCACCTGATCCGGGGTCGCGCCGGCGCCGTCGATCCAGTCGTCGAGGACGACGACGAACTCGACGTCGTAGCCGCCGGCCTCGCGGGGGTCGTCGATGATCAGCGGAGCGAACAGGCCTCGTTCGCGTTGCAGCCCCATGTGCGGGTGGAACCAGTAGGTGCCCGGATCGGGCGCGGTGAACGAGTACCGCATGGTTTGCCCGGTGCCGACGGGGGACTGGGTGAGCTGCGGCACCCCGTCCATGTCGTTGCGCAACCGCAGCCCGTGCCAGTGCACGGTCGTGGACTCCGGCAGCCGGTTTCGGAGGTCGACCTGGAGCTGATCCCCTGCCGTGCACCGAAGGACCGGGCCGGGGACTTGCCCGTTGTAGGCCCAGGTGGACACGACGCGCCCGCCCAGGTCCACCTCGGCCTGCTCGGCGGTCATCGTCGCGCGGACCGTTCGTCCGGTGCCGCGGTCCAGCCTGAGCTGCTCGGCCCGCCGAACGGCGTCCGACGAGGCCAGGATCCGGGCATCACCTGCTGCCGGGTCTTGGCTCGTCGCCAGCCACGCGCCGCCGGTTGCCGCGGCACCGGCCAAGCCGACGGCGCCCAGCAGCACGCTCCGCCGGGTCATCAGACGGTCTGACATCGTCTACTTCTCCTTGTGACTGCTGAGCGCACGAGAATGAGCCGCTGATCCCGGCTGACACCGTGCGAGTGTCTTTCTCGGAAGGACGCGAGGACACCGCTCACGGCGCCGATTGGGCAGGTGAGCGACGCGCGAGACCGTCGAGCATCTCGTCGAGACGTTCCTCCGACGCCGGCCCGAATTGCCTGTCCACGACAGTGCCAGCGGTGTCCACCGTCAGGGCGACGGGCATTCCGGGCACGCCGAACTCGCGCAGGAGCGCCGTATCGTCGCTGGCGACCTGTGCACAGTTGACGCCTGTATCGGTGAGCAAGGAGACGGCCGCGAACGGCGTCCGGCGCGAACGCAGAGCACCCGGCAACGGCACCCGGTACGGCCGTGTGCTGGCCGTCGCCGTCGGTCCCGCACCCGCTCGCAAGCACATCTCGCGCGAGGACCCCGGTAAGCCGGGGTGGTGGTTGCCGTGGTGATACCGGCGGGCACATATGAGCCCTCCTCAGGTCGGCCGGGGCCTGGCTGACCGGTCAAGCGGGGCCGGTCCTACGAACGAGGGTAGGAGTCGGAATAGGTCGATCCAGCACCCGAGATCTACTAAGCACGATCGTAGTATGCCTACGATGCCACCTTGTAGCGGGGGTGAGGGTGGTGTCGCAGCGGGGCGGGCGTGGCGTCTTCCAGTAGCCGGACCGGTCGTGACGTACAGAGTCGATCCAACATTCCGTGAGGTGGAGCCCATGCCAGCCAAGCGCCCATCGCCGACCAAGCGCTCGTCGGGATCGTCGCGCTCACCACACGGCGCGTCCGGCCGACGCAGACTCCCGGCTGGGCGTGCGGAGCGCGCTCCGCACGCGAACGCCACGAATCCCGCTGCTGCAGGGCGGGAGACTGCCCGGCCGCTGCAGGCCTTCCAGCCACCGCGGGTGCCGTCGCTGGGCAACGCTGCGCCGCCCCGTTCGGTCGTGCAGCCCGCGACGGATGCGTGGGAGCGGACCCGGCCGCCCGTTCCGAAAGTCCGGCCGGAAACAGAGGTCCAGCAGGTCGAGCCTGCACCTGCGGAGGAGCCGACACTGGCCGGTCAGCCGGCGTGGGCCACCCCCGCCCGGGTGAGTCCGCTGCGGATGACCAGCACCGCAACTCGGCGCCGGGCCTGCCTGCCGGGACCTCGCATCGCCCAGTGCTGGCCGCGGACATGCCGGCGGGCGCGGCCCAGGTCATGTCCTGGTCCTGTGACTCGCTCCGCGACCCCGATCCACAAGGGCTGGGGTTGACCTACTGGTTCGATGCGGCGCCGACCGGTGATCCCTATCCCGTGAGTGTGCGGTTCACCGGACGCCGGACGCCGGACATCGGGATCCGGGGAAGGCGGGGAGCCGGAGACGTTCGAGGCCGTACGCACCCTCGAGCGGGTGCTTCCCGGGAGTGGTCGGGTGTCCCTCACCGCGCGCATTCCGGGACTGACGCCGGGCGAATGGTCTGTCGCCGTGACTCCGGTGGTACTGCACGCGCCCGAGGGGGCGGCTCCTCGCCTGCCTCCCGGTCCGCTGCCTAGTGGGACGGCGACGGGGACGACGGCGTTCCAGCCGGTGGCCAACGTGCGCGTACCCGGGGTGCGACTCGGGGCTTGGCCTTCCCTCGGGGGCTTCGGCTTCGTCGGGGCGCTGGTGCTGCAGTGGGTGCTGGCGGTACAGCGCGGACTGCCCCCAGGCCGGCTCTGTTCCTGGTGTCCCTGCTGGCCGGACTGATCGGCTTGGCGGGGGCGAAGGGGTACTACCTGTCACCCACCGCGTGGAGAGCCCGAATCCGCTCACCGCGGGGATGTCGGTCCAGGGCTTCGTGATCGCAGCCGTCGCTTCCCTGGCCATCGGAGGATGGTGGGCGGGGATCCCGATCGGGCAGCTGTTCGACGTCACCGCACCGGGACTGCTGTTCGGCATGACCGTCGGCCGGCTGGGCTGCTTCTTCGGCGGGTGCTGCGTCGGGCGGCCCACGGCCTCGCGCTGGGGCGTGTGGTCCTCCGATCGCAGGGTAGGCGTGCGGCGCATTCCGGTACAGCTGCTGGAGTCAGGGATGGCCGGCGTGGTGGCCACGGCAACGCTGGTGTCCGTCGCTGTCGTGACTCCTGCGGTGGACGGACTGCTGTTCGCAGCGGGTCTTGCGGCCTACACCCTGGGACGCCAGGTGCTGTTTCCGCTCCGCAGCATCCCCCGCGCGACCACCCACGGGCGGCGCGTCACCATGGTCGTCACCGCGATCCTCGTGGTCGGTTCGATCACCGCGCTCGTTGTGACCTGATCCGCTAGTCGTTCACAGCTGGAGTCGGCCGGTGGTCGGCGATGGAGATGGAGTTCTCATGGATCTGCTCGCCCGTAGGTTGTCCTCGCCGTGGCTGTGGCGGCATTCGTTGCTGCGGTAGCCCATATTCCCGTCATCCCTGAACATCTGGAGGAGGCGCCCTACGTCGGGTGGCTGTTCGTCGTGTTCACGGGTACCACCTTGCTGCTCGCGGTGGCTGTCGAGGTGCGGAATCTTCCGTTGATCTACGTCCTGGCCGGCGGTGTGGGTGCCGCAGCGGTCGCCGCCTACGCCCTGTTCCGGCTCGTCCCGATGCCGCAGATGGCCGATGAGGTGGGCATGTGGTACGACCCGTACGGCATCGCCGCTGTCGCGGGGGAGGTTCTGCTTGTGGCTACTTCCGTGCTGGCGGTGCGACGGGGCAGCTCCGCCCGGCTCCGCTGACCGCGCGACCATTCAGCGGGGGTACTGAGAGGGTGCCCGTTGTTGCGGCGGCCGGCCGGTATCATGTGTGGTCGTGCTGTCGCCCGCGGCGTTCAGCCGTCCTGCTGACCACGGAGGTGGGCGTTGCGACCGTTCGGCGAACTTGAGGCTGCCGTGATGCAGTGCCTATGGCATCGCGGTGAGCCGGCAACCGTGCGGGAGGTACTCCAGGACCTGACCAGCTCCCGCAGTTTGGCGTACACGACGGTCATGACCGTGATGGACAATCTCCATCGCAAGGGTCAGCTGCAGCGCCAGATGGAGGGGCGCGCCTGGCGCTACACGCCCGTTCGCAGCCGGGCCGAGCACTCGGCAGCCCTCCTGCAGGAGGTCCTCGGTGATGCCCGTGACCGGGACGAGGTTCTGATGCACTTCGTCGCCGACCTCGACTCCGCCACGATGCTGCAGCTGAGGAGTGCGGTAGACGCCGCCCGACGTGCCGACGTGCAGCCGTGACGACCGCGGCGCTGCTGATCTTCGCGGCCCTGGTGGCCGCTCTCGCGCCCAGGATGACCGGCGCCGCGTGGACGAATCGGGCACCCGTGCTGGGCGTCGTCGCCTGGCAGGCCGCCTCGGCCGGTGTCGTCCTCGCAGTCGCGCTTGCGGGCCTGACGCTACTGGTGCCGACGACGGCGTTCAGCGGGAGCCTGGCCGACATCCTCAACGCATGTGCGATGACGATCGCCAGTGCTTACAACTCGCCCGGGAGGCTTCCCGAGACAGTCCTGGGCTCGCTCCTGGCCGGCGTCGTGCCATTGCGTCTGTGTTCGGTGGCTGCGACAACGTGGGCCCGCGATCGAGTGTCCCGGCGGAAGGTGCAGGCGTCGCTCCTGCTGGGCGCGCGGCCGGAGCCCTCCCTCGGCGCCATGCTGGTGGAGTCGGACCGGGCGGCTGCGTTCTGCCTCGCCGGCCGCCAGCGAACCGTCGTCCTGACGACAGGGGCCCTGGCCGCGCTGTCCGCAGAGGAACTGGCTGGTGTACTGGCACATGAGCAGGCCCATCTGCGTGCCCACCATCATCTTGCCGTGAGCGCCTCGCGGATCCTCAGCCGCGCCTTCCCGTTCCTGCCGATGTTCATCGGCGCCAGGCTGGAAACCGATCGGCTCGTGGAACTCCTCGCCGACGACGCCGCCGCGCAACGGGTCAACCGAGTGGAAATCGCCTCGGCTCTGCTCACCCTGGCAGGCATGAAGGCGCCCAGCGGCGCACTGGCGGCCGCGCAGTCGGCAGCTGCCGAGCGGATCACTCGACTGCTGAAGCCGGCGCAGTCAGTTCGCCCGATCCACCGGATTCTCGGCGCCGCCCTGGCGTTCTCGGTCGTCGGCGCACCGCTGGCCCTGGCAGCGGCCCCGCTCCTTTCGGCCATCTCCAGCGGGCTGTGCAGTCTGCCGCCCACCGGTGGTGGCTGGTCCTGACCGGGTCGCCACGTTCCGCTGACGGCTGAGGGGCCGGGCCCCGGTCAGTTGTCTTGTAGCTCCTGCATCCGCTGACGGAAGTCCTCGCTGTCGAGCTCTCCGCGGGCATACCGCATCCGAAGTTGGTCTTCGGCCGACCTGTCGTCGCGCCAGCCGACGGCGCCGCGCGGTGCGCTCTCCGGACCGCGGACCGTACGGACCACCAGCACGACCGCGACCGCGATCAACGCGATGACCAACACTGCCCAGATCAGCATGCCAGCGCCCATTCCGTACATCCCCATGTCTTCGGCCCTCCGCTTGTCGGTACGTTTCCCCTGGTACCCTCCTAAATCAGATAGTAGGCCGTCGCATTCCGTGCCGGCCGTGCAGCGAACAGTGGTGCGCCGCCGAGGCCGACGTCGATCACCGGCGCTGGTCGGCGCGCCTGGCGGTGCGATCTGACGCGGGCCCGCGGCGCTCAGTGGCTGACTGACCGCCGAGGACTGTGGTTGGCGGCGGCGCTTCTATGGGAGGACAGAGATTGGCGAACGACCGCAAATCGGGCAACAACCGCGGGGGCCGTCGTGGCGCCCTCGGGAAGCCTGGTGCCGCCAAGCCCGACGCCACAACGGCTCGTGCCAACGGTCCCGGACGCAGGGGAAGCTCGGGCGGGCGCACTCGGCCGCCGGCGAATGTGGTGGCGCAGCAGAGGCCGTGGGGGTTGATTGCCGCAGCCGTGGTCGTCGCCGTGTTCGCCGCTGCGGTCATCGGTTATGCGGTCACGCAGGCGAACCGAGCTGAGGCCAACCGAATCACCTCGGCCGATCAAATCCAAGGCGTCCAGACGTTCGACTACGCAGTCGGCCAGCAGCACGTGACCACGCCGGTCGACTACGAACAGTCGCCGCCGGTGGGCGGACCGCACGACCCCAACTGGGCCGATTGCACCGGCACCGTCTACGACGTCGACATCGGCCACGAGAACGCTGTGCACGCACTCGAGCACGGTGGGGTCTGGATCGCCTACGACCCCGCCGCCTTGTCACCCGACGAGGTCGGCGTCCTCAGCGATCTGGTCGATGGACATGCTGGCTTGCTGTTGTCGCCGTATGCCGGACTGGACTCACCGATCAGCCTGCAGTCGTGGAACCACCAGTTGACCGTCGACTCGGTCAGGGATCCTCGGATCGAGCAGTACATCGACTTCTTCACCTTCAATCCCGACACGACGCCCGAACCCGGCGCCAGCTGTGAAAACCCCGCGTTCGTTGCCGACCCGCCGACGGCGGAAGTCCCCAGCCCGTCGAGCGCCGGCAGCAATGCCTCGGCCACCACATCACCGTCGACGGCGGGGGCTTCTACCAGCGGCAGTGCGACGCCGTGAGCAGGTCCGTGGCAAGCACGCCTCAGGCAGCGACAGGAACGATCGCGAGCGAGACCCCCGAATCGTGGGGTGGAAGGGCACAATCGAAGTGGCGGTGGCTGAACCTCGGTCCGGTCGCCGTGATCACCGTCGGACTGCTCGCAGCCGGTGGTGGACTGGCGGTCGCGCTGGGTCTCGGGCGTGAGCAAACGCCCTCGGCTGACTCCGTGGACGTCGGATTCGCCCGCGACATGTCGCGCCATCACCTGCAGGCGGCGGAGATCGCCAATCTGGCTCATCGCGGTTCCTGGTGAACAGTCCCGCTGAGAAGGTGTTCACGCTGCCGTCCGGGCGGCGCTGGCCAGCAGAATACGAGCCCGGTAGTTGGCAGGGTTCCGGTAGCCGCGGCCGGTGCGCTTGATCTGCTTTATTCCGGTGTTCGCGGCCTCGGTGCGGGCGTTGGTGACGCCGGTGACGATCAAGACCTCGATGGCGTCCCACCAGGCGGTGATCGTGGCCCAGAGCCGGTCCGTCTCAGGCATTCCAGCGGCCAGGACGTAGGTGCCCAGCAGCATCTTATTCTCGTGCGCGTCGGCGAGAGAGCCGCTGGTCAGCAGCTGGCGGAGTTGTTCCTTGACGCCCCAGGCGGCGCCGATCTCGTCGGTGGGGTCATCGGCGCGCAGGGTGGCCTTGAGCCGGGCCAGCGCCGCCGGGGACAGCGCCGCCGGGGACAGGGTGCTGCCGGCGCGCAGCAGCAGCCGGCGGTTGGTCCAGGCCGGGTCCACGCTACGGCCGCGGCGGCCCTTGCGATCCCGGACGACCCGCTGGCGCACGTGCGTGAGCATGTCGTTGGCCAGCTTCACCAGGTGGAACGGGTCGACGCTGACGGCGGCATGTGGCAGGTGCTCGCGCAGCGCCTTGCGGAAGGCCGCCGACGGGTCGATCGCGACCACCTCCACGGCATCGCGCCAGGCCTGGCTGCGGGCCTTGAGCCATGTGCCGACGCCGGCGGAGTCCCGGCCGTCGACCACGCCGAGCACCCGGCCGGTGTCGGCGTCGACCAGGATGGTCATCCACGGCTCGTAGCGCCGCCAGCTGCCGTCGGGCTCGCGGAAGTACCGCACCGAGCGGTAGCGGTGCTCGTCGATCCCAAGCCGCCGGACCGGGATCAGGTCGGGGTCGGTGAGCAGGTCGGCGGCGGCGCTGAGCATGGACTGCACCAGCCACCACGACACTCGATGCGCGCGGGCGACCTCGCTGGCCGCCCGGCCGGAGACCACCACCGCTGCGATCAGCTCCTGACACAGTCGGGCCGTCGAGCGGGCGAACGCCGGCACCTGGTCGGTGACCTCGCTGAACGTCGTGCGCGGGCAGCGGCCCTGGTCGCAGAACCAGCGGCGCTTGACCCACACCAGTTCCGTCGGCCCGGCCACCGGCAGGTCACGCAGCCGCTGCCGGCGACGTGAGTGCACCCGCGCGGCGAGCACACCGCACTGCGGGCAGCCCGGCAGCGCGGTGGACTCCACGTCGATCCGGCGAACGCCGTCGTCCTCGTCGACGGCGTCCAGGACGCGGTAGTCGGGCAGGTTGAAGATCGCGCTCGCAGCATCACGCTGCGAGCCCGTAGGCTCGGACACGGCTCGTGGACCTCACTGGTGCGGATGTCTAG
>NZ_FNOZ01000024.1 GCF_900107175.1 Modestobacter sp. DSM 44400 | reverse complement strand
GAACAGGCAGGCGAGACTGACACCGGAGCTCCTGGTGAGGGCGGGAGGCGTAGACACCCATCCGCCTACCAGGAGCTCCCTCACATCACCGGCAGCACACGCCGACCACTAACCACACAAGTTTGAAGACGCTCTCTGAGCAGCGCCGCCTACGGGCTGGGCGCCGGCCTGTTCTTCGTCGGCTACTTGTTCTTCGAGGTGCCGAGCAACCTCGCCCTGCACAAGGTGGCGCCCGGCTGTGGATCGCCCGGATCATGCTCACCTGGGGCTGGTCGCCTCGGCCACCGCGTTCGTGCGGGGCGAGGTCAGTTTCTACGTCGTCCGGGTGCTGCTGGGCATCGCCGAGGCCGGCTTCTTCCCCGGCGCGCTGCTCTACCTCACCTACTGGGTTCCGCGGGCGCAGCGCGCACGGATTGTCGCGCTCACCTTCCTGGCCGTGCCGCTGGCCTCGGTGATCGGCGGCCCGCTGTCCACGCTGCTGCTCGGGCGAGGGGTTGTTCGGCTTCGACGCCGGCTGGCGGGCGATGTTCTTACTCGAGGGGCTGCCGGCGATCGTGCTCGGCGTCATCGTCCTGCTCCTGCTGCCGAATCGGCCCAGCTCCGCCCGGTGGCTCACCGCCGCCGAGAGCATGGCGCTGGAGCAGCACCTCGCCGCGGAGGGCGCCGAGCAGGTGGGCCGTGAGGTGCCCACCCGCGAGGCGCTGACGAACCCCAAGGTGGTCGCGCTGAGCCCGGTCTACTTCGCCGCCGCGCTGTACATGGACTCCCGCTGCTGGTGATGGTCTGCATCACCGTCTGCGCCGTCGGGGTGTACGCCGCGATCCTGGTCTTCTGGCAGTTGCCCACCGCGCTGCTGTCCGGCGTCGGGGCGGCCGCAGGCATCGCGCTGGTCAACTCCTTCGGCAACCTCGCCGGGTTCGCCGTCCCCTACCTGACCGGCTGGCTGGAGGACCTCACCGGCAGCTTCCGGACCGGGCTGTGGGTGGTCGCCGTGCTGATGGTCGCGGCCGAGCTGATCGCGCTGCGCTACGGGCCCCGCCGCCAGGCCGAGGTCAACCGGCCAGGGACGGTCCGTTGAGGTCGATGGCCCGGTCGTAGGCGACCTGGCGGGCGGCGCTGAACCGCTCGTGCCAGTCGGGGGCGCCGTCGGGGATCTCGTCGATGACGGACTCCCCGATGACCCGGCTCTCCCCGGAGGGCAGTCGCGCGACCTTCCGCACCACGACCCGGGTCCGACCCCCCACGGCTTCGTGCGCGTCCTCCCACCGGGCGGCCGCCTCCGCGGCCGGCCACTGGCGTGACGCCCGCCCCAGCCAGGCCTGCCAGCCGACCACGACGACCACGACCAGGACGGCGAGGAACACCACGTCGATCAGGACCATGGAAACCGCCTCACTGCCCGGTGACGGAGAACCCGGTACCCGGCGCGTACGTGGTCACGCCGGACGGCAGCGACTTGAGGATGTCGATCCACCGGGGCTGGCGGTGGGGCGCCCGGCGGGGCAGCATCCTCAGCGGTCCGGCACCGCCGCCGGTCCGCTTCCCCAGGAGGTCTCCCCGCATGTCCGAGAGCGCGGCCGCCCAGGCCTATCGCGCCGCCCGTGACCAGCTGCTCGCCCTGCGGGAAGACCACGCGAAGGCGGTCGCGGAGTTTCGCTGGCCGGAGATCGAGGGCCCGTTCAACTGGGCGGTCGACTGGTTCGACGGCTACGCCCGGGGCAACGAGGGCATTGCGCTGTGGCTGGCCGAGGCCGACGGCTCGCACACGAAGGCCACCTTCGCCGAGATGTCCCGTCGGTCGGACCAGGTCGCCGGCTGGCTGCGGTCGGTCGGGGTGGCGAAGGGCGACCGCGTCGTCCTGATGCTCGGCAACCAGGTCGAGCTGTGGGAGTCGATGCTGGCGGTGATGAAGCTCGGTGCTGTGATCGTGCCGACCACCACCGCGCTGGGGCCGGCGGATCTGGTCGACCGGATCGAGCGCGGCGGCGCGAAGCACGTGGTGGCCAACGCCGCCGACACGGTGAAGTTCGACGCCGTTCCCGGCGAGTACAGCCGGATCGCCGTCGGCGACGCGCCGGAGGGCTGGCTGGCCTACCGCGACGCGGCACAGGCCGAGGACACCCCGCCCGGGCATCCGGGGACGACGGCGACCGACCCGCTGTTGCTGTACTTCACCAGCGGCACGACCAGCCGGCCCAAGCTCGTCGAGCACACCCAGGTCAGCTACCCGGTGGGCCACCTGACCACGATGTACTGGCTGGGCCTGCAGCCCGGCGACGTGCACCTCAACGTCAGCTCACCCGGCTGGGCCAAGCACGCCTGGAGCTGCTTCTTCGCCCCGTGGATCGCCGAGGCGACCATCTACCTCTACAACTACACGCGCTTCGACGCCTCGGCGCTGCTGGACCGTATCCGCATCGACGAGATCACCACGTTCTGCGCGCCGCCCACGGTGTGGCGGATGCTCATCCAGGCCGACCTCACCGGCGGCTCCGGTTCGCTGCGGGAGGTCGCGGCGGCCGGTGAGCCGTTGAACCCGGAGGTCATCGAGCAGGTCCGCGCGGCCTGGGGGATGACCCTGCGCGACGGGTTCGGGCAGACCGAGACCACTGCCTCGGTGGGCAACACGCCGGGGTCGCCGGTGAAGCCCGGCTCGATGGGCCGGGCCCTGCCCGGGGTGCCCGTCGTCCTGGTCGACCCGATCAGCGGCCGGCCCGGCGCCGAGGGGGAGATCTGCCTGGACCTCTCCGCGCACCCGCTCACGCTGATGACCGGCTACCAGGGCGATCCCGAGCGGCACGCCGAGGCGATGGCCGGCGGCTGGTACCACACCGGGGACGTCGCGAGCCGGGATTCCGACGGCTACATCACCTACGTGGGGCGCACCGACGACGTCTTCAAGGCCAGCGACTACAAGATCAGTCCGTTCGAGCTGGAGAACGTGCTGATCGAGCACCCCGCGGTCACCGAGGCGGCCGTCGTCCCGGCGCCGGACCCGGTGCGGGCCGCCGTCCCGAAGGCGTACGTGACCCTGGCCGCCGGCTGGGAGCCCACCGCGGAGACCGCCCGGTCGATCCTGGCCCACGCCCGGGCCCACCTGGCGCCGTTCCTGCGGGTGCGCAAGATCGAGTTCGCCGAGCTGCCCAAGACCATCTCCGGGAAGATCCGCCGGGTGGAGCTGCGCCAGCGCGAGGAGCAACTCGCCGCGGGGGGCGGCAGCCCGACCGAGTTCAGCGACACCGACTTCCCCGACCTCCGCACTTGAGAAAGGACCCCCTCCTGGGTCCCCCCGTTCGCTCGGGGATGCCCTGGAGGGGGCCAATCAAGGAGAGGCCGCTCAGTCGAGCAGGGTGCGGACGGCGGACGGCGCCTGGGACGGCGAGTGCAGCGGCGCGCTGCGGCCACCGCCGGCCGCGGCGAGGGCGGCGCAGTTGGCCACCGACTCGGGGTCCGCGGACAGCGTGAGCACGTGCAGCCGGGTCCCGGCGCGGGCCAGCGCAGCAGCGGCCGGGCGCGGGTCGGGGCTGTCGGTGGGCATGCCGTCGGACAGCAGCAGGACGTCGCGGGCCGCCGTCCTGGTGCGGGCCAGCTGCTCCGCAGCAGTGCGCAGGGCCAGGTCGAGGTCGGTGGTGCCGCCGCCGGCCAGGTCGAACAGCCGGTCCACAACGACCTCGGGGCGGGGCTGCGCGGACAACGGTTGGAGCAGCACCGCGGTCGACCAGAACGCGGCCACCGCCAGCTCGTCGCCGGGCCGCATCCGCTGGGCCAGCGCGGCCGCGGTCAGCACCGCCGCGGCCAACTCGTCACCGGCGACCGAGCCGGAGGCGTCGACCAACAGCACGCAGGCCCGGCCGGTGGCCCGCCAACTGCGCGTATGCAGGTGCTCGGCCCGCCAGTGCGGCTCGGCACCCCGCGCGGCCAGCGTCGCGTCCAGGTCGAGATCGGCGCCGGTGGGGTCGCGGCGCGTGACCACCCGGCGGCTGCCGGACCGGTCCGGCACACCGGTGCGCGGGGGGCCGACCGGCAGCCGGGCGGCCAGCGCGCGGGCGGCTGTGCGCAGGGCGGGATCGAAGGCCCGCCCCAGGGCGGTGACCAGCCGGAGCGCGGCGTCGGGATCCCGGCCGGCGAGATCGGCGAGCGCCGCCTCGTCCAGCTCACCGGCCCGCGGGCTGACCTGGGCGAACTCGGGGTGCGCCCGGGACAGCTCGTCCCGGCCGGCGCGGCGGGCCCGCTGGTCCCGGAGCAGCTGCTCGACGTCCTCGGCGTCCACGACCGGGGCCGGCTGGGGCGGCCGCCGGCCCGGCGGGTCCGCCAGCCCGGCACCCTCCTGTCGGGGCCCGGGCAGTCCAGGGGGATCGGCCGGCGGGGTTCTCCCGCCCGGGTCGGCGTCCGCCGACTCGGGCGTCAGGCTTTTCCCAGCTCCCCACCGGCCCGCCGCCAGATGTCGACCACGACGTGCTCGACCGGCCGGGTGACGCCGTCTGCGAGGGTGACCTTGCCGGTGAGCGCGGCCAGGGCGGCGTCCTCACCCACCTCGTCGTCCACCCCGTCCCGGCCCCGGACGACGGCCAGCTCCCCGGCGATGAGCACCGTGTCGATGGCGCCGCGCACCGAGGAGCCGATTCGCAGCTCGGCGTGGTCGCGGGTGATCCGCACGGCCCGCACGGCGTGGGCCACCAGGTCGGCCGGCCCGCCGGTGGCCGTGGTGACGACGGCGCGTTCGGCGTCCTCCTCCTGGTAGCCCATGGCGACCCGGCAGGACCGGTCGTAGAGGGCCGGGCTGATCCGGGCGGTGCCCACGGCGTCGAAGGGGTTCATCGCCGCCACCAGCCGGAACGTGGGCCGGGCCGGCACCCGGCCGTACCGCGGCACGTGCATCTCCCGCTCGGACAGCACGCCGAGCAGGACGTTCATCGTCTCCTCGGGAACGCGGTTGAACTCCTCGACGTAGAGCAGCGCGCCCTCGGTCATCGCCCGGGTGAGCGGGCCGGGCACGAAGTTCTCCGGCCGGTAGTCCTCGGTGAGCACCCGGGAGGCGTCGTGGTGCCCGACCAGCCGGGTAGGGGTCAGCTCCGCGTTGCCCTCGACCAGGACCAGCGGGACGCCGGTGCCGTCGGCCAGGGCGCGCAGCAGGGTCGTCTTGCCGGTGCCCGGCGGGCCCTCGAGGACGACGTTGCGGCCGGCCGACAGCGCCGCGGCGACCACCTCCGCCTCGCGCACCCGGGCCACGACCCGCTCGCGGGCGGTGCGCACCATGCCCACGGCGTCCAGCCGGGCGGCGTCGGGGCGGGCGGGTGCGGCGGTCATCGGCTCCTCGTCGGGCGGGCGGGCGTCCGGGGACCAGCGGTCTGGCCCCCGGGCGCGGCCCCGTCCCGGGTCCCGCCCTAGCTTGCGAAGGGGTGGGGAGGACGGGTCCTTTTCAGTCGTAGATGATGACGCCGCGGATGTTCTTACCCGCGTGCATGTCCTCGTAGCCCTGCTGGATCTCGTCGAGCTTGTAACGCTTGGTGATCAGCTCGTCGAGCTTGAGCTTGCCCTCCTGGTAGAGCCGCAGCATCTTCAGGATGTCGGTGTGCGGGTTCGAATCACCGAACAGCGCGCCCTTGATCTCCTTGGCGAACAGCGTCAGCTCGCCGACGGAGATCGGGATGCCGGACTGATCGGTGATGTCCCCGAGGCCGGTGACGATGACGACGCCCGCTTTGCGGACCGCCTGGAACGCCTGGGCCACGTGCGCACCGGTGGTGACGCCGATCGTCACGATCGCCTTGTCCGCGCCCTGGCCGTTGGTGACGCTCTTGGCGAACTCGTTGGCCTCCTCGATGCTGGAGAAGGTCTCCGTCGCCCCGAACTCCCGGGCCTTCTCCAGCTTGAAGGCCACCGGGTCCACGGCGATGACGTGGCTGGCCCCGGCGTGCGCCGCGCCCTGGACGGCGTTGATGCCGATGCCGCCGATCCCCATGATGATGACCGTCTCGCCCGGCTCCACCTTGGCGGCGGTCACCGAGGAGCCCCAGCCGGTGCCGACGCCACAGCCGGTCAGGCAGGCGACGTCCAGGGGGATGTCCTTGTCGATCTTGACCGCGGAGTCGGCGCTGACCGTGGTGACCTCCGCGAAAGTGCCCAGGCCGCACATCTGCCCGACTGCGGTGCCGTCCGCCATGGTGAAGCGGAAGCTCTCCGGGTCGTCGAACCGGGCGCCGACCAGCAGTCCGGCGCCCAGGTCGCAGAGGTAGGACATGCCGCTGGCACACCACCGGCACTTGCCGCAGGCGGGGAGGAAGGAGAAGACGACGTGGTCGCCCTCCTCGAACCCGGGGGTGTTCTCCCCCACCTTCATCACCACGCCGGCGCCCTCGTGGCCGCCGGCCATCGGGTAGTGGGCGACCGGGATGTCGCCGGTGGCCAGGTGGTCGTCGGAGTGGCACATGCCCGACGCGGCGAGCTTGACCTGGATCTCGCCGGAACGGGGGTCGTCGGAGACGAGGTCGACGACCTCGAACTTGCCGGGGGCCGAACGCATGATCGCGCCGCGCGTCTTCACAGGCACAGGTGATCCTCCTGGTCGCCCTCATCGGTGAGGGCATCGATGGCGTGCGCCGGGGAGCGCAGTCCTCCCGCACGTTATGGCACGGGTCACACCCGTGGGAGTGCCTGCAACGTACGCCCGCTGCGGTGCAACCATGCAGCCGAGTGGCGGGCGCCCCGGCCCGCTGATTGGTTGGACCCCCGGTCCCGCGCAGCCCGTGCGCCACGTCTCCAGGAGAACCCGTGCCCTCGCTCACCTCGCTCGTCGGCGCCGCCACCGCCGGTTACTCCCTCGCGCTGATCGCCGCCCCGAAGGTCCTGATCAAGCCCTGCGGGCTGGAGGACTCGGCGGGCACCCGGACGCTGACCCGGGCGATCGGTGCCCGGGACACCGCGATCGGGCTGGCGATGATCGCCGCGCCGGCCGGGCGCGCCCGCCAGCTGGCCACCGCCGCCCGGGTGGTCGCCGACTGGAGCGACGCGGCCGTGTTCGGTGCCGGGCTGGCCGGCCGGGGGACGCGCACCAAGGTCGTCGGCTTCGCCGCCGCCTGGGGCGCGCTCTCGCTGCTGGCCGGCGTCCTGGACGAGCGCGCCGGCCGCTGACCGGTCCGAGCCGGCGGGACTACCGCAGGCCGGCGAGGCGTACGGGCGCGGGCCGGTGCCTGTCCGTCGCCGTCCGGGGGCGTCCCAGCAGCGCCGATACCGCCGCCGCGACGGCCACGGTCTCGCTTCCCACCGACAGGACGCCCAGCGGCTCCCACCAGTTGCCCAGGTCATCGCCCAGCAGCGGGAAGGCGACCAGCCGGGTCGCGGCGTAGCCCAGGACCGCGAGACCACAGGTGCCGACCGCGAGGACGTAGAGGACGGCGGGGTCACGGAACCAGATCGTCGCCGCGATGGCCAGGCAGCCGGCGCTGAGCACCACGAACAGCACCCCCATGTAGGGCGCCTCGGCCAGGTGCGGGGCGATGACCGGCAGGTGGGCGGTGCCCGCGACCAGCGCGGCCGCAGCCACGACCCACCGCTGCCCCTGCCGGCGGCTGTCGACCAGGGACGACGGCAGGCGTCGTCCCTGGTCGGTGGCGCGCATCACCGCACGACCAGGACACCGTGCATGTTCGAGTGGTACGTGCAGTGGAAGGCGTAGGTCCCCGGGGTCGTGGGCGCGGTGACGGTGCCCGTGTCGTCGGCGGTCACCTGCGCGTCGAAGGCGTTGCCCTCGTCGGCCGTGACGGTGTGCTTCTCGCCGTCCATGTTCATGACCTCGATCATCGCGCCCGGGCTCACCGTGGCGGGGGTCTCGTAGGCGAAGTCCTTGATGTGGATGACCGCCACGGCCGACGACGGGGCGGCCGAGGCGGACGCCGTCGGCGCGGTGGCCGCTGAACTGGCCGCTGAACTGGCCGCTGAACTGGCCGTCGAGCCGGCAGCGGTGGCCGCCGCGTCCCCCGAGGTCTCGGATGAGCCGCACGCGGCCATCAGGCCCAGCGCCAGTCCGCAGAGCGCCGAGCGGGCGGCGCGCTTTCTCCCCTGTCCACCACGTCGATCGGTCATTTCGGATCCACTCCCCGTCCGGTCGTGCGTTGTGAGGTGCCTGCGGGCCGTCGCCGGGTCGGCAACGGCGTGCTGGTGCTCATTCGTGGCCGGTCCAGCAGCCGAGGACGACGGAGGCGATCTCGTAGGCGAAGTCGCTGCGGCGCTGGCCGTTGTCCCCGAACTCGGCAGGGAGGTCCGTGGCGTCGACGGTGAGCGTCATGGCGTCCTTGATCACCACCACGGTGCCGGTCGTCGTCGCGTACGCGCGTTCGCCGAGGCCGGGGGCGGGCGCGGTCTCGCCGAGCTCCGGCTGCCGGCTCTCGAAGTACTCCCCGGCCGCCGCCGTGGTCGGCGATTCCTTGACCGACAGGACCATCGGCCCCATCGGGAGCTGGTAGGTGCAGGTGTAGAGCTGGTCGACCCAGGTGGAGTCGGTGGCCGGCGGCTCAGGCAACGAGAGCGCCCGGGCCACGTCCCCGCGGACGTCGTCGCCGCAGATCATGGCGGCGGTCTCGGACGGCGGTTCGTCGGCGGCTGGCGTCGACGCTGCTACCGCGTCCGGCGCCGCGGCCGGCTGGGTGGCGGCGTCGGCTCCGGCGCAGCCGCCCAGGAGAAGCGGGACGGCGATGAGGCAGGCGCGCCACTGGCGGGTCCGCATGGGGACTCCTCTCTGTGGATGACCGGGCGGTGGACACCCGGATGCGTCACGCCGGGTGGCTGGAGACGAGGGAGGCGTAGACGACGATGTTGTCGAGATAGTTGCGCGTGCTCGAGTCGAACGCGCCCCCGCAGGTGATCAACCGCAGCTCGGCCCGGTCGGTGTTGCCGTACACCTCGAGGGTCGGGAACGAGTCCTTGGGATAGGACGCGACCCGGTCGACCTGGAAGACCGCTGCCGTGCCGTCGGCGCGGGTGACGGTGATCTGGTCCCCGGCACGCAGCGCCCCGAGGTCGAAGAAGATCCCGGGCCCGTACTCGGCGGAGTCCACGTGACCGAGCAGGACCGCCGGCCCGACCTCCCCGGGGGTGGGTGAGTAGCGGAACCAGCCGGCCTGCGAGTCCTTGGCCAGCGGCGGTACCTCGACGGTGTCGTCGGGCTGCAGGCCGAGGTCGAGCAGGTCGGAGGACACCCCGATCGCTGGGACCTCGAGGTGGGTGGGGGCGGAGGCGGGCAGCAGCAGCCCCTGGGTCGCCGGGGGTTGCTGCTGCCCGCCGGGATCGGCGGCTGGTGGGACGGTCGCCGGCGGTGCCGGCACTCCCGTCGACGCGGCGGATGGCGCTGCTCGGTACCGGACATCAGTCGTCAGTCACCCGGTCCGGTCAGCCCTGGACAGCAGACCGACGACGCAGCGCCAGTCCTCCGGCCACGGCACCGGCGGCGAGCAGGCCACCGCCCAGCGCGAGCAGCCCCTGGTCCTCGACGCCGGCGGTGCTGCCACCACCGGTCGCGGCCGAGCCGGGCGGCATGCTGGACATCTGCGACGCCTTCAGCGCCCCGCACAGCGCCGGCGAGGTGGCCGCCAGGGGCAGTGACGGGACGAGGTCGCTGGGCTTGGCCTGGGCCGCCGCCGACAGGGTCGCCGGGTCCAGCCCGTGGACGACGACGACCGCGGTGCCCGCCTTCACGGAGGCCAGCGTCGCGGCGTCCAGGTCGAAGGTGCGGTTGTACTCGAAGGACGCGCCCGAGGGCGCGACGGTCAGCGTGGTCCCGGCCGCGGGGCTGGTGTCACCGGAGGTGGTCTTAAACCACCCCTTCGGGGGTTTGTGTTCCGGCCGCACGACGTCGGGCGCGAACTCGACCGACCCGGGGGATCAGTCGCGGCTGACGACCCGGTCGCGGCCCTGGCGCTTGGCCCGGTACAGCCGGGCGTCGGCCCGGCTGAGCAGGGGAGCCGGATCCGGGGTGTTGACCTCGTGGCTGCCGGTGGCGCCGATGCTCACGGTCACGGCAAGCGGGCAGGAACCGGCCAGCCCGGCCCAGGGCTGTGACCGCACCGACCGGCGCACGTCCTCCGGCATGCCCACCGCGCCGGCCGGGTCTCCGCCGACCAGGACGAGCAGGAACTCCTCCCCGCCCATCCGGGCGGCGAACGAGCCGCCGTCCCCGTCGTCGGCCGCCGACGCGGCGGCCTCCAGCAGCCCGGCCACGATGCGCAGCACCTGGTCGCCCACCTCGTGCGAGAAGGTGTCGTTGACCTTCTTGAAATGGTCGAGGTCGAGCAGCGCGAGCGTGACCGGCACCGCGTGCTGGACCCCGTGCTGCAGCAGGCGCGGCAGCTCCTCGTCGACGTAGCGCCGGTTGTACAGGCCGGTCAGCGGGTCGCGCAGTGACAGCTCGCGGTACCGCCGGGTCTGCCGCCGGGCCTCGCTGGTCTCGTACATCGCCCGCAGCGCCTGGGCCCGGGCGTCCCGCTGGTCGGACTGCAGCTGCAGGACGTCGCGGCTGTAGACCTTGTGCTCTTCGAAGGCCGCCTGGAAATGTTCGGCGGCGGCGTGCAGCTCGGCCTGCTCGCGGCGCGCGTGCACCCGGATGGTGCCCAGGCCGAGCTCCTCGCAGGTGCGCACGCAGGCGTCGAGGGAGATCTGCGCCTCCTCGAGCCGGCCGAGCCGGCGCAGCACCTCGGCGAGGGTGAGCAGGGAGTCCGCGCCCCGGTCGCCGTCCGGCGAGGCGTCCAGCAGCTCGGGCCGCAGGCCGGGCCGCAGCACCTCCTCGGCCTCGGCCAGGCGGCCGAGCCCCATCAGCGCGCGAGCGATGGTGTCCAGCCGGCCGACGTGCAGGGTCATGCCGTGCTCGTCCGCGAGCCTCTGCAGCCGCGTGCTGAAGCCGAGCGCCGCGTCGAAGTGACCGGTCAGCGCCTCGAAGTAGGCGCGGTTGTTGAGCGCCACGAGCTGGCGGTCGAGGTCGCCGAGGTCCTCGGCCAGCCGCAGGACCTCCGGATAGCGCTCCCGCGCTCCCACCTCGTCGCCGTTCAGGCACAGGCAGTCGGCCAGCCGGACGAGGTGGTCGATGCGCAGCGCGGGCCGTGCGTCGTGGCCGAGCAGGTCGACGGCGCGTACGGAGTGCTCGAGCGCCTGGGACAGGTCGCCCAGGTCCATGAACACGCCCTGCAGGACGTAGTGGCTGCGGGCCAGCAGGTACCGGGAGTTGTTCCCGGTTGCCCAGGTGAACACCTCCTGCGCGAGCCGGCCGCCTTCGGCCAGCTCGCCGCACCGCTGCAGCACCTCGGCCCGAACCAGCTGGGCGCGCAGCTCGAGCTCGGGGAGCCCCAGCTCGCGGGCCTCGGCCAGCGCCAGCAGCGCGCGGTCCCCGGCGCCGTCCCGGTCGAAGCGGGGCAGGGTCTCCAGCTCGTCGATCTCCCGGGTCAGCGCGGCGATCGCGGCGGCGGGGGCACTGCCCAGGGCACGGAGCGGCACGTCGGGGACCTCCCCCGCTGCCCGTACCGCCGTCGTCGCCACACCCCCTCAACGACACCTGGGTCGGCGTCTTGAGGTCCGGACCTCCTCGGTCACCCGCCCGGGTGAGCGGCCGGCGCGCCGGCGGGCAGACTCGGCGCCGTGACGGTGGTGGTCGTGGGCGCCGGCCCGGTCGGGGTGGCCGCCGCGCTGCTGCTGGCCCGGCGGGGCGTCGACGTCCTGGTGCTCGACCGGCACGCCGCCGTCTACCCCCAGCCGCGCGCGGTGCACCTGGACGACGAGTCGCTGCGCGTCCTGCAAGCCGCCGGCGTCGCCGACGCCTTCGCCGCGGTCAGCCGGCCGATGGCCGGGCTGCGGCTACTGGACGGCGCGCACCGCACGCTGGTCGAGTTCCGGCGCGGGCCGGGCGTGCACGGCTGGCCGCAGGCGTCGATGTTCACCCAGCCCGACCTCGAGGCGCTGATGCGCGCGGAGCTGGCCGGCGAGCCCCGGGCCCGGCTGCGCGGCGGCTGCGAGCTGTTGCACGTGGAACAACGGGACGGATCGGTCCGGGTGGTCCTCCGGGACCTGGCCACCCGCGAGGACGAGGAGGTCGACGCCGACGCGGTGCTCGGCTGCGACGGGGCGAACAGCACGGTGCGGCGGCTGATCGGCGCGCGGATGCGCGACCTCGGCCCGACCGAGCGGTGGCTCGTCGTCGACCTCGAGTCGGTGGAGCCGCTGGACGTCTGGCCCGGTGTGCACCAGGTCTGCGACCCGGCTCGCCCGGCCACGTTCATGCCGGTGGCCGGCAGCCGGTACCGGGCGGAGTTTCGGCTGGCGGACGACGAGACCGCCGCCGACCTGGACCTCCCGGTGCAACTCGCCTGCTTCGGCGCCGCGGGCGCCCAGGTGGTGCGGACCGCCGAGTACTCCTACGCGGCCCAGGTCGCCGACCGCTGGCGGAACGGGCGGGTGCTGCTGTGCGGCGACGCCGCCCACCTCACCCCGCCGTTCATCGGGCAGGGCCTGGGCCTGGGGCTGCGCGACGCCCACCAGCTCGCCTGGAAGCTCGCCGCCGTGCTGGCCGGCGGGGACGAGGAATTGCTGGACACCCACCAGGCCGAGCGGGCGCCGCACGCCGCGGCGCTGATCCGGGTCGCCGTCCTGCTCGGCCGGCTGATGACCGGCGGGGGACGCGGCGCGGCCGTCGTCCGCCGGCTGGCGCTCGGGAGGGTGCGCCGATTGCCCGGGCTCTCGGACTTCACGCTGGGCAGCCGGACCCCGCCGCTGCGCCGCGGCCGGCTGGTGCGCCGTCCCCGGTTCGTCCCCGGGTCGCCGGTGGGTGCCCTGGTCCCGCAGCCGACGGTTGCGGTGGACGGCATGCGCGTCCGGCTGGACGACGTCCTCGGCGAGGGCTGGGCGGTGCTGACCGCCGGCGGGCCCGTCCCGGCGCTGGCCGACGCGGCCGGGGTCCGGGTGCTGCGGCTCGGCGACGGGCCGGGGGAGCTGGCCTGCCCGGAGCTGGTGCGCTGGCTGCGCGGGCGATCGGTGCTGGTGCGGCCGGACCGGATCGTTGCCGCGGCCACCCCGTCGTTCCCGGCGATCATGGCGCGGCGGTGGCGACGTCCCGCCCGGTCGCGACGCGTCGCCACCGACACACCATGATCGACGCGAGCAGTACCCCTGACCGAGCCCCCGGGAGAGCCATGAGCTTCGACGTCACTGCTGTCCGCGCCCACTTCCCGGCCCTGGCCGCCGGGGCGGCGCACTTCGACGGACCGGGCGGGTCGCAGGTGCCGGACGTGGTCGCCGCTGCCGTCGCCGCCACGATGACCGCGCCGATGGCCAACCGCGGCCAGGTCACCCAGGCCGAGCGGAACGCCGACGCGGTGGTGCTCGCGGCCCGGGCGGCCGTGGCCGACCTGGTGGACGGCGATGCCGGCGGGGTCGTGTTCGGCCGCAGCGCCACGTCTCTCACCTACGACTTCGCCCGCGTGCTGTCGGCCGGGTGGGGCCCCGGTGACGAGGTGGTGGTGACCCGGCTGGAGCACGACGCCAACATCCGTCCCTGGGTTCAGGCCGCCGCGGCCCGGGGCGCAACCGTCCGGTGGGCGGAGTTCGACCCGGCGACCGGCGAGCTCGACCCGTCGACGGTGGGCGCGCTGCTGTCCGAGCGGACCCGGCTGGTGGCCGTCACCGGCGCCTCGAACCTGATCGGCACCCGACCCGACCTGCCCGCCATCACCGCGCTCGCGCACGCGGCCGGTGCCTGGACCTGGGTGGACGGCGTGCACCTCATCGCGCACGCGATGGTCGACGTCGCCGCGCTGGGGGCGGACTTCTTCGCCTGCTCGCCGTACAAGTTCCTCGGCCCGCACTGCGGCTGCGTCATCGCCTCCCCGGCGCTGCTGGAGACGCTGCACCCGGACAAGCTGCTGCCCTCGACCGACGCCGTCCCGGAGCGGTTCGAGGTGGGCACGCTGCCCTACGAGCTGCTGGCCGGCACGACCGCGGCGATCGACTTCCTCGCCAGCCTCGGCGGCGGCGGGCCGCGCCGGGCCGGGCTGGAGACGGCGATGGACGCGATCGAGGCGCACGAGGACCGGCTGCGCGAGCGGATCGAGGGCGGCGTCCGCAACCTGCCGGGGGTGACCGTGTGGTCGCGCGCGGAGCGGCGGACGCCGACCCTGCTGCTCACCTTCGCCGACCAGGACGCCGCCGACGCCTACCGTTTCCTCGCCGAGCGAGGGGTCAACGCACCCGCGGGGTCGTTCTACGCGCTGGAGGCCTCCCGCTGGCTCGGCCTGGGTGACACCGGCGGGCTGCGCATCGGGCTCGCGCCGTACAACAACGACGCGGACGTCGACCGGCTGCTGGCCGGGCTGGCGGAATTCAGCCGGACTCGGCGATCCGCTTGATCGTCGCGAGGGTCACCGGGATGCCCTCGTGCGCGGCCCTGGTGCGGTCCTCGATCTGCCGCTGGGCGTCCTCGCCGTAGCGCTCGGCGAAGAACTCCTGGCCGGCCGGGAGGAACTCCCAGGACTCGGTCAGCTCGGTGCCGCCCTCGACCGGGGCGAAGGTGAAGCCCCAGCGCACCAGCCGGCCGCCGACCAGCCAGGCGAACTCCCTCCCGCGGTCGGCGGCCACCACCTGGCTGCGGGTCTCCCAGCTCCGCCCGGGTACCTCGTTGCGGCCAGTGAACCAGGCGCCCACCTCGGCGGACTGCCCCTCGTCCCACCAGCAGGTGGTGCAGATCGGGCTCCACTCCCCGGTGCGGGGCACGTCGGACACCAGGTCGTAGAGGGCCTCAGGCGACGAGCGGACGACGATCGAACCGGAATGGGTGAGGTTGTCCATGGGGGGAGTCTCTACTTCTTGAGCCGCCGACTGCCGCCGTGCCAGTCCTCGGTGACCCCGACCTCGTCCACGTCCACGCCGAGCCCGCGCAGTTGCGGGCGCTCGCGCAGGCTCCGCTTGAGCTCGGCGAAACCCGGGAAACCGGCCAGCCCGACGACGTGGTCCCACAGCCGGACGGCGTCCTCCTCGGCGGGCAGCCGGCTGATGACCGGCCCGAAGAAGGCCACGCCGGTGGGTGGCTGGAAGTGGATGATCGGCGTGCCGACGTCCTTGCCGGTCAGCGACAGGGCTTCGTCGGTCTCGGCCTGGACGACCTGGTCCAGGGATGCGTCGTCCAGCGCGTCGACGAGGTCCGCGGGGAGGCCGGCCTCGGCCAGTGCCGGTGAGACGAACTCTGGGGTGCCCCGGCGTTCCCGCGCGCCGGGAGTCTGCTCGGTCTCCACGGGGGCGTCGAAGATGCGCTGTCCCAGGGCGGTGTAAAGGGTGCCCACTGCCTCCCGGCCGTGCTCGGCGCGGGTCCGGGCGGCCACCCGCAGCAGCCGGAGCCCGGACGTGTGGCCGGCCTCGTACTCGGGCGGGAACTGGGCGTCGTAGTCGACGTGTGCGTTGATCAGCCGCAGCGAGATGAAGCGCCAGTCGACCGCGTAGTCGCGCTGCGCCATGACGCGGTGCACCCAGCGACTGGTCAACCAGGCGAACGGGCACACCGGATCGAAGTAAAAGTTGATGTCTGCATCGGCCTCGACCATGGGTCGAGGCTAGCGGCAGGCGCATCTCGCGGATCGGCCGAGCTGTCAGCTGAGTCCTGACGGTGGGATGGCGACATGGGTGACCCGATGTCACCCGTGGGTCGTCTGGCGTCGCGGATGTTCCCGAGGGCAGACCTCGGGTCAGAACGACGGTAGGTCACCGTCGTGGGCAGGTGCTGTCACGGCGGCTGTCACGGGTGGAGCGGTGCCCGGTGGTCGGGTGGTCCTGGTGATCCCGGAGGGGGTGGTCACCGATAGCACGCCATCTGGGGTCATGGCGAAGTGCCAGCCGCGGGCGTGGGTCTTGATCCGATGGTGTCGCCGACACAGGCAGCACAGATTGGTGCAGTCGGTGTTCCCGCCCGCGCCGTGCGGAACGACGTGGTCCGGGTCGGTGCAGGCCGCGGGCCGGCGGCAACCGGGATGCCGGCAGCCCCCGTCGCGGGCCTTCACCCAGCGCCGCTGGGCGGGCGTGGGTTCGTAGCGGTCGGTGCGCGGTGGCCGGTCGACCAGTGAGCAGGTGCAGGCGGTGTCGGGGTGGTCGGTGCATCCCCGGCGGGCCAGCCGTCGCAGCTGTGCGTGGGTGACCGTGGCGCGTAGGGCGCCGGTGGCCGGGTCGACCAGACTGACGCCCACGCTGCCGCCGGCCGGAGCCTGTAGACCGCCCGGGCACAGGGCGTCCAGCTCGTGCAGCAGGTCGCGCAGGTGGGCTGCGGTGATCGGGTGCCCGCTGACCGACCCGCACTCCTCGACGTCACCGGCACCAGGACCACCCAGAGATCCGAGAGGCGCCACCACGGTGATGTGCGCGGTGACCGGCTCCCGGGAGGTGTCCCAGGGTCGGAGGATCAGGTCGGCGGCCACCAGAGTCCGCAGTTGCCCGATGGGTCGGGTGTCTCCGTCGGCCTTCCACGTGCGGGCGTAGGAGTCGACGGCGTCGCGGCAGGCGACGGCAACGTCGACGGGCAGGTCCAGAACGAACTCGGCCATCCCGTCGCGGACGTTGCGGATACGGGTGTCAGCCAGTTTCTCGGCGCGCTTGCGGCGCCGGTCGGCCGCGGCGGCGTCCAGTTCCACGAGGGCTGCGGCGGTGCGCTCCTGCAGCCGTCCAGGGGTCTCACCGTCGAGGGCCCAGCCGAGTGCTCGGGTCTCCACCGCAGCGACGATGTCGGGGTCCACCTCGGGGGCCTGCCACCCAAGCGCTTTGGCGATGGCCCGCGCCCGGGTGACGTCGATCCGCCCGTCGGCCAGGGCTTCCCAGGTGGTGGGCAGCTGTTCGGTGAGGACCAGGGCGGTGTCGGCCAGGGTGTGTGCCCGGGTCGGTGAACAGCCCAACACCACAGCCAGCTCGTCGACGAAGAACTCCGTCACCCCGGCGAATGTCCGCGCCGGCACCCATCCCTCGGCCTTCCCGCCCGGGTCGTCAGGGGTCAGATCCCACAGGTCGGGGCGCTGGTCGGCCAGTTGCTTCACCACGGCCAACTGGTAGGCATCCAACTGGGCCTTCATCTGCTCCACCAACGACAGCTCAGCCGCGCAGCGGGCACCGTCGAAGGTCGAGGGCTGAACCAGCTCGGTCAACCGCACCGGCCGCCGGGTGACACCGGCCGGCCGCGGCGGCCACTCCGGCGCAGCGGGCAGCGACGGCCCGACGCTCAGCGCCAGACTCCACTCGCCCGTGACCTCCATGCCACGAAGCTAGGGCAGGGGTCCGACAGTTTCGGGAGCGCGAACGGCCACCTGGCGGCACATTCGTGCTGTCACCCCTGCCCTGCGGAGTTGGCGTGTCCGTGCGCCGAGGACCGGGTCGCCCCTGCTGTCGCCGGGTGGCTCGCCTGGTGCTCCTCAACGAGGCGGCACGACGCTTCGTGCGCCGTTCGGCGGAGCCGGTGCGCCCCGAGCACCGCGACGCCCAGGAGCTGCTGGACCGCACGGGCGGGATGGCCGAGCTGGCCGGCATGCACGCCCGGCTGGCGGAGGTGGTGGCCGGTCGCCCGCGCACGCACGTCGTCCGGGACGGAGACCCCGAGCAGGCCTACCGCGACCTCCTCACCGTGATCGCCGGGGTCAAGCCGCCTTCGTAGGCCGACGGGCGATCACGGCGGTGGTCGTGACCGCCTCCACCAGCGGTCCGGCATGCTGGTCGAGAGCCGTTCCCACAGCGTCGGCGGGCCCGCCGGGTGTCCGGACCTGCAGTGCCCCGGCCGGCAGAGCGCTGCCCAGGTGCCCGATGACCCAGTCGGCGTCGACGTCGTGCTCGGCGCGCCACGTGGCGACCTGCACGTCCAGCCCGAGCTCCTCCAGTGTCCCGACGCGGAGCTGCAGGGCGGCACTGTCGCTGCCGCACGTGGCGCTGACCGGTCCGAAGAACCGCTCGAGCACCTGGCGGACGCTCTGTTGCCACGCAGCAGGGCCCAGCCACATCGGTGGTCCCTGGGTGATCACCGCGATCCTGCCCCCGGGGCGCAGCAGGTCGGCACAGCCGGCCAGGGCTGCCGGCTCGTCCATCCAGTGCAGGGCGTTGCCGATCAGCACCGCGCCCACGCCGACCCGGTCGGTCAGTCGCCGTCGGAGCTCGGGGAGGTCGCGGTCGGTGCCCAGCACGCACAGGATTCCCGGCACGTCGCCAGCGCGAAGTCCGGCCAGCATGCCTGGCTCAGGGTCTAGGGCGAGGACGCCGGCGCAGTGCTCTCGCACCGGGACGGCGAGCTGTCCGGTGCCGCAGCCCAGGTCCACCACGACGTCGTCCGCCCGCAACCCCAGGTGCTCGACCAGTGCCCGGGTCTGGTCCGCGGGCAGGTCACGCCGGTACCGCGCGTAGAGCAGGGCGGTCTCACCCGCGAAGTCAGCAGCCACCGGACCATCCTGACCGCCTGCCATGGCTGGTCGGCTCATCCGCCGGTCACCGGGTTGTCGTCGGCCCCGGGCAGTGCGGCAGCGTGGGTGATCACGCGGTCGATGAAGCCGTACTCGCGCGCTTCCTCGGCGGTGAAGAAGCGGTCGCGGTCGGAGTCGCGCTCGATCTGCTCGACGGTCTGGCCGCGACCGGACGTCAGTACGCTGAACCGGTGGCCGGGACGGCTCGAGATCCGGCACGACGAGGCAGGGACGCCGCTCGTCAAGCCCGTCATGGCGACGCCGGAGCTGCGCGTCTTCGACGACGCCGAGGCCGCCGCTGCTGCCCGACGGGCGGATCCGCACCGGGATGTCGGTGAACCCACACTTCGCGTACACCCGTTGAGCTCGCGGGTCGAAGTCGAAAACCTCGAGGCTGAGCCGGTGCAGTCCGACGGTCGAGAACGCGTAGTCGACCACCAGCTCGGTGATCTCCGTGCCGTACCCACCACCGAACACCGGTGGGCCGGCCAGGGCGATCCGGTAGCTGGCGGCCTGGTTGTGGGTGTCCAGCTCGTTGAGCACCGCTTCGCCGAGGTAGGCGCCGTCGCTGATCCGGATGGCGGCCCGGTCGGCGCGGTCGCGCTGCTGCGGCTTGTGTGCCAGGTAGCTGACGATCGGTTCCCGGGTGAAGCTGGCGTGGGTCCCGGTCAGCCGGAGGGCCTCGGGATCCTGGAGGGCCAGCCAGTACTCGGCCAGCACAGCCGACGTGAGCGGCTCGAGTCGGACTCGGGCTCCCGACAGCACGGGCTGGTCCCGGAACACGTCGTCGGCGATCGCGCGGTCACTCAACCAAGTCGGTCAGTGCCACGCCATCGGGTTCCGGTGCGGCCCAGGGCGACAGCAGCCCGGCGAGGAGAGCCGCGTAGCTGGGGTGGGCCAGCTCCAGGGCCGGAAGGTCATGCTGGCTCACCCAGCGCAACTCGTCGTGCTCCTCGGCGCACCGGTTCACCGGCGTGCCCGTCCAGCGGCGCACCACCCAGATGCCCAGGTGCAGGTCGGCAGCCGCGTCGCGGATGCGGATCAGTGGCTCCGGGTCAACGGTGACCACCTGCACGCCCAGCTCTTCCTTGATCTCCCGCCGCAGAGCGGCCACCTCGGTCTCGCCGCTCTCGACGTGGCCGCCGGGGAAGTCCCAGACGTTCGGGAACCAGTGCCGGGTGGGTGCAGCGCGCCCAGGCCCTCTGGACTGAGCCGGTAGACCCGGTGGGTACCGGCTGCGCGATCGGTGACCAGACCGGCGTCCTTCAGCACCTTGAGGTGCTGCGAGACCGCTGGACGGCTGATCGGCAGTTCGTCGGCGAGTTCCCCGACGGCTCGCGGTCGCTCGGCCAGGCACGCGACGATGGCGCGCCGGGTGGGATCCCCCAGCGCCTCCCAGCCGTCCCGTGCTTGGTAAGCGGCCACGAACGGAGAGCTACTGCTTACGGTGGAGGCAGGTCAAGACGCAGGGGTTCCACGTCGGTCACGACAGGTGCACCACGGCCCGCAACTCCGCCCGGGCGTCGAGGCGTCGATCCGGGACCGCCGGGTACCGCACGCCCCATGCAGATCGACAAGGACCAGATCCTCCAGCTCCTGCGCTCGCAGGGGGACGACGCCAAGGCGCAGCAGGCCGACAAGGAGCTGCCCGGGAAGGTGGACACCGAGGAGCACGCCGGGCTGCTATCGAAACTCGGCCTCGAGCCGATGGACCTGATCAAGAAGCTCGGTGGCGGCGGTGGCGGGGGCGGCGCGATGGGCAAGCTGGGCGGCCTGCTCGGCGGCTGACCCGTCGGATGCGTCAGGCGCGGGACTCGAGGAACTCCAGCCGGTTCCCGAACGGGTCAGCCGAGTAGAACCGGTCGTGACCGGGGAACTCGTCATCCCAGGTGACCGGTGCACCTGCACTCGCCAGCCGGTCGGCCAGGGCCCGCAGGCCCCGGACCCGGACGCCGGGGTGGGCCTTGGTCGCCGGTGCGAACGGCTCCTCGACCCCGAGGTGCACCTCCAGACCGCCGCCGCGGAACCAGCAACCGCCCCGGGCGGCCAGCACGGGTGGCTTGGTCAGCTCGGTCATCCCGAGCAGCCCGCCCCAGAACGCGCGGCACGCGTCCTCCGCGCCGCGGGGGACGGCCAGCTGCACGTGGTGCAGCGGCTGGAGCTCGAAGGTCGTCGCGGCATCCGGCATCCCTGCTTCCTACCCGATCCGGACAGGTTCGTCTCGGGACGGGTGGGCGTGCCGGACCCCGGGTAGAGCCGGACGACGGCGGCGCTCCGGCGCCGTGGACAGACCTGATCGGCCCGATCCCCACCGCTCTGAGGAGAAACCCGATGGCCCGCAACACCGTGTCCCGTTCCCTGCACGACGTCGGCCTGGCGGCCTGGTTCGGCGGCACGCTCGCCAACGCCGTCGCCCTGAACGCCGCAGCGGCCGAGGCGGGCAGCGACGCCAGGACCGGCGCCGTCGCCAACGCCGGCTGGGACCGGTGGACGCCGGTCAACGCCGCCGCCATCGCCGCCCACCTGGTTGGCAGCGTCGGCCAGCTGCGCGGCAACCGCGGCCGCGTGGCGCAGCAGGAGGGCGTGGCCGGGATGTCGGCACTGAAGACCGTCCTCACCGCCGCCGCGCTGGGCGTCACCGCGTACAGCCGGGTGCTCGGCCAGAAGGTGTCGCAGGGCGGTGCCACGCCGTCGAAGCGGGGCACCAAGCCCTCCAAGCGGGCACGCGCGGACATCGCCGCCGCCCAGAGCCAGCTCGACGCCCTGCAGTGGGTCGTCCCCGCGCTCACCGGCGCGCTCGTCGCTGTCAGCTCCTACGCCGGCGAGCAGCAGCGCCCGTCCGAGGTCGCCCGCGGAATCGCGCAGAAGAGCTGACCCGCTGGTGCGGCCGGCTGAGGTCAGCGCACGGCCGGCCGCGCCGGCCGCAGGGACGGGAACCCGGCGGCGAGCTCGTCGAAGGCATCGTGCAGGGCCCAGGCCAGCGGGAGGCGGCCGTCGGCGAGCCACACCTCGAACGCCGTCGTCGCCGCGGCCCGCGTACTGGTCGCGACCAGGCGGGGCACCAGTGCGCCGGCCGACGCGCCGGTCCGCCGGGCGACGTGGTCGGCTACCGCGCGGTCGACCGCGGCGTACCGGACCTGGGAGTGGGCCTGCAGCGCCGGCTCGGTGAAGATCAGGCGCAGGCGCTGGCGCAGCATCGGCAGGTCGTCGGTGGCGTAGTCGTTGACCTCGACGTAGGCGCGGCAGATCGAGGTGAGCACGGGCTGGTGGTCGCCGGCCGCGGCCAGCAGGACCTCCAGTCGGTTGACGTGCGCGGTGAAGTCGCCCCACACCGCGTCGGCCTTTGTGGCGAAGTAGCGGAAGAACGTCCGCCGGCTGATGCCTGCGGCGTCGGCCACCGCGTCGGTGGTCACCTCGTCGAACCCCTCCGAGGTGAACAGGTCCAGGGCGGCCCGCTCGATCCGCAGCCGGGTCTCCCCGCGCGGATCGGCTACGACCGTCGTCTCGGACACGGGACCATCCTCCCTCGTCCGGGGCGACCGGTGACCGGCGACACGATCGCCGCCGGATCGTCGCTTGCCGGTGGCACTCGGTGTCACTAGCGTCGCCTCCGTCCGATCCGTGACCGAGCTCACCCCGGAGGCACCATGCCCGAGACCGCGCAGGACGTCGCCCAGGCCGATCCCGCCGCCCCCGCCGAGGAGGTGCTCGTCGAGGAGTCCCTCGTGGAGGAGGTCTCCATCGACGGCATGTGCGGGGTGTACTGATCGACGCGGCCCTGGTGTCCGGGACGGTGCCCGGAGGACCGCGGGCGGCCGGCCCCGACGTCGCGTTCGACCCCGAACTGCCCTGGCAGCGCTCGCGGTCGGTAGCGCTGCGGCCGGAGCCGTTCGGCGCGCTCGTCTACCACTTCGGCAACCGGAAGTTGTCGTTCCTGAAGTCGCAGACGCTGGTCCGGGTGGTCGAGACCCTCGCCGATCATCCCAGCGCGACCGCCACGCTCGTCGCCTGTGACGTGCCGGAGGCGCAGCGCCCGGCCTACGTCAAGGCGCTGGCCGACCTCTCCCGCTCCTCGATGATCGAGCTCCGGAAGGCACCCGCATGACCGCCGTCCTGCCGTCCCGCCCCGCCCGCGAGCGTCCCGTGGGTGGCCGCCTCATCGACCAGTTCGAGTTCGGCCTGGACGCCCCCATCTGCCTGACCTGGGAGCTCACCTACGCCTGCAACCTGGCGTGCGTGCACTGCCTGTCCTCATCCGGACGACGTGACCCCCGCGAGCTGTCGACTGCGGAGGCCGAAGCGGTCATCGACGAGCTGCAGCGGATGCAGGTCTTCTACGTCAACGTCGGCGGCGGCGAGCCCACAGTCCGACCCGATTTCTGGCACCTGCTCGATTACGCGATCGGCCACGACGTCGGGGTCAAGTTCTCCACCAACGGCATCAAGCTGGACAAGGCCCGGGCCCAGCAGTTGGCCCGCACCGACTACGTCGACGTGCAGATCTCCCTGGACGGCGCGACCGCCGAGGTCAACGACGCCGTCCGCGGCACCGGGTCCTTCGCCACCGCGACCCGGGCGCTTTCGAACCTGGCCGAGGCCGGGATGCGGGACTTCAAGGTGTCCGTCGTCGTCACCCGGGAGAACGCCGGGCAGCTGGATGAGTTCAGGGCGCTCACCGACTCCTACGGGGCCCAGCTGCGCATCACCCGCTTCCGCCCCTCGGGTCGCGGCGCCGACGTCTGGGACCGGCTGCACCCCACCCAGGCCCAGCAGCGTGACCTCTACCAGTGGCTGCTGGCCAACGGCGACCAGGTGCTCACCGGCGACTCCTTCTTCCACCTGTCGGCCCTCGGTGAAGCGCTGCCCGGGCTGAACCTGTGCGGCGCGGGCCGCGTGGTGTGCCTGATCGACCCGGTGGGCGACGTCTACGCATGCCCGTTCGCCATCCACGAGAACTTCCTGGCCGGCAACGTGCGCAGCGAGGGCGGCTTCCAGCGGGTGTGGCAGCACAGCGAGCTGTTCGCCGACCTGCGCAACCCCCAGACCGGCGGCGCGTGCACCAAGTGCCAGCACTTCGACTCCTGCCGGGGTGGCTGCATGGCGGCCAAGTTCTTCACCGGCCTGCCGCTGGACGGGCCCGACCCCGAGTGCGTGCAGGGCTACGGCGAGACCGCCCTGGCGGCCCGCGACCTGGCGCTGGCTCCGCCGAAGAGCCACCTCGACCACTCCCACTCCGGGCCGGTCCGTGGCCAGCCCACGTTGCTGGGCATGCCGGCGCTTCCGCCGGCAAAGGCCTGCGACGAGTCGCCGCTGGCCGGACTGGACCTCAGGTAGACCACCACGAGCGCCGCCGACTGCTCCGGGTCAGCGGATCTGGCGCACCAGGTCGGATTCGCCCCAGGCCCGATCGGCGGTCCACACGACGGCCGCGAGGCGCCGTCCGGTGGCCAGGCAGATCCGGTCGGCGAGCGACAGCCCGGAGTTCCGGCGCCACAGGGCGGCTGCGGCTTCCGCGTCCTCGCGGGTCACCGGCTCCACGGTCAGCTGATAGCTCAGTAGCAGCGCACGAGAGCTGGGCCAGTCGCCGTCGAGGCGCAGGACCTTCTGAGCCGTCTCCGACCAGTTCGCGGCGCTGCAGACCGCCGGTTCACCGACCAGTACCTCCTCGACCCGGTCGGCCCCGAACCCGCCCTGGAGGAAGCAGAGCAGCGCGGAACTGTCGAACAGGTTCATCCGGCGTCTTCGACGGCGGCCGCTGCGCGGCGTTCGCTGAGAAGTTCATCGACCAGTTCTGCTCCGGCGAGATCCTCGCGGACAAGACGCTTGAGCTCCTCGCGCGTCATCACCAGGAAGCCGCGCGGGGTCTCGACGAGTGCGAGTGGCGCGCCCGCGACCAGGTGCATGTGCTCCCGCAGCTCGGCGGGTATGACCAGCCGGCCGCGGTCTCCGAGCACCACCGGGTACGTCCCACTCATCGAGCCAGCGTACCACCGCGGATGTCCTAGTGGGACGGGCGACGGTCAACGGAGCGGTGCCACCAGCCCGGTGGCGTCCGAGCCGAGCAGTGCGGGCAGCAGGTCGGCCGAGGTGAGGACGGCGAGGAAGACGACGAGGACGGCGACGGTCAGCACGGGGGACCTCCGGGGTGGGCGAGACCCCAGCGTCGCCCGGCCGCCTGCCACCGGGCCAGGAGTCGGCTGTGCGCTCTCCCAGTCCGAGCCTCTCCGAAGGGGAACGCCACCGGGGCCCGGGTGCAGGAGGTGGGCCTCCACGCACGCCGATCTGGACAGGGTGATCCGCTTCCTCTGCGACCAGGCCGTGCGCCTGCGGCCCGACGGGCGCAAGCTGCCCGAGGCGGTCTGGCAGCGCAGACCACGGCATCGTGCGGACCTGCCTGGCCGCGCCCGCCGCCCTCGTGCTGCTGTGCTGGTGGTGGGGCGGCGGACAGTTCGCCGCCGTCCCCACCTTCTCCCGCCCGGGGCGCTCCGGAGCGACCACGCTGAGCCTGATGGCCGCTTCGGTAGCGCTCGTGCACCCGTGGACGGCATCACCGAAGCGCACTTCATCTTCTTCGTGATGGTCGGGATCGTCTCGCTCTACCAGCACTGGGCGCCCTTCGGCATCGCACTGCTGGTGGTCACCGTGCACCATGGCGTCATCGGCGCGCTGTACCCGCAGGCGGTCTTCGGGCACACCGGTATGCACGACCCCTGGCTGTGGACCGGGGTGCACGCGGCGTTCGTGCTGGCCGCGGGCCCGACGCACCTGGCCTCCTGGCGGCTCAACGAGGTCCAGGGGCTCAGCGACGCGCTGACCGGCCTGCCCAACCGGACCCTGCTGGAGGAGACCACTGCCCGCGGTCTCCGCACGGGTGCCCCGGTCAGCCTGTTGTTCGTCGACCTCGATGACTTCAAGGAGGTCAACGACAGCCGCGGGCAGGGTGCCGGGACCGGCGGAGGGACGGAGAGGCGCGGATGGACCAGCACCGCCACCTGTCCACCCCGCTGCGCCTGGGCCCGGTGACCGTCGCCAACCGCATCGTCTTCGCCGCGCAGGTGCACCGGATCGGCGACTCCGTGACGTCGCGCCGGGCGTCGGCGGCCACCGTCGAGGGCGAGCGCCTGGAGACGGCGCTGTGAGCGACCGGCTGGCCGACGCGACCTGGCCGGAGCTGACCGGGCGGCCGCTGCTCGTCGTCCCGCTGGGAGCGGTGGAGCAGCACGGCCCCCACCTGCCGCTGGCCACCGACGCGGTGCTGGCGACGGTCGTGGCGGAGTCCGCCGTCCCAGCGCTGGACGGGGCGCTGCTCGCCCCGACGCTGGCCTACGGCGCGAGCGGCGAGCACGAGGACTTCCCGGGCACGGTGTCGATCGGCACCGGGGCGCTCACCGGGCTGCTGGTCGAGTACGGCCGCTCCGCCTGCCGGTGGGCGGGCCGGTTGGTGGTGGTCAACGGCCACGGCGGCAACCTCGACGCGCTGCGGACGGCGGTGCCACTGCTACGCACCGAGGGGCGGGACGTCGCCTGGTTCCCGTGCGGGACGCCCAGTGGTGACGCCCACGCCGGCCGCACCGAGACGTCACTGATGTTGCACGTGGAACCGGACGGGGTGCGCGAGGCGCTGGCGGCGGCGGGCGAGACCACGCCGATCGGCGCGTTGCTGCCCAGACTGCGGGCCGAGGGGGTGCGCGGCGTGACTCCGAACGGGGTGCTCGGCGACCCGGCCGGGGCCTCGGCGGAGGAGGGCGCCGCGCTGCTGGCGGCGATGGTGGCACGGCTGGTCGCCGCCGTTCCGACGTGGCAGATCGACCCGGCCGGGCGCCTGCTGGGCTGATCCACCCCCTCCAGGGCACTGTGCACCGACGGTCGCTCCGGCGACCGCGACGAGGAGAGCAGATGACTGCGCCCGGGCTGTCCGACGATCCCGCCCCCCAGTCGGCCCCTTGCGGATGGACGTCTTCGACGAGGGGACAGTGGGGCCGTCGTGCCGACCGGTGTCGGCGATCTGGCTCTGCTGGTCTCCGGCTGGATGGAGAGCCACTCGCCCGAGGGTGGGCGGGGAGCTCACCTGGCGCTCCGGCAGGCACGGCGGGCGGACGCGGAGCCGCTCGTTGTGCACGTCAGTCAGATCTCCGCTCTCGTCGCCGCCCTCACCGAGGCGTCGCTGCAGCTGACCCAGGACTGGGAGCACAACGGTCGGGAGTACTGGGCAGGGCAACCCGCGCCGGGTGGGACCGGCCCGTAGGACCCCGGGTCCCGAACGCTCGAGGCCGAGCGCGCCGAGGTCGAGCCCGACCGGGACGAGCCTCGGTGGGCGCGCCGCCGGGCCGAGGCGGAGGTGCTCGACGGGGTCCACGACCGCGCTCCGGACGTGCTGGCCGCGGTGCTCGAGGCCGAGGACGACGACGCTGCCGCAGTCTCCCTGGCGCAGGTGCTCGAGACTCCCCGTGGAGCGGGCGGCCGACCTGATCAGGCACCTGCAGTTCCGGGAGCTGACCCGGTCCGCTCGTCGGCGCCAGCACCCCGAGCCGTAGCGCACGGCGCAGGTCGTGCGCCGACGGCGCGGGAACAGAGTGCGGGGCGGGGCGGTTCCGCCAGGTGCCGCGATCAGCCCGCCCCAGTGGGGGCGGACGTCCCGCGAGACCGAGAGGAACCACCATGAGGAACGGCATCCACCCCGACTACCGCACCGTCGTCTTCCGGGACAGCGCCACCGGCGCGACCTACCGGACCCGGTCCACGGTCGCGACGAGCCAAACCATCGAGCTGGACGGCGAGACCCTGCCGATGGTGTCGGTGGAGACCAGCGCCTCCTCGCACCCCTTCTGGACCGGTGACCAGCGCGTGATCGACACCGCGGGCCGGGTCGAGAAGTTCCGCCAGCGCTACGGGACGCGCACGCGCGGCTGACCCCCCGCCGCCAGCTCCGACGCCGCCCGCAGGTCCACCCGGACCTGCGGGCGGCGCCGTGCGTTCCTGGGTCCTACGGTGAGGGCCCGACCCAGGAGGAACCCACCGTGATCTTCATCGTCGTGAAGTGGACGATCCGCCCCGACCGCGCCGACGAGTGGCTGACCCTCGTCGACGACTTCACCCGGGCCACCCGCGCCGAGGAGGGCAACCTCTTCTTCGAGTGGAGCCGCAGCGTGGACGAGGACAACGTGTTCACGCTGGTGGAGGCGTTCCGCGACGCCGATGCCGGCGCCGCGCACGTGCAGACCGACCACTTCCGGACGGCGATCGGCTGGATGGGTGACCTGGTCACCAAGAAGCCGGACATCGTGAACGTCGAGGTGCCGCAGGACGGCTGGGGCGAGATGGGTGAGGTCAGCCCGCCCCAGGGCTGACCCTGCCCGCCGGGCACGATCGGCGCATGACCCCTCCCCGCCCGGTCACGATCGTCACCGGCGGCAGCCGTGGCATCGGCGCCGCCACCGTCGTGCGCCTGGCTCTCGATGGGCACGACGTGGTGGTCGGCTACCGCGTCGACGAGCAAGCCGCGGCCCGGGTCGTCGCGGCGGCGCACGCCGCCGGGGCGCGGGCGGTCGCCGTCCAGGCCGACGTGACCGATGCCGTGGACGTCGACGCGCTCTTCGCCGCGGCGGCCGCCGAGCTCGGCCCGGTCACCGGGCTGGTCGCCAACGCCGGGCTGACCGCGCACCTGGGCGACCTGGCCGACACCCCGGTGGACGTCGTGCGGAGCGTGCTCGACGTCAACCTGCTCGGCGTCGTCCTGTGCGCCCGGCGGGCCGCCCAGGTGATGTCCCGGCGGCGTGGCGGACCCGGCGGGGCCATCGTGACCGTCTCCTCGGCGGCCGCGACGCTGGGCTCGGCGCACGAGTACGTGCACTACGCCGCCGCCAAGGCCGGGGTCGACGCGCTCACGGTCGGGCTGGCGAAGGAACTCGCGGCCGACGGCGTCCGGGTCAACGCCGTCGCGCCGGGGCTCGTGCGCACCGGCATCCACGCCGGCGCCGGCGACCCCGGCCGGCTGGACCGGGCCACCGCCCGGGTGCCGATGGGCCGTCCCGGCGACCCGGCGGAGATCGCCCCGGCGATCGCCTGGCTGCTGTCCCCGCAGGCCGGCTACTGCACCGGCGCGGTGCTGCGGGTCGCCGGTGGGCTGTAGCCCGCAAGTCGCTGGACCCCGTGCCTCGAGGGCCGAGCGCCCAGCGCCGGTGAGCCGGTAGTAGCGGCGCACGCGGCCGGCGTGCACCTCCTCGCGGTCGGGCTCGACGCTGCCTCGGCGACCAGTCGGTCGAGCACGCCGTAGAGGGTGCCGACGCGCAGGGTCACGCGGCCGTCGGACAGCTCCTCCACCTCTCCGACACGCCGTACCCGTGCCGCGACTGGTCGGCCACGGCGCGAGCACGAAGAACGCCGGTTCGGTGAGCGGGCGGGACGCCATGCGCCGGACGCGGCCCCTCGATACCTCGGCTGTCGATGCATCGGCGCACGGAGGTCGGCGACGGCGGCCGTCGTCGTCCCCGGTCGCCGTTAAGGTCCCGCTGCAGCGGGGAGGTACCCGGACCGCGCGAGGAGGACACGGCCAGATGGCGCACACCTACATCGGGGACGCCGGTCCTCCGGCGTCGACCAGCACGTCCCGGGGGTCCGTCGAGACCAACGGCATCAACGTCATTGCCGAGAGCGAGCGCAAGGGCACGCCGCGGTCGCTGTTCTGGCCGTGGTTCGGCGCCAACGTCAGCGTGCTGGGCCTGGGGTACGGCTCGTTCACCCTCGGCTTCGGCATCTCCCTCTGGCAGGCCACGATCGCCGGCGCTGTCGGGATCGTCGTCAGCTTCCTGTTCTGCGGGTTCATCGCCATCGCCGGCAAGCGCGGCTCGGCCCCCACCCTGGTGCTCAGCCGGGCCGCGTTCGGGGTGAACGGCGGCCGGGTGCCCGCCGTCCTGTCGTGGGTGCTGACCGTCGGCTGGGAGACGGTGCTGACCTCGCTGGCGACGCTGGCCACGGCCACCGTCTTCACGCGGCTGGGCTGGGGCGGCGGGACGGCGACGCAGGTGGTCGCGTTGCTGGTGGTCGCGGCGCTGGTGGTCGTCGGCGGCGTCCTCGGCTTCGACCTGATCATGCGCATGCAGGCGGTCATCACCGTGGTCACCGGCGTGCTGACCGTCGCCTACCTGGCCCTGGTGGCCGACGAGATCGACTGGTCGGCGGTCAGCGCGATCCCGGCCGGCTCGACCGCGGTGTTCGTCGGGGCGCTGGTGTTCGTGATGACCGGCTACGGGTTCGGCTGGGTCAACGCCGCCGCCGACTACTCCCGCTACCTGCCGCGCACGGCCTCCACCCGTGGCGTCGTCGGCTGGACGACGTTCGGCTCGGCGCTGGCCCCGGTCGTGCTGCTGGTCGTCGGTCTGCTGCTGGCCGGGTCGTCGCCGGAGCTGTCCGCGGCCATCGGGCTGGACCCGATCGGTGCCCTGGGCAGCCTGCTGCCGACCTGGTTCCTGGTCCCGTTCGCGCTCGTCGCCGTCCTCGGGCTGGTCGGCGGCGCGCTGCTGGACATCTACTCCTCCGGCCTGGCGCTGCTGTCGGCCGGCGTGCGGATCACCAGGCCGGTCGCCGCCGGCGTCGACGGCGTGCTGATGGTGCTGGGCACCATCTGGGTCGTCTTCGTCGCCGAGGGCGACTTCTTCTTCCAGTTCCAGGGCTTCCTCATCACCCTCGGCGTCCCGGTCGCCGCCTGGTGCGGCGTCATGCTCGCCGACCTGCTGCTGCGCCGCCGCGACTACGCCGAGGCGGAGCTCTACGACCCCCGCGGCCGGTACGGCTCGGTGCCGCCGGTGCCGCTGCTGCTCCTGCTCGCCGGCACGGTGCTCGGCTGGGGCCTGGTCACCAACGGCTACGCCGGCTGGCTGGGCTGGCAGGGCTACCTGCTCGGCCCCTTCGGGCTGGGCGGCACGGAAGGCAGCTGGGCCTTCGCGAACCTCGGCGTCCTGGTCGCGCTGCTGGTCGGCTTCGCCGGGACGCTGCTGCTGCGCCGGGGTGCGGTGCGGGCCCAGGAGTCGGGCGCGTCGTGACCGACGGCGTCCTGGTCGTCATCGACGTCCAGCGGGTGTTCGCCGAACCCGGCCAGCCGTGGGCGGCGCCCCGCTTCGCCGAGGTCCACCCGCGGATCCGCCGGCTGGTCGCTGCCTTCGCCGGCCGGGTGGTGCACACCCGGTTCGTCGCCTCGGCGCAGCCGACCGGCGCCTGGGTCGGGTACTACGCGCAGTGGCCGTTCGCCCTGCAGCCGCCTGACGCGCCGCTCTACGAGCTGGTCGACGACCCTGGCGACGACCCGGTGGTCACCACCACCACGTTCGGCAAGTGGGGGGCGGAGCTCGCCGCGCTCGTCGGCACCGGCCCGGTGCTGCTCGCCGGCGCCTCCACCGACTGCTGCGTGCTGTCCACCGCGCTGCCGGCCGCCGACGCCGGGGTCGCCATCCGGGTGGTCACCGACGCCTGCGCCGGCGCCAGCGACGCCGACTCCGACCGGGCGCTGGCGGCGATGGCGCTGTACGCCCCGCTGATCACCCTCACCACGACCAATGCGGTGCTCGCCGGAGGATGACCGTCCCTCTCCCACCGGCGGACCGGCTGCCCGACGGGTTCGCCGTCCGGCTCGACCCGGGCACCCGGCGGCGGGACGGCGGGACGGCGCTGCTCGGCGGCTCGCCGCAGCGGCTGATGCGGCTCGCTCCGGCGGCCCGGCCGCTGCTGACCGGCGACCGGTTGGTGGTCACCGACGCGCGCACCGCCGCACTGGCCGCCCGGCTGCTCGACGCCGGGCTGGCGCATCCGGATCTCCCCCCGGCCGCACCCGCCGACGTCACGGTGGTCATCCCGGTCAAGGACCGGACCGCCGGCCTCGCCCGCCTGCTCGCCGCCCTGCGCGCCGATCCGGGGACGGCGGGCTGCCCGGTCGTGGTCGTCGACGACGGTTCCGCGGAACCGTCCGCGGTGGCCGAGGTGGCCCATGCCTGTGGTGCCGGACTGGTCCGTTACGACTCCGCCCGCGGCCCGGCAGCCGCCCGCAACGCCGGGCTGCGGCGGGTGCGGACCGCCGCGGTCGCCTTCGTCGACTCCGACTGTGTGCCCGTTCCCGGCTGGCTGGACCGGCTGTCCGGGCACCTGGCCGATCCGCGGCTGGCGGTGGTCGCCCCCCGGATCACCGCGCTGGCCGCCGGGGCGCCGGGCTGGGTGGGCCGGTACGAGCAGGTCGCCAGCGCGCTGGACATGGGAGCACAGCCCGCGGCGGTCGCACCGCGCAGCGCCGTCTCCTACCTGCCGAGCGCTGCCCTGCTGGCCCGCCGCAGCGCGCTGGGCGACGGTTTCGACGACGGGATGCCGGTCGCCGAGGACGTCGACCTGGTCTGGCGGCTGGTCGCGGCGGGCTGGCGGGTGCGCTACGAGCCGGCGGCCGAGGTGGCGCACGACCACCGGACGCGGCCGGGGGAGTGGTTGTGCCGACGCGCCTTCTACGGCACCGGCGCCGCGCGGCTCGCCCAGCGCCACGGCGCGGCGGTGGCGCCGATCGTCATCTCGTCGTGGTCCGCGGTCGCCTGGGGACTGGTGCTGGCGCCGTCCCGGCTGGGCCCGCCGGCCGCCGCCGCGGTGCTCGCCGGAGCGACCGCCCGGCTCGCCCGGCGACTCACCCCGGCCGGTGGGCGCCCACCGGCCGGGCTGGCCGCAGGCCTCGTGCTGCGCGGGACGGCGGCCTCCGGCCGGACGCTGGCCCGTGCGGCGACCCGGCACCACTGGCCTCTCACGCTGGCGCTCGCACTGGTCTCCCGGCGCGCGCGGCGGCTGACCGCGGCGGTCGCGGTCGCCGACGCGGCCCTCGCCTGGTGGCCGCGGCGCCGGGCGATCGGGCCGGTCTCGTTCACCGCGGGCCGGCGGCTGGAGGACCTCGGCTACGGCGCCGGGCTGTGGTGGGGAGCGCTGCGGGCCCGCGACGTCCGGGCGCTGCTGCCCGCGGGGCCGGGCAAGGTCTGAACCTGTCGGCGATCACCGACGACAGGCGACGGCGTCCTCGGGCTGCTGCGGCGGCCGCAGGGCGTCGGTGCCCCGGACCGCACCCCTGGGTTCCCGAGCTGGATGAGCGGCCTGGCCTTGCGCGCCTGTGCGAGGGCCGCTGCGGCGCAGGCGGTCGAGGTGCCGAGTGCCATCGCCTGTGTTCCGGTGCGGCGCGGAGCGGAGGAGGCGAGCGGTATGGCATCCGATCCGGCGGGCGGCCGTCGGATTTGCCAGCTCGCCGGAGCCTGGCCGGTTGACGCGACGGGCAGCGGGTAGGCGCCCGGCAGGTTGGCGTCGGTGCCCCGTCCTCGGCGTCCCTGTCGTGGTGAAGGAGTCCTGTGAAGGCGACCGTCGGCGAATCGCTGGTCAAGCGCCGGATCGCGTGGGGGGTGGACACAGGGCCCCCGCATGTCCGGGACGGGGTCGTGGCGCTCGCCGACGCGCTCGCCGCGCCGATCGTCACGTCACTGCCCGGCACCACGTCCTCGAAGGGGTCGGTGCCGATGCCCGCGAAGACCACGTACCAGTTCACCTCATGACCACGGTCGACCTGCCCGGGCCGGTCGTCCGGCCGGCCGACCCGGCCGGCGGCGTCGACGTGAGCGCGCTGGAGCGAGACCTCGCCGCCCGGGTGGACGGCGAGGTCCGGTTCGACGCCGGTTCCCGCGGCGCCTACTCCACCGACGCCTCCAACTACCGCCAGGTGCCGATCGGCGTCGTCGTCCCACGCACGGTCGAGGCAGCGGCCGAGGCGGTCGCAGTGTGCCGGGAACACGGCGCGCCGGTGCTCTCCCGCGGAGGCGGCACCAGCCTGGCGGGGGAATGCACCAACACCGCCGTCGTGCTGGACTTCTCCAAGTACTGCACCAGGCTGGTCTCGGTCGATCCGCAGACGCGGACCTGCGTGGTGGAGCCGGGCATCGTGCTCGACCTGCTCAACGGACAACTGGCCGAGCACGGGCTGGAGTTCGGCCCCAAGCCGGCCACGCACAACCACTGCACCGTCGGAGGGATGATCGGCAACAACTCCTGCGGAGCGACTGCCCAGCGCACCGGCAAGGTCGTGGACAACGTCGTCTCCCTCGACGTGCTGCTCTACGACGGCACCCGGATGACGGTGAGCGCCACCTCCGACGAGGAGTACGCGCGGATCGTGCAGGACGGCGGCCGACGCGGGGAGGTGTACCGGCAGTTGCGGGCACTGCGCGACCGGTACGCCGAGGACGTCCGGCGCGGCTACCCGCGGATCCCCCGACGGGTATCGGGCTACAACCTCGACTCGCTGCTGCCGGAGAAGCAGTTCGACCTCGCCCAGGCCCTGGTCGGCTCGGAGAGCACCTGCGTGGTGGTTCTGCGGGCAACGCTGCGGCTGGTGCCGGTGGTGCCCGCGTACTCGTCGGTGCTGTTGGGGTACCCCGACCTCGGCGCCAGCGGCGATGACGTGCCGGCCGTCGTCGCACACCAGCCCATCGCGCTGGAGGGCTTCGACGACAAGGCGATCCGCTACCAGCGGGTCAAGCACCTCAACCCCGATGCGCTGCGTCTGCTGCCGGAGGGCCCCACGGCATGGCTGCTGGTGCAGTTCGGTGGCGACACCCCAGAGCAGGCGACGGACGCGGCGCAGGCGTTCGGGGAGTCAGCGAAGGCGTTCGACTCTGCCCCGACGGTGACGCTGATCGACGACCCGCAGCACCAGCAGCAGATCTGGGCACTGCGCGAAGCGGCGCTGGGTGCGACCGCGCAGGTGCCGGGTCTGCCCAGCATGTGGTCGGGCTGGGAGGACGCAGCCGTCCCGCCGGACCGGATGGGCGACTACCTGCGCGCCCTGGAGGAGCTCTACGACGAGTTCGGGTACTCGGCGGCGTCGGTCTACGGCCATTTCGGTCAGGGCTGCGTGCACACCCGGATTCCGTTCGACCTGGTGACGGCGGCCGGCATCGCGCGGTTCCGCGAGTTCGTGCAGCGCGCTGCCCGGCTCGTGGTGTCACTCGGCGGATCGCTGTCCGGCGAGCACGGTGACGGTCAATCCCGGGCCGAGTTGCTGCCGATCATGTACGACGACGCGGTGATCCAGGCGTTCGGCCAGTTCAAGGCGATCTTCGATCCGGACGACCGGATGAACCCGGGCAAGGTCACGGCGCCCTACCGGGTCGACGAGAACCTGCGGTTGGGTGCGGACTACTCGCCGCGGAACGTCGAGACCCATTTCGGCTACCCGCACGATGACGGGTCGTTCGACCAGGCGGTCGGGCGTTGTGTGGGTGTGGGCAAGTGCCGGCGGCACGAGAGCGAGGGCAGCGTCATGTGCCCCAGCTACATGGTCACCCACGAGGAGGAGCACTCCACCCGCGGCCGGGCCCGGCTGCTGTTCGAGATGATGCAGGGACACGAGGACTCCCCGATTCCCGACGGCTGGCGCTCCACCGCCGTCCTCGATTCCCTCGACCTGTGCCTGGCCTGCAAGGGCTGCAAGACCGACTGCCCGGTCAACGTGGACATGGCCACCTACAAGGCCGAGTTCCTCTCCCATCACTACGCCGGCCGGCTGCGGCCGGTGGCGCACTACTCGATGGGCTGGCTGCCCCTGTGGGCCAAAATGGCCACAATGGCGCCGAAGGTCGTCAACGCGCTCACCCAGGCGCCGATGCTCTCCCGGCTGGCGACGAGATTGGCCGGCGTGGCACCGGAGCGGGACATCCCGCAGTTCGCCGACCAGACCTTCCAGGCCTGGTATGCCGACCGAGGTCCGCGTGGCACGGGGGCGCGCGGCGAGGTCGTGCTCTGGCCGGACACCTTCAGCAACTCCTTGTCCCCGCACCTGGCCCAGGCCGCCGTGGACGTGCTCGAGGACGCCGGGTGGCGGGTCATCGTCCCGTCCGACGCGTTGTGCTGCGGGCTGACCTGGATCTCCACCGGCCAGCTCGACATCGCCAAGCGGGTGCTGCAGCGCACGGTCGACGTGCTGCGGCCACATCTGCAGGCCGGCACGCTGGTGCTCGGCCTCGAGCCCTCCTGCACCGCCGTCTTCCGTGCCGACGCCGCCGAACTCTTTCCGAACGACCACGATGTGCAGCGGCTGCGGGACCAGACGGTCACCCTGGCCGAGCTGCTGACCGAGCACACCCCGGGCTGGTCTCCGCCGCAGCTGGACCGGCGTGCGCTGGTGCAGACGCACTGCCATCAGCACGCGGTGATGGGCTTCGATCGCGATGTCGAGCTGATGGAACGGATGGGCGTCGACGTCCAGGTGCTCGACTCCGGATGCTGCGGGCTGGCCGGCAACTTCGGCTTCGAGGCAGGCCACTACGACGTCTCCATCGCCTGCGCCGAGCGGGCGCTGCTGCCCGCACTGCGCGACGCGGACGACGACGATGTCGTGCTGGCCGACGGGTTCAGCTGCCGCATTCAGATCGAGCAGGGCGACTCCGGTGGACGGCAGGCGGTGCACCTGGCCGAGATGCTGGCCGCGGCGCTCCACGGTGACCCCGCTGCGCCGGGGGAACACCCGGAGGCCGCCTACTCGGTACGCCCCGCCACGCCCCGCGCGGCGTCGCTGACTGCGCTGGGTGGGGTGGTGGCCGGGGTCGGCGCGCTCGCGTGGGCCGGGCTGCGCGTACTCCGGACGACCAAGCTCTGAGGCCTGCCGAGGGCAAGAACCATCGGCAGGTGGGAATGGGCCGGCTGCACTGCGAGCTTGGGAGCGGTACAGCCGATGGCCAGCGTGGGCCCCGAACCGATGTACGCCCGAGGGGACCCGTGACCACCACCGACGAGCACCGCACCGTCCTGTCCGCCACCGCCGACCGGGTCGCCGAGCCGATCCCGGCCGCAGCCCCGCCCAGCCGACTGCGAACGGCGCTCACCCTGGGCGCGTTCGTCGCGCTCGGGCCGCTGACCATCGACATGTACCTGCCGGCGCTGCCGACGATCACCGACGAGCTGGCCACCACGTCCTCGACGGTCCAGCTCACCCTCACCGGCACGCTGATCGGCCTGGCGCTGGGCCAGTTGGTGCTCGGGCCGCTGTCGGATGCGGTGGGCCGGCGCCGTCCGCTGCTCGCCGGCACGGCGCTGCACGTGCTCGCCTCGCTGCTGGTGCTCCTCGCGCCGAACGTCACGGTCCTCGGGCTGCTGCGACTGGTGCAGGGCGCCGGCGCCGCGGCCGGGGCGGTCATCGCGATCGCCGTCGTCCGCGACCTCTACGACGGCCGTGCCGCGGCGACGATGCTGTCCCGGCTGTTCCTGGTCATCGGTGCGGCCCCCGTGCTCGCCCCCACGCTGGGCGGGGCGGTGCTGGGCTTCACCTCCTGGCGCGGCGTCTTCGCCGTCCTGGCGTTGTACGGGGTGCTGCTGCTCGTCGGCGGTGCGCTCACCCTGCGCGAGACGCTGCCCCCGGAGCGGCGCCGCAGCACCGGCGTGCGCGGCACCCTGCGCAGCTACGGCGAGCTGCTGCACGACCGCACCTTCGTCGGCCTGGTGGCCGTCGCCGGCCTGACCATGGCCGGGCTGTTCAGCTACGTGTCCGGCTCCTCGTTCGTCTACCAGGAGGAGTTCGGGCTCGACGAGCAGCAGTTCGCCCTGTTCTTCGGCGCCGGCGCGGTGTTCCTCATCGGCGCCACCCAGCTCAATCCGGTGCTGCTGCGCCGCTGGCAGCCTCAGCAGCTGCTGCTCTGGGCCACCGTCGCCGGCGCGCTCTCCGGAGGGGTCCTGCTGGTGCTGGCCGCCACCGGCACCGGTGGCCTGTTCGGAGTGGCCGGCCCGCTCTGGGCGGTGCTCGCCGCCTCCGGCGTGGCGCTGCCGAACGCCCCGGCGCTGGCGCTGTCCCGGCACGGGGACGCCGCCGGCACCGCCGCCGCCCTGCTCGGCGCGATCCAGTTCGGGGTCGGCGCCCTGGTCGCGCCGGTCGTCGGGCTGCTGGGCAACGACGCGGTCGCCATGGGCGCGGTGATCGTCTCCGCCCTGGCGCTGGCCATCCTCGCCCTCGTGCTGGTGGTCCGCCCCGGACAGCTGCCCGACGTCGACCCCGAGACAGTCTGACCGCCGGAGGGCCTACGGTCCGGGCGTGACCGGAGCGCCCGCCGAGCCCACTCGCGCCCTGCTGGACCTTGCCTGGGCCTCGCTCGGTGGCGCGCCCGAGCTGCCCCACCACGTCCGGACGACGGGGGACCCAGCCGGGCTGCTGCCCTCCACCCAGCCGGCGCTGCCGGCGATGGTCGCCGCCGTCGGCGCCTCGACCCTGGCCGCCGCCGTGCTGGACGCGGCTCGCTGCGGCTCGGCCGTCCCGCCGGTGGACCTCGACGTCGAGCACGTGGCGATGGCCGCGCGCAGCGAGCGGTACGCGCGCCGCGGCGGCACGGCCGCGACGGACCTCTTCGCGCCGCTGTCCCGGTTCTGGGCCACCGGCGACGGCTGGCTGCGGCTGCACGCCAACTACGCCTGGCACCAGGAACGGGCGCTGCAGGTGCTCGGCTGCGCGGACGACCCGGACGCCGTGGCCGCGGCGGTGCGCACCTGGCGCGGCGCCGACCTCGAGGACGCGCTGGCCGACGCAGGTGGTCTGGGTGCCGCCGTTCGCACCCGGGCCGAATGGCTCGCGCACCCGCAGAGCCGGGCGGTGGCGGCCCGGCCGCTGGCCAGGGCCTGCCCGGGAACCGGGGCGGCGCGCCCGCTCGGGCCGGGCCGGGCGGCCGAGGGCGTTCGGGTGCTCGACCTCACCCGGGTGATCGCCGGACCGGTGGCCACGCGGACGCTGGCCGCCTGGGGCGCGCAGGTGCTCCGGCTGGACAGCCCGCGACTGCCCGAGCTGCCCGCCCATGCCGTGGACACCCTGCCCGGCAAGGCCAGCGCCACCCTCGACCTCGCCGACACCGTCCGGCTGGAGCGGCTCCTCGCCGCCGCCGACGTCGTCGTACAGGGCTACCGGCCCGGTGCGCTGGCCCGCTTCGGGCTGGACGCCGGCTCCCTCGCCGTCCGGCACCCGCACCTCATCGTGGCGACGCTGTCCGCGTGGGGGCCCACCGGGCCGTGGGCCGGGCGGCGAGGGTTCGACTCGCTGGTGCAGTGCGCCACCGGGATCGCCGACGCCGAGGGCTCCGCCGGTGCGCCGGGCGTGCTGCCGGCCCAGGTGCTCGACCACGCCACCGGGTACCTGGCCGCGGCCGCGATCCTGCTCGCCCTGGCCGGGTCGGTGCGTGGCGAGCCGGCCCGGTCGGTGGAGCTGTCGCTGGCCTCGACCGCGCACTGGCTGACCGGCACACCGGGCGGCGGAAGCACCGGTGCCGAACGGCCGCTGGCCCCCGACCAGCACCTCATCTCGCTGTCCGGCGCGGCGCAGGAGGTCCAGGTGATTGCCCCTCCCGGGCACGTCGGGGACCTCCGACCCGTCTGGACGGGAACCACCGACCTGGGCGCCGATCCCGCCGAGTTCCCGGTCGGCTGCGCCCGATTTGCTGGCGCGATCCCGTGACAGCCGTCACGATGGGGCCACGATGACCCTCAGCCCCGGGGAGCCTGCGCCGTGTCGACGATGAACCCGTGGCTCGCGCTGCCCGACGGCGGCCCGAGCCCGGTGCTCACCCGGCGCCTGCGGGCAGCGCACGAAGCGCTCGTCACCCGGGTCGACGCCCCCTCGGGGAGCCGCGTGCGGTCGGTCGTGTGGGACTCCTGGCGGCGCTCGCTGGGCAGCGGCGTCGACCCGGACGGCGCCCCGCCCCCGGTCGACCTGCTCGACGACGACCTCGCCGCCTATCGGGCGGCCCACCCGCTCGCCGCGGTCATGCCGGTGATCCGCGGGCTGCTGGTGGCCGACGCCGAGGTCGACCAGATGATCGTCGCGGTCACCGACGCCGCGGGTCGGATGCTCTGGGTGGAGGGGGACGCCCGGCTGCGGGACCGGGCCGCCGGGATGCACTTCGTGGAGGGCGCCTCCTGGGGTGAGGACGTCGCGGGGACCAACGCGCCGGGCACCGCGCTGGCGCTCGACCACGCCGTCCAGATCTACGGTAGCGAGCACTACCGCCGTCCGGTCCAGCCGTGGAGCTGCTCGGCCGCTCCGGTGCACGATCCGCTCACCGGCGCCCTGCTCGGCGCCATCGACGTCACCGGCGGCGACCACGTGGCCAGCCCGTACGTGCTCACCCTGGTGCGGGCCACCGCCGCCGCCGCGGAGTCCGAGCTCCGCTGGCTGCACCGCGACCAGGGGTCGCGCCGCGGCCGGCCGCCGGTCGCCGAGCGCCGCGCCGTTCCGGTGCTGGAGGTGCTGGGCCGCGACCGGGCCCGGCTGACCACGGCCGCCGGCGCGCAGGAGCTGTCGCTGCGGCACTCGGAGCTGCTCGTGCTGCTGGCCGAGGCGGCGGCCACGGGGGAGGGGCGGACGGCGGAGCAGCTGGCAGTCGAGTGCCACGCCGGGGACGCCGCGGCGGTGACGGTGCGCGCCGAGCTGTCCCGGCTGCGCCGGCTGGTGGGCGACGAGCTGGTCGGCTCGCGGCCCTACCGGCTGCTCGGGCCCGTGCAGACCGACGCGGAGGAGGTGCGCCGGCTGGTCGCCCGCGGTGCGCTGAGCTCGGCGCTGGACCGGTACCGGGGTGCGCTGCTGCCCGGCTCGACGGCCCCCGGCGTCCGGGCGGCCCGGGCGCGGCTGGCCGGCCTGGTCCGGTCGGCGGTGCTGGTCAGCGGGCGTCCCGACCTGCTGGTCCGTTACAGCGAGCTGCCCGAGGCGGCCGACGATCTGGCCGTCTGGCAGGCCTGCCTGGCCCTGCTGCCGGCCGGCGCGTCCCGGCGGACGGTCGCCGCGGCGCAGGCGCAGCGGCTGCGGTGCGCTCGCCGGGGCGTCAGCCGCCGATGACCACGGCCTCGGAGGTGCCCACCTGCACGAAGCGGACGGCGCCGGTCCGGGAGTCCAGCACCTGCTCCTCCATCCAGAACACGTAGGGCGTCCCGTCCGTCAGGCCGGTCATGGTGAGGGTGATCGGCACGCAGCCCCCGGGCTGGGCGACCGTCTGCTGCAGCGGCGCGGGCTGCACGCCGGTCACGAGCACCTGGCTCACCGCCGACACCCGGTAGCCCTGTACCGCAGGGGAGCTGTCGGCCATCCAGGTGACGGTGGCCGACCCGGCGCCCGGAACGGTCCCCGGGACGATCCGGCGAGGTGAGCTGTAGCCGCCGCAGCTCGCGGTCGGCGGGGTGTAGCTGGGCGCGGTGCCGACGGCGGCCATCGGCATGGGGACGCGGTTGACCCGGGTGGGCCGCGGCGGCTGCGGGACCTGTAGCCCACCGGTCGCAACGGGCGCGACCGGCAGGTCGGGGTAGACGGTGGCCGGGCGGGGGGCGGCATCGGTCCAGGGCGTGGCGGGCGTGGCGGGCATGGCGGCCGTGGCCGCGGTGACCTGGACCGGCGGGGTGGCGGGCGTGCACGCCGACAGCAGCGCGATGGCGGACATGGCAAGGGCGAGCCCGCCCCGGCGTCCGTGCAGTGCACCGGTGCTGGCCATGCACTCTCCTCCGCTCGATCGCCGGTCCCCTCACAACGTCGGCATCCGGAGCGCCGGACTTGACCCGGACGCCGCACTCCCGGTGCCGACCGCCCTCGACCGAGACCACCGCCGCGGTCGGCGGGTGCCCCGGCGGGACGCGGCCATGATGAAGGCGTGGACCTCGCCGATGCTGAACGGAGCGTGCACGGACGTGCGCGGCTCGCCTGCGCAGCCGCTTCCGCATCGGATCTACCGGGCGACTTCCGAGCATGGCAGGTCGACGGGCTCCGCGTGGTGGCGACGACGTCGCCGCAGCTGAGCTTCCTCAACGCGGTGACCGGGTTCGGCGCGGCCTCTGCATCGGGACTCCCCGCTGTGCTCGACGGGCTCCACGCCGCTGGCCTGCCGTCGCCCAGTGTGGTGACGGGTCCGCTGACGCCGCGGCTGGCAGAACGGCTACGTGCGTTGGGCTTCTCGGACGGGGGACGACGGCCGATCGCCTGGGTGGATCTGACTTCGATCGCCGACCGTCCGAGCGAGCCGAGCCCGGGCCGTCCCACCGTGATCGAGATGCGCTCCGCCGACGAGCGGATGGCGTTCCTCGATGTGTTGATCGCCGGGTATGCGACACCGGTCGAGGTCCAACGGTTCCTGCGGGCGGAGCACTCTGCCGGCGCCGTCCGCTGCTTCACGGCATGGGCCGACGGGAAGCCGGTCGGAGCGGCGGCCATGTCCGTGCACGGGCGGACGGCGGTCCTCGGCGGAGCCGCGACCCTGCCGCACCACCGTGGCTGCGGCGTCCAGGCAGCTCTTCTGGGGCACCGGCTGCGGGCCGCCCGCTGTGCCGGTGCGGTGGCGGCCACGGCGACCGCCGCACCGGGATCGCCCAGTGCACGCAACCTCGTGCGGAGCGGCTTCCACCTCGAGCCAAGGACCGGATGGAACCGGCCGGCGTAGGACGGTCGGTGACCAGCGCTGCCGTGCCGTGCTGGACGCTCGTGCGCTGAGTCCGCTACGGACGTAGAGCACGAGTGTCGGCAGACCTGCTCAGTCCGGTGCGGCGATCTCGAACGTCAAGGTCGCGTACCCACGGCGGCGGCGCGACTCGACGCCCCCGTAGCCGACCCCGCCGACCACCCCGATCCGGGTCAGCAACCCGGCGATCTCGACATCGCCGGGCGCCGGGAAGCCGGCTGCCCAGCCGGGCGGCCGCCGCCCCTCGACGACGGCGGCGACGTCCGCATGGGTGATCAACCGCAGGACGAGACGCACCCTCAGCAGCTCGGCGGGCGGACCGGGGGGCGTGTGCACGGCAGGGACTGTGGCCGCTCTCGGGCCGGACGGCCGAGGCACTTCTGCCCCTCGCTGCAACGGGGTGCAACGTTGACATCCCCATAAGCTGCGGGCGGAAAGCGGTCGGTTCTCCGCGCGAGCGGAAACCGGCCCGCTCGGACTCCGCCCAAGCGGAGCGCGATCCCACGACCATCAGGTAAGCGTGGCCTAACACTTGTGTCCGTTGTCACACTGCGTGCAGACCTGCGGGAGAACCGCAGTGCGCAGCCGAAGCAACGAAGCGGAGGACACGTGACCCAGATCAACGTGCGGGTCGACGGGACGTCCTACTCGGACGACGTCGAGCCGCGGACCCTGTTGGTCCACTACCTACGGGAAGGCCTGGGGAAGGTCGGCACGGTCGTGGGGTGCGACACCAGCAACTGCGGCGCCTGCACCGTCCACCTGGACGGCGAGGCCGTGAAGTCGTGCACCGTGCTGGCCGTCCAGGCCGACGGCGGGACGGTCACCACCATCGAGGGGATCGCCGACGGCGGCACCCTGCACCCGATGCAGAAGGCCTTCCACGAGATGCACGGCCTGCAGTGCGGCTTCTGCACCCCCGGGATGATCATGGCCTCGATCGACCTGGTCGGTGACAACCCGGACCCCAGCGACGACGAGGTCCGCGAGGGCATCGAGGGCAACCTCTGCCGCTGTACCGGCTATCAGAACATCGTGCGGGCCGTGCAGCAGGCGGCCGCCGAGATGCGCGGCACCGGCACCGCTTCCGCCCCCGCCGAGGCGGTGGCCCGGGCATGACCGCCGTCGAGGACCCGACCAGCACCACCGCCCCCGAGGCTCCGGCCAACCAGGTCGGCCAGGCGCGCCTGCGCAAGGAGGATGCCCGGCTGATCACCGGGGCGACCACCTGGACCGACAACATGGTCCTGCCCGGGATGCTGCACCTGTCGGTGCTGCGCAGCCCCGTGGCGCACGCCCGCATCTCCCACCTCGACGTGAGCGCCGCACAGCAGCGCCCGAACGTGGTGGCCGTCTACACCGGTCAGGACTTCGCCGAGGAGCAGGGCTCCATCCCCTGTGCCTGGCCGGTCACTGCCGACATGGTCAACCCCGGGCACCCGAGCGTCGCCGTCGACCAGGTCAACCACGTCGGCGAGGCCGTCGCGGTCGTCGTCGCCCGCAGCCGCAGCGCGGCAGCCGACGCCCTCGAGGCGATCGACATCGACTACGAGTCGCTGCCGGTGGTGCTGGACATGGAGGAGGCCGTTCAGGAGGGCGCCGACCTGGTCCACTCGCACACCTCGTCCAACACCAGCTACCACTTCGTCTTCGACGCCGGCGAGGCCGGCACCGGGGCCGACACCGACCAGGCGTTCGCCGACGCCGAGGTCACCGTGAGCCGCCGGTTCGTCCAGCAGCGACTCATCCCGGCGTTCATGGAACCCCGCTCGGTCGTCGTCCAGCCGCAGGGCGACAACTTCACGATGTGGTCGGCCACCCAGATCCCGCACGTCCTGCGCGTCATGCTCGCGATGGTCACCGGCATTCCGGAGCACAAGCTGCGGGTCATCGCCCCCGACGTGGGCGGCGGCTTCGGCGGCAAGCTGCAGGTCTGCCCGGAGGAGGTGCTCGCCCTCCTGATCGCCCGCCGGCTGGGCAAGCCGGTCAAGTGGACCGAGACCCGCAGCGAGTCGCTGATGGCCGCCCACCACGGCCGCGACCAGGTCCAGTTCATCGACGTCGCCGCGGACCGCGAGGGCAACCTCAAGGGGCTGCGGGTCCGGCTGCTGGCCGGCATGGGCGCCTACCTGCGGCTGATCACGCCCGGGGTGCCCGCGCTGGGCGCGTTCATGTTCCCGGGCATCTACAAGTTCCCGGCCTACCGGTTCGAGTGCGACGGCGTCTTCACCAACAAGGTGCCTACCGACGCCTACCGCGGGGCGGGCCGGCCGGAGGCCACGTTCGCCATCGAGCGGATCATGGACGAACTCGCCGTCGAGCTCGGTATGGACCCCCTCGAGCTGCGCCGGAAGAACTGGATCAACGCCGAGGAGTTCCCGTTCACCACCGTGGCGGGCCTCGAGTACGACAGCGGTGACTACGGCGCGGCGACGGACCAGGCGCTGGAGCTGGTCGGCTACGACGAGCTGCGGGCCGAGCAGCAGCGGCGCCGCGAGTCGAACGACCCGGTCCAGCTGGGCATCGGCTTCTCCACCTTCACTGAGATGTGCGGGCTGGCCCCCTCCCGGGTGCTCGGCTCGCTGTCCTACGGCGCCGGTGGCTGGGAGTCCGCCTCGATCCGGATGCTGCCCACCGGCAAGGTCGAGGTCGTCACCGGGTCCACCCCGCACGGGCAGGGCCACGAGACGGCGTGGAGCCAGATCGTCGCCGATCAGCTCGGCGTGCCCTTCGAGGACGTCGAGGTGCTGCACGGCGACACCGCGATCTCCCCCCGGGGCATGGACACCTACGGCTCCCGGTCGCTGGTGGTCGGCGGCACCGCCGTCGTGAAGGCCGCGGAGAAGGTCGTCGCCAAGGCCCGGAGGATCGCCGCCCACCTGCTCGAGGCCAGCGAGGACGACCTCGAGTTCACCGGCGGCACGTTCTCCGTCAAGGGGACGCCGGGCACCGGGGTCGGCATTCAGGAGGTCGCGCTCGCGGTCTTCGCCGCGCACAACTACCCGGAGGGCATCGAGCCCTCGATCGACGCCGAGGCGACGTTCGACCCGGTGAACTTCTCCTTCCCCCACGGCACGCACATCTGCGCCATGGAGGTCGACACCGACACCGGGTTCGTGAAGATCCGCAAGTACGCCTGCGTGGACGACGTCGGCACGATCGTCAACCCGATGATCGTCGAGGGCCAGATGCACGGCGGCCTGGCGCAGGGCATCTCCCAGGCGCTCTACGAGGAGGCGATCTACGACGCCGAGGGCAACCTGACCACCGGCACCTTCGTGGACTACCTGCTGCCCTCGGCCGCGGACCTGCCGCACTTCGACACCGGCAACACCGTGCACCCAGCGCCGGGCAACCCGCTGGGCGCCAAGGGCGTCGGGGAGGCCGGCTGCATCGCGAGCACCCCGGCGGTGGTCAACGCCGCGCTGGACGCCGTCCGGCACCTCGGCGTGACCGACATCCGGATGCCGCTGACCCCCGAACGGGTCTGGCGGGCCATCCACACCGGCGGGGACGGCGGCGACCGCGCGACCGCCGGCACCAACGCCTACGGCGGGGCCTCCACCGAGTCCACCGCCGGCGTGTCCACCGACGCTTCCTCCCTGGGGGGAGACCGATGATCCGCGATCTCGACGAAGGAGAGAAGCCATGATCCCGGCTGCGTTCGCGTACGCCCGACCGACCACCGTCGACGAGGCGCTGCAGGCCATCGCCGACGGTGGTGAGGACGTGAAGGTGCTCGCCGGCGGGCAGTCGCTCATCCCGGTCATGCGCCTGCGGCTGGCCGCTCCGGAGACCGTGGTCGACCTGACCCGCGTCGCTGAACTGCGCGGGGTTCGCGAGGAGGGGGACGTGCTGGTCGTCGGGGCGATGACCACGCACTCCGACGTCCTCGCCGACCCGCTGCTCGCCCAGTACGGGCAGCTGCTGGTCCAGGCCACCGAGACGGTGGCCGATCGGCAGGTGCGCCACCGCGGCACCTTCGGCGGCGCGCTCGCGCACGCTGACCCGGCCGGCGACCTGCCGGCGGTAGCGCTGGCGCTGGACGCCGAGTTCGTCCTCGTCGGCCCGTCCGGACGGCGGACGGTCCCGGCGTCGGAGTTCTTCGTCGACTACCTGACGACGGCGCTGGAGGAGGGGGAGCTGCTCGTGGAGATCCGCCTCCCCAAGCTCGGCTCCGAGTGGGGCGTCCGGTACGAGAAGTTCAACCGGGTGGCGCAGGCCTGGTCGATCGTGGCGGTGGCCGCCGCGGTCCGCCGGGAGGGCGGCCGGATCGCCGAGGCGCGGATCGGGCTCACCAACATGGGCTCGACCCCGCTGCGGGCCACGGCCACCGAGGCCGCCCTGCTGGGTGCCGACGTCAGCCTCGAGGCGGTCACCGCAGCCGCCGCGCTGGCCGCCGACGGCACCAGCCCCAGCAGCGACCTCAACGCCCAGGCCGATTACCGCCAGCACCTGGCCCGGGTGCTGACCCGCCGCGCCCTGTCGGCCGCGACCGGGCTCTGAGCCCTCCGACTGCCGTCCCGCGCGCGCCGGACGCGCGCGGTAGCGTCGGCCTCTCGCCCCGATCACCGCACGTCCCGGCCTGACCAGCTGCCCCCGGCTCCCCGCCCGGAGGCGCTCGTGCCGCACATCCTCGGAGGTCCTGCAGTGCAGCTGGAGAACTCGTTCACCGTCCCCCTGCCCATCGACGAGGCCTGGCGGGTGCTGATGGACATCGAGCGGATCGCCCCGTGCATGCCGGGCGCGATCCTCGACTCGGTCGACGGCGACGACTTCACCGGCCGGGTCAAGGTCAAGCTGGGCCCGATCAACCTGACCTACCAGGGCAAGGGCTCGTTCACCGAGCGCGACGAGACCACCCACCGCGCGGTCATCGACGCCCGCGGCAAGGACCAGCGGGGCAACGGGACGGCCGCGGCCACCATCACCGCGAAGCTCGCCTCCGAGGGGAGCGTCACCCGCGTCGACGTCATGACCGACCTCAACATCACCGGCCGGCCGGCCCAGTTCGGCCGGGGCGTGATGACCGACGTCGGCAACAAGCTGCTCGGCCAGTTCGCCGACAAGCTGTCCGCCCAACTGGCGAGCGGCGACCTCGGCGTCGACCCGGCTGCGGTGGACACCGCTGCCGCCACCCAGGAGCCGACCGTGGCGGGCACCGCGAAGGCCGCGGCAGCCAAGGCTGCCGCCACCACCGCCGGCGCCGTCGAGGAGGTGGCGGCAGCCGTCGAGGGCTCCGCCGGCGACGGGACCCCGGCGAAGAAGGCCGCCGCCGCGGCCAAGAAGACCGCTGCCGCCGCGGCCGACACGACCGCCGGCGCGGAGGCAGCCGCACAGCCGGCCAAGGCCACCACCCCGGCCAAGGCCACCACCCCCACCAAGGCCACCCCGGCGAAGGCCACCCCGGCCAAGGCGACCGCACCGGCCAAGGCCACCTCGACCGCGCCGACCGCGCCGACCTCGTCCTCGGTGCCCGACCCGACGGTCCCCCCGGCTCTCTCCGCGGCTCCGGTCGCCGCGGACACCGCCCCGGCGTCCGACGCCGCGCCCTTCAATGGCACCGGCACGGTCGAGGACGAGTCCCCGGTGACCGAGCCGACGCCGATCACGGCAGCCAGGAAGGCGCCGAGCAAGCCGCCGACCGGCACCACCGCGCCGCCGAACAAGCCGGCCACCGGCTCGCCGGCTCGCACCACTCCGCGCCCGGCTGCGGCCGAGCCCGAGCCGATCGACCTGCTCGAGGTCGCCGGCGGGGCGGCGATGACTCGTTACGCCGCCCCCGCGGCCGGTGGTATCGCGGCCCTGCTGGTGCTGCTGCTGGTCGTCCTGCGGCGCCGCCGGACCTAACTCCGGCTCAGCCCGGCGGGAACTGCCCCAGCCAGCCGAGGGTCGCCGCGATCACCGCGGCGACGTCCGTGGCCAGGGCGTGGTCACCCGGCACGGCGGACACCCGCCCCGGGTCTCCGCCGAGTGCCGCGATCACCTCGGGCGGCCGCCCGAAGGCGTCCCGTTCTCCCTGCACGACCAGCAGCCGCACCGTCACGCCCCGCAGCTCGGCGGCCCGGCTCTTTTCCGGCCGGCCCGGCGGGTGCAGTGGAAACGCCAGCGCGAGCACCCCGGCCGCGTGCTGCGCGGCGGCCGTCCGGCAGGCCACCCGCGCCCCGGCGCTGCGCCCGCCGAGCACCAGCGACCCGGCGAGGTCGCCGTCCGCGCGCAACTGCGTGAGCACCGCGGTCCAGCCCTCGTCCAGCCGCGTCGGCGCCGGCGCGACCCGTCGGCCGGCCACCCGCCACGGCTGCTCGACGCGCAACGTCCGCCAGCCGGCCGAGGCGGCCGCCAGCGCCAGGCCGGTCAGGTCGGCCGAGCCGACCCCGCCGCCGGCGCCGTGCCCGAGCACCAGCGTGCCGCACGGGTCGCTGTCCGGTTCGTCGCGGTGCACCCGGGCCGGCCCCAGCGGGGTGTCGACCTCGCGCGGCCAGCTCGAGCCCGTCACCCGGCCGGGGGCAGGACCAGCAGAGCGTCCACCACCTCCACGAGGGAGCCCTGCACGTGCGGCGGATCGAACACCGCGGCGTACACCCGCTCCGCCCGGTTGGAGGTGAAGCCAGCGGTGAGGCCGGCGCGCTGCGCACCGAGCACGTCCCAGGAGTGTGCCGCGACCAGCGCCATCCGGTCCGGGGCCACGTCGCAGACGCCGGCGGCCCACAGGTACGCCTCGCGGTTGGGCTTCCAGGCCTGGATCGACTCCGAGGTCAGCGTCCGCTCCACCAGCGTGGCGACCCCGCCGCGGGACAGGGCCGCCTCGGCGACGCCGGGCGACCCGTGGCTCAGGGTCACCGCCCGGACGCCGGCCTCGGCCAGCCGGCGCAGAGCCGGCTCGACGTCCGGGTGCGGGGACAGCTCCATGAACGCGTCGGCCACCTGCGTGCACGCCGCGGTGGGCAGCTCGGTCAGCTGGGCCACGGACGCCTCGAACGCGGCGCGGAACGGGCACCAGCTCCCGACGGTGGCGGCGACGAAGCCGGTCAGCAGGGTGCGGGCGAACACCGCGGGCAGCAGGTCGCCGGGCTGGCCCAGCTCGATCAACGCCGCCCGCACCGGGGCCACGTCCAGCAGGGTCTCGTCGACGTCGAAGGCGACGACCTCCGGGCGGGCACGCGGCTCGGTCATGACGCCGGCTGGTCGCGCTCGTCCGCAGGCAGGTCGGTACCGGCGTCCGCGGGGCGGCGGTGACGACCGGTCACCTTGCGGTAGACGAACCAGCCCACCGCGGCGACGACCACGGCGACCACCACGTAGTCCAGGTAGTGCAGGTTCGCCTGCACGAAGTCACCGGCCGCCACGCCCAGCCCGATCAGCAGACTGTTCCAGATCAGGCTGCCGCCGGCGGTGAAGAGCAGGAACTTCGGCAACGGCATCTTCACCACGCCCGCGGGCACGGAGACGAAGCTGCGCACGATCGGCACCATGCGGCCGAAGAACACCGCGGACCGGCCGTGCCGCTCGAACCAGTCGAACGTCCGGTCGACATCGCCGGTCTCCACCAGCGGGAGCCGGTCGAGGAAGGCATGAGAGCGGCGGGGGCCCAACGCGCGGCCGATCCAGTACAGGATGAGCGCGCCGACCAGGGAGCCGACGGTGGCCCACAGGATGACCGGCACCACCGACATCCGGCCGTCGTTGATGAGCACCCCGGCGGCCCCCAGGACCGCTTCGCTGGGGATCGGCGGGATGACCGTCTCGATGAGGATGGTCAGGCCGACGCCCACCGGTCCCAGCTTGTCGACGAGGTCGAGCAGGAAGCCGGTGATGCCCCCCGAGTTGGACGCCGCTGCGGCGAGAAGGGGCATGGGCCCACGGTATCCGGGCGTCGCCGGGCGTCGCCGGGCCCGCCGGGCCGGTCGGCAGTAGGTTCTGCGTCCATGCTGCAGCGCTTCACCGCCCGGGCCGTCGTCGTCGGGGACCGGGCCGGCACCGTCGTCCCCGATGCGGTGGTCGACGTCGAGGACGGGCTGATCGCCTGGGTCGGGCCGGCCGCCGAGGCGCCGGGCGCCGCAGACGCGCGGATCACCGCGCTGCGCGGCGTGCTCACCCCCGGGCTGGTCAACACCCACTCGCACGCGCCGATGGTGCTGTTCCGCGGTCAGGGCGAGGGCCTGCCGCTGGACCGCTGGCTGCGCGAGGTGATGTGGCCGCGTGAGGCGCGCCTCACCCCTGAGGACGTCGAGGTCGCCATGACCGCGGCGTCGGCGGAGATGCTGCGGCACGGAGTCACCGCCAGCGTGGAGATGTACTTCCACCCCGAGCGGATCGCCGCGGCGGTGACGGCGACCGGCGCCCGCGCGGTGATCGCCAACCCGCTGATCGGGCTGCCCGGGTTCGGCAGCTTCGACGAGCAGCTGGACACGGCGCTGCGCCTGGCGGCCGGGGCGGCCGGTGACGGGCAGGTCGAGTACGGCATCGGTCCCCACTCGGCCTACACCGTCCCGCTGCCGGTGCTGACCCAGGCGGCCGAGGCCGCCCGCGCACACGACCTGCTGCTCACCGTGCACGTGGCCGAGACCGCCACCGAGGGCGACGAGCTGCTCGCCACCTCCGGCGCGAGCGTGCCCTCGCTGCTGGCGGCGCACGACGTCCTCGGCGGGCGGGTGCTCGGTGCGCACTGCGTGCACATGGACGACGGCGACCTGGAGCTGTGGCGGGAGTACGACGCCGCCGTGGCGCACTGCCCGGGCAGCAACACCAAGCTGGCCAGCGGCACCGCCCGGCTGCGAGACATGCTCGACCTGGGCATCCGGGTGGGCCTGGGCACCGACGGCCCGGCGTCCAACGACAACCTCGACCTCTTCGAGGACCTGCGGCTGGCCGCCCAGCTGGCCCGGCTGCGCGAGCGGGACGCCACCGCGCTCACCGCGCCCGAGGCGTTCTGGCTGGCCACCGGCGCCGCGGCCGCCGCGATCGGCCGCGAGGACCTCGGTCAGCTGACCGCCGGGCGTCGCGCGGACCTGGTGCACGTCGACAGCGACGACATCGCCTTCGTGCCGGTCGGGGACGCCGACGACCTGGTCACCCACCTGGTCTGGTCGGTGGGCTCCCGGCACGTGCGGGACACGTGGGTCGCCGGTCGGCAGGTGGTGCGGGACGGCGTGTCCACCACGGTGGACGAGGCCGCCCTGCGCGCCGACGTCCAGACCCGGGCGATGCGCCTGGCCGGCCGCTGACCCCCCTGGCGGGTCAGGCGCGCAGCGAGACCGTCCGGCCGCGGCCCACGGCGCGGATCTCCCCGGGGAGGCGGCGGTCGGCGACCTCGGCCACGAAGTCGCCCAGCGGAGACTTGAACAGGCCGTAGTCGTCGTAGTGCACGGGCACGGTGACCGGCGGCTTCAGCAGCTCCACCAGGTCGGCCCCCTGCCGCGCGTCCATGGTCACCGTGATCCCGGCGATCTTCGTGCCGCCCAGGTGGGGGACCAGGACGTCGAGCGGTCCGCAGCGCTGCAGCACCTCGCCGAGCACGGGCCGGAAGAGGCTGTCGCCGGTGACGTAGCCGCGCCAGCGCACCTCCCCGTTGCTGACCAGCTCCAGCACGCTGCCCATCACCTGCGGCAGCACCCGGGCCAGCGGGCCGGGGCCGTGCACGCCGGGCACGCTCGTGATGCGGAGCGTGTCGGTGCCGCGGGTCAGCTCATGGGTCTGCCACGGCTGCAGGTCCGCGGTCGCGGTGAAGCCCCGCTTGCCCAGGCAGGCCGCCGCCTCCGGGGTGGACACCACCGGGGTGTCCTTGGGCAGGGACCGGGTGGCGATCCGGTCCCAGTGGTCGCCGTGCATGTGCGACAGCAGGACGGCGTCCAGGTCGGGCAGCTGCGTGGGCTGCAGCGCCGGCTCGGTCAGCCGCCGGCTGCGCAGCCCGTAGCCCAGGTGCGCCCACTGCCCGCGGTGCAGGAAGTTCGGGTCGGTCAGCAGGGTGAAGGACCCCAGCCGCAGCAGCGCCGTCGCGGTGCCACCGAAGGTGAGCGTGACGTCGTCGGCAGGACCAGCGGGGAATTCGGCCATGCCGGCGGGTACCCCCCTGCCGCCGTTGCCCAACCCCGCCAGCCGGTCGCCGGCCCTGACACGAGCACCACCGGCGCAGCCGCGCCGCGCAGGAGGTGACCGTGGAACTGACGCTGGGGCTGGTCGCCCTGGTCATCCCCGTCTGGGTGGTCGCCAGGGCGTGCGACCGCTTCGGCTGGCCCACCCCGCTGGTGCTCGTCCTGATGGGCGCCGCGGCGTCCTTCCTGCCCGTCGTCCCCGAGGTGCGGCTGGACCCCGAGCTGGTCTTCAACGCCCTGCTGCCCCCGCCGCTGTACGCGACCACCGCCCGGACGTCGCTGTTCGACTTCCGGCACAGCAAGGGGCAGCACGGTGCTGATGTCGGCGGTGCTGATCGTGTTCGGCACCGTGGTCGTCGGCTGGGCCACCTGGCTGCTGCTACCCGGCGTCGCCCTCGCCGCGGCGCTCGCCCTCCTCCGTGCCCGGCTGCGCGACCCGGTGCTGGACACGCTGGTGTCCTTCGTCGCCCCGTATCTGGCCTTCCTGCCGGCCGAGGCGCTGCACGCCTCCGGTGTGCTGGCCACCGTGGTCGCCGGCCTGGCGTTGGCCCAGCTCTCGCCCCGGGTGCAGACCGCCTCGGCCCGGGTCACCGAGGCGATCACCTGGCGCGCGGTGGCCTTCGTGCTGGAGAACGGCGTCTTCCTGCTCATCGGCCTGCAGCTACCGGTGGTGCTCTCCGGCGCAGCCGACAGCGGCATCGGCGCCGGCCGCATCGCCGTCGTGTGCGTCGGTGTGCTGGTGGCCACCATCGTCGCGCGCGCCGTCTTCGTGTTCGGGATGGCCGGCCTGCTGCGCCTGGGCACGGCGTCCATGCGTCGGACGGCGTGGAGCCCGCAGGTGGCCGGGCTGGTGTCGTGGGCCGGCATGCGCGGAGTGGTCACCCTGGCGGCGGCGCAGTTGCTGCCCGAGGACCGGGCCGACCGGAACGTGTTGCTGTTGGCGGCGTTCACCGTCGTGGTCGGCAGCGTGCTGGTACAGGGCGCCTCGCTGCCCTGGCTCGTCCGCCGGATCGGCCTGCCGCCCCCGGACCCGGCCGAGGACGCCCTGCAGGCCGCCGAGATCGGGGACGCCACCAACGCCGCCGGAGGGCCTGGTGGACCGGCTGCGTGACCGGTCCATCGCACGCCCGCACGCGGCCTGGGAGCGGCTGGGCCGGCCGCTGGCCGACCAGCAGACCCCGTCGAGCCGCTACGCCCAGCTGCGGATGGAAATGCTCGCGGCCGAACGGGCGGTGGTGGTGCGGGCCCGCGACGACGGTGCCGCGGAATCCGAGGTGCTGTCCGCGGCCCTCGCGGCGATCGACCTGGAAGGACTCCCTGCTCGACCGGCACGAGGAGCTGGCGGCGCTGGACCGGGACCGGGCGCTGGTGCCCCGGCCACGGGGCGAACGCTGCGTCCGCGAGGGGACGACGTGGGTGCACCTGCGCACCTGCCTGACCTGCGGGCACAACGGCTGCTGCGACTCCTCCCCGCGGCGGCACGCGCGGGCGCACTTCGGGGCGGACGGTCACCCGGTCGTCGTCAGCGCCGAACCGGGCGAGGCGTGGCGTTGGTGCTGGGTGGACGACGAGCTGGGCTGAGGAGGACCCGCCTGCCCTCCACCGCTCGCAGGCTCGGGGCGGGCCCCGGGAGGCGGCCGGACCCGCCTGGTAGACACAACCCCGTGGCACAGACCCGTTCCGTCGACGAGTCCTTCCTTGCGCTGCCCCTGTCCGCGCTCACCGAGGCGGCGCTGACCCGGGCGGTCGACCTCGGGTGCGAGCACGCCGACCTGCGGGTCGAGCGGGTCCGCACCCAGACCGTCCGGCTGCGCGACGCCCGCCTCGAGGCACTGGCCGACGGGGAGGATCTGGGCCTCGCCGTCCGCGTCGTCCACGAAGGCACCTGGGGCTTCGCCGCCGGCGTCGTCCTCACCGCGGGGGAGGCCGTCCGGCTGGCCGAGGAGGCGGTGGCCGTCGCGAAGGTGTCCGCCGCGATGAACACCGACCGGGTGGAGCTGGCCCCCGAGCCCAGCTACGACGGTGAGTGGGTCTCCGCGTACGAGATCGACCCCTTCCAGGTGCCGGACGCCGAGAAGACCGGCCTGCTGGTCTCGCTGTCCGAGCAGCTCCTCGCCGCCGACGGCGTCGAGCACGTGCAGTCCTCGTGCATGCACGTGAAGGAGCAGAAGTACTACGCCGACACCGCCGGCACCCGCACCCGCCAGCAGCGGGTGCGCATCCACCCCGAGTTCACCGCGCTCGCCGTCGACCGGTCCACCGGCGCCTTCGAGTCCATGCGCACGCTGGCCCCACCGGTCGGCCGCGGCTGGGAGTACCTGGCCGGTGATACGTGGGACTGGCGCGGTGAGCTCGCCGAGATCCCCGAGCTGCTGCGCGAGAAGACGAAGGCGCCCTCGGTCTCCCCGGGCCGCTACGACCTCGTCGTCGACCCCTCGAACCTCTTCCTGACCATCCACGAGTCCATCGGTCACGCCACCGAGCTGGACCGGGCGTTGGGCTACGAGGCCGCCTACGCCGGCACCTCGTTCGCCACCGTCGACAAGCTGGGCACCCTGCAGTACGGCTCGCCGCTCATGAACGTCACCGGTGACCGGATCGTCGAGCACGGCCTGTCGACCGTCGGCTGGGACGACGAAGGCGTCGCCGGCCAGCAGTGGGACCTGGTCCGCGACGGTGTGCTGGTCGGTTACCAGGTCGACCGGAACATGGCGCGGCTGCGCGGCATGGCGCGTTCCAACGGCTGCGCGTTCGCCGACTCGCCGTCCCACGTACCGGTGCAGCGGATGGCCAACGTGTCCCTGCAGCCGGCCCCCGACGGCCCGTCGACCGAGGAGATCATCGCCGGGGTCGAGCGGGGCATCTACGTGGTCGGCGACAAGAGCTGGTCGATCGACATGCAACGGTACAACTTCCAGTTCACCGGCCAGCGGTTCTACAAGATCGAGAGCGGCCGGCTCGCCGGCCAGCTGCGAGACGTGGCCTACCAGGCGACGACGACGGACTTCTGGGGCTCGATGTCGGTGGTCGGTGGCCCGCAGACCTACGTGCTGAACGGGGCGTTCAACTGCGGCAAGGCGCAGCCGGGCCAGGTCGCCGCAGTGAGCCACGGCTGCCCGACCGCGCTGTTCGAGAACACGACCATCCTCAACACCGTGCAGGAGGGTGGGCGATGAGCCTCCACGTCCGACCGCAGGAGCTCGTCGAGCAGGCGCTGGCGGCCTCCACCGCCGACGGGCAGGTGGCCTACGTCGTCGAAAGTTCCGAGGCCAACCTCCGCTGGGCCAGCAACAGCCTCACCACCAACGGCGCGATGCGCTCCCGCCAGGTCGTCGTCATCTCCTTCGTCGACGGCGGCGCGGGGATGGCTGCGGGCACCATTGCCCGCACCGGCACCCCGGACGTCGCAGCGCTGGTGGCCGCCAGCGAGCAGGCCGCCCGCGATGCGGGTCCGGCCGAGGACGCGATGCCGCTGGTCAGCGACGTGCCAGCCGGGTCCGGCGACTGGGACGCCGACGCGGCGGAGACCTCGATCAGCGTCTTCGCCGACTTCGCCCCCGCGCTGGGCCAGGCCTTCGGCGAGGCGCGGAGCCGCGACGAGCTGCTCTTCGGGTTCGCCGAGCACCAGATGGCCACCACCTACCTGGGCACCTCGACCGGACTGCGCCTGCGGCACGACCAGCCCACCGGCCGGGTCGAGCTCAACGGCAAGTCCCCCGACTTCGGGCGCTCGGTGTGGGCCGGAGTCGGCACCCGCGACTTCACCGACGTCTCGGTGGCCGACCTGGCCGCCGAGGTGCAGCAGAAGATGGCCTGGTCTCAGCGGCGGGTCGACCTGCCGGCCGGGCGCTACGAGACACTGATGCCGCCGTCCACGGTCAGCGACATGATGATCTACGCCTACTGGACGATGGAAGCCCGCGACGCCGACGAGGGCCGCAGCGTCTACGCCAAGCCCGGCGGCGGCAACCGGATCGGTGACCGGTTGGCCGCGCTGCCGCTGACCCTGCGCAGCGACCCGTACGCGCCGGGGCTGGAGTGCAGCCCGTTCCAGGTGGTCGGCGGGTCGTCCGGAGCGTCGTCGGTGTTCGACAACGGCATGGCCACCCCGGCGGTCGACTGGATCTCGGGCGGGGTGCTGACCAACCTGATCCGCCCGCGCGCGTGGGCGCTGAAGACGACCGCCCCGGCGACGGCCGCCCTGGACAACCTCGTCCTCGAGGACCCGAACGCCACCGCCACTCAGGCGGAGATGATCGCCGCCACCGAGCGCGGTCTGCTGCTCACCACGCTCTGGTACATCCGCGAGGTCGACCCCCAGACGCTGCTGCTCACCGGACTGACCCGCGACGGCGTCTTCCTGGTTGAGGACGGCGAGGTCACCGGGGCGGTGAACAACTTCCGGTTCAACGAGTCGCCGGTCGACCTGCTGGGGCGGGCCACCCAGGCCAGCCGTACCGAGCGGACGCTGCCGCGGGAGTGGAACGACTGGTTCTCCCGCGCGGCCATGCCGATGCTGCGGATCCCGGACTTCAACATGAGCTCGGTGTCGCCCGCCAGCTGACGGTCTCGGAGCTGGTCAAGGCCGGCTACCCGACCGGCACCGCCGCCGAGCGCGGCACCGGATCACCCCCGCCCGGCAGGCGGAGGAGTCCTAGCGCCGGCGCGAGGCCGCCGCCAAGCGGGCCGCCCGGCACCGCAACCGCGCCGGCCGCTGGCCGCGGCAGAGCGCCTTCCACTCTCGGCGCCGAGAGTGGTCCCGATGTCGGCGCGTGAGGCGGCGGTGGTGGCGCGGCGGTGACCCGTCAGTCGTGCCGGCGGTCCCGGCCGGTCTGCTCGGGGTCGGGGGACGACGTGGCCAGCGCCGGGTCGACCGGGGTGCCGGAGGCCACGGCGCCCTGCGCCGTCGCGTCCTCCGTGGTGGGCTCGGTTGCCGGGTCGTGGTCGTCGGGGGTCTGCTGGTTGGTCATGCCCGCGCCGTACCCGCTCTAGGCGCCGCTGAACGGCTCCGGTCGGCCGGCGGCGGGCACGCCGCCAGGCGGGCCTTGGCGCTTCCTGTCCGGCCTGACTGCCCGGCTGGTTGATCTTGCGCCTCGCGAGTGGCCCATGGTGCGGGCGAGGCAGAGAAGTTGACAATCCCGCGTGTCATTCCGCCGCGGCACGGGCAGGAATCGTGCTTCCGCTCTACTGCTCCTGAGCCGAAGACGACCCCCTGCCTCCGTGGCAGGACGGCGAGGGGAGCACCAGATGACGTACCAGCAGAAGCCGTCGATCTTCCAGGTGGGCAAAGTTCACGAGAACGGCGCGTCGATCATCGTGTCCGGCTGGGGGGTGGGCATGTGCACTCCGTCGTGCCGGTGCCACCGCAACCCCCACGACGGACAGCTCGCCCTCGCCGAGGACCAGACCGGCGGCAGCCTCGGCCTGAAGAGCTTCAGCGAGGACGGCTCATGCGACTGCTGCGAGCCATGGACCGCCGTCGAGCTCGCCGCGATCCTGCGCGACGTGGCCATCCTGGACTCGCTCGAGTCCTCGGAGCCCGCTGCCGGCTGACCGGCTTCCCCGGCCGGCCGGCCGGCCGGCTGGCCGCGCCGCGGCCGGTTGCCGGGGGCGGCGCGGTGGGTAGCCATCGCGCATGTGGGGACGAGCAGCACTGCGCGGGGCGGCGGCCGGACTGGCCGGGGTCGCCGTCATGACCGCCGGCGAGAAGCTGGAACAGCGCATCACGCACCGGCCGAACAGTTACGTGCCCGCGCGCACGCTCACTGCCCTGGCCACCGGACGACGCCTGTCCGAGTCGGCGCGACCGCCGGTGCGCAACCACGTCATGCACTGGGGCACCGGCGCGGCTGTCGGTGCCCTGCGCGGCGTCTGGTCCGCGGCCGGGCTGCGCGGCTGGCGCGCATCGGCCTGGCACTCCGTCGTCCGGCTGGCCACCGACCAGACCCTCGAGAACGCCACCGGCGTGGGTTCACCGCCGTGGACGTGGTCCCGTCAGGACCAGGTGGTCGATCTGCTGCACAAGGTCGTCTACTCGTTCGCGACCGGGCTGGTCGCGGACCGCCTCATCCCGCCCCTCCGCGGACCGCGCATTGTGCGCGACGACGGCCCGTCTCGGGTGACTCGTGGGGTCTCCGGGACCCGTGGGGCGGGTGGGCTCTGGGACTGAGCCTCCCCACGCGCGCCGAACACGCAGTGTGGTGACTGGCCCTTACGTTCGGCTCTGACGCGCTCGCTCCCTGACACCCCTTCCCCGGGTGCAGCGTGCGCCTACGGAGGCCCGGTGAACCGTTCGACCGTCCGCGGCTGGAGCCGCGGTGCCGCGCTGGCGCTGACCGCCGGGGTGCTCATCGTCCTGGCGCCGGCGACCGGGTCCGCCGCCCCCACCACGACCGACCAGGCCCGGCAGGCCGTCGTCGACGCCGGCAACAAGCTGCGGGAGCTCGACGAGCAGGTCCACCAGGCCACCGCGACCGCCGAGGAGCAGCAGGCCGCTGCGGATGCCGCCGGTGCCGCCGCCGCCCAGGCGCAGGTCGCCGTGGACGCCCTCGCGCCCCAGCTGCGCGCGATCGCCCTGTCCGGCTACACCGGCTCCACCCGCTTCCGCATCGCGGCCTTCCTGACCAGCGACTCGGCCGAGGACCTCGTCGACACGATGAGCACCCTGGCCCAGCTCGCCAACCACGCCGACGGCGTCGTGGCGCAGGTCGCCGTCGCCCGTGACACCGCCCAGCAGGCCCAGGCCACCGCGGCTGCGGCCCAGACCGCTGCGGAGGCCTCCGTCGCCGACCTCGAGGCGCAGCAGGACGCGCTGGGGGAGCAGCTGGCCGGCTACGAGGCCGATCTCGCCCGGCTCTCGGCCGCCGACCAGGTGACGGTGCAGAACGTGCTCTCCGGGCCGGTGCTGACCACCGCCAAGCCGGCGCCGGCGCCCACCGCGGCCGCCGGCGACGCCGTGCAGACCGCGCTGGCCCAGCTCGGTGACGCCTACGTCCCAGGCGCGTCCGGGCCCGACGCCTTCGACTGCTCCGGGCTGACGATGTACGCCTACGCCGCCGCAGGCATCACGCTGCCGCACTCCAGCCGCGCGCAGTCGACCATGGGCACCGCGGTCGCCCGGGCCGACCTGCAGCCCGGTGATCTGGTGTTCTTCTACACGCCGGTCAGTCACGTGGGCCTCTACATCGGCAACGGCCAGATGGTGCACGCCAGCGTGCCCGGCCGCCCCGTCGCGGTGACCAGCGTGGACAAGGCCGGCTACGTCGGCGCCCGCCGCGTCACCGGCTGACCCCTTCCGTCAGATCACGGTCGATGCGGCGCCCGGTGGGTCAGTGGAACCGGCGGCCCCCGGCCAGCATCTGCACGCAGACGGCGATCCGCCTCGCCCGGGTCTGCGGCGTGCCCGCCGTCTGCACCCGCACAGGACGGCGTACCGGCTGGTCCTGTCCAGCCCGGCGAAGAACGCCTCAGCCGCGGGGTCAGCGGCCAGCGCCGCGGCCAGGTCGCCGGGAACGGTGCTGGTCGCGGACCCGGCATAGGCCCGCTCCCACCGGCCGTCGGCCTGGGCGGCCTCCACCGCGGACAGCCCGGCCGGGCACATCCGGCCCTCGGTGACCAGGCGATTGACGGTCGCCACGTTCTTCTGCGACCACACGCTCTTCGCCCGCATCCCCCTTCGGGGTCCGTCCACAGCCGGAGCACAGCGCCACCTCGACCGCCTCCGCCGCGGTGATCCAGCCGATGCCGGCGGACTTCTTGGCGATCTGCACGTACAGGCCGGGGGCGCGCTCGTGCGCGGCGTCCAGCCACGCATCGAACTCGGCGGCCGAGGCGAACGGCCGTGCCGCGAACTCCTCCGGGCTCGCCATGGCCTCATCCTGGCGAGCCGGCGGGAGGGCGTACACCCCGTCGCGCCGTTTCGCCGTCGGCATGATCGGCTACGGCAGACCGGACGGCGCCGGTAGCGTCGCCCACCGAGCGAGACGGGGAGCGCGATGGCGCAGGAACCGGGGCCGAGTGCGCTGTGGCTGGTCCGCCACGGGGAGAGCCAGGGCAACGTGGCCGACGCCCAGGCGCACTCCGACGGCGCCGCACGGCTGGAACTCGACGTCCGGGACCCCGACGTTCCGCTGTCGGCGACGGGGGAGGAGCAGGCCGACGCGTTCGGCCGGTGGCTGGCCGGGCTGCCCGCCGACCAGCAGCCGACGACGGTGCTCAGCTCCCCGTTCGCCCGCGCCGCGGCGACTGCCGACCGGGCGGTGGCGGCCAGCGGGCTCGACCTGACCATCCGCTACGACGAACGGCTGCGGGAGCGCGACTTCGGCGCCTTCGACGGGATGACCCGCGAGGGCATCCGGGACGAGTACCCCGACGAGGCCCGCCGGCGCGACCTGCTCGGCAAGTTCTACTACCGACCCCCGGGCGGCGAGAGCTGGGCCGACGTCGCGCTGCGGGTGCGCAGCCTGCTGGCCACCGAGGCGCTCCGCCACGACGGCGAGCGGCTGATGTGCGTCTCCCACCAAGCCGTGGTCATGGTCTTCCGGTACGTCGTCGAGGAGCTGGCCGAGTCCCAGCTGCTGGAGATCGACCGGACCGAGCAGGTCGCCAACGCCTCGCTCACCCGCTACGAGCGCTGGGACGACGGGCGGTGGCAGCTCGCCGACTTCAACGGCGTGGCGCACCTCGGCTCCGCCGGTCAGGCCCCCGTCACCGAGGAGAACGATGTCCCGTCCCCAGCCTGACTCGACGCTGATCACCCCGCAGGTGCTGCGCGGCTGGCGGCTGCCCGAGCCCACCGGCGGCAAGGAGGCCCGCGGGTCGATCCTCGTGGTCGGCGGCAGCGCCGAGACCCTGGGTGCGGTGCTGCTGGCCGCGGAAGCGACCCTGCGGTCCGGGGCGGGCAAGTTGCAGGTCGCCGTCCCGCGCAGCCTGGTCGGCTTCGCCGCCCAGGCGCTGCCAGAGGCGCTGGTGCGCGGGCTGCACGAGACCGAGGACGGCGCGATCGCGGGGAGCGCCGCCGGACAGCTGGCCGACCTCGCCGGGCGGGCCTCGGCGATGCTCATCGGCCCCGGCATGAGCGACGAGGAGCAGACCCGGCACCTGGTCGAGGCGCTGCTGCCCGGGTTCCAGGGGCCGGTGGCACTGGACGCGCTGGGGCTGGCTGCGGTGACCGCGGACCCCACCTGCCTGCACCAGCTCACCGGCCGAGCGGTGCTCACCCCCAACCCCACCGAGCTGGCCATCGCGTTGCACGTGGAACCGGAGGAGATCGACGCCGACCCGTCCGGCGCAGCCCTCCGGCTGGCCGACCAGGCTCAGGCCGTGGTGGGCCTCGGCGGGGCGACCAGCTGGATCGCCACCCCCGACGGCCGGCTCTGGGAGGACCAGAGCGGCGGCGCGGGGCTGGGGGTGTCCGGCTCCGGCGACGTCCGGGCCGGGGTGGTGGCCGGCCTGCTGGCCCGCGGCGCCGAGCCGGCGCAGGCCGCGGTCTGGGCGGCGCACCTGCACGGCCGGGCGGGCGAGCGACTGGCCGCCCGGGTGGGCCGGCTGGGCTTCCTGGCCCGCGAGCTGCCGCCGGAGATCCCCCGGGTGCTGGCCGAGGTCGACCTGTGACGAGCCGGCCGGACGACGGGTCGGCCGTCCTGGCCCGGGACGCCTTCGCCGCCACCCTGGTGCGCCGGCCCGGCGGACGGCTGGTGCGCAGCGGGCGCTTCCTCGCCGCCTTCGCCGCCGAGCTCGCCTGGGGGCTGCTGCCCGCCCCCTCGCTGAGCGACGTGCTGGTCACCCGGCGCCGGGACGGCGTGGAGCGCGTGCGAGTCTCCGCCGGCGACGCCAACGTGCCCGGCGAGATGCTCGCCGTCGTCCAGCGGCAGCTCGAGGAGCTCGACCCGGCGGCCTTCCTGGCCGAGTGGGGCGAGTCCGAGCCAGCCTGAGGTGTGCACCAGCCATGCCGCGGGATCGACCCGCGGCCGACGAGAGGACGACAGCGTGGCGGACAGCTACATCGGCGAGCTCGACTTCGGAGCACCGGAGATCGATCCGGAGGCCTTCGTGGCCCCGACGGCGGTCATCGTCGGCAAGGTGACGCTGGGGCCGCGCGCGAGTGTCTGGTACGGCGCGATCGTCCGTGCGGACGCCGAGGTGATCGAGATCGGCGCGGACTCCAACGTGCAGGACGGGTCCACGCTGCACAGCGACCCGGGGTTCCCGCTGGTGCTGGGCCGCGGCGTGACCGTCGGCCACAACGTCGTGCTGCACGGCGCCCGGGTGGACGACGACGTCCTGGTCGGGATGGGCAGCACCGTGCTCAACGGCGCGCACATCGGGTCCGGCTCGATCATCGCCGCGGGCGCCGTCGTCATGCAGGGCCAGGAGATCCCGCCGAACTCCCTGGTCGCCGGCGTCCCGGCCAAGGTACGGCGGCAGACGATCGAGGACGACGTGGCCGCGATCCGCGCCAACGCCGCCAGCTACACCGGCCGGCTCGACCAGCACCGCGCCGTCCGCCGGGTGCAGTAGCCGCCGGCCGGGCAGGCTGTCGGGATGACGCTGGGGGCTCGGCGGGCTCCTCCACCTGGTTTCGACGGTGCTGACCCTCGGCGCAGATGCCACCAGCGGTGCCCGGCGTCCGACCTGGGACGTTCCCGCCGACCCGGATGCCTACCTCGACCTCGGACCGGTCAAGCTCCGACTGCCGGCGACGGCCCGGGGTGAGCGGGTGCAGGCGACCCGGCGGGACGTCTGGACCACGCGGCCGGGCGGACCGCCGGCCCGGGTGCCAGTCGAGATCTGGCGGATCGTCGACGCGGTTCGGCGAAACCGCCCGGAGGGCCGGCACGCGGACGCGCCGTGGACCCTGTCCGTCACCGACGGCAGCGGGACCGGCTCGCTGACCGGCGCCTGGCTCGCGCTGGCCTGAATCGGCCACCTGGCCGGCTGGCCGGACCCGGCCGTCGGCTGAGCTGGTCCCGACGGGTTCGGTCACGATCGGGTAACGCAGTCACCCCGGCACGCCCGCCAGATGCTGGTGACCACGCGCGCGAGCTGGCGCCGCCGGCTGGAGCAGGCGTCAGTTTCGAATCGTCTGCACCAGCGGGCAGGTGAACGGGTCGCGCTCGCCGATGCCCACCCGGTTCAGGTAGCGCACCACCATCGTGTAGGAGCCGACCAGCGAGGTCTCGGTGTAGCCGATCCCGTGCTTGGCGCAGTGCTCACGCACCATCGGCTGAACCTTCTTCAGGTTCGGCCGGGGCATGCTCGGGAAGAGGTGGTGCTCGATCTGGTAGTTCAGGCCGCCCATCATGAAGTCGGTCATCAGCCCGCCGCGGATGTTGCGCGACATGAGCACCTGGCGGCGCAGGAAGTCGACCTTGGCGTTCTTCGGGACGACCGGCATGCCCTTGTGGTTGGGCGCGAACGACCCGCCCAGCAGGACGCCGAACACGGCCTGCTGCACGAGGATGAAGCCAACCGCGATCAGCGGCGGCATCAGCAGGAACACGGCGGCCACGAACGCCACCAGCCGGACGGCGATGATCGCCAGTTCCAGCTTGCGGTGCGGCATCGTCTTGACCTGGAGCAGCGTCTGGATGCTCTGCACGTGCAGTGCCGCCCCCTCGAAGGTGAGCAGCGGGAAGAACGCCCAGCCCTGGTGCCGGGTGAACCAGCCGCGCAGGCCGGTGGTGCGCTCGGCGGCGTCGTCGGGGGTGAAGGCCAGGACGGTCGACTCGATGTCGGGGTCCTTGCCCTGCTGGTTGGGCGCGTTGTGGTGCTTGTTGTGCTTGCCCATCCACCAGCCGTAGCTCAGCCCGGCGAACCCGCAGGACAGCACCCGCGACCACCAGGCGTTGCCGGCGTGCGAGGCGAAGACCTGCCGGTGGGCGGTGTCGTGGCCGAGGAAGCCGAACTGGGTGCACACCAGCGACAAGACGGCGGCCAGGCCCAGCTGCCACCAGGAGTCGCCGACGACCGCGATGGCGACCCAGACGCCGATGAACGCCGCGATGGTCAGCGCGATCGAGACGACGTAGTAGCCGCGCCGCCGGTTCAGCAGCCCGGCGTCGCGCACGCGCGCGGAGAGGTCGGCGTAGACGCTGACCTGCCGCTCGCGCTCACGGCGGTGGGGCGCGGGAGCCATGCTGTCGGGTGCTGCAGCGGGACGATCGGACTCGTCGAGGAGATGGGCGGTCATCGCCAGCTCTCTGTCGGGGGTGGCCGGGTGTGTGCTCGGCATCGCCGGCGGGGAGGGTGGATTCGCGCTGTCACCGCGCTCCCGACAGTAGGCGACGCGACGCGAGTGTGCCCGACGATCACCGGAAGGCCAGGTCAGGGCGCCAGCAGTTCCCGGACGAGCCCGCCGACCGCCACGGTCTCGAGCAGGAAGCCGTCGTGCCCGGAGAGCGAGGGGATCATCCGCAGTGGAACGCCGAGCCCGTCGGCCACCCGCTGCTGCAGGGCCGGCGGGTACAGCCGGTCGGTGTCCACCCCGGCCACCACGACCCGCGCGGTCACCCGGCCCAGTGCCGCCTCCACCCCACCCCGGCCGCGGCCGACGTCCCAGCTGTTCATCGCCTCGGTGAGCACGACGTAACTGCCGGCGTCGAAGCGGGCGGCGAGCTTGGCGGCGTGGTGGTCGAGGTAGGAGGCGACGGCGAAGCGGCCGTCGGACTGCACTCCGGCGCCGAACCGGGCGTCCAGCTCGAGCGGGCTGCGGTAGGTGAGGTGGGCGATCCGGCGGGCGGTGCCCAGGCCGGCGACCGGTCCTTCGCCGCGGGCGTAGTCGCCGCCGGCCCAGCGCGGGTCGGTGCGGATCGCGGTCTGCTGGGTGGTCTGGGTGCCGATCTGGTCGGCGGTGGCGATCGCAGCGGAGGCGAGGAAGAACAGTCCACCCACCCGGTCCGGGTACGCGACGGCCCATTCCAGCGCGCGCATGCCGCCCATCGAGCCGCCGAGCACCGCCGTCCACCGGTCGACGCCCAGCGCGTCGGCCAGCGCGGCTTCGACGGCGACCTGGTCGCCGATGGTCACCTCGGGGAACCGGGAGCCCCAGGGAGCGCCGTCCGGTGCGGCCGAGGACGGCCCGGTGGTGCCCTGGCAGCCGCCCAGCACGTTCGCGCAGACGACGAACCAGCGGTCGCTGTCCAGGGGCGCACCCGGGCCGATCAGGGTCGGCCACCAGCCCGGCGTCGGCTGGCCCGGGCCGGCCGGCCCGACGACGTGGCTGTCGCCGGTCAGGGCGTGCTCGACCAGAACGGCGTTGCCGCCGTCGGGGGCGAGCGTGCCCCACGTCTCGTAGGCGACCCGGACGGCGGGCAGCGTGCCACCCCGTTCGAGCCGGACCGGTCCGTCCAGGTCTCCGCCGATGTCCAGGAAGCGGCGGTCGCCGGACGGGTCCCCCTCCATCCAGCCGCCCGACCGGGCCGGGGCCGCAGGGGCCCGGGGCACCGGTCCGGCGTTCCGGACCTCCGTCCCGGACCCCGTCACCTCAGGCGCCCTTGGCGGCGCGAAAGCCAGACTCAAGGTCGGCCAGGATGTCGCCGATCCCCTCCAAGCCGACGGCCAGCCGCACCAGGCCCGGAGTCACCCCGGCGGTGAGCTGCTCCTCGGCGGTCAGTTGCGAGTGCGTCGTCGACGCCGGGTGGATCACCAGGCTGCGGACGTCGCCGATGTTCGCCACGTGGCTGTGCAGCGTGAGCGCCTCCACGAACGCCTTGCCGGCCTCCACACCGCCGGCGATCTCGAAGGCCAGCACGGCGCCGGCGCCCTTCGGCGCGTACTTCTGCTGGGCTGCGTGCCACGGCGAGGACGGCAGGCCGGCGTAGTGCACCGATTCGACCTCGTCGCGGGCATCGAGCCACTCGGCCACCCGCTGGGCGTTGGCCACGTGCCGCTCCAAGCGCAGCGACAGCGTCTCGATGCCCTGCACGATCAGCCAGGCGTTGAACGGCGAGATCGCCGGGCCCAGATCGCGCAGCAGCTGCACCCGGGCCTTGAGCGCGTAGGCCGGCGCGCCCAGGTCGGCGTAGACCACGCCGTGGTACGTCGGGTCGGGCGTGGTGAAACCGGGGAACTTCCCGGCGGTCCAGGCGAAGTTGCCGGAGTCGACGATGAGGCCGGCGATCGCGGTGCCGTGCCCGCCGAGGTACTTGGTCGCGGAGTGGACGACGATGTCAGCGCCGTGCTCGAAGGGCCGGATCAGAAACGGCGTGGCGATGGTGTTGTCGACGATGAGCGGTACCCCGTTGCGGTGCGCCACCGCCGACACCGCGGCGATGTCCAGGACGTCGCCCTTGGGGTTGCCGATGCTCTCTGCGTAGAAGGCCTTGGTGTTCTCCCGGACCAGCGACTGCCAGTTCTGCGGGTCGTCCGGCTCCTCCACGAAGGTGACCGTGATGCCCATCTTGGGCAGCGAGTGGTGCAGCAGGTTGTAGGTGCCGCCGTAGAGCGAGGCCGACGCCACGATGTGGTCCCCGGCCTCGGCGATGTTCAGGATGGCCAGCGTCTCGGCGGCCATCCCCGACGCGACCGCCAGCGCCGCGACCCCACCCTCCAGCGAGGCCACCCGCTGCTCCAGCGCGTCCTGCGTCGGGTTCATGATCCGGGTGTAGATGTTGCCCATCTCGGCCAGCGCGAACAGGTCCGCGGCGTGCTGGCTGTCGCGGAACTGATAGGCGGTCGTGGCGTAGATCGGCAGGGCGCGGGCCCCGGTGGTGGGGTCGGGAGCCGCGCCGGCGTGGATCTGCCGGGTCTCGAAGCTCCAGCCGCTGGGTTCGCTCATGCGTCAGTTCCTCCTCGGATCGCGGAGACCCACGGCGCGAGGGCTCCGTCCTTGCCGGGCGGCGGGCGCCGTCCGGCCAGCTCTTCCCCTGGAGCACCTCAGACGGAGTTGAGGTTGCCGGGCAGCCAGCCAGGTGCTTGTCGCTGCCTCTCGTGAGCTGGGGAGATCCTAGCCTCGATCTTCCGTGATCTTGATGCGGAGCATGATCATCGGCTTCTGGTCCCGTGTGGGCGTCAGGATGGCATTGGGGTGTGACGGATCGGCCGATGTCGCTCGGGTGGGCGCCGGTTCCACAGGCCGGTGGGTGTCCTTCGGGTCGTCGGGTCAGGTCGCCGGGGGTCAGCCGGAGGCGGCTGCCGGGGCGGCGAGCACCGCGGTGGCGTCGCGGAGTCGTGCAAGCCCGTCGCGGACCAGCGCGGCCCAGGGGTGGTGTTCGGCCAGGTGCAGGATCCGTCGGCGTCCGGTGCGGGCCAGCGTCGCCGGGGTGGTGAAC
>NZ_FNOZ01000073.1 GCF_900107175.1 Modestobacter sp. DSM 44400 | reverse complement strand
ATTCATCGCGGCGCCGCCGGATCGTGGTCGCCGAGCACCTGCTGTCGGCGACCTTGTCGTAGGCCGCGCCCAGCACGAGGGACTGCACGATCTTGTCGAAGACGACTCGGTCATCGATGCGACGCCGGTGACAACCAAGAGGATGGGCGTCGACCCGTTCGGGGATCAACGCGGCGAACTGGCACCACAGCGGGTCGATGAACGACGATGGCACGGCAGGCACGAGCACCCCTGGGGAAGACCGGGCGTAGACACCTCGGCACCTACCAGGGCTCGTGCCTGCCCCTTGTCACCGACACGCACCTATCGGCGGAACCTCTAAGCCCCTCCGATGTTGCCTAGCGCAGAAGAGGGTCGACACGGACACAGACGAAACCCACTCGTCCGTAAGGGGGCGTCCCGCAGTAGCGGCTCGATGTAGGCACGCCGCTATGCCGGCGGGGTGTGCCCGGACCCTCGGGTGGCGACCCATTCCTGGCCCATGCCGGCGACCTCGGCCAGGCGTTCGTAGTCGCTGTCGTAGTGCAGCACGGTCAGCCCGTGTTCGGCGGCCGTGGCGGCGATGATGACGTCCGGGATGGACGTGCGGTGCCATCCACGGGTGGCCAGGCGGTGCTGAACAGCCACCGCCGCCCTCGGGTCGCTGAGATCCCGCCAGCCGAGCCGACTCAACCGATCAAGGTCCCGGGCGTACTCCTCGGCATTGCGGGCGGAGTGCAGGACCTCCAAGGCCGTCACCGTGCACAACATGAGATTGCCAGTGCGCAGCTCGGCCGCGAGCCGCGCAGCGACCTCCCGGTTGCGGGCGGCCAGCACCCAGGCGGACTTGTCCAGCAGGTACGTCACTGACGCCAGGCCGCACCGTCGTCCATCGTCCCGAGTCGGCTGCCGACATCGGCAATCCAGTCCTCGAGATCCGGGGTCTCGGCCGCTCGTAGCCCGGCCACTTCCCGGAGGGCCCGGTTGATGGCCTCCCGCTTCACACGGGTGCCGTAGTGGGCCATGACCAGGGCCAGGGCCTCGTCGTCCACGTCGATGAGCGTCTTCGACACAGTCGCCTCCTCGGTATATATGTCGCCGATCGTATATACGCAGGAGGTGAGGGGCCACCTCGGTGCGGGGGCAGCTCACGGGTGTCTTGACGTGTCCACCTGGTCGCGGCACCGTGGACACGGGCAGGGCGACCTCTCTGTCGCATCCTCGGGTGCTGACTTCACTGCAGCATGGCTGCCGCGAGGCGCCCTGCCCCCTTCGTTGTGGCCCGTGCCACGCTGAAGGCGTGGTCGATGACCTGCTGGTGGCCCGCAACCCCGATCCCGAGTCGTCGCTGCCCTACCTGATCCGGGTCCCGCTCGGCCCGGCCGGCATCGTCGTCAAGGCGCGGGAGACCTGGCCCGGAGCAACGAAGGTCTACTGCCACCGCGCCGAGGGTTGGCCAGCCGACGCGGAGGTCGTCGAACGGCACCCGGTGCGCTCGTGCAGCCGCCGCGGCCCGGCCATCGACCTGGTGCTGGGGCGCGCCCGGCAGAACCGCTCCCAGCTGGTCATCACCCGGGCCCGTGGCAGGGAGGTGATCTTCTGGCAGACGCCGGGCACCACCAAGCAGGCCCGTCCCGGCGTCGCCCTACCCACGGCCCGGGCATCGGGTCAGGTGCTGGAGATCGTCGTCGACACCGGTGAGAAGTACCCGTGGTCCTTCGGGCACCAGCAGGCGGTCACCCGTCGCCAGCGGCTGTCGGCCGGTGACTACGCGGTGCTCCGGGACGGCGCTGTGCTGGCTGCCGTCGAGCGCAAGAGCGTCGCCGACCTCGCCGGCAGCCTGCTCTCCGGACGGCTCACCTATGCCCTGGCCGACCTCGCGGCCCTGCCGCGCGCCGCGGTCGTCGTGGAGGACCGGTACAGCCGACTGTTCAACCTCGAGCACGTCTCGGGGGCCGCAGCAGCCGAGGCGCTGGCCGAGGCCCAGGCGCGCTTCCCTGCGGTCCCGATCGTGTTCTGCGAGACCCGGCCACTGGCCCAGGAGTGGGCCTACCGCTGGCTGGGTGCCTGCCTGGCCGAACTCGACTCCGCCGCCGGCACCGCCGACGTGGAGGCAACGTTCGCGGCCGGCGGGCCGGTGCCGGCAGCAGCGCCGAGGCCGGCGGAGGTCCGGGAGTGGGCGCGGGCCCGCCGGCTACCGGTCAGCGATCGCGGGCGCATCCCGGCCGACGTCGTCCGCCAGTTCATGGCGGAGACGGGCGCTGCCTCCTGATGGCCGACTTCGACCTCGATTCGTTGCACGAGCCCCTGTTCTGGTTGTCCCAGCCAGGAGTTCGGGACGACGTGGCCGAGCCGCGGCGCGAGGTGGTCGAAGGGTGGCCGTCGTCGAGTTGGTCACGTGGTACTGACCGACAACCCGCTTCGGCTGAGCAATGCGTTGACCGGGCGAGTTCCGGAAGCTCCGCAGCGCCCGCCGAGGCGACTACCGGGTGCTCATCGAGGTCGACGAGCAGGCTCGGACCGTGCTCGCCGTGCGGATCGCCCACCGCGCCGAGGCGTACCGACCCCGCCGCCGTCGACGGCCTGATCAGGCGGTCACCAGACCAGACTGCGACTCACTGAGCCGACCGGCGGCGGTCGCCGCTGCCAGTGCCGACTCGAGAACGGCGAGCTGCGCGGCTGTGCGACGGCGGTAGCCGAACACCTCCAGGGTCGCGGCGAACAGCTCCTCCTGCGTCATCCCGGCGCTCGCCCGGCACAGCGCGACCATCGCGTTGCCGAGCTCCTCCGGCGCCACCTGTCCAGAGGGCGCTCGGCGTCCGGATCGCGGCGGAAGGCCGTCCACGTCGTCCGGTCCAGCCCCTCGGGCCAGACCACGTCGCCCGTCCGCAGCTCAGCCGGCACCAGTGCCGCCAGCGCGTCCAGACGCGCCCGCAGCACCCGGGTCAGCCCGAACGCCCCCGCGGTCAGCCGGGCCAGCCGGTCGACGTGGATCGGACCCTCCGCCTCGACCCCGGCGAGCATCACCTTCCGGATCTTGTCCGCGCCACGCGGGTTGGCGATCCGGTCGAGCATCGCCTTGTCGCCGGCCGGCAGCGGCGTCCATGGCACGAACGGTTCCTCGCCGTCCAGGGCGTGCACCGGGGCCAGCACCTCCGCCCTCATGGCCATTTTGGCGGGCTCGGGCCCGGGCTCGGGCTCGAGTGCCGGAGTCGCGGGGAGGTCAGGAAGCGGGGGCGCCGGGGGAGCGGCCACCGAAACCGCCGCGTCAGCCGCGGCCACCAGCCGGTCGAGCACCGCCTCCCGGTCGGCCAGCCACTCCGGCAGCCAGACCCGCTCGACCGCCGGCCAGCGCAGCAGCCCGCCGAGCACCTCGACCGGCAGGCCGTCGCGATCGCCGACCGTCCGGCGCCGCGCCCACGCGGGCCCGTCCAGCAGCACGGCCATCACCGGTGCGTCGGGTGCCGACGCCCGGGCCACCGCCAGGTCGACCTTGAACTCCGACAGTCCGACGTCCGTCCGCACCACCAGCCCGCGATCCCGGAGCGCGGCCGCCACCTCCTCGCGGTGCCGGTCGGGCACCGAGGCGAACCGGGAGTCCCGGGGCAGTGCGTCCGTGCCGAGCGCAGCCAGGTCCAGGTAGGCCCGCAGGTGCTTGACGCCGACCGACGACGTCTCTTCGGCCCGAAGCATCGCCGGGTCGAAGGAGGAGAAGACGACCACCTGGCGGCGGGCCCGGGTGATGGCCACGTTCAGCCGCCGCTCGCCGCCGGCCTTGTTCAGCGGGCCGAAGTTCAGTGGCAGCGCGCCGCGCTCGTTGACGCTGAATGCGGTGGAGAAGAACACCACGTCCCGCTCGTCGCCCTGCACGTTCTCCAGGTTCTTGACGAACAGGCCCTCGCCATCGGTGCGGTCCAGCGCCTCGACCAGCCGCTCGTCCCCGGCATCTCGCAGCAGCGCCTCGATCAGGGCCCGTTGCTGGGCGTTGAACGTGACCACGCCCAGCGACGGCAGGTCAGAAGGCGATAGAGCGAACCGGCGGCGGATCTCCGCCACGATCGCCTCGGCCTCGACCGGGTTGGTGCGCAGCAGCGTCCCCGCCCCCGACCGGTGGAACGTGCCGTCGACCCGCACCAGCGAGACGCCGAAACCGTCCGCGCCGGATGAGGCCTGCCCGTGCACCGGCGCCGGGAACGACGACAGCCGGTTCTCGTAGTACTGGCCGTTGCTGAACGCGATGAGCGACTCGTCCTGGCTGCGGTAGTGCCACGACAGCCACTGCCGCGGCACCCGCGCCTGCACGCACTCGGAGAGGATCGACTCCTCGTCCTCCACCGCGGTCGCCAGGTCGTCGTCCAGCACGTCCTCGCCGGAGCCGGACGACGGCTCCGCGAAGGACGTCGGCGGCATCTGCTTGCTGTCGCCGACCACCACCGCGGCCCGCGCACGGCCCAGCGCGCCGACCGCGTCGGCCACCCGGATCTGCGACGCCTCGTCGAACACCACCAGGTCGAACTGGCCGGCGCGGGCGGGGAAGAACCGGGCCACCGAATCCGGGCTGACCAGCACGCACGGCATCACGGCGGTGACCAGGTCGCCGTACTCGGCCAGCAGCCCGCGCACGCCGAGCCCGCCGCGCTGCCGATTCAGTTCCCGCTGCAGCGCACCGACCCAGCCGCCGCGGGCGGCCACGTCGAAGGCCCGCGACTCCACGACCGACGCCGGCAGCGCCGCGGTCAGGTGCGCGCGCACCGCCCGAGACGCTGCGGTGAACCGCTGGATCGCCCGCTCGTGCACCGGGGCGTCGAAGGCCGCCAGCCCGGTCGAAGCCTCCCGCTCGGTCACCGAGGCCAGCGAGAGCCCTCGGTCGAAGGACCGCACCGCGTCATCGGTCGGGACCGCACCGGACAGCAGTGCGGCCCGTGCCCCGATCAGCCCCACAGTGCGCAACGGCTCCAGCGTGGCGAGCAGGTCCAGCCACCGGCGCAGCGACGGCAGCCCCGGCGCCGAGGTCGCCCGCTCGACCCGGGTCGCGGCCCACTGCACGGTGAACCCGGAATCGCCGACCCAGGCGGCCAGTGCCGGAGCCGTGGTCCGGCAGGCGGCGATCAGGGCCGCGACCGCGTCCCGAATACCCAAGACTCTTTCCGCTGCGGCCGGGTCGGTCACCGGCCCGGCCGTGAGCAGCCCACGCAGCGCGCCGGAGAAGCCGTTACTGCCGTCGACCGCGGCGCTGGCCCGACGCAGCCAGCCGAGCTGCCGGTCGACCAGCCCGGGATCGGTGAGCAGGGTCCACGTCGGCGGGACCTCCAGGCCGGGGATCTCCCCGGCCCGGAGGCCCAGCTCGCGGGCCGCGATCTGCACCTGCAGCAGGGCACCGGTCAGCGCGGGCACCTGCTTCGGCTCGACCTCGACACCCGGGCGGAGCACGCCGGCCAGCTGGTCGCGGACCGCGATCAGCCGCTTCTTGCGCCCGAACCAGCCCGACTGCGCGGCCTCCGCGGCGGCGGCGTGCACGGTGGCCAGCGGCAGGTCCAGCGCGGCCGGGGTGGCGACGTCCAGCCCCGGGTGCTGCGCCGCCACGAACGCCGACACCTCCGCCGACAGACCGCTCGTCGCGGCCGCCCACCGCGGCGCCCGCGCCTCGTCGAACACATCGAGCCCGACCGGCGGCCCGGTCAGCAGCGCGGCCAGCAGGTCAAGGTCGTCCGGCGTCCGGGCGGTGCGCAGCGCCGGGACGAGCCGGGGGTCGACCGGGCCCGGGCCGATGGCGTCGTTGAGGGCGAGCGAGGCCCGCTGCACCGCGTCGACGTCGACGTCCGCGGTGTCGACGAAGGCCCACGGGTGCTCGGGGCGCGGCCGGGCCAGGTCGGCGATGTCGGGGAGCCCGGCCAGCGCGCGCCGCACAGCCGCGGTCGACTCCGCGGTCAGCCCGGCGACCGCGGATGGGTCCACCGGGAGCGCCGGTACCGACGAGCCGGCGGTGAGCACGCCGGTGTGCGCGCCGTACAGCGACAGCCCGGCGGGGTTCGGCTCGTGCAGCCGGGTGGCGTAGCGGGCCAGGGCGCGGCGGGCCGAGCGGAGGTCTTCGCCGTCCGCGGTGAAGCCCTGCTCGTCGACCTCGACGGCGTGCTCCAGCGCCGCCCGGATCTGCGCGCGGACGACGGCCGGCCGGCTGCCCTTGTCGTGCAGGTCGAGGGCGAACGGACCCATCCCGACGGCCTCGAGCCGCCGGGAGACGACGTCCAGCGCGGCGCGCTTCTCGGCGACGAACAGCACCCGCTTGCCGTCGGCGACCGCGCGGGTGAGCAGGTTGGTGATGGTCTGCGACTTGCCGGTGCCGGGCGGGCCCTCGAGCACGAAGGTGCGCCCCGCGACGGCCTCGGCCACCGCGGTCAGCTGCGAGGCGTCCGCGGACACCGGGACGGCGGCGGCCAGCTCGTCGAGGTCCGGGGCCGCGGGCGCCGGTACCGGGTCGGGGAACGGCTCCGTGGGGAAGTGGACCAGGTGCGCGACCAGTGGGTTCGCGGCCAGATCGGCCCAGTGCTCGTCGAGGTCCTTCCACAGCCGGAACTTGGCGAACGCCAGGACGGCGAGATCGGCGGTCGGCTCGACGCGGTAGGGCAGCCCCCGCTCGGCCACCGCGATCCGCATCGCCTGCAATGCGGCGTCCAGGTCGATGCCGGCGCCGTCGACGGTCGGTTCGGCCAGGCCCGGCACGGTGAGTCCGTGCACCTGACGGAGCTTCTCCAGCAGGCAGTAGTTCGGCGTGCTGGTGCCCGACTCGTCGAGGCTGAGCCGGTAGGCGCCGTTGCGCGAGGCCGGCTTGAGGACGACGGGCAGCAGGATCAGCGGTGAGCGCAGCGAGCGGCCGTCGACGTCCCAGACGAGGCTGCCCAGCGCCAGATGCAGGTTGTTGGCGCCGGTCTCCTCGACGACCGTCTTCGCCTTGTAGGCCAGCGCCCGCATCCGGGTCACGTAGGAGAACTCGGGGACGTCGACGTACACGCCGCGGCGGTCGATCAGCAGGCCGGCGAGCTGATCCTGTGGCAGCTCGCGGGCCGAGCGGAGCCCGCGTTCGCGCTGGACGGCGGCGAGCTGGTCGCTGGGCAGCAGGGTGATCGCCGTCCCGCTGTTGACCATGTTCTCCAGGTCGGCGAGGTGGGCGTCGGGGACGGTCAGCTCGATCCCGGAGCGCGACGTGTAGTTGATCAGCCGGTTGCGCAGGCTGAGGTCGAGCAGGGCGTTCTTCCACTGCGCGATGCGCGGCGGCGCGGTCTTGCGGGGTGTGCCGGGGGCCGTCGTCCCGGCGTCCGTCGTGCGGACCGGTGCGCTGTGCACCGCCGGCCGATACTCGAACACCTGCACGGTGCCCTCGGCGTCGCGGGTGCGGGCCGGCAGCGGGAGGACGCCGTCGCGGCGGGCGCGGTAGACGTCGGTGACGCCGATGACCCGGTCGAGGTCACCGGTGAGCCAGCTGGCGTAGGGCGGCCGGTGCAGCTGGTCGAAGGTCGCGGGCTCGGCACGGGTGGTGAGCATCGTCGTCTCGACCAACCGGATCAGGCCGAGGTCGATCAGGTTGACCAGGCTGGCGACGTCGGTGGTCGCGGCGCTCTGCGCGGACATCTCCTCGCGCCAGTAGCCGAGGAAGGCGTGCCCTTCGACCATCCATAGCAGCGGCCGGATGCCGGCCTGCTCCAGCGCGGCAGCGAGGACGACGACCGTGTCCAGGCAGGTGCCGACCCGGCCGTCCAGGACTCGCCGGGTGTGCGCACCTTCTGACCGACGTCGGCCCAGCTGGCCGGGGGTTCGCTGTAGCGGACCTCGCGGCGCTGCATCGCTTCACAGACGGCGGCGGCTATCGCGTCGACCCGGTCGGCGCCGGCCTGGTAGCCCTGGATCGACGGGCTGCCGGTGCTCTCGCCCAGCAGTTCGGCGGCCTCGCCGACCAGCGTGGTGATCGCCGGGTGGTTGGGCTGCACGTGTGCGGCCAGCATCTCGAGCGCCAGTGACAGCGGAGTGGCCAGCCACTGGGCGGCGGCCAGGACGGTCACCGGTTGCCGGGTCGAGCCGAGCACGGCGCCGTCCTGTTCGACGGAGACGGTCAGCCAGCCGGGCCGGCGCTCCTCGACCTGCAGCATGGCGGCCGGGTCGAGGCGGAGGCCGACGTGGGTGAGCACCGTGGTGCGGCCGGGGTCGACGTCGGCCAGCAGCTCGACCGGGGCGCCGATCGGGCCCTCGGCGTCGCGGATGCCGAGGTGGACGCTCGCGTTGCGGACCGGTGCGCTGCCGCCGGTGAGGGTCAGCTGCGAGACGACCGGAATGCCGTTGTGCGCGAGGGCGTAGCTGAGCACGGGGACCGAGGAGAGCTCGATCGCCACGCGTGCCGAGGGAGCTGCGGGGCCCGTCGAGTAGAGCTGGAGGTCCGCGGTGTCGCCCATGGACCCTGTCTACTGCGTGGGACTGACGAACCGGGGACCCTCGCCCACACCTGTGACGGGTGAGGTGGGTGCGGCCCGTTCCGCACGTCCCCCTCACGCGGTCAGGCCGAACGCCACCGCGCCCGGACGTCGCCGGGCTTCGTGCTGCAGACCATCGGTGTGCCCTTGACCGTGTAGCCGGTCGCGCCCTCGGGGGAGCAGAAGGCACCGGGGGTCACGGCGCGGGCGGGGGCCGGCTCGGGAGCGGGCGCCGGGGCGGGAGCCGGCTGCGGTGGGGGCGCGGGCGCCGGCCTGGGCGCTGTCTTGGTGGTGGTGGTGGTGGCAGGCGCCGCCTTGGTTGCTATCGGCGCCGGGGTGCTGGTGCTCGGAACGGCGATGGCGGGCACAGGTGCCGCTGATGTGGACAGCGCGGCCGGGCTGGTGGGCGCGGTTGTCGTGGGCGCCGCGGAGGTGGACGAGCTGGGCGCCGGTCGGGTCGTCCCGGTGTCGGTGAGGTGACTGGGGGAGGGGGACATCGCCGGTGTTGGGATCATCGCCCCACCGACTGCGAGCGCCAGCAGGCCCACGGCAGTCAGGGCACCCGCGACCTTGCGGGTCCGGATGAACGCCCACTGGGCCCGTCCGGTGATGAGCGCGCCGACTGCGATCAGGACAGCGAAGACCCCGATGAAGGCCAGGCCGCCGCCGATGCCGGAGCTCGCCAGGCCGGCGACGACGAAGAACAGCGCCACGAGGCCGACCGCGGCGAGGGCCACGTGCTGACCGCGCGTGCGTCGGGAAGCTTGGCGCTGGCCGGGTGGAGGTCGTCGCTACCGGAGCCGTTGGCCGCCGTCTGCTCGGACCCGGTCGACGGCTCGTCGACGGCGTAGAGCAGCGGGCTGTCCAGGTCGTCGGGCTGCTCCGCGCGGATGATCCGGCGCACGCGGATGGTCTGGTCGGGGACCTCGCCGCCCTGCACGTCCAGCTCGGTGAGGACCGTGGTCGCCTGGGTCTCGGAGTCGGTACGCCGACTGACCACCGAGGCCGAAATGAGCACCCGGCCCCACTCGGCCGGACCTGCGCCGGTGATTCGCGCCGCGCCCTTCAGGTCCCGCGCTCGGTTGAAGTGGGTGACGACCACGAGCGAGGCATCAGCGTCCTCGCACAGGTGCTGCGGTCCCTCCAGCAGCCGTCCCATCGCGTAGAGGTCAGCGCCGTTCGCCCCACCAGCGGCGAGGTACAGCGGGTCGAGCACGACCAGCACCGGCCGTACCGTCGCAAGGTGTTCGGCCATCACCGCGAGGTGCTCGGCGTCGGCGAGGTGTGGCGCGCGAGGAAGAGGAGGGCCTGTCGCTCCAGAAGTACCTGCGCGGGGCCCTCTTCGGCGACTGGCGCGGAGCCGAGGCCGAGCAGCGCGCCATGTCCGGGCTCGGCAACGCATCCGGCGGCGTCCTGGACCACCGCCGAGGCGACCGAGCTGTTCCTCTCCCCGCGCATCGGCCCGGGATCCGTGGTGTTCTTCCTCGAAGCCAAGGAGAAGCGCCCCGCCGCAGGGGCGCAGCTCGTGAACGAGGACGTGGACGGGCTGGTCGACGTCGCCGTTCAGCGCCTGTTCGACGTCCTCGACCTAGCGGGCGCGGAGCAGGTCGCCGACCGCCAGACGCTTGAGGAGTCCATGCGCGAGCTTGGCGTCCGGGCGGCCGCCCGCATCGCCGGCCTGGCCAACGCATCTCTCCAGGAGGACGTCGAGGTTGACCTCGCCCTGCGAACCCCCCGCGGCCGACGCGCCAAGGGCCTCCTTTCCCGGCGCGCCTCCGTCGCCCTACAGCACGCCTTCGCGCAAGCAAGCGACCGCGTCGAGCGCCATCATCTCGTCGGGATCCTGCACACGGTCAGCGACGGGCCGGACCTCCTACGGATGGAGGTCGAGGGCGCGCGCGGCGACCTACGCCTCGCGGTGCAGCCGCAGGTCGGTGCCGGACTCGGCCCCCTTCTCAGCAAGCGGATCGCGGCGGACGTCGAGGTCACCGTGAAGTGGCACGCCGCGTCCGGTCGGGAGACGCGGTCCTACAGGCTCCTGCACGCTGAGGCCGCACGGCCCGCGCAGATCGAGCTGCCCCCGCCGGACGGTGCCGCATCCCAGTGAGGCGAGTCCCCGGGTCGGGCCGATCATGGTCGGCGGTTGGAGGGTCGTAGGCCCACGAGGGTTCGAAGTCGCGGACCTCGCCGCACCGACCGACGTCGGAACCGCTCGGGCGGTCCACCTTAGGACGTTCGAGGCGATGCGGTTCCGCAGCGACTAGCCTGCACTGGGCGTTGATGACGGGGCGAGGGGTCGAGTGGGTAAGGGCAAGGCCGCGCTGTTCGTGATCAAGGTCCTCGCGGCCGTGGCGGCCGGGGTGCTTACGCTGATAACGGCGATGACGACGGCCAAGGTGTGGAAGTTCTCGGAGGAGACGGTCCTCGCGACCGCCCTCGTCGCGGCCGCTCTGGCCTTTTGCTCCGCCACCTCATCTGCGTGGACGGACTACCGAGGTCGTCGTCGGCGGGCGCTGGACGAGCACGTCGCCACCCATGTGCGGACGTGCTTCTGGAGCATCTACGACATCACCCAGAAGAAGATCAATCCCAAGGACCTGGGCATCGCGGCCTACGTCGTGGGCCTGGACCGCCCTCGGATGCGTGCGTGGTACGCGCCCTACTGGAGGCTCAAGCGGCTTCGGCGTCTCCACCGCGAGCGGCCCCGGCACTACAACGAGACCACAGGCCTCATCTGGCGGCCGGGCAAGGGCATCATCGGAACCTGTGTGGAGAGGGAAGGCGACGCGTACGCCGATGTCGCCGCCGACTGGGAGCCCTACCTCAAGGCCTCGAAGGAGGAGTGGGACGCCCTCGACAAGCAGATCACGCAGGGGCTCTCGCACGGGGAGTTCCGGTCGCTGGTGGACTCCGGCAAGCGGCTCGGCGTGATCGTCGCCTCGCCGATCTTCAAGAACGGTAAGGCCGTCGGTTGCGTCGCCGTGGACGGACCGCCGGGGACGATCGCGTACAACCTCCTGACCAGCCAGGCGGTGAAGGACCAGCTTGGGAACGCGGCGAGCGGCATCGCAATGTTGGTCTAGCGGCGCGCGCCGCTTGCCTCGCTGGGCCGCACGCCTGGCATTCTGACGTCCTCCGCGCGGAGGGAACTCGATGTCCACCCCCCCTGCGGTGCACGCACCACGCACGGGGGGTGGGAACCCGACCGGCGCTGCGACCGTCGGTAGGGCATGGGAGGGTGGGCGTCATGACGCAGATGCAGAGGAAGCTCCGGAAGAACGGGACCTCTGAGGGCAGCGCGCATCGGGGCATGGTCGTGGAGCCGGTGAAGAAGCCCCGCGCGAAGCCGTCCGCTGGCTACATCAAGGCTCTCGTTGATCTTGGGGCCTCCAAGGAGACGGTGGAGATCGCCCAGGGCAAGCGCAAGTACAAGTTCCATGTCCTGCGGACTCCTGGGGCCTAGAGCGTGTCTGCCAAAGATTGGCGGGTTGGTGGGCGACGCTGGACGAATGTTGCGTACCGACGAGATCCCGGACGAGTTGTGGGAGTTGATCCAGCCGGTGCTGCCTGCCGGCGGTCATCAGGGCCGGCCGTGGAATGACCACCGACTGACGCTCGAGGCGATCATCTGGCGGTACCGCACCGGGTCGCCGTGGCGTGACCTGCCCGATCACTTCGGCGCGTGGCAATCGGTGTGGGAACGCCACCGTCGCTGGTCTGACGACGGCACCTACGTGCGGATGTTCGCCGCGGTGCGCGCCGCAGCCCCTGAGCGCGATGAGCAGCTGCGCAACCTGTTG
>NZ_FNOZ01000131.1 GCF_900107175.1 Modestobacter sp. DSM 44400 | reverse complement strand
CCGGCAGAAGATCCTGCGCCGGAGCTCAGGAACATGAGGTGATGCGACAGCCAGCGGTGCCCCAGATGAGGCCGCGCCGCCGCTAGATGGCCGAGGGGGTGGACGGCTGCGGTGAACCGGGCCACTCACCCACCGATGAGCCACCGGTGACCGTGCCCGCCGTGGCCGCATGCGCCGCGATCGGCCCCTGCTCGACACTCGCCCGCGTGACCGTTGCCCCGGCGGTGTAGGCGAGACCTGGAGCAGATCAACTCAGGTTCGGTTGCCTGGGCGCGGCAGGCCGACGCCCAGAAGGCGCCGGACGGGGCGTGGGCCACCCGCTTCTGTACGCGGAACGCGCTTTCTGTAGGCGCGCGCTCGAATGGTGGAGCGGTGCGGCTGATGGACTCGCGGCCGCTCTTCGGCGCGGATAGAGCCACATTGCGATCGCGTAACCGTGGTTGCAAGATGAACAGGTGCCCCTGCGTCCGCCCAGTTCCGACGGCCGATGGTGAACCGACCCTGGGCCTGGCCTGACCGTCGGCCATTGCTGATCATCGGCGCGGTGGCGGTCCTGGTCGCTGCTGTGATCGGCGTGCAGGTGGCCTGGCGGATGACTCGACCGGCGAGCGAACCGCTGCCGCTGTCCACCGTGGCCACGGTGCCCTTGCCCGGGCACGACAGCCGGTTCGACTACGCCGACCTGGATGCCGGCGCGCACCGACTGTTCCTCGCGCACATGGGTGACGGGACGCTGCTGGAGCTGGACACCCGGACCAACACGGTGATCGCGACGGTGGCCGACCTGCCCACCGTGACCGGGGTGATCGTCGTACCCGAACTGCACCGCGTGTTCGCCAGCGCCGCTGGCGCCGGCCAGGTCGTCACCATCGACGAGGACACCGCCACCGTGCTCGCCCGCGCCCCGGCCGGCAGCTTCCCCGACGGCCTGGCCTACGTGCCGACCACCGGACAGGTGTGGATCAGCGACGAGGACGGCGGCACCGAAACGGTCCTCGACGCCCGGACCGGCCAGCCCGTGGCCACCGTGCCGCTGGGCGGAGAGGCCGGCAACGTCCGCTATGACCCCGCCGGCGACCGGATCCTGGTCGACGTGCAGACCGCCGACCAGATCGCCGTCATCGATCCGCACACCCGGACGATCCTCAGTCGCGCTCCTGTTCCGGACTGCGACCACGACCACGGGCTGCTCGTCGCCGACGGGCGCGCGTTCGTCGGCTGCGACGGCAACAACAAGGTCATCGTGTTCGCGCTGCCCGGCTTGACAGAGCTCGGCGCCCTCGACGTGGGAGATGGGCCCGACGTCCTGGCCATCGACCCGGCCCGCCAGCTGCTCTACGTCGCCGCCGAATCCGGTGAGGTCACCACCGCCGATCTCCGGCCGGCTGCCGGTCGGGTGACCGGCCGCGCGCACCTGGCCGACAACGCTCACGTCGTCGCCGTCGACCCGACCACCGGTCGCGCCTACTTCCCCGTCCCGGACACCGGCGCCGGGCGTCCCGGCCTGGTGATCACCACGCCCGACCAGGAGGGACAACCATGATGCGGGCGACCGGCACCCGGCTGCGCGAACTGCTCGACCGCTCTCCCGTAGCGCAGGTTGCGCTGCTCATCCTGGCGATGGTGGGCGCCATGCTGCTCGCCGAATACACCGGTCTCTTCGGCTGACCGCGGCGGACGCCGCGGCCGTCGATGTGAAACACGAAGGTGTGCTCGCTCCCCCACATCAGCCGGGGCCCTCCCCACTCGAACACTGTTGCTCCTGTCCGGCTACCGCACGCCCCATTGCCAACCTGTCGTCGAACAGTCGTACCCACCGCGCCACCGGCGCGGTGAGCTCACAGCCCCCAACCCGGGTCGTGGCGGCCGCGAGCACCGCTACGGCGTCACACCGGCCCCGACCACGAGGACAATCGAATGAACACACCGGTCGCCGAAGCCGCCGGAACCTTCGGCGTCGGGCACATCGCGCTCACCGCCGCGATCACTGCGGCGCTTGCACTCGCCGCCGCCGTGTGGCGGTTGCCGCGCGCCATGCTCATCGACCAGCTGGCCGTAGGGGTCATCGCCTTTGCTGCGGTGCTGCTGTGGCGCCTGTCGGCGAACATGCCGGAGCTCAACAACGATGGGCTGCCCGGGTTCTCCGCCAACGACTGGCTCGCCCCCCTCCTCACCTACATCACCCTGGCCGGCTACGCCGACCTGCGTGCGCCGGCCGACCCGCGCCGCTTCGCCCAGGCCCGCGCCCTCGCCACCATCGCCGCCCTCGCCGTCAACGTCGTCACGATCTGACCCATCAACAGGTCCCGGCAGTGACGACGAACAGGACCCCGTCACCACCGGCAGATCCGATGCCCCGACAGGCCGTCACCCCGATCGGCACCCGGCACCGCGCCTATGTCGGGACAATGCACTGCTGCCGGGAGCGCCCAAAACGGGCTCTTCACGATCCAGGGTGTAGTCGGGGTCTGAAGCCGCCGGTCTCCAGGAGTGATCTGGCGATGTAGTTGGTCAGGTTGCGGAATCCGAGG
>NZ_FNOZ01000152.1 GCF_900107175.1 Modestobacter sp. DSM 44400 | reverse complement strand
CTCGTATCCACCGTCAGCATCGAGGGGCCTTCTCAGCCCGAGGCCGCGATCCTCACAAGATCATGTCCTTCTTCCCCCTCAAGTTCGAAGAGCCGTGTTGATCGCCTTGAGCGCTGCCGGCGCGTCGGCGGCCAGGGCGTCGATCGTGCGGGAGACCGTCGGATCCGACGCCACCCCGGCCGTAGACGCCCGGTTCTGCGCGCAGCAGCGCGATGTCGGCCAGGCAGTCCCCGCCCACGGCCAGGGTGAGCGCGAGATCCAGCACGACCTTGCCCGGGTCGTGGATCGCCAGCGGCTTACGCCACGACGCCAACGCCGCCGCGAGCGCCGCGTCCAGACCGGCGGCCCCGACGGCGTCAGTCAGCAGCACCCCACCGGCCTGCCCGACCGCCGGCACGTTGGCCGTGTCGACTCGGACGCGGGGATGGAACCGGCTACGCTTCTTCACCTGGAAGGTGCTCCTCGATCGGCGATGATGGACTCTCGACAAGTCCCATCCTTGCTGGCAGGAGCACTATTCATTTGATCAACACCTCGTTCACGCCGCCCTGCCGTGAAAGCCCCGGGCTAGCGACCCTTGGTCGCTAGGGGTCACGGGCAGCGGGGACGAAGAATCCGCACCCGATGGCCGCGCCGGCCCGATGCGAGCAACAGACAAGGCTGCACTGCTGGGTGTTGAGGCCGACTTGCCCGCCGCTGCGGTCCTGAAGGTCAGGCCGATGGGCGGTCGGCCAGTTTGACGGCCAGTACTCCGCTGGCCTTGGTCAGTGTCGGGATCGCCCGCTCGATGAGTTCCGACGTCATGCGAGGAGCCGGGCCGGAGATCGATACGGCCATGCAGGAGTCCGCTCCGACGACAGGGACTGCAACGCAGCGGACCCCAACTTCCTGCTCACCCTCGTCGATGGCGTAGCCATCGCGGCGGATGGGCTCCAGCGCGGCGATCAACCTCTCCACATCGGTGATTGTGTGGGGCGTCTGCGGAGGCATGCCCGTGCGCGCCATCAGCGTTCGAACATCGTCGTCGGGCAGGAGGGAGAGGACGGCCTTGCCTACCCCGGTGGAGTGCAGGTGCACGCGACGGCCCACCTCGGTGAACATCCGCATGGAGTGGGTGGACGGGACCTGCCCGAGGTAGACGACGCGGTCGCGGTCGAGTGCGGCTAGGTTGGCCGACTCGCCGAGTTCGGCGACGAGGCCCTCCAGAACGGGGCGAGCGCTGGTACCGAGCATGGCCCCGGCGACCTCCCCGAGCGGGATCAACCGGGAGCCGAGGGCGTAGCGGCGACTGGGCAGCTGCTGCATGTAGCCCCGGTCGACGAGGGTACGCGCCAGCCGGTAGACCGTGGGCAGGGGAACGCCGGACGCCGAGGCGATCTCGCTGAGGGCCATCTGCCCGCCGGCCTTTGCCACGACCTCGAGGACGTCGAGCATCCGCGCAACCGACTGGACCCCCCCGGACGGTGCCGCATCTGTCATCTGGGTGACCTCTCAGGCTGGTGAATCGCGTCCAGCCTACCGGATCGGCCGACCGGCTTTCGCGCAGCGAAAGAATTGTGTTAGCCCTTGGCGAGGAGGATGTCCCGAGTTCCGTGGAACTTCGGTGGCGGCCCGTTGATCAACTAGGCGGCGTTGCTGACGGGC
>NZ_FNOZ01000173.1 GCF_900107175.1 Modestobacter sp. DSM 44400 | reverse complement strand
TGGAGTTGACCCGCTTTCGCGGACACCTCGTCACTGCGGACACGGATTAGGCCGCAGCTTTTCGTGCAGTGTGCGCCTGCTCGAAACGAGCGGGTGAGACCTGGCCGAGGGAGGAGTGCCGGCGGCGCGGGTTGTAGAAGGTCTCGAGGTAGTCGAAGACGGCGAGCTTGGCCTGCCGCCGAGTCTCAAACCGGCCGCGTGGCTGCTGGTCGAACAGTTCGCACTCGATGGTCGCGAAGACGCTCTCCGCCATGGCGTTGTCGTAGCAATCCGCGACCGATCCCATGCTGGCCAGGGCGCCGTGACGTCTCAGTTCCCGTTCGAGCTGGTAGCTGCTGTACTCCCCGCCGCGGTCGCTGTGATGGATGACGCCGGGCACGTGTCCGCCGCGGCGGTGCACGGCCATCGTGACCGCGTCGACGACCAAGTCGGTCTTGCGATGCGATGCCATCGACCAACCAAGGACCATGCGGCTGAACACGTCGGTGACGCAGGCCAGGTAGAGCCAGCCCTGCACGGTCGGCACGTAGGTCACGTCCGCGACCCACAGCTGGTTGGGCGCGGTGGCCACGAATTTGCGGTCGACCAGGTCAGGCGCCACGTCGGCCTTGGGGTTCTGCGCGGTGATCGAGAACGACCGCTTGCGACGGTGGCAGCCCACGATGCCGGCCTCGCGCATCAGGCGGGCGACCCGCTTGCGCCCGACGTGCACGCCCTCATCGGCCAGCTCGGCCACGATCTTCGGGCTGCCGTAGACCTTCCGGTTGGCGTTGAACGCCTCGCGGATCTGCTCGGTCAAGACCTCATCGGCCAGGGCCCGGTTGGACTTCGGGCGGGCGCGCCAGGCGTAGAACCCCGACCGGCTGATCTTCAACAGGTCGCAGAGCACGGTGACGTCGTAGCGCGCCTTCTCTCGGTCGATGAAGGCGAACCGCGTCACCTCGTCGACTCCGTCACGAAGAAGGCCGCCGCTTTTTTCAAGATCTCCCGCTCGACCTTGAGCTTCGCGTTCTCCCGGCGCAGCTTCGTCAGCTCGGCCCGCTCCGCCGCCGTCAGTGGAAGAAGCCCACTGCTGTCCGGCACGCCCCGCTCGGCGGCGTCAGCCTTGACCCAGTTCCCCAGCGTCGTGTCATTGATCGACAGGTCTCGGGCAATCTCCGCGACGGTCTTGCCGGTCGCTCTGACGAGCTCCACGGCCTGCTCCCGGAACTCCGGGGAGTACTTGCTCGGACGGCCCATCAGGACCCCTTCCTCGGGCACATCGCCCAAGTTCAGGGTGTCCACCGAAGCGGGTCAACTCCA
>NZ_FNOZ01000096.1 GCF_900107175.1 Modestobacter sp. DSM 44400 | reverse complement strand
CGGACGGCGGCTGGTGCTGGGCAACGCCGACGTCCGGATCTCCTACGCCGTGAGCAGCCTGACCAGCCCGTACTACCGCAACGCCACCGGCGACGAGTGCGTCTACGTCGAGCGCGGGACGGCGACCGTGGAGACCGTCTTCGGCGCGCTGGACGTCGGTCGGGGCGACTACGTGGTCATTCCGCGGGCCACCACGCACCGCTGGATCCCGACCGGCTCCGAGCCGCTGCGCACCTACGCCATCGAGGCCAACTCCCACATCGCCCCACCCAACCGCTACCTGTCCAGGTACGGGCAGTTCCTGGAGCACGCCCCCTACTGCGAGCGGGACCTGCGGGGGCCGGGCGAGCCGCTGCTGGCCGAGGGCAGCGACGTCGAGGTCTACGTCAAGCACCGCGGCGAAGGCCCCGGCGGGCTGGCCGGCACCGTGCACGTGGTCCCCGAGCACCCCTTCGACGTGGTCGGCTGGGACGGCTGCCTCTATCCCTACGCCTTCAACGTGGCCGACTTCGAGCCGATCACCGGCCGGGTGCACCAGCCGCCGCCGGTGCACCAGGTCTTCGAGGGCGCCAACTTCGTCATCTGCAACTTCGTGCCCCGCAAGGTCGACTACCACCCCCTCGCCGTCCCGGTGCCCTACTACCACTCCAACGTCGACTCCGACGAGGTCATGTTCTACGTCGACGGCGACTACGAGGCCCGCAAGGGCTCGGGCATCGGCAAGGGCTCGATCTCCCTGCACCCCGGCGGGCACTCCCACGGCCCCCAGCCCGGCGCCGTCGAGCGCTCCCTGGGCGCCGAGTACTTCGACGAACTGGCCGTCATGGTCGACACCTTCCGGCCGCTGTCCCTCGGCGCGGGCGGAACGGCGGTCGACGACGGGAAGTACGCCTGGTCCTGGTCCGGCCGCGGACCCTCGACGTGACCTGGCTGGACCTGCCCGCCGGCACCGGCTTCGGGCCGGCCAACCTGCCCTACGGCGTCTTCTCCACCCCCGGCACCGCACCCCGCACCGGCGTGGCGATCGGCGACCGGGTGCTGGACCTGGCCGCGGCGACCAGCGACCCGGTGCACGCCACCGGCACCCTCAACGCGTTCATGGCGCACGGGCCCCAGGCATGGGCGGAGCTGCGGGCCACGCTCACCGGCTGGTTCACCGATCCCGCGCACCGGGCCGCCGTGGAGCCGCACCTGGTTGCGCGGGACGGCGTGACCCTGTACCTGCCGGTGGAGGTGGCCGACTACGTCGACTTCTACAGCTCCCAGCACCACGCCGAGAACCTGGGCCGGATGTTCCGTCCGGACTCCGCGCCGCTGACCGCCAACTGGAAGCACCTGCCGATCGGCTACCACGGCCGGGCCGGGACGGTGCAGGTCTCGGGCACCCCGGTGCTGCGGCCCTGCGGCCAGCGCAAGGCGTCGACCGACGACGCCCCCACCTTCGGCCCCTCGCAGCGGCTGGACATCGAGGCCGAGGTCGGTTTCCTCGTCGGGGTCGGCTCCGAGCTGGGCGCCGCCGTCCCCCAGACGGCGTTCGCCGAGCACGTCTTCGGCGTCTGCCTGGTCAACGACTGGTCCGCGCGGGATCTGCAGTCCTGGGAGTACGTGCCGCTCGGCCCGTTCCTCGGCAAGTCCTTCCTCACCTCGGTCTCGGCGTGGGTCGTACCACTGGCCGCCCTGCAGGCCGCCCGGGTCGCGCCGCCGGCCCGGGACACCCCGCTGCTGCCCTACCTGCGCGACGACGAACCGTGGGGCCTGGACGTCACCCTCGAGGTCCGGCTCAATGGGGAGCTGCTCAGCTCGCCCCCCTTCCGCGAGATGTACTGGACGCCGGCCCAGCAGCTGGCCCATCTGACGGTCAACGGCGCCAGCCTGCGCACCGGCGACCTCTTCGCATCCGGGACCGTGTCCGGCCCCGCCCGCGACCAGCGCGGGTCCTTGATCGAGCTGTCCTGGGGCGGCACGGAGCCGATTCCCCTGGACGACGGGACCACCCGGAGGTTCCTCGACGACGGCGACACGGTGACCCTGACGGCCACCGCGCCCGGCGCGGACGGCACCCGGATCTCCTTCGGCGCGGTCACCGGCACCGTTCAGCCCGCCCGTTAAGAAATACTTGAGCGTTCATATGCGTTGTGGAGGACGACCACGCACCTCCCTCACAGCAGGAGACCGCCGTGCCCGTGCAGCGCCTGAACCACGCCGTCCTCTTCGTCCGCGACGTCGACCGCAGCTCCGCCTTCTACCGGGACGTGCTCGGCTTCCGGGTCAAGGTCGAGATGCCCGGCAAGGCGGTGTTCCTGCAGGCCGAGGGCTCGACGAACGACCACGATCTCGGGCTGTTCGCCGTGGGCGCCGGTGCGGGGCCCTCGGGTGCCGGCCGGAGCACCGTCGGGCTGTACCACCTGGCCTGGGAGGTCGACACACTGGCCGAGCTGGACCGGATCCGCAGTCAGCTGCTGCAGGCCGGTGCCCTGGTCGGCGCGTCCGACCACGCCACCACCAAGGCGCTCTACGCCCAGGACCCCGACGGCATCGAGTTCGAGGTGTCCTGGCTGCTGCCCGCCGACCTGATCAGCGCCGAGGTCGAGGCGGCCGGTGCCACGACCCTGCCGCTGGACCTCGAGGCCGAGATCACCCGCTACGGCGCGCAGACCAGGGGCGGCGTCGGGGTCTCCGTGCAGGTCTGACGGGTCTGGCACGGTGTGTGCATGCCTCCCGCTGCGCTCGCCGTCACGCTGACCGGTGGCCCGACCGTCCTGCTCGAGCTGGGCGGCACCCGGCTGCTGGTCGACCCCACCTTCGACCCGCCGGGTGACTACCCGCTCGGCGGCGGCCGGGTGCTGACCAAGACCGCGGCCGCCGCGCGCACCGCCGCCGAGCTCGGCCCGGTGGACGCTGTCCTGCTCAGTCATGACCAGCACCCGGACAACCTGGACACCGCGGGCCGGGTCGCCCTCCGGCAGGCGCCGGTGGTGCTCACCACCGAACTGGCGGCCGAGCGCCTGGGCGGGACCGTCCGGGCCCTGCCGGTCGGGGCCACGGTGACCGTCGGCGCCGTGCAGGTCACCGGGGCGCCTGCCCGGCACGGCCCGGACGGCGCCGAACGACTGGCCGGGCCGGTGACCGGCTTCGTGCTGCACGGCGCGGGCCTGCCCACCGTCTACGTCAGCGGTGACAACGCCGCGTTGGAGTGCGTGGACGCCGTCGCCGAGGTCTTCCCGAAGGTCGACGTGGCGATCCTGTTCGCCGGCGCAGCACGCACCGCGCTCTTCGACGGCGCGCCGCTCACCCTGACCGGGGAGGGGGTCGCGGCGGCGGTCCGCCGGCTGGGCGCTCCCCGCGTCATCGTCGTGCACGTCGACTCCTGGGCGCACTTCAGCGAGACCAGGGACGACGTCCGGGCTGCCCTGGCCGCCGCCGGCCTGGCCGACCGCCTGGTCGACGCCCCGCCGGGCGTACGCACCGAGGTGGTCTGACCCCGTCGCGGCCGGACGTCAGCCGACCTGGGCGCCCGGCTGGGGCGGATGACCAGGATGCTGCTGATCGCAGTGGCCAGCAGCCGGTCGGCGCCGTCGAGCAGACGCGCCTCGGCCAGCGCCGTCCGCCCGCCCAGGTGGGGCACGCTGCCGATGCAGCGCACCCGGCCGGTGTCGACGGTGATCGCCCGCAGGAACTTCACCGTGAGGTCCAGGCTGGTGTAGCCGACGCCGGCGGGCAGCATCGTGTGCACGGCGCACCCGGTGGCCGAGTCCAGCAGGGTCGCGTAGACCCCGGCGTACACCGAGCCGATCGGGCTGTAGTGGTACTCGGCCGGGTCGAAGGAGAACTGCACCCGGCCCGGTTCGACAGAATCCAGGGCGAACCCGAGCGTGGCGATGATCGGCGGAGCGGGCAGCTCGCCGCCGGCCAGGGCCCGCATGACGTCGATGCCGGCCGAGGTTCGCGCCGCGGTCGCGCCCGTCCCGGGGTCGCCCCAGCTGTAGGTGCGTTCGCGTGCGGGCTGGGTCGTCGTCACGCCGCGGACGCTAGGAGAGCTGCGTTGCTCCGGGCAACTCAGCCCGGTGGCGTCGCGGCATGACGGCAGCCGGGGAGTGGGGCGAGGTGCCCCACGGCGACTGCTCGATCGCCCGCACGATGTCGCGGGTCGGGGCGCCGTGGACGCTGGTCGTCGTCCGCGACCTGATGCTCGGCGTCCGCCGGTTCGACGACCTCGTCGCCCACCTGGGCATTGCCCGCAACGTGCTGGCCCGCCGGCTGGACGAACTGGTCGACGCCGGCCTGGTCGAGGCCGTGCCCTACCGCGAGGAGGGACGGCGCCCGCGCCGCGAGTACCGGCTCACCGCCCGCGGCGCCGACCTGCGCCCCGTGCTCTTCGCGCTGCTCGCCTTCGGCGACGCACACCTGGCCGACGACGACGGGCCGCCGGCGCACCTCGTCCACCGCGACTGCGGCGGGCAGGTGCACCTGGCCGCGCGGTGCACGTGCCGCCACGACGTGGACCTCGACGACGTCCGGGTCATCCCCGCCGGCTGAGACCATCCGCGGATGGAACCGTTCGAGCTGCCGGCCGGGGAGCTGCGGCTCCGGCCATGGCAGGACGACGACGGCCCGGCGGTCTGGGCCGCCCTGCAGGACCCGGCGATCCGGCTGTGGAACGGCGCAGGGTCGACCTCGCCCGAGGACGTCGCGGCGCTGCTCGCCCGCCGGGCGGACTGGAGTGCCGGCGGCCACGCCTCGTTCGCCGTCACCGACGCGGCCGGTGGTGCCCTGCTCGGCTCGATCTCGCTGCACTCCATCGACCCGGTGCAGGGAGACGCGGAGATCGGCTACTGGACGGTGCCGGCCGACCGGGGCCGCGGCGTCGCCGTCCGCTCGGTCGTCGCCGTCTGCGGGTGGGCCTTCCCGGCGCTGGCGCTCGACCGGATCGAGCTGCTGCACGCGGTGGGCAACCCCGCGTCGGGCCGGGTCGCAGCCCGGGCCGGGTTCACCTGCGAGGGCCGGCTGCGCCGGTCCTACCGGTACGGCGACGGCGTGAAGCACGACGAGCTGCTGTGGTCGCGACTGTCCGACGACCCGGCCCCGGTCGCCGGCTGAGCGGGCTCAGCAGCCGCAGCTGACCGCGGCGGGGGCGGTGAGCAGGTCGACCGGCGGACGGGTGACGCCAGCGGCGGACTGCACGGCAAAGCCCTCGCGTGCCCAGTACCCGGACCAGACCCGGACCGGACCCAGACCCGGACCCAGACCCGGACCCGGACCCGGACCCGGACGCCGAGCAGCGCCAGCGCGAGCGCCGCACGTGTCGCGCCGTTGCAGCCGGGGCCCCAGCAGGAGGTGACGACCGGGACGGACCGGTCCAGCTCGGCCGCCGCCCGGGCCGCGAAATCCCGGCCGGGCAGGTGCACGGCGCCTGGTACGTGGCCCTGCGCCCAGGACTCCGCGCTGCGGCTGTCCAGCAGCACGAAAGCGGGAGCACCGGACTCCAGCCCGGCGTGCACGTCGCTCACGTCGATCTCCACGGCCAGCCGGTGGGCGAAGTGGGCGGCGGCGTCGGCGGGCGCAGTCGACCAGTCGAGGGGCATGCGCCGACGGTAGGGAGCGCGGCGGCCGCCGACGAGCGGCTCGGCTGCCAGGATGCGCGCCGGTCGTGCCAGTCCGTACGCCGAGGAGCCCGGCCACCGGGTACCGGCGGCCGGGCTCGTCGGCTCAGCTCAGCGGCCCGGGCTGAGCCGGCGGCGGGATGCCCCGGTCAGGAGCAGTCCGAGGGCCAGCGCGAGCAGTCCCGCCAGCAGCGGCAGGGCGACGGTCGAGCCGGTGTACGCCAGCTGGCCGCCGCTCACGCCCGCGCCAGCGGCGCGGCCGGTCGAGGCACCGACACCGTCGGCGCTGTTGTTGGTCCCGCCACTTCCGCCGTTGCCGGAACTCCCGGTGCCGCCGTTGCTGGTGCTCTCATTGCCGTCGCTCTCGTTGCTGGTGCTCTCGTTGCCGGCGCTGCCGTCCGCCGCGGCCGGGACGGCGGACTGCGCCGGGGCCACGGCGCCGGGGAAGGCGCCGGGGAAGGCCCCGGGAAGGGTGCTGGGTCGGCCGTTGTCGTCGGTGCCGTTGCTCCCGGTCCCCGGCCTGTTGGTGCCGGCTGCTGTGGTGCAGGTGCCGGTGGCGTCGCCCAGGGCGCCGATGCCGGTGCCGCAGACGGTGACGGGTGCGTTGGTGTCCAGCGCGGTGCCGTTTCCGTTGGTGCTCGTGTCGCCGTTGGTGCTGGTGTCGCCGCCGGTGCCGGCTGCTGTGGTGCAGGTGCCGGTGGCGTCGCCCGCGACCGCCACGGCATTACCGCAGACGGTGACGGGTGCGTTGGTGTCCAGTGGAGTTGACCCGCTTCGGTGGACACCCTGAACTTGGGCGATGTGCCCGAGGAAGGGGTCCTGATGGGCCGTCCGAGCAAGTACTCCCCGGAGTTCCGGGAGCAGGCCGTGGAGCTCGTCAGAGCGACCGGCAAGACCGTCGCGGAGATTGCCCGAGACCTGTCGATCAATGACACGACGCTGGGGAACTGGGTCAAGGCTGACGCCGCCGAGCGGGGCGTGCCGGACAGCAGTGGGCTTCTTCCACTGACGGCGGCGGAGCGGGCCGAGCTGACGAAGCTGCGCCGGGAGAACGCGAAGCTCAAG
>NZ_FNOZ01000109.1 GCF_900107175.1 Modestobacter sp. DSM 44400 | reverse complement strand
CCGCCGACGGCGCCCACCGAGCGGCCTCGAGCAGCACCTCGACCACGTCGTCCGACACCTCGTGCGTGATGTCGAAGGTCGTCGGACTCCAGCGGCTGGACAGCAACGGATGAAGCGCCGGCTCCAGTGATCCGCTCACCAGCGCAGGATCGCACGCAGCACCAGATCAGTCCGGCCGGTGAGCGATGACCACGAGTTCACGGCCGGGGCGGTCGGGGGCGTCCCGAACCTCGTCGACGACCAGCCCCGCACTGGCCACCGACTCCAGCAGCTCCGCGCGAGTGCGGAACCGCAGCGTCGACTCCGAGCTCAGCACCGACCCGTCAACCAAGACGACCGTCTCCTGGAAGGACACCAGGGTCCCCGCACACTGGTGACTTCCACCCAGCCCGTCACTGTGCCGGCCTCGGAGACCACCGCGTGCGCAAGTGGTGGTGCTGTCGCGGTTCCAGCCTCCCCACGCCCGCCAAGCCGAGTCACAACTCTCGAACGCCAGCCGGCCACCCGGGCGCAGCGCCGACCGAACCGCCCGCAGCATCACAGCCCACTCCTCATCGGTGAGGAAGACCTGGGCGACGTTCGCCGTCATGGTCGCCAGATCCACCTGCAACGGCCGCAGCGACGGAGCCTCACCAAGCAGCCACCACACCCGGTTCGCGCGGGCTTGCGGCGAGCGACATCCAGCGAGGAGGCGGCCGGGTCGAGCCCACCACGTCGACGCACTCTTGCGCGCCCTTTTTTCAAGGAGCCGACTGCCTACATAAGATCTATTTACGACGGGCCGCCAGCGTCAGTAGCTGATCAGGGTTTGCTCGTCGTGGAATCCTCAAGCGGTGACTGAAGCGGATGCCATCCTCTTCCGTGGCTACCAACCGGAAGATGCCGCCGCCACGCGCGAGGTCTTCCATGCCGCCGTCCGCCAGACAGCACTGAGCCACTACACCCCAGCCCAGGTGCAGGTGTGGGCGCCAGACGAGGTGGAGACTGACCGCTGGAGTCGCCGGCGTGCCACAGCTTGGACAGTCGTCGCCGTCGATGCCGGAGACGTCGTGGGCTTCGCCGACCTCACGGACGCCGGCGAGATGGACATGCTCTTCGTCCACCCCAACTACGCGCGCCGCGGCATCGCCACGACCCTCGTCGCCAGCATCGTCCGCGAGGCCCTCCAGCGCGGCCTGCCCCGAGTCGACGTCCGCGCCAGCAGGGTCCTGCAACCACTCCTCGAGCGGCTCGGCTTCCAGCTCGACGAGGACAGGCCCGACAACCGCCTCGGCGACCAGGTCCTGGCCAACGCCACGATGCACTTCGACCTCAAGGTCGATTGACCCCACGCCTCGACCAAAATCTTGATACGCCCGCCGTCTCACTTCTTTGGTAGTGGAACGGTACCGCGGGCGGTCTCGGTCGATCACTGCTTCCGGCCTGGTGGCGTCCCACAATCAGGGCCCATAAGTCTGTGCCGGTAGGCCCGTACGGCTACGACCTTCGGTACGGTTGCCGGGTGGATCTCGGGTACGCGCGGGTCTCGACGGCCAAACAGGACCTCGAGCGCCAGGTCGACGCGTTGCACCAGGCCGGGATCGCACCCGAGCGGGTCTACCTGGACAAGAAGTCCGGGGCCACCACCGACCGGCCCGGGCTGAAGGCGGCGTTGGCCTACGCCCGCGCCGGGGACGTGATCGTCGTGCACACCCTGGACCGGCTCGGGCGGGCGGTCCGCGACACCCTCAACCTCATCCACGACCTCGCCGAACGCGGCGTCGGAGTGCGCAACCTCGCCGACCCGATCCGGATCGACTCCGCCAACCCCAGCGACCCGATGGCCCAGCTCGCCGTCGTCCTGCTCGCGCTGTTCGGTCAGATGGAACGCACCTATACCCTCGAGCGGGCCGCGCACGCCCGCGCGGTCGCGACCGCCAAGGGCCGGCGGATCGGGCGGCCCACGGTCGTCGATCCAGACAAGCTCGCCTACGCGGTGCACCTGCGCGACGCCGGGCACAGCATCGCCGAGATCGTCGCCAAGACCGGGATCACCCGCACAAGCCTGTACCGGCACCTGCCACCCCGATCCCCCGTGCAGCTCACCGAGGCACCGACGACCGAGCAGCGGTAGCCGCGGCGTGGACACCGCGACGCTGACCGAACGCTCGACGAGCAGCGCACGGTGGTGATGATGATGATGATGATGATGCGCTGGCAGGTGCTGCGGCCGTCGTCCAGGACGGCGTGCCGCTGACCGCTGCCGGCCCGCGCGGCCGGGATGCCGCTGCGCTCTGCAGCGTTGGCTGACCGAAGTGGCGCACCGGCCCGAACAGCTTGCGAGGCTCCCGGCCGGCGAACGCCGGCCGGGAGCCTCGGGGGCGGCTGCGTACAGACCGGTCAGGACTCCCCGTGGCCCTTGTCGTCGCCGTTCCCGTGCTCGTCGCCATGCCCGTGCTTCTGGGCGTGCCGCGAGCTGACCCCTCCGGTGACAGGGTCGAGGAACAGCGGCTTGGCGGCCGGCTTGCTGAAGTCCAGCATGCCGTCGAGTGGACCCGCCAGGGCATCGAAGGAACTGTCGATCCGCTGCCCGCCCAGCCAGTTGTCCTCGACGAAACGCAGGATCGAGGTCTGGTCGGTGACGGTGCTGTCGACCGCGTTCACCTTGCTGTACGGCGAAACGACCAGCAGCGGAACCCGGGGACCGTAGCCACAACGCAGCTGCTCACCGCCGAGCGTCGGGCCACCGGAGCCGCACTCGCCGTCGGCGGACAGCGCGTCCTCCTCACTCTGGGAATGGTTGAGGATCGGGCTCATCTGGTGGTCGTACCAGCCGTCGGAGTCGTCGTAGGCGATGACGACCGCGGTGGACTTCCAGTCCTTGGACTGCTGGAGCTTGTTGATGGTGTCGACGATGAAGTGCTGCTCGTCCAGCGGATCGGAGTAGCCCGCGTGGCCGTCCTCGGACTTCTTCGCCTTCAGATAGCTGACCGCCGGCAGCGTGCCGTTGTCCAGCGCCTGGTCGAAGTTGGTCAGGTCGTACTGGTGGTTCGCCTGCCCATCGTGGCCGATCTCGTCGACCGACGCCGGCGGCGTGTGCTCGGGGTTGGCGGTGGACTCGTAGTACTGGAACGGCTCGTGGTGCGCGCTGTAGTCCTGGGTCGTCTCGGGCTTCCCCGTCTCGGCATCCGTCGGGTGCTGCTCGGCGTACTTGCCGACCTCAGAGGCGGCGGAGCAGTCGGCGAAGCCGCCCTGGAACCAACCCCAGGACACTTCCTTCTCGTTCAACAGGTCACCGACGTTCGTGCCGGTCAGCGCCGCACGGTTGTACTTGGGGTTGGAGCAGGAGTCGAACGCCCCGTCCGGGTCGTTGATGACCGTGCCGGTGCCCTGGATGCCGTCCTGGTTCGGCACCGCGTAGTCGTCGGTGGTGCGCTCCCCGGCCGGCGTCACCGCGTAGGCACCCGCGGTCTGCCCGGAGATGAGGTTGAGCGCTCCCGGCGTCGACGGGCCGAACGTGGTTCCGTAGGAATTGTCGCTCATCGCGAAGTGCTGGGCGTAGTTCCACAGCGCGGTGACGGTGTTGCCGTCGTAGTAGTCCATCACGGCGTAGTCGTCCGGGGTGGCGCCGGTCGTCGACCCGGTGACGCATTCGCCGCGGGTCAGCGGCTTGCCATCGGACTCGCGGTTGGTGTACTGCACGAACTGGTCCATCAGCCCGCGGTCGAAGGCCTGCTGTTCGGCCTGGTAGTTGTGGTCCTGGTCGCAGGTCAGCGCTTCGCTGTGCGCCAGCCGCTGCGGGTTGGTCAGGTTCGGGTTGGCCGTCAGCAGCGCACCGGTGAGCCCGTTGACCGACGGCGTCCCCGGTGCAGCCTGGAACGGCGTGCCGTCGGTGTTGGCGGCATTGGGGTAGGTGCCGAAGTAGTGGTCGAAAGAGACGTTCTCCTGGAACAGCACGACCAGGTGCTCGATCGGGGTGGCTGCCGGCGAGGTGGGCGCGGGGGCAGGCCCGGTATGGGCGCTGGCGGGGCCGGCCAGGCCCACTGTCCCAGCGATCAGCCCCGCACAGCCCACCGCAATGACAGAAGTGCCGTGCCCTCGGGATCCCGGGCGGGTGGTGGGTCGTCGTTGTCTCATTGCAGCCTCCAGGACGTCGGTGTGCACCAGGGCCGCGTTCCCGGTGCCAGGCCACCGTCACGCGAGAAGGTGACGGTCAAGCCGACGGCGCACAACCATAAGGTGAACTAACCAACCATCGCTCGAGTCAACCGACAACGAAGTCCGGGCGGTCCGGCGCCAGGCGTCGCCATCCGCCGTCCGCTGTTCACCTGCCGTCACCCTGTGCGTGACCGGTGCCGCCATAGCGTCGAAGTCGCCAGTTCCTCCGCTCACGTCAGCTCGTGCCGGCGCCTTGCCGTCGGCGCGGGGAAAGAAGGCGACATGCATCAGAAGAAGCTCCTGCGCGAGCGCCGTTACGGAGGTGCCGCCGTCAAGGTGGGGGCGACCACCGCGGCGCTGTTGGTGCTCGGCACCGGCGCAGCTTTCGCGACCGACCCGGGCAAGGTGGCCGGGCCGCGGCCCGCCGGCACGGCCGTCACGTCCAACGGGTACCAGGTCACCCCGGCCGGGGCGCAGCAGAGGCTGGGGGATCTGCCACTGACTTCCGCGCTGTCCTCCGACGGGAAGATTATGGCGGTGGTGAACGCCGGCCAGGGCACCCAGTCCGTCCAGATCGTCGATACCCGCACCGGGTATGTCGTCCAGACCGGAGGTTGTCCCGGGTCTCGTGGAACTTGAGGTGGCGGTCCCCCGCCCGCACCGGCCGTGAGGTAGGTGTTGGGCGTCCGCCAAGACACCATCC
>NZ_FNOZ01000069.1 GCF_900107175.1 Modestobacter sp. DSM 44400 | reverse complement strand
ATCTACGCGCCCGATTTCACACGATCAGCCTGGTGTGGGCCGATGGCGGCTCCGCCGGACGGCTGGTGACCTGGGCGAAGACCGTGCTGTCGATGACCGTGCAGGTCGTCCAGCGGACCGATGACCTCACCGGCTTCCACGTGGTACCGCGCCGCTGGGTCGTCGAACGCACCTTCGCCTGGATCAGCAAGCACCGCCGCTGCGTCCGGGACTACGAGACGCTCCCAGCCCACCACGAAGCCATGATCCACATCTCGATGATCATGACGATGTCCCGTCGCCTCGCTCGGACGGGCGACTGGTGAACTCAGTTTGAAGACGCTCTCTGAGGGACGGCTGACCAGGCGAGGAGTTCGGGCAGCGGGGTTCGGCACGGGGCTGCGGGTCCGTCTGGAGCGGCCGATCGGCTGGTGCTGGGACCGGCGCAATCGAGCCGTCGGCGGGGAATCGAGGGAGGTCCGGCGCCCCGATCGGGTCCGCTGGCGGGCGATCCGTCCGCCCTGCGGCGCACGCCGGGCGGCGTGTCGTCGCGGACTTTTGCGGACTTTTTGCGGACCGAGACCCCTCCGCTGGGGTGCTCGGGCCGGGCCTGCGGGGGTGAATCCGCAGGTCAGGCCCGGTGTTGCGGGGTGCGCCATCAGGGACTCGAACCCCGAACCCGCTGATTAAGAGTCAGCTGCTCTGCCAATTGAGCTAATGGCGCTTGCCGTCGGCGCAGCCGGCGACGGTGCACGACTGTACACGCAGCCGGAGGCCGCTCCGGCGGGGGCTCGGGTGGGTAGCCGCCGACCACGACCGTCCTGTCGGTTGCAGCGTGCACACTGGGTCGCAGGCGCGGCGCCCCTGGTCGGGAGGTCCCCGAGGGAGGGCGCGCCGGTACAGGGGGCAGGTCGCAGTGGGGATGCAGCGGGCGAAGCAGGTCGCCGCAGTGCTCGTCGTGGGGGTGCTCGCGCTCCTGACGGGGTGCAACGGCGGGTCGTCGGAGGGGTCGGACGCCCCGGCTGGGCAGGCGGGTTCCTCGCCTGCTCAGGTGGCTCTCACCCCGGCCGACGGCAGCATCGACCTCTCGCCCACCACGCCGGTCACCGTCTCGGTCACCGAGGGGGATCTCGGCGACGTCACCGTGGCCGAGGCCGACGGGACGACGGTCTCCGGGGCGGTGGCGCCGTCCGCCGATGCCCCCGCCACCTCGGTGTGGACGCCGAAGACGCCACTGCACTACGGCACCAGCTACACGGTGACCGCCGAGGCGGCCAACGCCACCGACAACGTCGCCACGGTGACGAGCACGTTCACCACCGTCACCCCGGACACGGTCACCACCCCCTCGGTGGGCCCGCTGGACGGGACGACGGTGGGCGTGGGCATGCCGATCCGGGTCTACTTCGACCAGCCGGTGACCGACAAGGCAGCCGTCGAGAGCCACCTCATGGTGACCAGTTCCACGCCCACCGACGGGGCCTGGAACTGGCTCAGCGACAGCGAGGTCCACTTCCGGCCCTCCGCCTACTGGCCGGCGAACACCGACGTGACCTTGGACGCGGCGCTGTACGGGGTCGACCTCGGCGGCGGCATCTGGGGGAAGAAGGACCGCACGGTGGCCTTCCACGTCGGCGCCTCGCACGTGTCGGTCGCCGACTCTGCGGCCCACACACTGACGGTCAAGGACGGCGACACGGTCGTGCAGACCTACCCGATGAGCGCCGGCAGCAGCGCCAATCCGACCCGCAACGGGGCGCACGTCGTCCTGGAGTCCTACCGGGACATCACCATGGACTCCAGCACCTTCGGCCTGGCCGTCGACGCCCCCGGTGGCTACCGGACCGGCGTCGAGTACGCCGTCCGCATCTCCAACAACGGCGAGTTTGTGCACGCCGCACCGTGGTCGGTCGACCAGCAGGGCTCATCGAATGTGTCGCACGGCTGCGTCAACCTGTCGACCGACCGGGCAGCGTGGTTCTTCGGCTTCTCCCAGCCCGGCGACGTCGTCGAGGTGGTCAACTCCATCGGCCCGACGCTCTCCCGGGTCGATGGCGACATCTACGACTGGGCGATCAACTGGGACGACTGGCAGGCCGGCAGCGCGCTGTCCTGACCGCCCTTCACCGAGAGGCCGCGACCCGTCCGGGTCTCGGCGTCTCATAGCCGCATGCCCCGGTCGGGCCGCCGGTCGGCGCCCGCGGTGAGCCGGGCGGCGACCACCTCGGCACTGACCTAGACGGCGAGCGCTGCGGAGATCACCGCCGCCGGCGGGACGACCAGCGGCGCGGCGAGCACCGACAGCACCAGCAGCGCGGGGGACGGTGACGGTGGGAGAGTCGACGGGCACGCCCGTCAGCGTTCCGCGCACCGGCGTCGCACGTGGGCAGCTCTTCCCGTACTTCCGCGTCCGGCGGTCCGCCGCCACCCCGGGGTCACAGGGCAGAAGTGCCCAGCCCGGTGGCGCCCAGCCACGCTCGCAACCAGATGATCAGCGCATCCCACCAGCCGGTCAGCAGCAGGATCCCGAGCAAAATCAGCAAGCCCCCGCCCACGCGCATGACGGTGGGAGCGTGGCGGCGGGCGAGGGCGGAGAACAACAGGGCGCGGCGGGCGCCCAGGGCGACCAGGACGAAGGGGACGCCGAGGCCGACGCAGTAGGCCAGGGCCAGGGCGGCGCCCCGGCCAGCCGAGGCCTGCGTGTAGGCCAGCGTGTTCACCGCCGCCAGGGTCGGCCCCAGGCAAGGCGTCCAGCCCAGCCCGAAGACGACGCCGAGGACCGGAGCGCCGGCCAGGCCGGCCGGGGGCCGGCGGTGGAGGCGGCGTTCGCGTTGCAGCCAGGGAAGCGCGCCGAGGAAGGACAGCCCCATCAGAACGACGACCAGGCCGGCGACCCGGGTGAGCCACGGAGTCCACTCCAACAGCAGCCGTCCCAGGCCGCCGAACAGAGCACCGAAGGAGACGAAGACGGCGCTGAACCCGGCGATGAACAGCAGCGATCCGGCGAGGAGGCGCCTGCGGCTGGGCTCCGGGGACGGGCGGGACGACGCCAGCGCAGTCGTCGTCTCCGGGGAGTTCCCGGCCGGAGGTGCGTGCGGGGAGCCGCCGGCGGCCTGCTCGATGCGGGACCGGTCGGCGGCCTCGGAACCGGCGGCCTCGGATCCGGCTAGGCCGGCCACGTAGCTGACGTAGCCGGGGATCAGGGGCAGGCAGCAGGGGGACGCAAAGCTGATCAGCCCCGCCAGCGCGGCCACGGCCATCGCCAGCAGCAGCGAGCCGTCGGTGACGATGTCGGCGAAGGTCGCACCCAGGTCGCTCATGCCGCGGTCTCCGCGAGCAGCAGTTCAACGGCCCTACGTAGGTCCTCGCCGCGGACCTGACCGGTGTAGACGGCGGCCACCTGCCCGCGGCGGTCCAGCAAGATCGTCGTGGGCACCACGTTGGCCGGGAACCCGCGGAAGGCCAGCGCCGCCTCACCGCGGGGATCGAAGACCGACGGATAGGCCACGCCCAGGTCTTCCGTGAACGCGATAGCCAGTTGTCGCTGGTCCTCGACGTCGATGCCGAGGAACTGCACCCCGCGGTCGGCGACCTCCGCGTGGACGGCCTGGAACTCCGGGGTCTCCACCCGGCAGGGCGTGCACCACGAGCCCCAGAAGTTGATGACGGCGACCTCGCCGGCCAGGGCGGAGGAGTCGAACGGGGTGCCGTCGAGCAGGTCGCCGGAGAAGGTCGGGGCCGGGGCCCGCCGACTCTCCTCGATCACCGTGGCGGTCGGGGTCGGTCCGGTGAACTCGTACCCACCGGCGGAGCCGGCCGCGGCGTCCTCGCCGACGGTGCAACTGATCAGCAGCGTCGAGGCAGCTCCCACTGCTGCCAGCAGCGCGGTTCGGCGGCTGAACGCCCGGCTCATCGACGTCTCCTTGCGTGGTGGCCGTGGCCTCACGGAAACCGCGTCGGCGGCAGCGGCCGCCTCGGCCCGGCATCGGACTGCGCTGGGGGCCGGCGGCGTCGCTGCGCGACGGAGCCGCCCCATTCCGTCTCTACTATGGCACATAGGAGCACAGGTGGCCGAGGGCGGCGCCCCAACGGAGTCCGGTTGCCTGGATCACGGCCGCGGCGGGGTGAGTCGTTCGGGGGCGGCCCGAGCAGAGCCCTGTCCACTAGCGTTCCTAGTAGTCTGACCGGGTCCGGTCGGTCGATCACCCGGCTGACGCGGTGGATCGCGGGGGGTTCGGAGGTGGCGGGTGCGGCCGTTCGGCGAGTTGGAAGCCACCGTGATGCAGGTGCTGTGGCAGCGCGGGGCGCCGGCGACGGTCCGCGAGGTGCTGGAGGAGCTGGCTGCGTCCCGCTCGCTGGCCTACACCACCGTGATGACGGTGATGGACAACCTGCACCGCAAGGGGGCACTGTCGCGGCAGATGGAGGGGCGGGCCTGGCGGTACAGCCCCATCCGGACACGAGCGGAGCACTCTGCCGGGTTGCTGCAGGCGGTCCTGGGCGCGGCCGGCGACCGCGATGAGGTGCTCATGCACTTCGTCGCCGACCTCGATGCCGAGACCGTGGCCAGCCTGCGCGTCGCGGTCGAGGCGGCCCGACAGGCGCAGACGCCGTGATCGTCACCGTCGGGCTGCTGACTTTCGCCGCACTGCTGGGGGTCCTGGCTCCCCGGGCCATCGGCTCGGGCTGGTCGGACCGGGCGCCACGGCTGGCGCTGGTCGTCTGGCAGGCGGCATCGGTCGGCGTACTGGTGTCGGTCGTACTCGCCGGGCTGACGCTGCTGGTGCCGGCCGCAGCGGTCAGCGAGGGTCTGGCGGCGGCCCTCGACGCCTGCGCAGCGACGATCGCCAGCGCCTACGAGGTGCCGGGTCGGCTGCCGACGGTTCTCGTCGGGGCCTTGCTCTCCCTCGGGGTGACGCTGCGGCTGGGGTGGGTGGCCGTCGGAAGCGCGCTACGGACCGGGCGGGAACGCCGGAGGCTGCGTTCGGCGATCCTGGTCGGGGCACGTCCCGAGCCGTCACTGGGTGCCGTGGTCGTGGACTCCGACCGGGCGGCCGCCTTCTGCCTGCCCGGCCGGCGCCACACCGTGGTGCTCACCACCGCGGCCCTCCAGGCGCTCTCCGACGACGAGCTCGCCGGTGTGTTGGCCCATGAGCGGGCTCATCTGCGCGGCCGCCATCACCTGATCCTGGGTGCCGCGCGGGTCGTGAGCCGGGCATTCCCGGGGCTGCCGCTCTTCGCTCGGGCGGTGCTCGAGATCGAGCGGCTCGTCGAGCTGCTGGCCGACGACGCGGCGGCGCGACGGGTGCCCCGGGTCGAGGTCGCCTCCGCCCTGGTCACCCTCGTCGGAATGAAAGCCCCCGCAGCGGCGCTGGCGGCCGCCCAGGGAGCAGAAACGCGTCGGGTGACGCGGTTGCTGGCGCCCGGCGACCCCGTCGGGCCCCTGCACCGGGTCGCCGCCACTGCGGCGGCACTCCTGGTGGTGGCCGGGCCGATGGCGCTCGCCGCCTGGCCGTTGACCACGTCGGTGTCGAGTGGTCTGTGTGTTCTGCCCGGAGCCGACTGGAGCTGAGGCCGGCACCGCCCGGCGGTCTACTATGTAGGCTAGTAACTCCGTCCGGCCTCTGTGGGGAGTCATGCTGCTGTCTGTCCTGCCGACCCGATCCGCGCACTCCGCTCGTCCGCCGTCCCGCCGACATGGCCCCGCCGGGCGCCGGTACGGTGCGCTCGCCGCCGCGGCCGGCGGTCTGCTCCTCGCCGGTTGCGGGGCTGAACAGGCCGGCGGGGCGCAGACCTCCGAACAGGACGTCTCCCTGGAGCACGTGCACGGGATCGGCGTCGACCCGGCCGACGGCGCCCTGTACGCCGGCACCCACCACGGGCTGGTCCACGTCTCGCCGGATGGGGAGCTGACGCGCGTCGCCGACCGGGTGCAGGACTACATGGGCTTCACCGTTGTCGGACCCGAGCACTATCTGGCCAGCGGTCACCCCGGGGATGGCCAGCCCGGCCCGGGCGACCTGGGCCTCATCGAGACCACCGACGGCGGACAGACCTGGACGACGCTGTCGCTGGCGGCCGAGGCCGACTTCCACGCGCTCGACGCCGCCGACGGGATGATCTACGGCTACAGCGGTGGCCAGCTACTGGTCAGCGAGGACGGCGTCGACTGGACCGACCGAGGGTCGATGCGGATCGCCGATCTGGCGGTGGACCCGAACGATCCCCGACGCGTACTGGCCACCACCGAGCAGGGCCTGGTCCTCAGTGAGGACGCCGGAGAAAACTTCACCGGCGTTCCGGGCAGCCCCGTCCTGGTGGTGGTCGACATCGCCCTCGACGGCGGTTCCGCCGCCGGCGTCGCCCCCGACGGCACGGTCCACGTCAGCACGGACGGCGGGCTCACGTGGGAGAGGCGCGGCGACGTCGGCGGACCGCCGGAAGCCCTGACGGTGGACGGCCAGGGCGTCTACGTCGCCGTCGAGGGGGCCATCCTGGCCTCGACCGACGGTGGGGCGAACTTCGTCGACCTCTACCGGGAACAGTGATGCCGGCGCGGCTGGTCGCAGGGCTGGTGGCCGCCGCCTTGCTGACCGGCTGCGCCACTGCGCAGCCGAGCGTGACGGGGCCCGGGCCGGCCAGAGCCGAGCCGGCGCCACCCGCGCCAGCCTGCGAGCAGCTGCTCGAGGAGACCGTGCTGCCCCCTGTCGACGCCCTCTCGGCCCTCACTCTCCCCTGCCTGGGTCCCGGCCCGGATGTCTCCCTCGACCGGCTCGCCGGCCGCCCCACCCTGCTGAACCTGTGGGCGACCTGGTGTGGCCCCTGTCGGGAAGAGATGCCGCTGCTGCAGGAGGCCCACGCCCGTTCCGGCGAGCAGGTCCGTTTCCTCGGCGTCGACGTCCAGGACGACCCTGAAGCCGCCCGCTGGTTCCTCGACGAGCACGGCATCGGGTACCCCCATCTGGTGGACCGCGAAGGTGAGCTGCTGCGGGGGCTGGGCATGCACGGGTTGCCGGTGACCCTCGCCCTCGACGGCGACGGACGCGTGGTCGACCGGGCGGTGGGTCAGCTCACCCCGGAGGAGCTCCAGCGCCTGATCGACGACCTGCTGTCCTCGGACCAGTCCGGAGTTCCCTGAGCCCACGCCTGCGACCTGCGCGACCCTCGCGGGCACGTCATCGGGCTGGCCTCCAGGCGGCCGTACGCCCGGCCGTAGCAGCGAGCCTCCGACCCCGCACGTCGGGCGCGGAGGACGACGATCGGGTCGAAGCCGGCTGAGGTTGTCCTTGCTCGCGGCTCACTGCGCACCTGCTGCCCGCCATGGAGCAAGTACTATGGAGACTAGTAGTGGTCTCGAGCAGGACGAGCAGAGGAGTGCACGGTGAAGCGATCTGTCCTGGTGGTCGCGCTGGTTGTCGGAGGCGTCACGGTCCCGGCAGCAGTCGCCCAAGCTCACCCAGCGACCGGCGGCGACCGCCCCGACGGCACCCCGGGTGTGCAGCGGATGCACGAGCACATGCGGGAGGGCAGTCCCGGCATGCTGCGGATGCACGAGCTGATGAACGAGGGTGTGCCCGGCCAGAACTGACGGCGTATCCCGACGGAGACGCCCATCGCAAGCACCGCCAGCGCTCCGCGAGAGCCGATTGGCGGGGGAGAGGAATGATCGATGGATCATCACGGCGCGATGATGGGGATGATGGGCGGCTGGATGCTGCTGTGGGCGTTGGTCGGGCTGGCCCTGCTCGTCCTCGCTGTGCTGGCCGCCATCTGGCTGGTCAAGCAGCTCAAGGCCGACCGGCAGGGGTCGGACTCCGTCCCCGACGACGCGCTCCGCCGGCGCTACGCCGCCGGGGAGATCGAGCGTGAGGAGTTCCTTCGGATGCAGCGGGATCTGTCGGGAGGCTGACCTCGGGCGGCGCCTACGCGCGATCCACCTTCCCGGCCAGCGCGCGGGTCGGGAACGTCCTGCGTGCCGGTATGCGGTTGCAGCGTTGAGGTCCTCATGGTCCCCGCGCCGACCGGCCGCCTCAGGGAGCGGTAGCCAGCCGGGTGAGGTCCTGGGCGTACTGCCCCGGCGTCGTTCCGCCGGTGTAGATGACCGACCGGCCGCCGGGTCCCCAGGCGTAGACGATCCGGGAGTGGTTCACCGCGTAGTCCCTGTGGCTGTGCGTCGCCCGGCACCTGGCCGCCGGGATCGTGCTCGCGGTCGTCGGTCTGGAACTGATGCCCGAGGCGCTGGAGGCCTCCTCGGCCTGGATACCGATCCTGTCGCCGGCGGCGCGTTCCTGCATGCTCCTCGACCGAACCCTGGGCCTCGTGCAGGCGCGGCCCGACCTGACTGAGAAGGCCAGCGGGCCACTGGCCATCTCTGCCGGGGTCAGTCTGGACCTGTTCAGCGACGGCGTGATGATCGGCACCGGAACGACTCTGAACCTGGCGCTGGGGTTGCTGCTGGCCACCGGGCAGGTGCCGGCCGACCTGCCGGAAGGGTTCGCCGCAGTCGCCGCGCCGCGCTTAGCCGCGGCCGTCGTCCGCTGCTGGCCGCTGCCGCTGCCGCTGCCGGGTTCACCATACCGATCCTCGTCGAGGCCACCTTGGGTTACGTCGCGCTGCGCGACGCGCCCGAGATGGTCACCCTCTCGGTCCTGGTCATGACCGGCGGCGCGCTGGCGACGGTGGTCGTCGAGGAGATGATCTGCGAAGCCCACGAGGGGGAGACGTCGCGGCTGGACGCGATCTCCTCCACCGCAGGCTTCACCGTCTTCCCGCGATCTCCGTCTACGTCGGCAGCTGACGGAGCGCCTGCACGCGCCCAGGAGCGTGACCGGGCCGCCAGCGCGGCGGTCAGCGGCACGGTGGCGCCCTCCGGACAACCACCGGTCGCCCCAGCCGAGCCGGACCGGCGGCGTCGAGAAGAGAAAGCCCTGGTCAGTTGCCTGACCAGGGCCTCTCCCGGTGGGGTGAGTGACGGGACTTGAACCCGCGACATCCAGGATCACAACCTGGCGCTCTACCAGCTGAGCTACACCCACCATGCGCGCCGGGAAGCTGGCGAGAGCCGGCCCGGCGAACCCGGACAACGATACCGGAGCGGTTCAGGCTCCTGACGACGCCTCGGTGCCGGCGGGTCCGTCGTCTGCCGCGCCGGCCTCCAGCAGCCCGGCGAAGGCCGCCACCACGCTGCCGGAAGCCTGCTGGGCCTCGCCGCTGGAGGGCCCGGGCGCGGGGACGAAGAGGGTCTGCCGGTAGTAGGCCAGCTCGCGGATCGACTCCAGGATGTCGGCCAGCGCCCGGTGTGCCAGGCCCTTGGGCGGCTGGGCGAAGTAGACCCGGGGGAACCAGCGACGGGCCAGCTCCTTGATCGAGGACACGTCGATCATCCGGTAGTGCAGGTGGTCGTCCAGGACCGGCATGTCCCGGGCGAGGAAGCCACGGTCCGTGCCGATCGAGTTGCCGCACAGCGGCGCGGTGCGCCGCTCGGGCACGAAGCGCTGCACGTAGGCCAGCACCTGCTCAGCGGCGTCATCGAGAGTGACGGTCGAGGCGCGGACGGCCTCGGTCAGCCCGGACTTGGCGTGCATGGCCGTGACCACGTCGTCCATGCCCTCGAGGTCGGCGTCGTCGGCGTGGATGATCACGTCCAGTCCTGGGTCCAGGACGTTGAGCTGGGAGTCGGTGACCACGACGGCCACCTCGATGAGCTTGTCCCGGGTGATGTCCAGCCCGGTCATTTCGCAGTCGATCCAGACCAGGTGGTGCGCTGCACTCTCCGCCACGGTCCGCGACCCTACGCACCGGCGGCGTCGCCTGCCGCGCGCGGTCGCCCTGCACAGGGCCCGCACAGTGTCCGGACGGGCTTCTCGACATCGCCGTTCGCGGGCTCGCCGGCCGCGTCGACGCGGCTACGCTTCGTCTTCAGCCACCTCGTCAGCGGAGTCGCTTCGTGTCCTCCACCTCGCCCACCGCTCCCCACTCTGCAGCACCGGCCTCGCTGCGGGCCGGGCTGCGCGCTCCGGTCGGACTGGTGCGCTGGCTCGGGCAGACCTATCTGACCCCCGGCCGGCCGGGCCGGCCGACCACCCAAACCGAACTGCGCTGGATCTACACCGCCTGGCTCGGGGCCTTTGCCCTCAAGATGCTGGGCTCCTCGTGGGACGTCTCCTGGCACTTCCGCTGGCTGCGCGACGACCTCGCCCCGCCGCACCTGCTCAACTCCGCCGGCACCGCCCTCGCGGTCGCCCTCGTCGTCTTCCACAGCTACAGCGGGCACGGCGTCGACCGCCGCGCGCTGCGCCTCATGCAGTGGGGGATCGGCACGTTCCTGGTCGCCATCCCGCTGGACCTGATCAACCACCGCGTCAACGGGCTGGACATCACCAGCTGGAGCCCCAGCCACGCGCTGCTGTACCTCGGGACGGCGATCATGCTGGCCGGCGCACTGCGCGGCTGGTGGCTCTACGCGGCACCCGGGCGCCTGCGCGACCTGATCTCCCTGGGCCTGTGGCTGTTCTTCGTGGAGAACGTGCTGTTCGCCAACCAGCACCAGGAGTACGGCGTCCTCTCGCTGGCCGACTACCGGGCCGGGCACACCACTGCCGAGCCCTCGCTGCTGGACTTCGCCGCCGCCCATGGGCAGTCGCCGGAGCAGTTCATGCTGCCCGTGCCCTCCTGGGTGCACCCCGCCTGGCTGGTCTGCGCAGGGGTGCTGACGCTGGTCGTGGCGCGCCGCGCGGTCGGCCTACGCTGGACGGCGACGCTGCTTGCCGGCGCCTACCTCGGGTACCGCGCCGTGGCGTGGGTGCTGCTCACCACCGCGGGCTTCCCGCCCTCGGTGCTGCCGGTGATGCTGCTCGCCGGGGCGGTCGGGGTGGACCTCGCCGTCACCCACCGGGTGCCGGGCTGGCTGGCCGCCGTCCCGGTCACCGCGGCGGTGGTGCTGGCCGCGGTCGTGCAGGACGCCGTCGCCGTCATCCCGCCCTGGCGGTGGGCCGCCACACCACTGGTCGCCCTCGGGCTGGTGCTGCTGTGGACCGGCGTCGACCGGCTGGTGTACAGCGCGGCCTTCGTCCGCTGGCAGGCCGCGGACGAACCCGGGGCGGTCCCGTCCGCCCCGGCAGCGCCGCTGGCGACGAACGGTGGCGCGCCCGCCCGGTGAGCCGGGCATGTCCGCTCCGATGACGTAACGTCGGTGCCGACCGCTGCCGGCCGCCCCCCGCGGGCCGCCGCCTGTCCGCGCCGTCCTCCGCCGCCCAGCCCGTGCCCCCGCCTCGTCCCCTGGAGCCCCCGTGCTGATCCTCACGCCGACGCCGCTGGAGACCGCGGCCGAGCGTGCGCTGTTCGCGGAGCTCGCCTCCTGGGACACCGGCGGGGCGGTCCGCGCCGCAGTGGTGGCCTCCCTGCCGGTCGTGGAAGGCCCGATGCAGCGCCGGCAGGCCGACGCCGTCCTGTTCGTGCCCGAGGGTTTGGCCGTTCTCCGGGTCGTCGAGGTCGTCCGCCAGTCCGGGGTCGTGACCACCGCGGCGGACGGCTCCTGGAGCATCGGCCCGGGCGCCGGGCCGGGAGAAGTGCTCCAGCTGGCCGGCGGGGGCTCCAACCCGCTCGAGGGACTGATGCGTGCGGGCATGGACGCCGTCGTCACCCTGCGCCGCGCCGGTCTCGAACCGGGCCGGATCGCCCGGCTCACCGTGCTGACCGGAGCGATCACCGGCCTGCTGCCCGCCGACGGCGACCTCGGGGACGGCGACCAGGTCGCGGTGCTCGAGCCCCGCTCGTTGCTGCTCGGCGTCGCCCGGGCCAGCCGCTACGCCGGCACCGACAACCCGCGGCTGTGGACGACGGCCGACGTGCGAGCCGGCATCGAGGCCCTCGGTGTCGTCGGGCGCAGCCCGGCGGTGGAGGAGCTCAACGGCGAGGGGTTCCCCTACTCGCCGTACGTGCTGCGCCGGCGCGAGCTGATCGAGCCGATGAACCTGCCCTCGGCGCGCGGGGCCGCGTTGCCGACCGCGTCCGGCCCCACCGCCGGCCACGTGCCCTTCACCCCGGGGAACCGGGTGGCCGCCGCCGGGCCATTGGTCGACCCCGCTGCGGCGGCGCGCGTGGCGGCCGCCGCGGTCCAGGCGCAGGAGGCCGCCGAGGCAGGCGCTGGCCAGCCGGCTACGCTGCCCGCGGCTCAGCCGCTGGTGCCCACACCCGTCCAGCGGAGCGCCGTCCCCGACGCGCTGCGCGGGCCGGTGCGCGACACGATCGCGTTGCCCAGCGAGCCGGCCCCCGCCGAGGCCGACCGGCAGCCCGGCCGCCCCTCGCAGCAGCCGATGGCCGGGCCGCGCGCGAAGCCCGACGACACCGGCGGGCTCGGCGGGCTGTTCGGCGAGCCGGCTCCCACCACCCGGCAGCTGGAGCAGCCCGTCCCGCCCCAGCCGGCGACGTCGTCCTCCGGGTCGACCAGCTGGGGCGGTTCCTCCGGGTGGGACGGCGGCTGGGCGACCCCGACGGCCCAGGCGGCGGCACCCCCGCCGGAGGCAATGGGCTCCCGGCGACGGGCCGCGCTCATGGTGGCGGCGGCGCTCGTGGCGGTCGTCGTCCTCGGGGTGGGGGGCTGGCTGCTCCTGCCCGGCGGCAGCTCGGACGACGGTGGCACGACACCCTCCGCATCGACCTCCACGGCGGCTCCCGGAACAGCCACCGGCCCCTCCACGGGCACGAACGTGCAGGTCGACGGGGTCACATACACGATGCAGGCGGGCGTGGTCGACGATTCCTGCGCCGACCACGCGTACGGGTCCGTGGCCGGCTTCTTCGCCGGCCGGGACTGCGTCGGGCTGTCCCGGGCGCTGTGGTCGGCAGAGGTGGCCGGGCAGCCGGCCGTCGTCTCGCTGTCCCGGGTCGTGATGCCCGACGACGCCGCCGCCCAGGCGCTGATCACGCTGACCGACGGCGACGGCACCGGCAACGTCAATGACCTGCTCCGCGAGGACGTCAGCTACGCCGGCGCACCGGACCGGCTGACCAACGCGCAGTACGCCAGTTCCCGCGCGGCCACCGCGGTCACGATCGTGGAGGCATCCTGGGCCGGGGCGGGGCCGGGCACCTCGGCGGAGCTGAACGTGCTCGCCAGCAACGCTTTGACCCTGCCGACGGCTGACGTGCCCGGCAGCGCGGGCGACTGACCGGCGCGAGCGACGCCGGCGGCGTCTCCCGGCCGGTGGACCGGGTGCTCGGCGTGCGACCGGACGGGCCGGACGATGCCCGAGCGGACCTGCGGGCCGACTGTGCCCGGTGCGTCGGGCTGTGCTGCGTGGCCCCGGCGTTTGCCGCCTCCGCCGACTTCGCCCTGGACAAGCCGGCCGGCCGGCCCTGCCCCCATCTGCAGGTCGACTCCCGCTGCGGCATCCACGACCGGCTGCGCGAGCGCGGCTTCCCGGGTGCACGGTCTTCGACTGTTTCGGCGCCGGTCAGCAGGTCACCCAGGGCACGTTCGCCGGCCGGGACTGGCGGGAGGGCCCCGAGATGGCGGCCGCCATGTTCGACGCCTTCGGGGTGATGCGGCAGCTGCACGAGCTGCGTTGGCATCTGACCGAGGCCCGCGCCCGGGTCGCCGGGTCCCCGCTGGAGGGCGACCTCGACGCCGCGCTGGCCCCCGGTACGACGATCTCCGGCTGGGGGGCCCGACCGGCGCACTGGGCGGCGGAGACCGCCCCGCCCGGCCCGGGACCCGGACGGCGGACCGGACGGGAGCGCCGCCGCGGCCGGGCCCGCGACTAGAGCGTGTCTGCCAAAGATTGGCGGGTTGGTGGGCGACGCTGGACGAATGTTGCGTACCGACGAGATCCCGGACGAGTTGTGGGAGTTGATCCAGCCGGTGCTGCCTGCCGGCGGTCATCAGGGCC
>NZ_FNOZ01000138.1 GCF_900107175.1 Modestobacter sp. DSM 44400 | reverse complement strand
TCCAGGGCGGCAAGCTCATCGAACGACCCGACGAAACCCCCGAACAACAGGCCGCCTAAAGATCTTGATCCACAGGTCTTGACGATTGCTCTACGCTGTTCCACCGGACCCACCACCCGGGGAGTCATCACACCGGAAGACGGCATGAAACCCGGGACGGTTCAACTTCCTTGGTGCCGCCATTCTCGTTCCTCCGTGGGTTGATGGTGTCCATCAAACCCGGCACATGACAAACGGCAGGACTCAGTGCTGCCTAGACCGCCTTGCTGGTCGCCGCTTTTCGCTGTCTAGCTCGCCTCGTCTGCGGCGAGCGCGGAGCGGAGGCAGGCATCGGCGGCCGCTCCCGTCCACGGCCACAAGCCAGATACGGGCCTCGGGTCCACCGCACGCTGACGAGCCAGCCTCACGCCGCAGCTGAGGACGTGGACCTCCTCGGCGGGGGCGGGGAAGAGTCCAGACCCCCGCCGAGGAAGTCCACGTGCGTGTAGCCAGTCACAGCGCGACGACGAGGGTGCCGTAGCTCAGTACCAGTTGTGGGCCTGAAAGTGGCTCCATGCACCGCATGGGTTGCCGTAGCGGTCAGCGATGTAGCCAAGACCCCAGTTGATCTGGGTGGCGGGGTTGGTTCGCCAGTCGGCGCCGGCAGTGGCCATCTTGGAGCCAGGTAGGGCCTGGGGGATGCCGTAGGCGCTGGAGGTCGGGTTGTCGGCCGTGGGGTTCCAGTTGCTCTCCCGGGTCCAGAGGTTGTCCAGACAGCTGAACTCGCTGCTGGACCAGCCGCGGTTGGCCACCATGGTGCGGGCGATCGACTTAGCATCCTGCCCGCTGGTACGAGCCGCTCCTCGACTGGCGGCGACCTCGGAGAAGCGGCTGAGTATATCGGCCGGAGTCTGGGCGGCTGGGCCATTGAGGGCAAGGCGCTGACCGACGCGCAGGATGTTGGGGTTGGCGCCGATGACGTCGCGGTTGAGGGCGTGGAGCTGCTGCCATGTGGTGCCGCGGCGAGCGGCGATAGTGCTGAGAGTGTCTCCGGCGCGCACGATGTACGTACTGGACGCGCTGGAGGACGAGCCCAATCCGGAGCCGCCGCTGGAGCCAGCGCCGATGGTGAGTACCTGGCCGATGCGCAGGGCGTTGGGGTCAGAGCCGATGGTGTTGCGGTTGTTGCCGTGGATGGTCTGCCATGAGGTGCCGTGGCTGGCCGCGAGCTCGCTGAGCGTGTCGCCTGCGCGGACGGTGTGGTCTCCGGTGTGAGCCTGGGCGGGAGTGAGAACCGCGAAGGACGCTGCCGCGGCAGTGGCGAGGATCACGGCAGGTCGTGCGACGGCCTTGACGGTCGGACGTGGGGTGGGACGACGGTGTCGCCCCTTGTAGCGGTAGCGCTTGGGCATGGGGGTGAGCCTCTCGCTGCCTGCGGGGTTAGCTGTCGGGTTCGGGCGAGAGCTGCCCGGCCGCATCCTGCGGCTTCACCCCACGGCCCGAGGGCCTGATCCTTCTAAGGTGGGTTCCCCGCGCCTGCCCGTGCTTGGGAGGAGTCCGGATGACGGTGGGCAGGCTTCGGCGGTGCCGTCGTCCGGGTCCACCGATCGGCGAACGGTGGCAGCCTAGGCAGACTGCGGGCACGTCAAGCAACACCTGGGCCATCCTTCACAGACTCACCTCACGACATCTGCGCAATGTGACGACTAACTGACCGTGTGTATTGGCCTGCGACAACTGGTCAATGCTCAGCGGCACCGCGACGTGGCGGCTGTCCGCTGGCCGCCCCAGAGTCTGGACCGTTCGTCGCGATTCGCAGGTCGATTCCCCGGTTGCGCCCACCCTCTGTGGGGTGAATTACGAATTCCGGACCGGTCGATATTCTGTTATGCAGCTGCTGCCTGCATGAGCTCGGACTCGACTTCGTGGGGCGTGCGGTAGCCCAGTGCCGAGTGGAGTCGGCGTTGATTGGAACGCAATTCGATCCAGGATGTGACATCTCGATAAGCGTGTTCTCGGGTGGGATAGACGGTGCGGTGGACCCGCTCCACTTTGAGAGCCGCGTTGAACGATTCGGCCCAGGCGTTGTCGTAGCAGATTCCGGTGCGCCCGACGCTGCGCCGGACGCCGATGCGGCGGGTGTACTCGTCGAATTGGGCGGACATGTATTGGGTGCAATGCCGCTTAGTTAGGCCGCATCGTCACGTGTCCGCGGCGTCTCCAGCATCCGCGGCTTGACACCAGAGTTCTTGCTAACCGACGGTGACAGC
>NZ_FNOZ01000068.1 GCF_900107175.1 Modestobacter sp. DSM 44400 | reverse complement strand
ATGGTCGTGGGGCTGGCGATCGCACAGTTCATGCAGGACGGCGCCGCGGCCGCCGTCGCCGCCGGCGCCCTCCTGGTCCTGGTCGTCGGCGCGGGCCTGGTGTACGGCACCATCCGATACCGGCGGGTCAACCGCGAGATCGAGAGCGGCAGTTACCTCACCGGTACTCGGGGTCAGGGCCCGACCGTGGCCAGCGCCGTCCTCATCGTCGCGGTCCTCGCTGCGCTGGTGCTGCTGACCTTCGGCGGATCGTCGCAGGGTGGCAGCTGAGCTGCGCTCGCAGTCCGACCAGCGCACCTACTCGTCCACTCGCCGACCAAGCCCCCCGGAAGGAAGGAAGATGTGAGCATGCCCCACACCCCGGACAGCGCGACCGCCCTCGTGGAGGCCAGCCGGTTGCTGTTCACCACCGCAGTGATGTCCCACTCGGGGCACGGCAACCTCAGCGCCCGGCTCGCCGAGGACCGCTTCCTGCTCACCGCCACCGGAATGATCCGCGACCTGTCGCCCGCCCAGCTGGCCACCGTCGGAATGGACGGCCAGGTGGTGGACGGCGAACTGGGCCCGGAGAACGCCGAGATCGTGGCCATGCACAGCGTCGTCTACCGCACCCGGCCCGATGTCGGCGGAATCGCGCACACGCACTCCCCGGCGGCCACAGCCTTCGCGCTCGCCAACCGGCCGCTGCCCTGCCGCACCGAGCCACTGCTGCGGTTCGGGCAGGCCGAGGAGATTCCCGTGGTCCCGTGGGGGCCGCGCGGGTCGGATGTCTCGGTGCGCGGCATCGCCGCCGTGCTCGACGCCTCCGCGACGACCAACGCCGTCCTGCTCGCCAACCACGGGCTGCTGGTGTTCGGTAGCGATCCCCTCGCCGCTGCCCGCCTGGTCATCGCGATCGAGGAGTCAGCGGAGGCCGAACTCGCCGCCACGCGCATCGGCGGCGGGGTCGACTTCCCCGCCGGCGCGCTGGCGGCCGTCCGCGCGTCGATGACGCGGACGAGCAGCTGAGTCCCTCGGACGAGGGTGGGACGTTCCTCGGAGATCTACGGTGGCCCGATGAAGCCGCCCGCGTTTCCGCTGATGCCGATCGTGCCGATGGGTCTGATGATCTCCGTCGCGGTCACCAATGTGCTGCTGCTCCGCCGGTTGCGCGCCCTGGAGCGGCGCCTGTCCCACCTTGGCTCTTGAATGCACGCCGGCTCGTGAGGGCACACCGGATGGCCGTCACCCGGGCGGCTGCTGCGCCTCGATGACGCCCATCATCCCGCGATCCTCGTGGTCGAGGATGTGGCAGTGGTAGACGGTGCGGCCGCCGAACTGGTCGAAGGCGACGCGGACGGTGACCTCGCCTCCGGCGGCGGGGATGTTGACGACGTCCTGCCAGCGGATGTCGTCGATCGGGCGGCCGGCTTCGGCGACGATCTGCATGGGCCACACGTGCAGGTGCATCGGGTGGTCCATGGGCGAGGTGTTGGCGATCGTCCACTCCTCCATCGCACCCAGGTTCACCGACTGGTCGACGCGGTCGGGGTCGAACTCCTTGCCGTCGATGGTGAAGGACATCCCGCCGGAACCCGTTCCCATGCCCATGTCGAAGACCAGTCGGCGGCGGGTTGCCGGCTCGGCGTTCCGCAGATCCCGGGGTGCCGGCTGAGCGGGTAGCGCCGGCAGTCCGGCGACGGCCGCACCGGTGACCTGCAACGCGGCGACCGGCCCGACGTCCCCGGCGGCCGAGCCGCCCATCATGCCGCCCATGGCGCCCATGGCGCCGCGGTCGACGCCGAGCAGCTCCAGGCTGCTCGCGCCCTCCGTGGTAGTCACCCGCAGGTCGGCGCGGTTACCGGGAGCCAGCACGACCTCCTGGACCCGGCGGGGTTCGGCGAAGCGTCCGGAGTCGATGCCGAGCAGGTCCAGTTGCTGGCCGTCCCAGCCGAAGTCGCAGGTAGCGGGCGGCGCATCGTCGAGGGTTGCTGCAGCCGCCCGGAGGCGTCCAGGGTGATGTCGGAGACGACCAGGACCCGTTCCCGGGTGACCGGCAGCTGCTGGGGGTCCTCGACCACGATCGCGCCGTAGAGGCCACCGAAGACCTGGTCGGCGACCATGCCGTGGTGGTGGGGGTGGTACCAGTAGACCCCGGGTGGATGGTCGTCGGGCAGCTGGTAGTCGTAGTCGAAAAATTCTCCCGGCTGCACGGTCAGGAACACGTTGCCCTCGGCTGAGACGTGGAGGCGTGGACGTGCAGGTTGGTGGAAGCCTCCAGCCGGTTGACCAGCTAGACCTGGAGCCGGTCCCCGGGACGGATCCGTAGCGTCGGCCCGGGCAGGCCGCCGTTGTAGCCGTAGGCGGTCGCCTGCCGGCCGGCGACCGGCAGCCGACCCTCGGCCGCCTCCAGCCGTACCCGCAAGCCGCCGTTCGCGCTACGCAGGGTCTCCGGCTCCGACAGCTGCCTCCCGGCCACCGGGTCCAGCAGTGACCCGCGGGGCCACGCCAGCCCCGTGGCGCCCAGTGCCACGCTGGTCAGGCCCAGGCCGCCCAGTTGCAGGGCGCGGCGGCGGCTGATCGGCCGCATTAGGCGTCCCCGAGGGTCTGCAGCCGCTCCCGGTATTCCTCGGTGGTGATCTCTCCCCGGGCATAGCGCTCGTCGAGCACCTCCCGCGCTCGACTGCGCCCCGGCGACTGGGCGGGGCTACCGGCACCACCGTCTCCGCGGGTGATCCCGCCGCCGAACACCCGGACGGCGAGGACGACCAGAAGGATCACACCGACCAGCATGAGGAGCCCGAACAACCAGCCCCAGCCCATGCCCATGCCATATCCCATTGGTCCACTGCTCCCTTTCTCATCAGCTTGCTTGGTCACTGCCCGCGCTGCGGGAGCCGTCGCGTCGTCGCCGGCCCTCCGTGCGCGCGGGGCGATCGTGCGCGGGGGGACGGCGCAGGTCGTAGCGCCGCAGCGCCAGTTCTTCGCCCCGACCGCGCCGCCGTCCCCGGCCGGGGCCGGCGATCCACCAGGTGATGAGGACGAGCACGGTGATAGCCGCAGCAGCCACCAGCCAGGCGGCGAGGCTGGTCCATCCGCTGCCCACGCCTCCTATCCCGCCGGCTCCTGCAGTCACGTCCTGCCAGGTGTTCACGGTCTTCTCCCATCTCCGTCGTGGTCTGACCCCGGCGACACCCGACACCCTGCGGGGGACCTTGCTGCGGTCACGAGCGCCTGATCCCTGTGTCATGCGGCCAGTGCGCGCCGCCGGTAGTCCGGTCGAGCGTTGCTGCCGGGCAGCGCGGCGAGGTGCTGGGCAGGTGTTGGGCCCGGTGGCCGCGTGTGCCGGTGGCTCCACCGGCCCTACCCACACCGCCGGCGTGCATGTCGTGCGCTGCTACACCGTTGGCGGACGGACAAGATCGGTTGTCGCGCGCACGTGGAGACCGGAGCCGTCGACGCAACTGCTGAGCATCCGATGCGCCGCAACGTTGCTCCCCGGGCGACCTGCTGGGTAATCTCGACCTATGTACTGGGGTTATCCGTTGAGCCGGCCCACGTTCTGCGTGTGCCTGCTTGCGGTGACCCCGCTCGTGGTCGACGACCGGCTGTGTCCGGGCGCACTGCCCCTCCGCTGAGCTGAAACTCGCGGTTCCGCGCCCCCGCCCGCTCCCGCCTTGAGGACCATTGTTGACCGAGACCATCGCATCCCGTGACGCCCGCCAGATCCACCCCGCCTGCCTGACCCCCGGTGCGCAGCGAGCCGATGTGAACGACGCCCCACCCACTGGGTCACCTGTCTGGCGGCGCATCGCCGACGCGGTCACCGCCGGGCACCGCGCGGCCGTTCCGTTCTGAACCGTCTCTCCTGACCCCACGGAACCCCGGCACGCGCCGCATCGCGGCCGCTGGTGGGGTTTCACGCGGCTCTGCAGGTGACCGGGAGGCCGGCAAGCTGCTATTCGAGCATTCCGTCGGCGAGTTTGCGCGCCGGGCGGCCCTGATCACGAAGTAGTCGGACCGCCTGGTGGGCGAAGACGCAGTACGCGCCGCGGCAGTAGGCGACGACTTCTGTGTCGGTGGGGAGCTCGGCGAGCCGGCCGGCGAGTTCGTCGATCGGGATCGACCGGGCGCCGGGTATGTGCGCGGCGGCGTACTCCTGGGCGGGGCGTACGTCCAGGACGACGACCTCGCCGGCCTCGGCCCGGCGCAGCAGTTCCTCGCGGGGCAGCTCCTCGACACCGTCGCCGAGGTAGGCGATCCGGGCGCGTTCGGTTTCGGCCCGGTGAGTCTGGGCGACGGTGCGCAGGTCGGCGAAGAGTGCGGCGACGTCGGGTCCGGCGAGGGAGTAGATGACCTTCGTCTTCTCCCGGCGGGTGGTGACCAGCCCGGCGGTCCGCAGGGTCTGCAGGTTCGCCGAGCAGGTGGACAGCCCAAGTCCGGCGGCCACGGCGAGGGCCTCGACGCTGCACTCGCCCTGGGCGAGCAGGTCAAGCAGCTCCAGCCGCTTGGGGTTGGACAGCGCCTTGCCCACCGCGGCGAACTGCTCGAACAGCTGCTGCTTGGCCGGTGCATCACCCATGGCTCCTCCTCCAAAGAGGTGCTGGGCGAACCAACGCCGCCCGCGTCGTGGACTCGCCCAGCCGCCACATCATCACGATGCCTCCCGCCGGAGCGGGCGGGTGGGCGCAGGAGACCGGCAACACTGCGGCGGTGGCCCCGTGACGGCCCCGCTGCGGCCCCCGAGCCGCAGCACCACGGCTACGGGCGCGCCCCATTCCGGGCGCGCAGGCACGCCGGCGCCGGTGCGGCTGGGGCTGGGCGCCAACCTCCCCCAGTTCCTGCTGCTGGTCGCGGTCAACGCCCTGGTCGGCGGCACGCTGGGCCAGGAACGCACCGTCGTGCCGCTGCTGGCCACCCGCACCTTCCACCTGTCCGGCTACACCGCGGCGCTGACCTTCATCGTCGCCTTCGGGGTGGTCAAGGCGGTCACCAACTTCTTCGCCGGCACGCTGTCGGACCGGTTCGGTCGCAAGCCGGTGCTCATCGCCGGCTGGCTGGTCGCCCTGCCGGTGCCGGCGATGCTGATCTGGGGACCGGCCTGGTGGGTGATCATCGCCGCGAACGTGCTGCTCGGGGTGAACCAGGGGCTGACCTGGTCCACGACGGTCATCATGAAGATCGACCTGGTCGGCCCTGCCCGCCGCGGCCTGGCGATGGGGCTGAACGAGGCGGCCGGCTACGGCGCCCTCGCTGTCACCGCGCTGGCGACCGGTTGGCTCGCCGCCGCCTACGGGCTGCGGCCGGCCCCCTTCCTGCTCGGTGCCGCCTACCTCGCCCTCGGCCTCGGCCTGTCCTGCCTTGCGGTCAAGGAGACCCGCGGCCACGCCCGGCTCGAAGCTGCCCAGCACGTCATGGCCGACGGCGGGCTGTCCGGCGAGCTGTCCACCCGCCAGGTCGCCGTGCTCACCTCCTTCCGGGAGAAGGCGTTGTCGGCGGCCAGCCAGGCAGGTCTGGTCAACAACCTCAACGACGGCCTCGCCTGGGGCATCTTTCCGCTGCTGTACGGCCGTCACGGCCTCACGGTCGCCCAGATCGGCGTACTCGCCGCCCTGTATCCAGCCGTCTGGGGTGCCGGACAGCTGGCCACCGGCGCGCTCTCGGACCGGGTGGGCCGCAAGTGGCTGATCGCCGCCGGAATGTGGGTGCAGGCCGCCGCCCTCGGACTGGTCGCGTGGGGCACCACCTTCCCCACCTGGGCGCTCGCCGCCGTGGCCCTCGGTGCCGGCACGGCCATGGTCTACCCGGTGCTGCTCGCCGCGATCGGCGACGTCGCCCACCCCGCCTGGCGCGCCCGCTCGATCGGCGTCTACCGGCTCTGGCGCGACGGTGGGTTCGCCGTCGGCGCCCTGTTCGCCGGCGTCCTCGCCGACGTCTTCGACATGGTGACCGCCATCTGGGCGGTGGCCGCGCTGACCGCCGCTTCCGGGCTCCTGGTTGCCGTGCGCATGTACGAGACCCATCCGCGCTCCAGGGAAGATCGACCCCGGCCGGCCGCACTGTCTGGTGAGCCGGCAGTGGAGCAGTGACGGGGTCGGTTCGTCCACTCCACTGCCGCACCCCTCGCGATCTGGTAACGGGGCCACCGCCGGAGCCGGGCGGCACCTGCCGCTCGGCCGTCGGATTCCCGCTGTCGACGCGGCGGAGAAGGGCGCGTGCTCCGGCGGCACAGGTCTCCTACGCCCCGCAGTGGGAACGGATCAGCCGGCTAAGGGGTGGCGACGGTGCCGCGAGCGCAGGTGGAACAAAGGCGGTACGGTGCTCCTTGTACCCCCCGGGGTACCTAGGAGGAGGAATCGTGGAGATCGACAGCGCACAGCTCACCGACGTGCTCGGGCGCCTCAAGCGCGTCCAGGGGCAGGTCGGCGGCATCATCAAGATGATCGAGGAAGGCCGCGACTGCGCCGCTGTGGTCACCCAACTGGCCGCCGCTTCCCGGGCGCTCGACCGCGCCGGCTTCAAGATCATAGCGACCGGAATGCGTCAGTGCATGGTCGAGGACGACGCGCAGGTCCGCCACCTTGACGAGGCCGAGCTCGAGCGCCTGTTCCTCTCCCTGGCCTGACGGGTGCCGCAGAATCCGGCTGTCGCCGTCCGGCGCCGGCCCCTGCGGGCAATCCGCCCGTGACCCTGATCAATCACCATCAAGGAGGATCCGTGGACTCGAAGACCGCGTACAGCAAGCGTGACCGCGTGCAGCTGCTGGACGTCCGTGAGGACGACGAGTGGGCTGCCGGCCGCATCGACGGCGCCGTGCACATCCCGCTGGGGGAGTTGCCCGCGCGGGTGGGGGAGCTGGACCGGGATCGGCCCGTGGTGACCGTCTGCCGCAGCGGCGGGCGGGCCGGCCGGGCGGCCGAACTGCTCGGACAGGCCGGCGTGCCGGCCGAGGTCATGGACGGCGGCATGACCGCCTGGGCCGAGGCCGACTTGCCGATGACCTCGGCCTCCGGCGCTCCCCACGTGGCTTGACCCCTGTCACGGCCTCGTCAATTTCAATGCTTGATACCCTACGGGGTAGGGAAGGAAGAGTCATGAGCGCGATTGAGACGATCGAGACGTCCAGCCTGGGCGACCGCAGTTACCTGGCCATCGACGGGGAGGTGGCCGTGGTGGTGGACCCGCAGCGGGATATCGACCGGGTGCTGGAGCTGGTCGCCGACCGCGGTGTGCGGGTCAGCCACGTGCTGGAGACGCACGTGCACAACGACTACGTCACCGGCGGCCTGGAGCTGGCGCAGCGCACGGGGGCGTCCTACGTCCTGGGTGCCGGCAGCGATGTGGCCTTCGAGCATGTGGCCGTCGCCGACGGGGACGTGCTGGAGGCCGGGAGCATGCGGATCAGGGCGCTGCACACCCCGGGGCACACCCATCACCACGTCAGCTACGCGCTGGAGAACGCCGAGGGCGGCGTCGAGGCGGTGTTCACCGGCGGGTCGATGCTCTACGGGGCGACCGGGCGCACCGACCTGGTCGGTCCGGCTGACACCGATGGGCTGACCCACGACCAGTACCACTCGGTGCAGCGGCTGGCCCGGGAACTGCCCGAATCGGCGCAGGTGTTTCCGACCCACGGGTTCGGCAGCTTCTGCTCGGCCACCCCGACCAGTGGCACCGCGTCGACCGTCGGGGAGCAGCGGAAGGTCAACCCGGCGCTGACGCTGACCGAGCAGGATTACGTCGACACCCTGCTGGCGGGGTTGGACGCCTCCCCGGCGTACTACGTGCACATGGGGCCGATCAACTCGGCCGGTCCGGCGCCGGTGGACCTGTCGATGCCGGAACTGGTCGATCCCGCGGAGCTGCGCCGCCGGATCGACGCCGGCGAGTGGGTGGTGGACCTGCGCGAGCGCACTGCTTTCGCGGCTGGCCACCTTCCCGACTCACTGAACTTCGAGCTCGGCAACAACTTCGCGACCTACCTGGGCTGGATCTACCAGTGGGGTGCCCCGCTGACGCTGATCGGGGAGAGCGAGGAGCAGGTCGCCACCGCCCGCCGGGAGCTGGTGCGCATCGGCATCGACGAGCTGTCCGGGGCCGCGATCGGCGACATCGAGGCGCTGTCCGGCGGGGCGCCGCTGCGCTCCTACCGGGTCAGCGACTTCACCGGGCTGGCCGAGGCGATCGCCCGCGGTCCGGTGCAGATCCTCGACGCCCGGCGCAACGACGAGCGCGCCGCCGGCGGCGTCCGCGGCTCCCAGCACATCCCGCTGCACGAGCTCAACGAGCGGCTCGACGAGGTGCCCCAGGGCGAGGTCTGGGTGTACTGCGGCTCGGGCTACCGAGCCTCGATCGCCGCCTCGGTGCTGGACCGGCCCGGCCGCGACGTCGTGCTGGTCAACGACTCCTACGGCAACGCCGCCGAAGCCGGCATCGAGGACCGCAGCCCCGAGACCGTCGGCTCGGCCAACGCCTGAGGCCGCGGCGCCTCGGACCGGAACTCTTCCCACTCGCACACCGAGAAATGGATTCATGAACCGCTTTCCTGACCGGATCGACGCCTCCACCCTGCTGGGGTGGGCCGGTGATCCGGATGCCGTCACGGTGATCGACGTCCGTAACCCCGCGGAGTTCGAGACCGCCCACATCCCCGGCTCCTACAACGTGCCGCTGAGCCTGCTCGGTGAGCATGCCGCCGCGCTGGCCGCCCGGCTGGACCGGCAGGTGGTGCTGGTCTGCCAGTCCGGTGCCCGGGCCGCGGATGCCCAGCGGCGCCTGGCCGGGGTGGGCGCGGAGAAGCTGCACGTGCTGGACGGCGGGATCGGTGCCTACGCCGCGGCCGGTGGTGAGGTGGTGCGTGGCCGGGCCCGGTGGGGGATGGAGCGGCAGGTCCGGTTCGTCGCCGGCTCGCTGGTCGTGCTGGGTGTGGCGCTGGGCCTGCGCTTCCGTCCCGCCGGGCTGCTGGCCGGCGGAATCGGGGCCGGTCTCACCGTCTCGGCACTGACCGACACCTGCACCATGGCGCGGGTGCTGTCCGCGCTGCCCTACAACCGCGGCCCCCGCGACCGCACCGCCGATGAGGTGCTGAGCGAGCTCCCCGGCCTGCGTTCGGCCGCCTGACCAGCCGGCGCGCCGAACCCGATCTCCTCGGGTCGGCGCGCCGGCCCCCTCCCGCCGGATGCCGGCGGGTGTTCCGACGAAGTTCCCGACATGGAGGAAGACAGTGAGCACGCAGACGTTGACGGCGTCGTCCTTCCAGGACGCCGTCACGGGGCCAGGCATCGTCCTGGTCGACTTCTGGGCCGCCTGGTGCGGCCCCTGCCGGATGTTCGCCCCGGTGTACGAGGCGGCGGCGGAGCAGTATCCCGACATCACCTTCGGCAAGGTCGACACCGAGGCCGAGACGCAACTGGCCGCCGCCGCCGGAATCCGCTCCATCCCGACGCTGATGGCGTTCCGGGATGGCGTTCTGGTCTTCTCCCAGCCCGGGGCCCTGCCGGCCGAGGCGTTGGAGGAGCTGATCGGCGCGGTGCAGGGCCTGGACATGGACGCCGTCCGCGCCGACCTGGCCACCCGGCAGCAGAGCGCCTGAGGCAGCCATGGACGCAGCCGCCTGGGACACCCGCTACGCCGCGAGCGGGCTGATCTGGACCGCCGAGCCCAACCGCTGGGTCACCGAGGTGCTCGCCGGACGACCACCTGGCACTGCGGTCGACCTGGCCTGCGGCGAGGGCCGCAACGCCATCTGGCTGGCCGAGCGGGGCTGGGCCGTCACCGGCGTGGACTTCTCGGCCGCCGCGCTGGACAAGGCCAGCGTCCTCGCGCACCAGCGGGGGGTGCGCGTCGACTGGCAGCTCGCCGACCTCGCCGACTGGCGCACCCGGCAGCCGGTCGACCTGGTGCTGCTGGCCTACCTCCAGGTGTCCGAACAGCTGCGGCGGCCGGTGCACCGGGCCGCGGCGCAGGCCCTGGAAACCGGCGGGACGCTGCTGGTCATCGGCCACGACAGCACCAACCTCACCCACGGCGTCGGCGGGCCACAGGACCCGGCGGTGCTCTTCGCCCCCGACGACGTCCTCGCCGACGTCGACGGACTCGGGCTCACCGTCGCCCGCGCCGAACGGGTCCACCGACCAGTCGAGGGCCGGCCGCACCCGGCCATCGACGTCCTCGTCGAGCTGCGCCGCCCGGCCTGAGCGCCGGCACCCGGCGTCCGCGACATCCACTCGCAGCGACCGCTCCAGGCGGCAGCAGAGAGAACACAGGAGATCCAACATGTGCCGATCAGTGACGTGCAAGACCTGCGGCAAGACAACCTGGGCCGGCTGCGGCCAGCACGTGGACCAGGTGATGCGAGGAGTTCCCGCCGCCCAGCGCTGCCCCGGCCACCAGGATGAACCCTCGGCGAACGGCGGCTTCTTCGCCCGCCTGTTCTCCCGGCGCTGACCCTCCCGGGCCAGTTGACGCCGCCGGGTTGATACCGGTCGCCGTCGAGGGGCGCCGGCCAGCCCCTGAGCAACACAAGCCCGCAGACAGCTCCAGCCCAGCGACTACCGCCGGACGATCTCCCCTACCCCGGCAATCACCGACTGCATCTCCGGGGAGCAGGTCGTGACCGCGAGTTGCCGGCTGTGCAGCGTGTTCGCACAGGGCTGAGAGGACCCTCCGCGGTCCTGCAGCTCGCGCACCGCGTCGGCAGTGCCGACACCGGGAAGAGGTAGGTGCAGCTCCCCGCCGTGGGCGATGACCTCCACCTGTGCGGCATTGGCGGCGCTGAGGTCGACCAGCAGGTTCACCGGCGAGCGCAGGAACCGTGGAAACAGATCGGTTCCGCCGTTGGCGACCTGGCAGACGACCTGATGGGCGAGTGGTGACCGCTCGGGCTCGTCTCCCCGCTCAGGGCCGGGCGAACCCCGGCCCGGGACGTTCGCCCGCCTGGCCGTTCCAGGGAGTCGCCCGCCGGCACCTCCGGGTCATGCCATCCTCACCTGAGTTGTACGGACAAATGTGCTAGAGTTGACCGTACAACAAGCCGTAGCTGCTGCATGGCTCGACTACCGGGCATATCGAGCTCGGTCGACAGCAGAGGAGACAGGAACCGTGCCGCAGGATCGGCAGGCGCCGAGCGCCGAATCGAACCCATCGCGCTCATCGAGACTCGACCGCGCCTCGACGGTCCCGGTCTGGCAGCAGGTGCACGCAGACGTACGCGCCCGGCTGGACGCCGGCGATTTCACCGGCCCCTTTCCTGGCGAGTTCGACCTCGCCGAACAGTACGAGGTCAGCCGGCACACCATTCGCGAGGCGCTGAGGCAACTACGGGCCGAGGGTGCCATCACCTCCGGTCGCGGCCGCCGGGCACGGGTCGCGACAGCCGACCCGGTGATCACCCAGTCAACCGGTGTCCTCTACTCGCTGTTCTCCTCGGTGGAGGCCAGCGGGCTGGCCCAGGTCTCTGTCGTGCGCGCCCTGGACATCCGCGCCGACGGGGTGGTCGCCGTTCGACTGGGGCTGGAGGAATCCAGTCCCCTGCTGTATCTGGAGCGGCTGCGCCTGGCCGGGGACGAGCCGCTGGCCCTCGACCGCGCCTGGATTCCCGCGGCGATCGGGGAGGGGCTGCTGGGCGCCGACTTCCGCCGGACCAGCCTCTACGACGAGCTCCTGGCCCTCACCGGCATCCCCGTCACCGGCGGGCAGGAAACGGTGCGCGCTGTGATCCCCTCGAAGGCCGAGTGCCAGACACTGGGCTTGACTCCGCCATCGGCGGCCTGCGCCGTCGAGCGCACCGCAACCAGCTCCGGTGTCCCCATCGAGTGGCGGCACACGCTGATCCGGGCCGACCGCTTCTGGCTCACCAACTCACTGGACGGCCGGCCCACGCCCGGCCCGGGGACGCCGTCCGCGTCGGCCTTGACGCTGGCACCCAGCATCCAGTGACCCCACCGGAGAGGAAGACGCTCTCGGCGTGTGCCTGCCGCGGCCGGCTGCCCGATCTGGACCGCGGCCAGGCTGCCGCCCTGCTCGACCGCGGCCACGCCGTGCTGCTCGACGCCCGCGGACCCGACGAGTGGGCCACCGGTCGCACACCGCTGGCCGCGCAGTTCCCGCTCGGTCAGCTGCGTCCCGGTGGGGTTGCACCCGGCCGGCCGGTGATCGCAGCCTGCCGCTCCGCGAACCGCTCGCGCGGAGCCTTCAACCTGCTCGTCGTCGCTGGGCTGCCGGTGCACAACGTGGCTGGCGGGAAGACCGCCTGGGCCCCGGCCGGCTGGCCGGTCATCACCGACGACGGACAGCCGGGAGAGAGTGCGTGAGCCTCGCCCTCACCATCACCACGGGCCTGATCATCGGTCTCAGCCTCGGCGCCCTGGGTGGGGGCGGCTCGATCCTGACCGTCCCGGCCCTGGTCTATGTCATCGGCCAGGGCGCCAAGGCCGCCACCGCCAGCAGCCTGTTCATCGTCGGCATCAGTGCGCTGATCGGCGCTCTGGGCCACCACCGTGCCGGCCGCGTCCGTTGGGGCACCGGAGTCGTCTTCGGAGTCACCGGCATCGCGGCCAGCTTCGCCGGTACCGCGGTCAACCGGCTGGTCCCTCCCGACGTGTTGCTCCTGGCCTTCGCCGTCCTCATTCTCATCGCCGCCGCCGGCATGCTGAGCAAGACCAAGTCCAGGGCAGGAAGCCCCGACCCGGCCGGTTCAGTGATGCCCGCTGGGGCCTGCAACGACGCCAGCGCCGACAGCAAACCCGTCGCGGATGCCCAGCAGCCCCGCACCCGTGGAGCATGGAACTGGCGCCGGGCCGGCACGATGCTGTCCGCTGGTCTGACGGTCGGGTTCATGACCGGCTTCTTCGGTGTCGGCGGCGGCTTTGTCATCGTTCCCGCGCTCACCCTCGCACTGGGCATGGCCATGCCCGAGGCAGTGGCCACGTCACTGGTGGTCATCGCCATCAACTCCGGTGCCGCGCTGGCCTTCCGGGCCGGCTCGGTGCACTTCGACTGGGCGGTGATCCTGCCCTTCACCGCCGCCGCAATCGCCGGCTCACTGGCGGGCAAGAAGGTCGCCGACCGGCTCAGCGGCACGACCCTGACCCGGGCCTTCGCAGCCCTCCTCGTCGCCGTCGCCCTCTACACCGCCACCCAGAGCGTCATGGGCCTCACCGGATGACCGGAAGCGGCCGGCACTCGACGGTGAGTCCTGAGTTCCGGGTCCGTCAAAGGGCGGTCACTCTGCGACGTAGCACTCAGTCCCATTCCCGGTCGACTGGAGCCTGCGCCAGCAGGGCATGCAGGACCGCCGCCACCCGTATGGGCGAGCGCGCCGGGACATGGTGATCGCCAGGCACCTCCAGGGCGTGTAGCAAGCTGTTGCGCTCGAGCAGCTCGGGCAGTGCGTGGCGCGCCGCGGTCCGATCCTGCGCTCCGTACAGCAGGGTGCCCGGCATGCGCAGCCTGGCCAGGTCGGATAGCAGTGGGTGACCGATTACCACCTGGCGCAGTGTCTGGGAATAAGACCGCCAGCTGTGCTCCCAGAAGTCCTGCACTACCTCGTCGGGAAGCACGGTCGGCAGCAAGGAGCTCACTGGGCGCACCAGGCCGTGCAGCACCGCGCAGGCGGCCCGCCCGGCCAGGTCACCAGAGGCAGTGACCCGCGCAAGCCAGCCCAGCCGGCGCACCTCAGTACGCGCTTCAGCGACGTCGGCATACAAGGGGGCACCGATCAGCAGCAGCCTCGACACCAGGTCGGGGCGGCGATTTGCTAGCGCTCCGGCCAGCACCGCTCCGGTGCTGTGCGCCACCAATGTGCTGGCTGGCGATATCAGCGGCGTGAGCGCTGCCAGATGCTCCTCTAGGTCATACGCAGCCGATCGGGGCCGCGGGGACCGGCCAAACCCAAGAAGGTCCACTGCCACGCCCCGGTAGCCACCCGAAACGTCGGCCAGTGGGCGCCAGTAACGCGCCGACCCGCCGATGCCGTGCACGAAGACCACCGGCGGCCCGCTGCCCCAGCGCTCAGCGGCCAGCTGCACGCTTTCGAAGGAGGTCCGGTCCACCGCATTGCTCCAATCTGGCTCTTCGGATCTGAGCGCGGCCGCCACTGCTGATCTTCGGCGTATCAGGGCCTCAGAACGAGTCGGGGTCTTCACGATCGGTAGCAACCTGATCGAAGAAGATCCCGACGTGGACCAGGAGCCTTGGAGTTGACCCGCTTTCGCGGACACCTCGTCACTGCGGACACGGATTAGGCCGCAGCTTTTCGTGCAGTGTGCGCCTGCTCGAAACGAGCGGGTGAGACCTGGCCGAGGGAGGAGTGCCGGCGGCGCGGGTTGTAGAAGGTCTCGAGGTAGTCGAAGACGGCGAGCTTGGCCTGCCGCCGAGTCTCAAACCGGCCGCGTGGCTGCTGGTCGAACAGTTCGCACTCGATGGTCGCGAAGACGCTCTCCGCCATGGCGTTGTCGTAGCAATCCGCGACCGATCCCATGCTGGCCAGGGCGCCGTGACGTCTCAG
>NZ_FNOZ01000017.1 GCF_900107175.1 Modestobacter sp. DSM 44400 | reverse complement strand
CGCTACGACAAGAAAGCCGTCAACTACCGCGCCGGGATCGTCCTCGCCAGCATGATCATCTGGCTCACGACATGATCCAGGAGACACGCCCTAGGGCGCGCATGCGCCGGTCGGAGCCGCTGCGCCGGTAGTCTGTGGACCCGTGGCCCTTGTCGTGCAGAAGTACGGCGGTTCCTCCGTCGCGAACCCCGAGCGCGTGAAGCGCGTGGCCGAGCGCATCGTCCAGACCAAGAAGAACGGCGACGACGTCGTCGTGGTGGTCTCCGCTATGGGCGACACCACCGACGAGCTCCTCGACCAGGCCAGCCAGATCACCGCCGACCCGCCCGGTCGCGAGCTGGACATGCTGCTCACGGCCGGCGAGCGCATCTCCATGGCGCTGCTGGCGATCGCCATTTCCACCCACGGCTACGAGGCCCGCTCGTTCACCGGCTCGCAGGCCGGGGTGATCACCACCTCCAGCCACGGCCGGGCGCGGATCATCGACGTCACCCCGGGCCGGCTGCGGCAGGCGCTGGACGAGGGCTCGATCGTCATCGTCGCCGGCTTCCAGGGCGTCAGCCAGGACACCAAGGACATCACCACGCTCGGCCGCGGCGGGTCGGACACCACCGCCGTCGCCGTCGCCGCCGCCCTGCGCGCCGACGTCTGCGAGATCTACACCGATGTGGACGGCGTCTTCACCGCCGACCCGCGCATCGTCCCCAACGCCCGTCGGCTGGAGACGATCACCTACGAGGAGATGCTCGAGCTGGCCGCCTCCGGGGCGAAGGTGCTCATGCTCCGGTGCGTCGAGTACGCCCGACGGGAGAACATCCCGGTGCACGTCCGCAGCTCCTACTCACAGCTCCCCGGCACGATCGTCGCCGGCTCGATGGAGGACCTCACCGTGGAACAGGCCATCATCACCGGCGTCGCGCACGACCGCAGCGAAGGCAAGATCACCGTCTACGGCGTGCCGGACCGGCCGGGCGAGGCCGCGCAGATCTTCCGCGTCCTGGCCGACGCCGAGATCAACATCGACATGATCGTGCAGAACGTCTCGGCCGAGGCCAGCAAGCTCGCCGACATCTCCTTCACCCTGCCGGTCAGCGACGGCCCGACCGCGCTGGCCGCGCTGGAGCGGGTCAAGCACACCGTCGGCTACACCGACCTGCGCTTCGACCAGCACATCGGCAAGGTGTCGCTGGTGGGCGCCGGCATGCGGTCACACCCGGGTGTCTCGGCCAAGTTCTTCGGCGCGCTCGCCGACGCCGGGGTGAACCTGGAGCTGATCAGCACCTCGGAGATCCGCATCTCGGTGACCTGCCGGGACACCGACGTCGACCTCGCCGTCCGCGCGGTGCACGACGCCTTCGATCTCGGCACCGATCAGGCCGAGGCCGTCGTCTACGGAGGGACCGGACGATGAGCAGCTTCGCCCGTGACGGCTTGCGGGTCGGCATCGTCGGCGCGACCGGCCAGGTGGGCGGCGTGGTGCGCCGTCTCCTCGCCGAGCGCGCCTTCCCCCTCGCCGAGTTGCGGTTCTTTGCCTCGGCCCGCTCGGCCGGCAGCACCCTGCCCTGGGCCGGCGGCGAGATCACCGTGGAGGACGCCGCGACCGCGGACCCGGCCGGCCTGGACATCGCCATCTTCTCCGCCGGCGCGACCACCTCCCGGGCGCAGGCGCCGCGCTTCGCCGCGGCCGGGGTGACCGTGATCGACAACAGCTCGGCGTGGCGGCGGAACCCCGACGTCCCGCTGGTGGTCAGCGAGGTCAACCCGCAGGCGCTGGCCGAGATGCGCAGGGGCATCATCGCCAACCCCAACTGCACCACCATGGCCGCGATGCCGGTGCTCGCACCGCTGCACGCCGAAGCGCAGCTGACCCGGATCGTCGCCAGCACCTACCAGGCGGTGTCGGGCAGTGGGGTGGCCGGCGTGGAGGAGCTCGACGGCCAGGTGAGGGCAGCCGTCGACAAGGCCGCCGAGCTCACCCACGACGGTTCGGCGGTGACCTTCCCCGAGCCGCAGAAGTACGTGCGACCGATCGCCTACAACGTGCTGCCGCTGGCCGGCTCGATCGTCGACGACGGATCGTTCGAGACCGACGAGGAGCAGAAGCTCCGCAACGAGAGCCGCAAGATCCTCGGCATCCCTGACCTGCTGGTCTCCGCCACCTGCGTGCGGGTGCCCGTGTTCACCGGGCACTCGCTGTCGCTGAACGTCGAGTTCGCCCGCCCGCTGTCGGTCGATCGGGCCACCGAGCTGCTCGCATCCGCTTCCGGAGTCGAGCTCTCCGACGTCCCGAACCCGCTGCAGGCCGCCGGCCGCGACCCGAGCTACGTGGGTCGCATCCGGCAGGACCCGGGCGTCCCCGACGGCCGCGGCCTGGCGCTGTTCATCAGCAACGACAACCTGCGCAAGGGCGCGGCGCTGAACACCGTGCAGATCGCCGAACTCATCGCCGCCAACCGCTAGCGGAACCGCCAAAATGGCCATTTCGGCGGCAGGGGGATCCGGTCACCTTCAGCGGTCGGCAAGAATGGCCATCGTGGCCCTCAGGGCTTCACGTGCCGCAACGCGAAGTCCAGAGCCACCTCCACCTGGCGGATGGTCTCCTCGACCACCAGCGACCCGTGGCCGGCGTCGAACCGGTACACCTCGTGCGGCTTGCCCCGCTCGTCCAGCGCGGTGAGGTAGTTGTCGATCTGCCGGATCGGGCAGCGCGGGTCGTTGGCGCCGGCGACCACGAGCATGGGCGCGGCCACCGCATCGACGTAGGTCAGCGGCGAGGAGCGCACGTAGACGTCGTGCACCTCGGCCGGCGAGCCCCCGAACAGCGCACGGTCGTAGGCACGCAGGCCCTCCATCTCGTCCTCGTAGGCGGCCAGGTAGTCCGCCACCGGGACCTCGGCGATGCCTGCGGTCCAGCGCTCGGGCTGGGTGCCCAGGCCGAGCAGGGTGAGGAATCCACCCCACGAGCCGCCGGACAGGATGGTGCGGAACGGGTCGACCACGCCCTCGGCGACCAGCGCGTCGTAGACGGCAGCGACGTCCTCGAGCTCGGTGAGCCCCGGCCGGCCGGTCAGCGCGTCCCGCCACTCGCTGCCGTAGCCGGTCGACCCGCGGTAGTTCACGTGCACCACGGCGTACCCGGCGTCGACGTAGGCCGCCCGGCGGGCGCGGTAGGAGTCGTCGTCCTGCGCCTCCGGCCCGCCGTGCACCAGGAAGGCGGTCGCGTACGGGGCGGTCCCGGCCGGGCGGACCAGCAGGGCGTGCACGTTGCCACCGGGGCCGGGCACCCAGCGGTCCTCGACCGGGTACGCGGCCGGCGGCTCGTTGCCGGGGGCGGCCAGGACGACGGGACCGTCGGCCCGGCGGATCACCGGCGGCCGTTCGGACGACGACCAGGCGAGTTCCACGCTGCCGTCGGGCCGCGCCGTGGCGCCGCGGACGACGCCGCGCGGGGTGTCCAGCGCCTGCACTGTCCCGGTGACCAGGTCGTAGCGGTACAGCTCGCTGCGCGCGGCGGTGTCGTGCCCGACGAGCAGCGCGGTGCCGTCGGGGTACCAGCCGGCGGTCACGTCGCCGGGCAGGTCGAGCACCAGCTCGGTTTCGGCGCCGCTGACGACGTCCCAGACCAGCAGCTCCTCGCGGCCGCGCCGTTCGTGGCCGACCAGCAGCCGGGTGTCACCGGGCCGCGGGGCGAAGGCGAGCGCGTGCAGTCCGCGGCCCTCGCCGTCCCACTTGTCGGCGACCACCGACCGGTCGGTGGTGCGCACCACCCGCAACGCCGGGTAGCGGGGGTCGCCGTGCTCCGAGTGGGAGTAGACGAGCAGCGTGTCGTCGTGGGACAGCGCATCGACGCCGGCGGTGTCCGGAGTCGAGTAGAAGACCGACGGGGTGCCGCCGAGGGGGCCGAGCCACAGCTCGCTGCCGTCGTCGGTGGACCGGCCGACCGCGACCATGACCCGGCCGATCTCCAGCCCGGCGGGGTAGGCGGGCCCCACGTCGGGGAGCGCCACCGCGTCGTCCCCGCCGGCGAAGGGCTGGGTGCACCAGACGCCGAACTCGTCGCCGTCGGTGTCGGCGAACCACCAGATCGTCTCGCCGTCCGGGCTGAGGGTGCCGTACGCCGTCCCGTTGGGCCGGTCGGTGACCTGGCGGTGGGTGTCGGTGTCGCGGTCCCAGGCGTACTGCTCGACGACGCCGCTGACGTCGGAGGAGTACAGGCAGCGCTGGGGGGCGTCCTCGGCCCAGTCGGGGAGGCTGACCCGCGGGGCGCGGAAGCGCGCCTGCCAGCGGGCGGTGATCTCGGGCGGCAGGGCGGTGGCAGGGGTCGGCTCGGCGCTCACCGGCTCATCTTCCCCCGGCGCCCGCACCCGCTGTGCCCCCGGCCCGAGCCCCGACCTCCGACGCGGTGCCGGCCAGCGCCTCTTGGCGGCCGTCGACGACGGCGTCCCGGACGTCGCCGATCAGCGTCTCCAGCACGTCCTCCAGCGCCACCAGGCCGAGCAGCCGGCCGTCGGCGACGACCCGGCCCAGGTGTGCGCCCGAGCGGCGCATCGCGTGCAGCACCTCCGGCAGCGGCTCGTCGGGGGAGAAGTCGACGAAGGCGTTGACCGCCTGGTCCGGCACCGGCTGGTCGCGGGACGTCGGCCCCGAGCCCAGCACGTCCTTCACGTGCACGTACCCGATCAGCGCACCATCGGCGCCGCGCACCGGGTACCGGCTGAAGCCGTGCTCGGCGACCACGCCCTCCAGGTCCCGGGGCGTGGAGTTCCGCGGCACGGTGACCAACGAGTCGGGGAAGAGCATCACCGAGCCCGCGTCGTGCTGCTCGAAGGTGAGCGCACCGGCGGCGAGCTCGCTCACCTCGCTGCCCAGCAACCCCTGCTGCCGCGACTGGCTGATCATCGAGCGGATCTCCGACTCGTCGAAGCTGGCCGAGATCTCGTCGGTGGGCTGCACGCCGAACAACCGGACGAAGCCGTTCGCGGTCACGTTGAAGAACCAGATGAAGGGCTTGAGCAGCCGCACCAGGACGGCGAGGGGTGGGCCCAGGGCGATCGCGGCGCGGTCCGGGCCGGCGATGGTGATGTTCTTGGGCACCAGCTCGCCCAGCACCATGTGCAGCACGGTGACCAGTGCGAGGGCGATCACCAGCGACACCGGGTGCAGCAGGGCATCGGACGCGCCGACCGCCGCCAGCGGTGCCTCCACGAGGTGTGCGACTGCGGGCTCGCCGACCGCACCGAGGCCCAGCGAGCACAGCGTGATGCCCAGCTGCGCGCCGGCCATCATCTGGGACACGTCGCGCATCGCCGCGAGGGTCTTCTGCGCCCGCACCGAGCCGGCGGCCGCCCGCGGCTCGATCTGGTCGGCCCGGGCGGACACCAGGGCGAACTCCGCGGCAACGAAGAAGGCGTTGCCCAGCAGCAGGGCGACGAGCAGCAGGAGGCTCAGGACCTCGTTCATGCCTGCGCCACCGCCTGCTCGCGACCCGCCGGTGCGCCCGGAGCGTCGTCCCGGCCCTGGTCGTCGTCCTGGGGCAGTGGCAGGGCGCGCAGCCGCGCCACCCGCCGTCCCTCGACGCCGGTGACGGTCAACCGGACGCCGCCCACCTCCACCGCATCGCCCTCCTCGGGCAGCCGGCCGAGCCGTTCTACGACGAAGCCGGCGATGGTCTCGTAGCGGCCCTCCGGGACGTCGATGCCGGTGCGGTCGCGCACCTCGTCGGGGCGGAGCAGGCCGGAGACGTCCCAGCCGCCGCCGTCGACCCTGCGCAGCTGCCGGAGCGGGCGGTCGGTCTCGTCGGTGATCTCCCCGACCAGCTCCTCGACGATGTCCTCGAGGGTCACGATGCCGTGGGTGGCGCCCCACTCGTCGACGACCAGCGCCAGCTGAAGGCCCTGCTCGCGGAGCTGGTCCAGCAGCGGGTCCAGCCGCAGCGACGAAGGAACGGCGAGCACCGGGGCGGCCAGCTCGCCGGCGGTCCGCTGCTCGCGCTCGGCGTCGGGGACGGCGACGGCGTTCTTCACATGCACCACGCCGGTGACCTCGTCCAGGTCGGCGCCGTAGACCGGGAAGCGGCTGTTGCCCGAGCGGATGGCGGCGTCGATCACGTCGGCGGCGGTGGCGCTCGCGCTCAGCGTCCACAGCCGGGTGCGTGGGGTCATCACATCGGTGGCGTACTTCTCGCGCAGCCCCAGCGAGCGGCTCAGCAGCCGGGCGGCGACGGGAGAGAGGTCGCCGTCCTCGGCCGACCGGCGGGCCACCGAGGCCAGCTCCTCGGCGCCCCGGACGTCGTCCAGTTCCTCCCTCGGCTCGATTCCCATCCGGCGCACGATGCCGTTGGCCAGCGCCTGCAGCACCCGGACGACCGGGCCGGTCACCGTGGTGAAGGCGCGCATGCCCGGGGCGACGAGCGAGGCGGTGCGCAGCGGGCGGGCGATGGCCAGGTTCTTGGGGCCGAGCTCGCCCAGCAGCATCTGCAGGAAGGTCGCCAGCGCGATCCCCATCGCCACGGCCACGGGACCGACGGCGCCCTCGGGCAGCCCGAGCCCGGTCAGCACCGGTTCGAGCAGCCCGCCCAGCGCCGGTTCGGCGAGGAAGCCGACGATCAGCGTGGTGAGTGTGATGCCCAGCTGGGCGGCCGACAGCTCGGTCGACAGCCCGCGCAGCGCCCGGACCACGCCGGCGGCACCGCGGTCACCGGCGTCGGCGGCCTGCTGGGCCTGCCCGCGGTCGACGGTCGTGAAAGCGAACTCGGCTGCCACGAAGAAGCCGGTCAGTGCGGTGAGCAGCACCGCGGCCAGCAACAGCAGCCACTCGGTCATCCGTGCACCTGTGCCCGGCGCGAGAGGCCCGGAAACGACTCAGGGACCGCCGATCGGCGGTCCCTGAATGCTGGTCGGGGTGACAGGATTTGAACCTGCGGCCTCGTCGTCCCGAACGACGCGCGCTACCAAGCTGCGCCACACCCCGAGGTGCGCGGACAACTGTAACCGACGCACCTGGCGGCCGTTCGGCCCCCTGCAGGGTCCCACCGCCGAGCGTCGGGACGTGCTGGAACGGCCCCGCTGCAGGGTCCTGCCGCGAGCGTGCGAGTGGCGGGGGGCAGCGGGGTCCTTTTTCAGCCGGTCCGGGCGGTCAGGGTCAGTAGTGTCGCCTCCGGCGGGCAGGCGAAGCGCACCGGGGCGTACGGGCTGGTGCCCAGGCCGGCCGAGACGTGCAGCCACGTGCCGGCCGGGTGCTCCGGTGACGGGTCGGCCCAGCGGTGCAGCCAGCGGACGTGCTCCCGGTCGAGGCCACAGTTGGTGACCAGGGCGCCGTAGAAGGGCACGCGCAGCTGGCCGCCGTGCGTGTGCCCGCACAGCAGCAGGTCGTAGCCGTCGGCGGCGAAGCGGTCTAGCACCCGGGGCTCGGGGGAGTGGACCAGGCCCAGCCGCACGTCAGCGGCCTGGTCGGCCGGGCCGGCCACCAGCTCGTAGCGGTCCCGTTTGAGGTGCGGGTCGTCCAGTCCGGACAGGCTGATCCGCCGGCCGTCCACGGTGAGCTCCCCACGGGCGTTGGTGAGGTTGGCCCACCCGCGGGCGATCATGCCGTCGCGCAGGTCCCGCCAGGGCAGATCGATGCCCTGCACCCGCTTGTGCTCGGTCCGGAAGTACTTCAGCGGGTTCTTGGGGCGCGGGGCGTAGTAGTCGTTGCTGGACAGGACGAACGCGCCGGGGAGGTCCATCAGCGGGTCCAGCGCCTGCAGCGTGGCCGGCACGGCCGCCATCCCGGCCAGGTTGTCGCCGGTGGTGATGACCAGGTCGGGCTCGAGTGCGGCCAGCCCGGCGACCCACTCCTGCTTGCGGGTCTGACCGGCGGTCATGTGCAGGTCCGACAGCTGCAGGACCGTCAGCGGCCGGGAACCCGGGGCCAGCACCGGCACGTCGAAGCGGCGCAGTGTCCAGTGGGTGCGCTCGTAGAGGCTCGCGTAGGCCACGGTCGCGGCGCCGGTGGCGAGGACAGCGGTGGGGACGGCGGTGATCGCGCGCATCCCGGAAGACTAGGGGGCGCCGCGGGAAAGCCGTCGTCCCCGCCGGCGGGCGGGTGGGAGGCTGAGGGCGTGCCCCAGCTGAAGGACCGACTCCGATCCGATCTGACCACCGCCATGAAGGCCCGCGACGAGCTGCGCACCGCGACGCTGCGCATGGTGCTGTCCGCCGTGAGCACCGAGGAGGTGTCCGGCAAGGAGGCCCGCGAACTCTCCGACGACGAGGTCCAGGCCGTGCTGCGCCGGGAAGCGAAGAAGCGCCGTGAGGCGGCCGAGGCCTTCGCCGGTGCGGGCCGGGCCGACCAGGCAGCGCGGGAGCAGGCGGAGGAAGGGGTTCTCGTGGACTACCTGCCCGCGCAGCTCGAGGACGCCGACCTGGTCGCCATCGTCGCCGACGTGGTCACCCGAACCGGCGCGTCGGGGATGAAGGACATGGGCAAGGTCATGGGGGCGGTGACCCGGGAGGTGGCGGGCCGGGTCGAGGGTGGCCGGGTGGCCGCCGAGGTCCGCCGCCAGCTCGGCTGAAGAAGGACCCCGCTACCGGCCCCGCTCCGGCCCGGCCCGGCCCGGCTGCAGGGTCCCGCTGCAAGTGTGCGACCAGTGGGGGCAGCGGGGTCCTGTTTCAGCCCGGCAGGCCGTCGCCGTTGGTGTCCGGCGGCGGTGCCGGCGCGGCCGGAGGAGCGGGGGCCGGTGCGGGGGCCGGCGCGGGGGCCGGCGCGGGTGCCGGCGCGGGTGCGGGGGCCGGCGCGGGTGCCGGCGCGCGGCGGCGGCCCCTGCCGTTGCTCACCTGGATGGTGACCTGCTGGCCGGGATTGGCCGCTGCGCCCGCCCGCGGGCTGGTGCCCAGGAACGTCCCGGCCGACTGGGCGCTGGTGACCTGCGCGGTCCGCGTGGTGTAGCCGGCCTGGGTGAGGGCTTCCTGGCACGCGTCCACCGAGTCGCAACTCGGCACCGTCGGTCGGTTGCCCGCGACGACGACCGGGTCGGCCGGCGGGAAGTCGTGCGCCGGCTCATTGGCCAGGATGGGCGCCATCGCATCGTGGTAGATGGTGGCGGGCTTGTTGCCGCCGTAACCGCCGACGTTCTCCTGCTTCTTGGGGTTGAAGACCATCACGCTGGCCGTGTAGTCGGGCGTCGACCCGATGAAGGTGGCCGAGTTGTTGTCCTGCGAGGTACCGGTCTTGGCGGCGATCTGGTGCCCGGGGATCGCGGCCCGCTTCGCGGTGCCGAAGGACTGCGTGGTGTCCCCGATCATGATCTGGTTCAGCGTGGTGGCCACGCCGGCGGGGATGGCCTCGGGGGTGCACTGGTCGCCGGCGTACACCGGCGTCCCGTCCTCCTTCAGCGCCGGCTCACCGTTACTGCCCAGGATCGAGACCAACGGCGTGGGCGCGCACCGGGTGCCGTTGGCGGCCAGCGTGGAGTAGGCACTGGCCAGGTCCAGCGGGCTGGTGGCGTAGGGGCCGAGGGTGAAGGACCCGTTGTTCTCGGCGATGATCTGGTCCAGCGACTTCTGGTTGGGCTGGTCGAAGTGCATGCCCATCGCCGCGGCCATCCGGGCCGGCGCCTCGATGGTGCCCAAGGCGTCCTCCAGCGCTACGAAGTAGGTGTTGGAGGACATGACCAGCGCCTTCTCCATGTCCAGCGTGTCGGGGTAGTTGTTGCCCACGTTGCTGATCGTGTACGGCTTGCCGCCGTTCTTGTAACGCTTGGACGTGTACGGCTGCGGGGTGGTGATCGTGTAGTGCGAGCCGTAGCCCTGCGCCAGGGCGGCCGCGGCGGTGAACGTCTTGTAGGTCGAGCCGGCGCCGGCGCTGGCCGTGGTGTTCAGGTTCACCGACTCGCACTCGTACTCGCTGCAGCCGTAGCGGCGGTTGACGCTCATCGCCAGCACGTGCCCGGTGCCCGGCTGCACGGCGGTGAAGACACCGGCCAGGTCGTTGCCGCCGCCCATCGGGAGGGTATTGAGCACCGCCTGGTCGCCGGAGGCCTGGATGTCGGGGCGCAGCGTGGTCTGGATCGTCCAGCCGCTGTTCTCCAGCCGGGTCTTGGTGATCTTCAGCTGCTGGCTGAGGTAGGTCTGCAGGTAGTCGCAGAAGTACCCGCCGATGGTGGCCGAGGAGCAGCCGTTCGGGGCCTTGGCGCCTTCGGCGGCGGTCTGGATCGGGCTGGCGGAGACGTCGGCCAGCTCCTGATCGGTGATGTGGCCCAAATCGTGCATCCGGTTCAGCACCTGGTTACGCCGGGTCTGCGCGGCCTCGGGGTAGGCGATCGGGTTGAACTTGGGGCTCTGCACCAGGCCGGCCAGCACGGAGGCCTGGGGGAGGGTGAGGTCGGCGGCGTTGACGCTGAAGTAGGTCTGTGCGGCGGCCTGGATGCCGTAGGCGCCCGCGCCGAAGTAAGCGATGTTGAGGTAGCGGGTGAGGATCTCGTCCTTGGAGTAGGTCTGCTCCAGGGCGAGGGCCAGCCGGGCTTCCTTGAGCTTGCGGCCCACGGTTTCCGCGTCGGCTGCCTGGCGCTCCTCGCTGGTCTTCGCCGTCTGCAACAGGGTCTGCTTGACCAGCTGCTGGGTCAGCGTCGAGCCGCCCTCCTCGACGCCGCCGGCGGCCACGTTGGTGACCAGCGCGCGCAGCGTGCCCTGTACGTCGATGCCGTTGTGCTCGTAGAAGCGGGAGTCCTCGATGTCGACGATCGCCTGCTTCATGATCGGCGCGATCTGATCCGCCGTCGCCGGGGTGCGGTTGTTCGAGTAGAACTCCGTGATCAGCGACCCGTCCGCGGCCAGCACCTTGGTGTTGCCGTTCGGCGTCTGGTCGGTGAGCTCCACCGGCAGGGCGTCGAGCAGGGAAGCGGAGTTGCGGGCCGCGAGGCCCGTCCCCCCGACCCACGGGAACAGCATCGCGGCGACCAGGACGCCGGCCGCGACGACCATCGCGACCAGCTTGCCCAGGGCGCCGAGGCGGAAGCGCGCAGTATCAGACATCGCAGGCCAAGGTACCTGTCTCCGCGGGGGTGGTGCTCTGCCTCGGACCCCGACGCGCAGGCGTCTCGGTCACGGCGCGCCGTACCGGTTCGCTCGCGCGAAGGTGCCCATGTCGTTGAACCGGACGCCGTTGGCCGCGAGCACAGGGTGGATGTCGCGCTCCATCAGCTGACGCACGTAGCACGGGTCGGCCACGTAGAAGTGGTGGATCGGGTGTGTGCTGCCGAAGTTCAGGCAGAACACCTGGAACGGCATGAGGTACCAGCGGTTGAACACCTGGGTCTGCTGGAGGACGTTCCCCTGCTCGACGTCTCCCTGGTAGTGCATGTTGCTGCTGATGAAGTGCAGGCAGAAGCCGCGCCACACGTTCGGGCCGACCCACACGACTGTCAGCACGGTCAGGGCGTGCAGCAGGCCGTGCGGCACCGACGCACCCAGCCACCCGGCCACGTGCAGGCCCAGGAACGCGTACCAGATGCTGATCGCCACCGGTGTCAGTCCGACGCTCGCCTTGAGGATGGTCCGGCGCCACAGCGCGTCCTCGGCGTCCTTCGGCTTCGTGGTCACGATCCGCACCAGCGCCGGCACGTAGGGGTCGAGCAGGCTGTAGAGCCGGACGACGCCCCACGGCTTGCCGTTGGTGATCGACACCTCCTCTATGTCGTCCGGCAGGCCCGAGTAGGCGTGGTGCCTCAGGTGCAGCCGGATCCGGAAGACCGGGTTGATCGTGTACGGGCGGATCGCCCAGACGCCGAAGAGCAGCCCGTACCGGACCGCGCGGTGCCGGCGGAAGTACAGCGCGTGGATGAGGTCGTGCTCCACCTCGTGCCCGACCGCGGCGAACGCGGCCGAGAGCAGCAGCGTGACGTACCAGGGCAGGACGCCGGTCAGGTACAGCGCGCCGCTGCCGGCGAAGCCGAGGACGGCGACGGCGAACGCCGCGAGCCCGAGCGCGTCCTGGTGCCGCAGCACGGGGTGCTCCCGGCGGAGCTCCTGGGACCGCTGGCGGATCGCCGAGGTGATGACCCGCGCCCGCGCCCGGTCGTCGGCGGACAGGCCCGTGGTGTCGACCGGGATGTCGACGTCGGAGAGGTCCAGGGCGACGGCGTCGCCGGTTCGGAAGAGACCAAGCCCGTCGCCCGTCGGCCGCCCGACGTCCATTTTGTCGGTCCGGGGTGCTGCGGTCATCGGCTGCCTCACTCGAGTGGGGGAACGGTCGGCGCACCGTAACCGTGCGTGACCGGCCCGTCGAGATTGTGACCCCGCGTGTCACTCGCCACCTCCCCGGAGGTGGTGGGGGTCTCAGCTGGCGGGCTGGCGGACCGGCAGCACCCGGCTGCGCGGCGTTCCGGTGGGGGTGTCGCCCTCGGCCCCCAGCAGCGCGGCCGCCATCGTGCGCAGCCCGTCCAGGTCGTGCACGTCACCGGCCGCGGCCGGCACGGTCCGGATGCCGACCTCCGGGTGGGCGCTGGTGAACCGGTCGGCCAGCCGCTGCTCCCGGATGGCCAGGGTCATCCGCTCGGCGTGCACACGCAGCGCCCCGGCGGCGAGCTTGGCGCCCTTCCCGCCGGCCTCGGCCACCGCCTCCGCGGCGGCCTCCGCGCGGGTGGCCGACAGCTGGGTGGTCGCCGGCGGGTGGGTGCGGTTGAGCACCAGCCCGGCCAGCGGCATTCCCTCGGTGGACAGCCGGTCGACGAAGTAGGAAGCCTCCCGTAGTGCGTCGGGCTCGGGCGCGGCGACCACCACGAACGACGTCCCCGGCTGGCGGAGCAGCTCGTAGGTCGCGGTCGCGCGCTCGCGGAACCCGCCGAACATGGTGTCCAGCGCCGAGACGAACGCGGAGATGTCGGTCAGCAGCTGCCCCCCGAGAATCTTGCTGATGATCCGGCTGAAGATCATGAAGCCGGCCCCGACCAGCCGGACCCCGGCGCGGCCGCCGGCCCGGGCAGGTGCGGTCAGCAGCCGGATCATCGTGCCGTCGAGGAACCGGCTCATCCGGTTCGGGGCGTCCAGGAAGTCCAGCGCCGAGCGGGACGGGGGGGTGTCGACGATGACCAGGTCCCACCGCTCGCTGGCCCGCAGCTGCCCCAGCTTCTCCATCGCCATGTACTCCTGCGTGCCGGCGAAGGAGGAGGACAGCGCCTGGTAGAAGGGGTTGACCATGATCTGCTCGGCCCGCTCGGGGGTCGAGTGAGCGGTGACGACGTCGTCGAACGTCCGCTTCATGTCCAACATCATCGCGTCGAGCCGGCCGCTGGCCCCGGGGACCTCGACCTGCCGCGGCTCGTTGTCCAGCTCCTCCAGCCCGAGGGACTGGGCGAGCCGGCGGGCCGGGTCGATGGTGAGGACGACGACGGTGCGGCCGGCCTCGGCCGCGGCCAGCGCGAGGGCCGCCGACGTCGTGGTCTTTCCCACCCCGCCCGACCCGCAGCACACGACGATCCGGGTGTCCGGGTCGGCGACCAGCGCGGCCAGGTCCAGCGCCGGCGCGGTGTGGCCCTGCTGGGGAGTGGTGCCAGGCCCGGTGCTGTGCTCTCCTCGTGAGGTCGCCCGCTCGCTGCTGTGCTCACCTCGTGAGCTCGCCCGCTCGCTCACGCCGCGGCCTCGGTGCTCAGGTGGCCCTCGAGCCGGCCGGCCAGCTCGAACAGGCAGCCGACGTCGATCGGGCCCACGGACAGCGGCAGCTCCACCGTCGGGCGGCCGAACGCTTCCACCTCACCGCGCAGCGCGTCCTGCGCGACCCACCGCTGGGCGTGCTCGACGGCCTCGGCGGCCAGCCCGGCGACCACGTCGGGGCCGCCGGGCAGCGCGGCGGCCGCCAGGGCGGGGGCCAGATCGGCGCCGGTGAGCCGGCCCTCCGACGTCCGGGTCAGGCTGGCCGCCGGCAACAGCGGCTCGGCGGCCATGTTCACCACGACCGAGCCGACCGGCAGCCCGGCGGCGGTCAGGTCCCTGATCGCGTCGGCGGTCTCCTGCACGGGCATGTCCTCCAGCAGGGTCACCAGGTGCACCGCAGTCTGCGGGGAGCGGAGCACCGCCATGACCCCGTCGCTCTGGGTCTTGATCGGACCCGACCGGGCGAGGCCGGCGACCTCGCCGGTGACGTTCAGGAAGCGGGTGATCCGGCCGGTGGGCGGGGCGTCGACAACGACGGCGTCGTAGACGTGCCGGCCCTCGCGGCGTCGGGACACCGCCTCCTTGATCTTGCCGGTGAGCAGCACGTCCCGCAGCCCCGGCGCGATGGCCGTGGCGAAGTCGACGGCGCCCATCTTGCGCAGCGCCCTGCCGGCGCGCTTGAGGTTGTAGAACATGTCCAGGTACTCGAGGAAGGCCGCCTCGACGTCGATGGCCAGGGCCTTCACCTCGCCGCCGCCGCGGGTGACCGCCACCCGGCGCTCCTCGTAGGGCAGCGGCGGCGTGTCGAAGATCTGGGCGATGCCCTGCCGGCCCTCGGTCTCGATCAGCAGGACGTGGCGGCCGTCGGCGGCCAGGGCCAGGGCGAGGGCGGCGGCGACCGTGGTCTTCCCGGTGCCGCCCTTGCCGGTGACGATGTGGCACCGCACGGACGACGACTGGAGGCTCACCCGCACCAGCCTACGAGCGGTGGCGGACTCGGGCCCGTCCCGGCTGCGCTAGCGTCGCCGCATGAGCGAACGCCGCACCTGGGAGTACGCCACCATCCCGCTGCTGATCCACAACACCAAGGCGATCCTCGACTCGTGGGGTGTCGACGGCTGGGAGCTGGTCACGGTCCTGTCCGGGCCGGGCGGGGGCGACCAGCTGGTCGCCTACCTCAAGCGCCCGTCGAACTGAGGTCCCGGCAATGACTTCCCCGGCACCGTCCTGGCACGCCCGTCTCGCCGAACTGGGTGTCCGGCTGCCCCCGGTGGCCGCTCCCGTCGCGGCCTACGTGCCCGCGGTGCGCACCGGGCAGCTGGTCTTCACCTCCGGGCAGCTGCCCTTCGTCGACGGCGGGCTCCGCCGCACCGGCAAGGTCGGGGGCTCGGTGGAGATCGAGGAGGCCGCGGCCGACGCCAAGGTCTGCGTGCTCAATGCTCTGGCCGCCGTCGATGACCTGGTCGGGCTCGACTCCGTCGCGCGCATCGTCCGGGTGGTCGGCTACGTGGCGAGCGCCGAGGGGTTCACCGGCCAGCCACGCGTGGTCAACGGGGCGAGCGAGTTCCTCGGCCGGGTGTTCGGTGAGGCCGGCCAGCACGCCCGCAGCGCGGTCGGGGTGGCCGAGCTGCCGCTGGGCGCCCCGGTCGAAGTCGAGCTGACCGTTGAACTGAGATGAGTGAGGCAGTGCCCATCCGGCAGGCGGCGACCGTCCTGCTGCTGCGCGACGGCGCGGCCGGGGTGGAGGTCTACCTGCTGCGCCGCACCAAAGGGATGCCCTTCGCCGGCGGGATGACCGCCTACCCGGGAGGTGGGGTCGACCCCCGCGACGGCGACACCGACGTGGCGTGGGTCGGTCCGGCGGAGGGGGAGTGGGCAACCGCCTGGGGCTGCGACGAGCGCACCGCCCGCGAGCTGGTCTGCGCCGCGGTGCGGGAGACCTTCGAGGAGGCCGGCGTCCTGCTGGCCGGCCCGGCCGACGGGCCGAGTGTCGTCCCCGACGTGTCCGGCGACGAATGGGAGGCCCAGCGGAAGGCGCTGCTGGCCCGCGAACTGTCGATGGCCGAGCTGCTCGCCGGCCGCGGCCTGGCGCTGCGGGCGGACCTGCTGCGGCCCTACGCGCACTGGATCACCCCGCCCGGGGAGAAACGCCGATACGACACCAAGTTCTTCACCGCGCTGATGCCGGTCGGCCAGGAGGCGCGCGACGTCTCCGGCGAGGCCGACGAGGCGGTGTGGACGACGCCATCCGCGGCACTGGCCGAGTACGCCGCCGGCACCCGCCCGATGCTGCCGCCGACGGTGCACACGCTCCGCCAGCTCGAGTCCTTCCCGGACGCGGCCGCCGCGATCGCCGGCTCACCTCCCGCGTCGCTGGAGCCGATCAGCCCGACGTTCGAGCAGACCGACGAGGGTGTGCTTGCCGTGCTGCCCGACGGCACCCGCATCCGGATCCCACTTCCAGTGAGGTAGCGGAACCGCTGGGCGGTGCTGTCCAGCACATCAGGAGGGGGCCTGCGGCCCCAGGTGAGGAATGGCTTCGCGAAGCCTCACCTGGCGCGCCGGCGCAGCCGCTCCTCGTCGAGGACGACGACCGACTTGCCCTGCAGCTGGATCCAGCCGCGGTGCACGAAGTCGGCGAGCGCCTTGTTCACCGTCTCGCGGGAGGCGCCCACCAGCTGGGCGAGCTCCTCCTGGGTCAGATCGTGCTTGACCCGCAGCCCGTCGGTCTCGCGGCTGCCGAAGCGGTCGGCCATCTGCAGCAGCGCCTTGGCCACCCGGCCGGGGACGTCGGTGAAGATCAGGTCGGCGACCGAGTCGTTGGTGCGCCGCAGCCGGCGGGCCAGCACCTGCAGGAGCCGCTCACCCACCTCGGGGTGCGCCTCGATCCAGGGCCGGAGCATCGTCTGCGGCATCTTGGCCATCCGGACGTCGGTGACCGCGGTCGCCGTGGCCGTGCGCGGGCCGGGGTCGAACACCGACAGCTCACCGAACTGGTCGGAGGGACCCATCACGGCCAGCACGTTCTCCCGGCCGTCGGGGGCACGGCGGGACAGCTTGATCTTCCCGGAGAGGATGACGTAGAGGCTGTCGCCCGGCTCGCCCTCGTTGAAGACGACCCGGCCGCGCGGCAGCGTCACCGTTTCCAGGGAGCTGGCCACCGGCTCGACGGACTCCTCCGACAAACCCTGGAAGAGCCCGGACTGGGCAAGGACCTCGTCCACGTGCACCTCTCGCAACGTCCTCACGGGTGCGATGGCGACCCGCGTCACGGGCAGTCTAGGGCCTGTGGAGATCCGCACCACTGCGGAACGTCACCGGGATGCCCACTCTGGGTGGGACCGGCGGCGCGGCCAGGCCGGGTACCGTGTCAGTCCAGGTCAGAGTCGTCGTCGATGGACCGGACGCCCCGGTCGGTGACGGCCCGCCGGCCCGGGGGTGAAGCCGGCCGGCGCCGGCGGAGGCGCCACCGGGTCATCGCCCGGCGGATGCCTGACTGGGCGAGTGCGTCCACCTCGCCTACCGTCGCCGAGCCCAGGAACTCCTCCACCTCGCGCTGGGACGTGGGACGCCGCAACGGCTCCTCCACGCGCTCCATGACCAGCAGGAAGGCGATCAGCAGCGGTGGGAACAGGATGACGATGAGGGCGACCACGCAGCACCTCCTCGGCGACGTCTCCGGGCGGGTCGACCCTGGGGGGTCAACGGCGTCCAACGGGCGGGCCGCCCGGCGGGGTCCGGGGCGGCGCCCCGCCGTCGAGTATGACCCGTCGATGGGTGTCAGCAGCTCGGCCTACCCTCGTCGCGTGTCCCAGCCCGTCCTCCAGTCGGACCTCATCCGCTCCGTCAAGGCCCGGCGCCCGGGCCGGGCCGCGCGCCTCGGGGTGTCACCCTTCGACCCCGACGAAACCCCACTGGCCCGCACCCGGCGGGCCCGGCGGATGGCCCGCGAGCTGGCCGACATCCATTCCGACGCGCACTGCGAGCTGGACTTCACCACCCCGCTGGAGCTGCTCGTCGCCACGGTCCTGTCGGCGCAGACCACCGACAGAATGGTGAACCGGGTCAGCCCGGCGCTGTTCGCCCGCTACCCCGATGCGGTGGCCTACGCCGGAGCCGACCGGGGGGAACTCGAGGAGGTCCTCAAGCCCACCGGCTTCTTCCGCGCCAAGGCGAACTCGGTCATCGGCCTGGGGCAGACGCTCGTCGAACGGTTCGCCGGCGAGGTGCCCGGCAACCTGCCCGATCTGGTCACCCTCCCCGGCGTCGGCCGCAAGACGGCCAACGTCGTCCTCGGCAACGCCTTCGAGGTGCCCGGGCTGACCGTCGACACCCACTTCGGCCGGCTGGTCCGCCGCTTCGGCTGGACGGCGGAAGAGGACCCGGTGAAGGTCGAGACCGAGGTCGCCGAGCTGGTGCCGAAGAAGGAGTGGACGATCTTCTCCCACCGGGTGATCTTCCACGGCCGGCGTGTCTGCCACGCCAAGAAGCCGGCCTGCGGCGCGTGCGGGCTGGCCGCCTGGTGCCCCTCGTTCGGCATCGGGCCGCTGGACCCGGAGGTGGCCGGCAAGCTGGTCAAGAGCCCGGCCGCCTCGGACACCGAGTGACCCGCCCGTCCCGGCTGGCCGCCCCGCTGCTGGCGGTGGCCCTGCTGCTCGCCGGCTGCGCCAGCGGCTCGGACGACGACATCGCGGCCGCCCCCTCCAGTGCCGACGAGGTGGTGCCGGCCGACACCGACCTCGCCCCCTGCCCGGACCAGCCCGACCAGCCGGCGGCCGACAGCGACGTGTCCGACCTGCGCTTCGACTGCTTCAACGGCGGCTCCCTCGACTTCGCCAAGGCCCCCGGCGTCCCGACCGTGGTCAACCTCTGGGCCAGCTGGTGTGGTCCGTGCCGGGAGGAGCTGCCGATCGTGCAGCAGCTCGCCGACGCGTCCGGCGACCAGCTCCGGGTACTGACCGTCAACAGCCAGGACCGGGTCTCCGCCGCCACCTCTTTCGCGGCGGACGCCGGCATCACCATCCCGACCGCTGTCGACGCCAGCGGTGACCTCGCGGCCGGACTGGGCCTGCGCGGGCTGCCGTACACCCTCTTCCTCGCCGCCGACGGGTCGGTCGCCTACGTCCAGCGGGTGCCGGTCGACTCGCTGGCCGAGTTCGAGCAGCTGGTCGCCGAGCACCTCGGGGTGCAGCTGTGACCGCCACGGCGGACCTACCCGAGTACCTGCAACGCATGGTGGCCACCGCCGCAGACCTGCCGCTGCCCCGCCGGCACGGGAAGCCCAGCGAGACCGCTCGCCGGTCGGCGGTGCTGATCCTGTTCGGCGAGGGACAGGGCGGGCCGGACGTGCTGCTCATCGAGAAGTCCCAGCGGCTGCGCAGCCACGCCGGGCAGCCGGCGTTCCCCGGTGGCGGCGCCGACCCCGGGGAGGACTACCCGGTCGGCACCGCATTGCGCGAGGCGCACGAGGAGGTCGGCGTCGACCCGTCCGCGGTGCGGGTCGTCGCCACGCTGCCCGAGCTGTTCCTGGGCCCCTCGGACAACGTCGTAGTCCCGGTGGTGGGTTGGTGGGACGACCCGCGCGACATCGCCACCGGCGACCCGCACGAGGTCGCCCGGGTGGCCCGAGTGCCGCTCGCCGACCTGGTCGACCCGGCCAACCGGTTCCGCGTCCGGCACCCGGCGGGTTATGTCGGCCCGGCCTTCGGCGTCGCCGGCATGGTCGTGTGGGGCTTCACCGCCGGGCTGTTGGACGCCGTCCTGGAAGCGGCCGGGCTCAACCGGCCGTGGGACGACCGCGACGTCCGCCCGCTGGCCGTCCTGCCGCCCTCGCAGGAGTGGTCCGGTGAGGAGGAGGCCGAAAACGCCGACGTCGACCCGCTGGACGCGGACGTGGCCGACCGCGCCGCGCCGACGGTCGCCGAGGACGCCGGGTCACCGGCCGCGCCGCGTACGGTTCCGGGGCGATGAGCACCGCCCGCCGCACTCCACGCACGACGACCCTGCGCGCGCGCCGGCGGCGCGTACCCGCGGCCGCGCTCGGCGGTCTGCTGCTGGTGCTGGGCCTGCTCGCCGGGTGCGGCAACGGCGAGCCGACGCTGCCCGCGGCGACCCGGACGGCCGACGCGGCGGTGGGCACCGTCAGCGCCGCCCCGGACGGGGTCCAGGAGATCACCCTGGAGACCGGCGACGACTATGTCTTCACCCCGGTGAACTTCACCGTCGCCACGGGGCAGGTACGGCTGACCGTGCGCAACACCGCCACGCAGCTCACCCACAACTTCGCCTTCACCCCCGGCACGGGCCCCTCGACGATTGCCGAGGGCATCCCGCTGCTGGCGCCCGGGGAGTCGGACACCATCGAGTTCACCGTGACCGCGGCCGGCAACTACCCCTTCGAGTGCAGCTTCCACACCGCTCTCGGGCAGGTCGGCACGATGACGGTCAGCGGCGGCTGATCCCGTGTCCGTGGTGGACCTGGCGCTGATCGCGCTCGCCCTGCTGTTCGCGCTGTCGGGGTTCCGGCAGGGCCTGATCGTCTCGGTCGCCTCGTTCGTCGGCTTCTTCGGTGGCGCGGTGCTCGGCGCCCAGCTGTCCGGTCCGCTGGCCGACGACCTGGCCGACTCCACGGTGACCCGGGTCTTCGTCGCCCTCGTCGTCGTGCTGGCCGGGGCGCTGCTCGGCCAGTTGCTCGCCGGGGTGATCGGGCGGGCCGTCCGCAAGCGGGTCACCTGGGAACCGGCCAGGGCCGTCGACGCCGTCGCCGGGGCCGTCGTGTCGGCGCTCGCCGTCCTGCTGGTCGCCTGGATGGTGGCCATCCCGCTGGCGACCTCGCCGTTCCCCGTGGTGGCCGGCCAGGTCCGGCAGTCGACGCTGGTGCAGGCCGTCGACCAGGGCGTCCCGGACGGCGTCCGCTCGCTGTACGACTCGCTGCGGGAGGCCATCGACCGGCAGGGCCTGCCCGACGTACTCGATCCGCTCACCCCCACGCAGGCCCGCGACGTACCCGCGCCGGACCAGACGCTGCTGGCCAGGCCGGTCGTCGACAACGTCAAGGGGTCGGTGGTGCAGATCCGCGGCATCGCGATCTCCTGCGCGCGGCAGATCGACGGCTCCGGTTTCGTCTACGCCGACCAGCGGGTGATGACGAACGCGCACGTGCTGGCCGGGGTCACCGAGCCGGTGGTCACCGCGGAGGGCGAGAGCTACGACGCCACACCCGTCTACGTCGACGCCGAGACCGACGTCGCCGTGCTGTCGGTCCCCGGCCTTCCGGAGCTGCCGCTCGCCTTCGCGCCGGCTCCGGTCGACACCGGTGCCGACGCCATCGTGATGGGCTACCCGGGCGGCGGCGGGCTGTACGTCGGACCGGCCCGGGTGCGGGACCGCGGGGAGATCAGCGGCCCGGACTTTCGGGCGGACCAGACCGTGCAGCGCGACGTCTACGCCCTCTTCGGCCAGGTGCGGGCCGGAAACTCCGGCGGGCCGCTGTTGGCCACCGACGGCTCCGTGCTCGGGGTGGTCTTCGCCTCGGCCATCGACGACCCGGACACCGGCTACGCACTCACCGCCGCGGAGGTCAGTGACGCCGCCCGGGTCGGGCGGACCGCCGTCGCCGCGGTCGACACCGGCCCCTGCGAATGACCCACCTCCGGTGTAGGAGCGGACCGGCTACGCCGGGCTGCCGAGCCTCTTCGGTCCGGCCTTCGGCCCGATCTGACGATGGCTCCGCGATCGTCAGATCGCGAAGTCGGCGATCGCGGCGGTGACCTCAGCCGTTGCCTCCTCGTGCGGGAAGTGGCCCACGCCGGGTAGCTCGCGCCACTCGTAGGCGCCGGCCACGTAACGGTCCGAGCCGCGGGCGGTGGCCGGCAGTACGCAGCTGTCGACCGCGCCGTGCAGCTGCAGCGTCGGGGCGGTGATGGGCGCGGCCATCCGGCGGGCGAACCGCAGCCCGTCGGGGCGCACCTGGGACCGCCCGGCCCAGCGGAAGTACTCCATCGCCCCGTAGGCGGCCTGCGGGATCCGGGTCGCCGATCGGTAGCGGTCCACCGCCTCGGCGAAGTCGGCGGTCTGTACCCAGTCCGGCCCCGACCAGCGGCGCATCAGCTCGGCCACCGGGTCGTCGTCGGCGCGGGTCAGCTGCCGCTCGGGCAGCCGGGGCAGCTGGAAGGGCAGTGCGTAGGCCGACGCCCGGCGCTGACCCGCATCGGCCATCCCGGCCCGCATCCGGCGGGGGTGCGCGGTGCCCAGGACGACGAGCTTGCGTACCGTCCGCGGGTGCAGCGCGGCCATCGTCCAGCCGACCAGGCCACCCCAGTCGGAGCCGACGACGACGGCGTCCTGTTCGCCGAGCGCCCGGACGACGGCGGCGGCGTCGGAGGCCGCGGTCGGCAGGTCGTAGCCGCGCGGGGGCTTGTCGCTGGCCCCGTAGCCGCGCAGGTCGGGGGCGACCACCCGCAGCCCGGCGGCCGCCAGCCCGGTCAGCTGCGCCCGCCAGGCCCACCAGAACTGGGGGAAGCCGTGCAGCAGCAGCACGAGCGGGCCCTCGCCGGCCTCGGCGGCGTGCAGCCGCACGCCGTTGGCGGAAACGTCCCGGTGTGCCCAGGGACCGGGCAGCAGGACGCTCGTGGCATCGGGGCGCCCGGCGGGGCCGGGGCCGCCGGCGGGGGTGGTCAGTTCGGCGCGGTCAGCTCAGGCGGGCGTGCGGATCCTGTCGCACGACCTGGCCGTTGCGGACCACCGGCAGGTCGTGCTGCCGCTGCCCCGGGGCCTTGCGGCGCATCACGTCGGGGAGGTCGTGCAGCGTCTCGAGGGTGCGCTCGGGCTTCTCGATCTTCTTCAGCATCCGCCACCCCACCAGGCCGGCGAGCCCGGCGATCAGCAGGAGGAAGGCGAACACGATCAGGTAGGCGACCCAGCGGGCCAGCCCGAGCCAGGTGAGGAACTCGGCCAGGGCGATGAAGAAGAAGATGCCGGCGAAGGCGGCCATGACGCCCGCGACGGCGAAGGAGGCGATGCTCACGCCGCCGCGCTTGACCGACGTCCCGACCTCGGCCTTGGCCAGCTCGATCTCGCTGCGGATGAGCGTGGAGACGTCGGTCATGGCGCTCTTGGCGAGCGTGCCGAGCGAGGGCTCGGCCGGCCCGCCGGTCGGGCCGGGGACGTGCGTGGAGACGCTGTGGGCCACGGGGGTTCCTCCCTGGTCAGCGCCGATGTGCAGCGCGGTCGTTTCGCTGATCGTGCCGCATCATCGCGTCGCGCGCGTCCCGGTCCCCTCCTGAGGCCCCCTCCTCGGCCTCCCCGAGCGTCAGATGGCCCCCTGCAGGGCGCGCCCGAGCCTGCGAGGGGACCCAGGAGGGGTCCGTCAGTCTTCCTTGGCGCCGGGGAGCTTGCTGCTGATCAGGTCCATCACCGAGGAGTCGGTGAGCGTGGAGACGTCGCCCAGTTCCCGGTTCTCGGCGATGTCGCGCAACAGCCGGCGCATGATCTTGCCCGAACGGGTCTTGGGAAGCTCGGCAACGACCATGATCTGCCGCGGGCTGGCGATCGGCCCGATCTCCTTGCGGACGTGCTGGCGCAGGGTCTTCACCAGTTCTTCACCGGAGTCCTCGGCGTCCCCGCGCAGGATCACGAAGGCCACGATGCCCTGACCGGTGGTCGGGTCGGTGGCGCCGACGACGGCGGCCTCGGCGACGGTCGGGTGACTGACCAGCGCGGACTCCACCTCGGTGGTGGAGATGCGGTGCCCGGACACGTTCATGACGTCGTCGACCCGGCCGAGCAGCCAGATGTCGCCGTCCTCGTCGAGCTTGGCGCCGTCCCCGGCGAAGTAGACGCCCGCGCCGTACCGGCTCCAGTAGGTGTCCTTGTAGCGATCGTCGTCGCCCCAGATGGTGCGCAGCATCGCCGGCCACGGCTCGGTGAGCACCAGGTAGCCGGTGGCGCCGGCCTCGATGGGCTTGCCCTCCTCGTCGACCACGCTGGCCGCGATCCCGGGGAACGGGCGTTGCGCGGAGCCGGGCTTCAGCGTCGTCACGCCGGGCAGCGGGGTGACCATGTGCGCGCCGGTCTCGGTCTGCCACCAGGTGTCCATGACCGGGCAGCGGCCGCCGCCGATGATCTTGTGGTACCAGAGCCATGCCTCCGGGTTGATCGGCTCACCGACCGACCCGAGCAGCCGCAGCGAGGACAGGTCGAAGCCGGCCGGCACGTCCTCGCCCCACTTCATGAACGTGCGGATCGTGGTGGGCGCCGTGTAGAGCACCGTCACGCCGTACTCCTGGACGATCTCCCACCACCGGCCCTGGTGCGGGGTGTCCGGCGTGCCCTCGTACATGACCGAGGTGGTCCGGTTCGCCAGCGGCCCGTAGACGATGTAGCTGTGGCCGGTGACCCAGCCGACGTCGGCCGCCGTCCAGAAGACGTCGGTGTCGGGCTTGATGTCGAAGGTCGCCCAGTGGGTGTAGCTGACCTGGGTCAGGTAGCCACCGGAGGTGTGCAGGATGCCCTTGGGCTTCGCCGTCGTCCCGGACGTGTACATGATGTAGAGCGGGTGCTCGGCGTCGAAGGAGTCAGCCTGGTGCTCGGTCGACTGGCCGCCGACCACGTCGTGCCACCAGAGGTCGCGGCCCTCGGTCCACTCCACTTCCTGCTCGGTCCGCTTCACCACCAGCACGCTCCGGACGCCCTCGGTCTTCGTCAGAGCCTCGTCGACGTTCGGCTTGAGCGCGCTGGGCGCCCCGCGTCGGTAGCCGCCGTCGGCGGTGATCACGACCTTCGCACCGGCGTCGGTGATCCGGCTGGCCAGCGCGTCGGGGGAGAAGCCGCCGAACACGACCATGTGGACGGCGCCGATCCGGGCGCAGGCGAGCATGGAGACCACTGCCTCCGGGATCATCGGCAGGTAGATCGCCACCCGGTCACCGGACTGGACGCCGAGCTCGGTCAGCGCGTTGGCCGCCCGGCACACCTCGTCCTTGAGCTGGGCGTAGGTGATCGTCCGGGTGTCGCCGGGCTCGCCGACCCAGTGGTAGGCGACCTGCTCGCCGTGGCCAGCGTCGACGTGCCGGTCCACGCAGTTGACCGCCACGTTGAGCTTCCCGCCGGCGAACCACTTGGCGAACGGCGGGTTGCTCCAGTCCAGCGCCTGGTCCCACTCCTGGGTCCAGTCCAGCCGGCGCGCGGCGTCCTCCCAGAAGCCGACCCGGTCGGCCGCGGCCCGCTCGTACGCTTCCTCGCCGACATTGGCCTGCGCGGTGAACTCCGCTGGCGGGGGAAAGCCGCCTTCGGGGTTGGTCAGGCCGTGGGCCTCGGTCGTTCCGCTCATGTGGCACCTCCGGATCCGGGCGCCGCCGTTCCGGCCGGGCGGCGCTGACTCTCATGCACAACCTATGGCTTCGGTCACCCCCGCGTCGCCCGGACCTGACCTGCCCCGGAGGCGCAGACTGTCCGGAGTGAGGGACGAGGAGAGCGACGACGGCGCGCAGGCTGCCGTCGCAGCCCGGCTGCCCGGTGCGGCCGCGCTCGGGCTGGTCGCCCCGCCGATGGGCGTGGTGGTTCCGGCGACCCGGCTGGCCGACGCGTGGTGGACGGCACACGTGCTCACCGAGCGGGCCGCGCGCCAGCGCACGACCGACCGCCGGGTGCTGGCCACGGTGTGGTGGTATTCGGTGTCGAGCGTGCTGCTGACCCCGGCGCTGGCCGGGCTGGTCACCGGCCGGCCGCTGTCGGCCCGGCTGTCCGACACCCGGCTGCACCTGCTGTCCGGCGGGGTGCCGATCGCGGCGACCACCGCCGCCGGCCACTCCACCGACCTGGAAGCGGACCTGCGCGGCACGCTCACCGCGGTGGTCGGCGCGGTCGCCGAGGCCGGCGGCACGCGCACCCGCCCGCTGTGGGCCATCGCCACCGACTCCCTCGCCAACCGGCTGCTGGCGCTGGGCCGGGCGGTCGGCGACGTGGACGCCGTCACCGCGCTGGCCGGACCGCTGGCCGCCGCGATCGGGGCGCCGATGCCCGCCCCGCGCTACGTCGAGGTGGTCGGCACCCGCTTCACCCGGCGGGCGTCCTGCTGCCTGCTCTACCGGGTCCCGCACGAGGCCGTCTGCACCTCTTGCCCGCGGCGGGACCCGGCCGAACGCCAGGTGCTCCTGGAGGACGCCGCCGCCCGGATCCCCCCGGCATAGGAAGCTCTGCACCCGGTTCCGGCGCGAGAACCGGGGGGAAAGCTTCCTATGCCTGGTCCGTCAGCTGCAGTCCTGGGTGTCGAAGTCCCGCTGCGGCATGGTGAACCGGCAGCCGTAGCGGGGGTCGGCCACCACGGTCGGGTTCAGGACGTCGTCCCCCTCCGGCCGGACGCCGTCCTCCACCCAGGTGACCAGGTCGGCGAACGCCTGCTGGTACTCCTCGGGGCTGAAGTCGCAGTGCGCGACGCCGCGGATCGCCCGCTGCACCAGCAGGTCGGAGTTGCCGCGCCGGGCGGCGTCCCGGGCGTACTCCTGTTCCATGCTGAATGGCACGAACAGGTCGCCGAGGTCGTGCATCGTCAGCACCGGGATGCGGAACCTTCCGTCGATGGTCGGCACGCCGGACAGCCCGCGGTGGCTGCGCGCCGCCTCGACCCGCAGGACCTCGGCGTTGAGCGCCTGCTCCTCCGCGGTCAGCGCCGGGTCCGCATCGAGCTGGTAGACGGTGTCGGCGTTGCCGCCGACGGCTCCCTTCTCCTCGCCGAGGCCGGGGAAGACCGGGTACACGGTGAACAGGAAGTTCGCGAAGTTTGCGAAGCCGGCGTCGAACAGCGGCCGCTCACCGCCGGTGCGCTGCTCGGTGACCGCTCGCAGCTCCTCACCGGCCGGGGTGAGGGCGTCAGGCAGCCCCAGCTCGGTCTTCATCTGCGCGGCGGTCGTCGTCACGTAGTCGGCCGGGGCCGGGTAGACCGGCGGGGTGTCGGTCAGCGCTTGCGCAGCGGCGTTGTAATCGAGGAACGTGTCGAACAGCCGGCGGTCGCCCATCACGCCGCAGACCGGCATCGCGCCGACGTACTCGGCCCGGTACTTCTCGATCGAGACGCCGGTGACGTGGCCGCCCATGGAGACCCCTGCGAGGTAGCGCTGGTCGGGTTTGCCGACGGCCTTGTCGAAGTACCTGACCAGCCGGTGCGTGCTCTCCACCCCCGAGTCGACGTCGTAGCCGTTCTCGTCGTAGCTGGACGCCGCCCAGGCGTAGCCGTGGTCGACCAGGTACTGCCGCAGGCCGTCGGGCGGCGCACTGACGGTGAGCTCGGCGCCGGTGCCCCGGTAGCCGTGGGCCCACATCACCAGGTCGCCGTTCCAGTGGTCGGGCACCTCGATCTGGTACCCGGCGCCCTGGAGCACGCCCCAGGTGCGGGTGGTCGTCGTTCCGGGGAGCGCGTCGAAGGGAAGGGTCGCCTCGTTGACGAAGTAGTCGACCTCCGGCGGCTGCGGGTACCGCGTCGGGGCGGCCGAGGCCGGGCTGACCAGCGTGGTGGTGAGCAGGCCGAGGGCCAGGGGCACCAGGAGGGCGCGGATGCGGTGGCGGGTCATGGAGGGCCTTCCGGACGGTGACGGTGCGCCGACGGTAGCCCCGAGTGACCAAGATCACACAGCGAGCACCCGGCCGGCGCTCAGGCACCGAGGGAGACGACGTCGCCGACCACCCACACCGCGGGCGGCCGGACACCCTCGTCGGCCAGCGTCCGGGCCAGCCCGGCCAGCGTCGTCCGCAGCATCCGCTGCGCGGGGGTCGCCCCGTCGGAGACCACCGCCACGGGGGTGTCGGCGGGGCGGCCGTGCTCGACCAGCGCGGCGGCGATGGCCGGCGCGGTGTCCACGCCCATCAGCACGACGACGGTCCCGCGCAGCTTCCCCAGCGCTGCCCAGTCGACCAGCGAGGCGGGGTGGCCGGGGGGCACGTGCCCGGAGACGACGACGAACTCGTGGGTCATCCCGCGATGGGTGACCGGCACGCCGGCCAGCCCCGGGACGGCGATGGCGCTGGTCACGCCGGGCACCACCTCGACCGGAATGCCGGCGGCGGTGCAGGCCGCGAGCTCCTCGTAGCCGCGGCCGAAGACGAACGGGTCCCCGCCCTTGAGCCGCACGACCCGCTTGCCCGCCCGGGCCCGGTCGATGAGCAGGGAGTTGATCTGCTCCTGGGCCATCGCACGCCCGCGCGGCAGCTTGGAGGCGTCGATGACCTCCACGCCCACCGGCAGCGAGGCGAGCAGACCTTGCGGGGCGAGGTGGTCGGCGATGACGACGTCCGCGGTCGCCACCGCCTGCCGCCCGCGCACGGTGACCAGCCCGGGGTCGCCGGGTCCGCCGCCCACCAGGACGACGCTGCCCGGCGCCCCGGTGGGTGCCCGGGAGGCCCGGTCGGCGATCGAGCCGTCGGTCAGCCCGGCCAGGACGGCGTCCCGGACGCCGACGGCCCGCTGGGGGTCGCCCCCGCCGTGCACACCGACCACGAGGTCGCCCTGCCTGCCGACCGCCGGGGTCCAGACGCTGGACGCGGACCGGTCGTCGGCCCGGGCACAGAAGATCCGCAGCCGCTCGGCCTCCTCGGCCACCGCCGCGTTCACCGCCGGGTCGTCGGTGGCGGCCACCGCGTACCAGGTCCCGGCCAGGTCGCCGCGGACGTAGCGGCGCGGGTGCCAGGTAACCGCGCCGGGGGCGACGAGGGCCTCCAGGGCCGGCGTGACCTCGGGGCTGACGACGGTGACGTGCGCGCGGGCCTCGAGCAGCCCGGCGACCCGGCGGTGGGCCACCTGGCCGCCGCCGACGACGACGACCCGACGGCCACCGAGGCGCAGGCCGACCGGGTAGACCGCGGCGGAGCCCGGATCGGGTGGAGGGCTCATCAGCTCTTCTCGGTGACGCCGGCGGAGTCGAACGTCGCCACGTCCTGCAGCGCCCGGGCGGCGCTGGCCACCAGCGGCACCGCCAGCAGCGCGCCGGTGCCCTCGCCCAGTCGAAGGTCCAGGCCCAGCAGCGGGCGGAGGCCGAGCGCCCGCAGCGCCAGGGAGTGTCCCGGCTCGGCCGAGGTGTGCCCGGCCAGCGCGTGCTCCAGCGCGGTCGGGCACAGCGCGGCAGCGACCAGCGCGGCCGCGCCGGCGATGACGCCGTCCAGCAGCACAGGGACGCGCGCCGCTGCGGCGCCGAGCACGAACCCGGCCAGCGCGGCGTGTTCGAGGCCGCCCACCTCGGCCAGTGCCGCCAGCGCCTGCTCCGGTGTCGCCGGCCGCGCCGGCACCCGGGCGACGGCCCGGGTCACGACGTCGACCTTGCGGGCCAGCGTCGGGTCGTCCACGCCGGTGCCACGCCCGGTGGCCGCGACCGGGTCGGCGCCGGTGAAGGCGCAGATCAACGCAGCGGACGCCGTGGTGTTGGTGATCCCCATGTCGCCGGTGACCAGGCAGCCGTGCCCGTCGGCGAGCGCCGTCGCCACCTCGATGCCGACCTCGACCGCCCGCCGGGCCTCGTCCAGGCTCATCGCCGGACCGACCGCGAGGTCAGCGGTACCGCGGCGGACGTTGCGGTCCCACAGCGCCGGGGCGGGCTCGGCGGGCGTGGCCACGCCGACGTCCACAACCACGACATTGGCTCCCAGTTGCGCGGCGAAGGCGTTGATCACCGCGCCGCCGGCGACGAAGTTGGCGACCATCTGGGCGGTCACCTCCTGCGGCCACGGGGTGACGCCCCGGGCGTGCACGCCGTGGTCACCGGCGAAGACAGCGACTGCGGCCGGGGTGGGCAGCGGTGCCGGGCACCGGCCCGCGGTGCCGGCCAGCTGCGCGGCGACGTCCTCCAGCACGCCGAGGGCGCCCGGCGGCTTGGTCATCCGGTCCAGCCGGTCGCGGGCGGCCCGCTCGGCGGCGGCCTCCCGGGGGCGGACGGCGGCGATGGTGTCGCCCAGGAGGGTTCCCGGGAACGGAGGTGGGTCGGTGTTCAACGGTGCTCCTCGGGGACGTCCATCCGGGCAAGGATCTCAGCCAGCGCGGCGGCGAACGCACGCGAGGTGGCGGGTTCCCGGACGGCGACCCGCAGATGGTCGTCGGACAGGCCCGGGAACGTGTCGCCCCGGCGCACCGCCCAGCCGGCGTCGCGCAACCGCTTTCGCACCGCCGCGCCGCCGGGCACGCCGAGGAGCACGAAGGACGACGTCGGTACCCCGATCACCTGCACCGAGGGCGGCAGGGCGGCCAGCAGCGCGGCCCGGTGGACGGCGGTCTCGGTGGCGAGGGCGGCGGCCTCGGTGCGGGCGGCCTCGCTCGTGCAGGCCACCAGTGCGGCCAGCGCCGGCGTGGACACCGGCCAGTGCGGCTGCGCGGCGGCCAGCGCGGCCACCAGGTCCGCAGGCCCCAGCGCGTAGCCGACCCGCAGCCCGGCCAGGCCCCAGGTCTTGGTCAGGCTGCGCACCACCAGGACGCCGGGCAGGTCGCCGCGCCCGACCAGCGACGCCGGTTCCCCGGGCACCGTGTCGGCGAACGCCTCGTCGACCACGAGCACCCGCCCGGGCCGGGCGAGCGCGGCGACGGCGGCGGCGGGGTGCAGCACCGAGGTGGGGTTGGTCGGGTTGCCCAGCACGACCAGGTCGGCGTCCTCGGGGACGGCGGCGGGGTCCAGCCGGTAGCCGTCCTCGCCGCGCAGGTGCACCCGCTGCACGGCGTGCCCGGCCGCGCGCAGCGCCGCCTCTGGCTCGGTGAACGAGGGGTGCACGACGAACGGCCGCCGCGGCCGGAGAGCCCGGGCGACCAAGGTGAAGACCTCGGCCGCGCCGGCGGCCAGCAAAACCTCCTCCTCGGCCCGGCCGTGCACGGCGGCCACGGCCCTCCGGGCCGGCCCGGGGTCGGGATAGGCGGCGCTGTCCTCGACCGCGGCGTGCAGCACGGCGCGCAGCCAGGCCGGCGGGGCGCCGGCGCGCACGTTGACCGCCAGGTCGACCAGCCCCGGCGCGAGTTCGACGTCCCCGTGGTGGTGCAGGTCCTCGTCGGTCCGGGCGACCGCGACCGTCACCCGCCCGTGCACCGTCCTGCCGACGACCAGCTGCCCGCCGCCGAGCAGCGCGGCGGCCTCGGCGACCGAGGGCGTGCCGACGGCGGCGGCCACCCGGGCCGACGGCGCCGGCACCGGCACAGCGGCCAGCGCAGCCGCCGGGTGCCCCGTCAGCGGCCAGCCCCGCCGCTCGGCCGCCTCGCGCAGCCCGGGTTCGGTGGCCCGGACGTCGAGGGTGGCGAGGGTGACGCGCCCGGTGGAGGCGGGCACGACGGCGTCCAGCGCGGCGAGCACCTCCTCGGCGGGCACCCCGGCCGAGGCGCCGACGCCGACGGTCATCATGCGCGGACGCCGGGGGAGCTGGGCAGCGCGGCGAGCAGGGCGGCGGCGATCGTCCAGCCCAGCGTGTGGACGGGCGGGTGGACGCCCTCAGCGATGTGCACTGAGCACGCCCACCCGGGCCGCGGCGGCGACGAACCGGCCGGCCATTCCCGGCGATCCCGCCCAGTTCAGGTGCAGGTAGCTGGCGTGCACCGACCCCTGCGCGAACCCCTCCGGGCCGTCGGCGCTCCACTGCCAGGCTGGGGTCGCGCCGGCGCCCGGGTCGGCGGTGGTGCGGTGGAACTCGTGACCGCGCACCCGGGTGCCGGCCGCAGCGAGCACGCTGTCGGTGAGCGCCACCGCCGCGCGGTAGCCCAGGGCCAGCCGGGAGTGCATCGCGGTGCCGGTGTCCAGCACGCCGCACATCGGTGCGCCGTCCAGTTCCCGGGACAGGTACAGCAGCCCGGCGCACTCCGCGGCGATCGGGCCGCCGGCGGCGGCGAGGGCGGCGACTGCCGTCCGCAGGCCGACGTTGGCGCTCAGCGCACCGGCGTGCACCTCGGGAAAGCCGCCGCCGACGACCAGCGCGCGGGTGCCCTCGGGCAGCGCCTCGTCCGTCAGCGGGTCGACGGTTCGGACGTCGGCGCCCGCGGCGGCGAGCAGCTCAGTGGTCTCGGCGTAGCCGAAGGTGAACGCCGGTCCGCCGGCGACGGCGACCACCGGCCGGCCTTCGATCGGGGTCACTTCGGCGGCCGGGTCCCAGGGGGTGTCGTGCAGGTCCGGAGCCGAGCGGGCCAGCCGGAGGACGGCGTCCAGGTCGACGCCCGCCTCGACGACGGCCCCCAGCGCACCGACCGTCCGCACGGCCTGCGCCGAGCGTTCGGCGGCCGGCACCAGGCCCAGGTGCCGCGAGGGGGTGTGCAGCGCCTCGATCCGACGCACCGCGCCCAGCACCGGGACCCCCGCCGCGCCCAGTGCCTCGCGCAGGATCGTTTCGTGCCGGTCGCTGCCGACCCGGTTGAGGACGACGCCGCCCAGGCGCACCGCCGGGTCGAAGGTGGCGAACCCGTGCACCAGCGCGGCGACACTGCGGGCCTGCGCGGCGGCGTCCACCACCAGGACGACGGGCGCCGCGAGCTGGGTGGCGACCTGTGCGGTGGACCCGTAGCCGGGCTCGACGCTGGCGTGGGCGGCGCCGTCGAACAGGCCCATGACGCCCTCGACCACCGCGACGTCGGCCGGGCGCGGGGTGAGCGCGCCGTGCAGGAACAGCGGCACGATGCGGTCCTCGCCGACCAGCCAGTTGTCCAGGTTGCGACCCGGGCGGCCGGCGGCCAGACCGTGGTAGCCGGGGTCGATGTAGTCCGGTCCGACCTTGTGCGGGGAGACGGTGAGGCCGCGGGCGGTGAGCGCGGCGATCAGGCCGGTGGCGATCGAGGTCTTGCCGGCGTTGCTGGCGGGCGCGGCCAGCACGATGCGCGGGACCCGGTGTGCGCTCACCGGCCGACCCCCTGATACGTGTTGATCATCGGCATCTGGCCGCGACCGTTCGGCGTGTCGCTAGCCATTCGCCGATGATCAACAGAGGAGGCGGGCGCGGCGGTCACCACTCGATCCCCCGCTGGCCCTTCTGCCCGGCGTCCATCGGGTGCTTGACCTTGGTCATCTCCACGACCAGGTCCGCCGCCTCGATGAGCGCCGGGTGGGCGTTCCGGCCGGTGATCACCACGTGCTGGCTGCCCGGCCGGTTCGTCAGGGTCTCCACCACGTCCTCGACGTCGACCCAGCCCCAGGTCATGGGATAGGTGAACTCGTCGAGCACGTAGAACCGGTGCGCCTGCGCGGCCAGGTCGCGCTTGATCTGCGCCCAGCCCTCGGCGGCGTCGGCGGCGTGGTCGGTCTCCTCGCCGTGCTTGCGCGACCACGACCAGCCCGAGCCCATCTTGTGCCAGATGACCGGCCCGCCCTCGCCCGTCGTCTCGTGCAGCCGGCCGAGCGCGGTCAGCGCGTTCTCCTCGCCGACCTTCCACTTGGCGCTCTTCACGAACTGGTACACCGCAACCGACCAGCCCTGGTTCCACGCCCGCATGGCCATGCCGAACGCGGCGGTGGACTTGCCCTTCATCTCCCCGGTGTGCACCGCGAGCAGCGGGCGGTTGCGGCGCTGGCGAGTGCTCAGCCCGTCGGCCGGGACGTCGCTGACCTGGCCCTGGGGCACTAGTCCTCCTCGTTGGCGCTCGTCGGCCGGGTGCCTCGGCGCCCCGTGCTGATGGGTGAGCTCGCGCGCTTGCTCACTAGGCCGCCTTCCGCGCGTTGCGCACCGTGCTCGCCAGTGACTCCGCGGCCAGTTCTTCCAGGCGAAGCGTCTGCGCTCCCAGGACCGTGCCGAGGCTGCCCGCCAGGCCCAGCCGCACCGGTCCGGACTCGCAGTCGACGACGACGCTCGCCGTTCCGGCCGCCGCCAGCATCGCGGCGGCGCGGCGGGCGTCGGCCAGGTGGTTCCCGCCGCGGGCACCGGTGGCCCGGCCGTCGGTGACGACCACCAGCAGCGGACGGCGCTGCGGGTCGCGCACCCGCTCCACCCGCAGCACCTCGTGCGCACGCAGCAGCCCGGCGGCCAGCGGCGTCCGGCCGCCGGTGGCCAGGCCGGTCAGCCGCGAGGCCGCGGCCTCGACCGACCACGTCGGCGGCAGGGCCAGCTCGGCGTCGCCGCCGCGGAAGGTGATCAGCCCGACCTTGTCCCGGCGCTGGTAGGCGTCCAGCAGCAGGGAGAGGACGGCGCCCTTCACCGCGGCCATCCTGGAGCGGGCGCCCATCGACCCGCTGGCGTCGACGACGAACAGGACGAGATTACCCTCCCGTCCCTCGAGCGTGGCCTGGCGCAGGTCCTCCCGCTCCAGCCGCAGCCCCGGCCCGGTGCGGCCACGGGCCCGCTGGTGCGGAGCCGCGGCGAGCACGGTGTCGGTCAGGTGCAGCTTCGTGACGGCGCCCTCGGGACGCCGGGAGCCGACCACCCGGCCGCGCTCGCTGCGCGCCCGGGACCGCCGACCGGCCGCCCCCGCGCCGATGCCGGGGACCTCCAGCCGGCGGGTGCGGAACGGGTCGGACGGCGCGACCGCGGCCTTTTCCGGAGCCGGGGTCGCGTCGGTGTGCCCGCCGCCCTCGCCCCGCGGCGCCGTCGTGGGTTCTTCCGCCTCCCCAGGCAAAGGATCCTTTCCACCGGTATCGGGCTCCGATCCGCCGGTAGAGCTTCCTTTGCCTGGGGCGGAGCCGCGCCCGGGGGAGGGGTCGTCGGGGGTCGGGCCGCCGCCGTCCGGGCCGTCGGTCGGGGGCTCGTCGTCGGGGGAGTCCGGGCCGTCGTTCTCGGGGCGGGCGTCGGACAGCGCCTGCTCCAAGGTGTCGTCGTCCAGGCCGGGTGCGTCGAAGGGGTTGCGTCGTCGGCGGTGGGGGAGGGCGAGCCGGGCGGCGACCCGGACGTCATCCTCGGTGACCTCCGTGCGACCGGCCCAGGCGGCGTGCGCGATGGCGGCGCGGGCGGTGACCAGGTCCGCCCGCAGGCCGTCGACGTCGAATGCCGCGCAGACCGAGGTGACCTGGCGCAGCGCGGCGTCGGAGAGGACGACCTGGGGCAGCAGTGCTCGGGCGGCGGCGATCCGCTCGGCGAGCGCGGACTCCTCGCCGGCCCAGGCGGCGGCGAAGCCGGCCGGGTCGGCGTCGGAGGCGAACCGGCGGCGGACCACCTCGGCGCGCAGCGTGGTGTCCCGGGGGGCCGCGACCTCGACGGTCAGCCCGAAGCGGTCCAGCAGCTGCGGGCGGAGCTCGCCCTCCTCGGGGTTCATGGTGCCGACCAGCAGGAAGCGCGCCGCGTGCCGGACCGACACCCCCTCCCGCTCGACGTAGGCGGTGCCCAGCGCGGCGGCGTCCAGCAACAGGTCGACCAGGTGGTCGTGCAGCAGGTTGACCTCGTCGACGTAGAGCACGCCCCGGTTCGCGGCGGCCAGCAGACCGGGCTCGAAGGCCTTGACGCCCTCGGTGAGCGCGCGCTCGAGGTCCAGCGCGCCGACGACCCGGTCCTCCGACGCGCCGACCGGCAGCTCGACCAGCCGGGCCGGACGGGACAGCGACGGCTCCTCGGGGGAGTGCGGTCCGTCGGGGCAGGCCGGGTCGGGAGCGGCCGGGTCGCAGGCGAAGCGGCAGCCGGCGACGGCGTCCACCGGCGGGAGGACGGCGGCCAGGGCGCGCACCGTCGTGGACTTGGCGGTGCCCTTCTCCCCGCGCACGAGCACCCCGCCGACGGCGGGGGAGACGGCGTTGAGGAGCAGCGCCAGACGGAGGTCGTCCATGCCGACGACAGCGCTGAAGGGGTAGGTCACGAGAGACCACGGTTCCTCTCCCCGGGTGTCCGCGCCCGGAGGTGGCAGGGACGACGGCTGGAGTCTCCTGGCTCCCGGATCGGCGCCCGTCCCCGCCTTCCCGCCCGGTGAGGGGCAGTGGCGTGCATGGGGTCGGACTCCCCGGTCACAGTGGCGGGACCGCGCCGGAATCGCACCGGACTTCCTCCACTGCCGTCGCAGTTCGGGGTCATTCCACCACGCGTCCCGGCCGCGGCACACCCCGTCCTCCTTGCCGACCTGGAAAGCGATTGCCCTACTTTCCGACATGGAAAGTGACGAGCGGCCGGCGGCCGCCTCGGGAAATCCGACCGTGCAGGCGGCCGCCCAGCTGGCCGTCCTGCGCGCCGACCGGGCCGCGGTGGCCGAGCGGGCGATGCAGCCGTGGTGGTACGACGCGCTCCTGGGACTGCTGGTGTTCGGGCTGGTCAGCTCCTACTCGGCGCACGAGTCGTGGGTGACGGCGGTCGCCCTGGCGCTCTTCCTCGCCGGCTGCTGGGCGCTGATGGTCGTCTACAAGCGGATCACCGGCTTCTGGGTCAACGGCATGCGCCCCGGCCGTACCCAGCGGGCCACCCGGGTGTGGCTGCTGGGCTACGTGGTCGTCCTGGCCCTGGCCCTGGCCGCGGGCGCGGAGTACGGGGCCGGCCTGCGCGGCGCGATGGTGGTCGGCGGGGCCGTCCTCGGAATCGGCGTCGCGCTGATCAGCCGGTGGTGGAGCCGGATCTACATCGCCGAACTGCGCGAGGAGCTGTGACCGCCGTCCGACCGCACTTCGACCCGGTGGTGCACGCGCCGCCCCGCCTGCAGATCTGCGGGCTGCTGGTCGCCGTCGACACCATGGACTTCGCCGCCGTCCGCGATGCCGTCGGGGTGAGCGACTCGGTGCTGTCCAAGCACGTCAAGCAGCTCGAGGAGGCCGGGTACGTGAAGGTCCGCAAGGCCACGATCACCTCCCGGGTCCGCACCAGCCTCGCGCTGACCAAGGCCGGCCGGGCGGCCTTCGCCGCCCACGTCGCCGAGCTCCGCCGCATCACCGGCGCCTGAAGAAGGGCCCCTCCCGGGTCCACTCGCAGGCTCGGGGACGCCCTGGAGGGGGCCGACTGGCGCTCGGGCAGAGTGACCCGCGTGGACGGCGGGTGGCGGCGGCTGCTGCTCGACTGGGCGGTGGTCCTCCTGGCCGCCGTGGTCGTCAGCGTCCTGCTCGGCCTGCTGCACATTCCTTCCCCGGCACTGTTCGGCGCACTCGTCGCGGGCCTCGGCCGGGCGCTGGTGCGGCCGATCCGGCTCGCCGTTCCGCAGGTCGCGGGAACGGGCGCGCAGGCCGTGATCGGCGTCTCGATCGGCGGGCTGGTCGAGGCCGGGACCTTGCGCAGCCTCGCGGCGCACTGGGTGTCGGTGCTCGCGGTGACGGTCGCCACCCTGCTGGTCAGTCTCGTGGCCGGGCAGCTCATGCGCCTGCATCCCGATGTCAGCGCGGTGACCGGGGCCTTCGCGTTGATCGCCGGCGGCGCTGCCGGGGTGACCGCCATGGCCCGGGACCTCGGTGCGGACGAACGGGTGGTCGCCGTCCTGCAGTACCTGCGGGTGCTGCTGGTCCTGGTCGCGATGCCCGTGGTGGCCACCGTGGTGTACGGCGCGTCGGGCGGCTCCGGCGCCGCCGCGGCCGCGGGCGGGCCCGGCTGGCCGGCGGGGTTGCTGTTCACCGGAGTCTGTGCCGTGGTCGGCGTGCTGATCGGGCGGCTCGCCCGGGTGCCGGTGGGGATGCTGCTCGGGCCGATGGCGGTGGCCGCCGGGCTCGAGCTGGCCGGGCTCTCCGCCGGCGCCACCGTGCCGGGGTCCGTCGAGTCGGCTGCCTTCCTCGCCATCGGGCTGCAGGTGGGCCTCAGCTTCACCCGGGACAGCCTGCGCCTGGTGGGCCGTGCCCTTCCGCTGGCGCTCGTCCTCATCGTCTGCATCGTGCTGGCCTGCGCCGGTCTGGGCGCGGTGCTGTCCGCCACCGCCGGGGTCACGCCGTTGGAGGGCTACCTCGCGACCACACCCGGCGGGATCTACGCGGTACTGGCAACGGCGACCGGCAGCGGGGCGGACGCCACCTTCGTGCTGGCCGTCCAGGTGCTCCGGCTGTTCGTCATGCTGTTCTCCGCGCCGCTGGTCGCGCGCTGCTTGCGACCCCGGCCGGCCTGAGGTTGTCGGCCGGTGCGGCGGCGGATGCCTGACCGCAGGCCATCGCGCGCCTACCCTGGTCGAGGTCTGACCGAGCCGAGTGAGGGGGTCCCGCTGTCCGACGACGTTGCGGCCGCGACGAGCACGAGCACCGAGGACGCCGTCCTGCAGTTCGTCGGCGGTCCCCTCGATGGAAGGGTCGAGGTGCGCGAGGCCCGGCACGGCGCCCCGCTGCCCACGATCACCCACGTCCACCTGCATGCCGGGCCCAAGGTCGTGCACCGCTACGACCTGCAGTCGGCGGACGGCCAGGGCGGGGTCTACCAGCTGCGCCCGCCGGTGCGCCGGGCCGCGCACGACGAGTCGCCCACGGGCTGAGGCTCGCCCGCCGAGGTCACCAGCGGTGTACCCGGCGGACCTCCGCGGCGACCTCGTCGAACCGCGCCCGGTTCAGCACGGCACCCTCCCGTCGCACGTCGGCCGGATCCAGCCGTAGCACCCGGTCCACGCGCACCTCGCTGGGCCGGCCCTGCCGGTCCCACGCACCGCTGCCGACGTCCACCCACGACCGGCCGTGGCGGGCCTCGTCGGCGGCGTCCAGGTCGTGGTCCTTGCTGCTGAGCATCAGACCGAGCAGTGTCCCGCCCTGACGTGCGACGACGAGCACGGGGCGGTCCTTGCCGCGTCCGTCGTCCTCCTCGTAGGGCACCCACGCCCACACGATCTCGCCGGGGTCGGGTCGGCCGTCGGCCCGCGGGCGGTACTCGAGGTGGATCGCCTCCTCCCCAGGGCGAGGAGTGCCGGCCGGCGGCCTCCGCCGCCCGCGGGCCGGGATTCGCGGGGACGCGCCGTTCCGGACGCCGCGCCGCAGCGACCGCGTTCCCTCGCGCAGTGCCACCGTCGCCAGCCGTCCGAGCACGCTCCGCCAACCACCGTTCGACATGCACCGGGACGCTAGGACATCGGCGCAGCGGACGACGCCGGCGCGCTGTCGGGGCCCGTAGTGGCCCGGCCAGCTGACATTGCGCTCCGCTGTCAGCGCGTCGCTGGACGTGATGACTACACGCATGTGATTCTTGTGACAGGTGGGGCGTCGATCGGTACCAACCGGTCACACCCGCGGTTCGAACCGCCGAGACGGGGTCACACTCTCCTCGGCGGCTCGACCACCAGCTGCCACGGGGGAAAGAGCGCGCAGATGAACACAGCCCAGCCGGCCCGACCGGCGACGGTTCCAGCCACTCCGGTGCGGGCCAGTGCGCTCGCTGCCTGGCAGCTCGTCGAGGATGCCCGTAACCGGCCCGAGCGCCGCCCGCGCAACGACCGCAGTCGGGTGCTCGCCCAGCGCGCGGTCGCCGACCGCCGGGCCGAGCGGGAGCGCCGCGCCAGCTGACGGCACTCGGGCGCGCCCGGTAGTCAGGTCGGGCAGAGCTCGTTGCCCTCCGGATCGGCGATCGTACCCAGCGGTGCGGGCCCTGCCGGCCCTCGTGCAGCACGGTCGCCCCGCGGGCGACGAGCCGCTCGACCTCGGCATCCACCCGGTCGGCGCCGCCCCGGACGTCCAGGTGTACCCGGTTCTTGACCGTCGCCGGCTCGGGGACCAGCTGGAAGAGCACCCGCGGCGCGCCCCCGGTCGGGTGGCCGGACGGCGTGCGGGCCCGACTCAGCGCGGGCTGAACCCGGCCGGGAGCAGCGGCAGGCCCGCCGGTGGGCCGGACTCGACCAGTCGCCACAGCGCGTCGGTGTCGGCGTGCTCGGCGACCAGGTCACCGAGGGCGTCCAGCCGGGCCTCGCGGACGGCGGCGAAGTCGGTGTCCGGGGCGGGCACGAAGCGGCGGCCGCTGATCCGGGCGACCTCGGCGAGGAAGGCGCGGCGGAATCCGTCGTCCTCCAGCGCGCCGTGCCACGTCGTCCCGAACACCGACCCGGCGCGGGCGCCGTCCAGGAAGGGCTCCGCGCCCTCGTCGACGGCGACGACCCCGTGGTGGATCTCGTAGGCGTGCACCGACTGGCCCAGCGCCGTCCCGACCGGGCGGCCCAGGGTCTTCTCCCGGGCGAACCGGACGTCGGTAGGCAGCAGCCCGAGCCCCGGGACGACGCCGGCCCCGGACTCCACGTCGTCGCAGATGGTGCGGGCCAGCATCTGGTGCCCGCCACAGATGCCCAGCACGGCCCGCCCCTCGGCGGCCCGTCGGGCGACGGCGTCGGCCAGGCCGGTGGACCGCAGCCAGCCCAGGTCGGCCACGGTGGAGCGGGTACCGGGCAGCACCACCAGGTCGGCGTCGGCCAGCTCTTCCGGGCGGGTGGCGTAGCGCAGCAGCACCCCCGGCTCGGCGGCGAGCGCGTCCAGGTCGGTGAAGTTGGACAGCCGGGGCAGTCGGGCGACCGACACCCGCAGCACGTCCTCGCCGTGCGGCGGGCCGGCGGAGGCGCGGGCGGCGTCCACGCCGAGGGAGTCCTCGACGTCAAGCTCCAGCCCGGACCGCCAGGGCAGCACGCCCAGCGTGGGGCGGCCGGTCAGCGCGGCCAGCTGCTCGAGGCCGGGGGTGAGCAGCCGGACGTCGCCACGGAACTTGTTGACCAGGAAGCCGGCGACCAGCCGCTGGTCGGCCGGGGGCATGAGGGCGACGGTGCCGTAGAGCGCGGCGAAGACCCCGCCCCGGTCGATGTCGCCGACCACCACGACCGGCAGCTGGGCCGCGGTGGCCAGCCCCATGTTGGCGATGTCGTCGGCGCGCAGATTGATCTCGGTGGGGGACCCGGCGCCCTCGCAGACGACGACGTCGAACCGGGACCGCAGGTCGGCCAGGCTGGCCAGCACCTGCTCGAGCAAGGCGGGCTTCATCGGCCGGTAGGACAGCGCGGTGACCTCGGCGACCGGGCGGCCCAGGACGACGACCTGGCTGGAGTCCGCACCACCGGGCTTGAGCAGCACCGGGTTCATCGCCGCCTCCGGCTCGACCCGGGCGGCGGCGGCCTGCATCACCTGCGCCCGGCCGATCTCCGCCCCGTCGGCGGTGACCATCGAGTTGTTGCTCATGTTCTGCGCCTTGAACGGCGCCACCGAGACCCCCTGCCGGGCCAGCCAGCGGCAGATCCCGGCGGTGACCACGGACTTGCCCGCGTCGGAGCTGGTGCCGGCGACCAGCAGCGCCCCGTTCACGGGGCGGCGGTCGTGGTTCCCCAGCCGGCCTTCTCCTGGCCGGACAGCTCCGCGATCGCCTCCATCACGCGGTCGGTGACCACCCGACGGGCCGGGCCCCGGCCGGCCTGGCCGCGCTGCTCATGGAAGGTAAGCGGCGTCCCGAAGGTGATCGAGACCCGGTGCGGCCGTGGCCAGCTGGCGCCGACCGGCTGGACGCGGTCGGTCCCCGCGACCGCGACCGGGACGACGGGGCAGTCGGCGGTGAGCGCCAGCCAGGCCACCCCGGTCTTGCCCCGGGCCAGCCGGCCGTCCTTCGAACGGGTGCCCTCCGGGTAGATGCCGAAGGCCCCGCCGGTCTGCAGCACCCCCAGCGCGGTGTCCAGCGCGGCCTGGGCCGCCCGGTGGGTGCCGCGTTCCACCGGCAGCGCCCCCAGGGCGGTGAACAGGGCGCGCTGCAGCCACCCGGTGAAACCGCTGCCCTGCCAGTACTCGGCCTTGGCCAGGTAGCCGACCTTGCGCGGTGCCACCAGCGGGATGGCGATGCTGTCGATGAACGACAGGTGGTTGCTGGCCAGGATCACGGGGCCGGTGGCGGGCACGTTCTCCCGGCCGGTGATCGTGGGGCGGCAAGTCAGCCAGAACAGTGGTCTCAGCACGAACCGGACGAGCAGGTAGAACACGCGCAGGCCTCCCCTCGCCTCGTCGCGGTCCTGGCGCCGGCACGGATCGGGCGGCGCTGGGCGCTGGGCGCATCATCGCTGACGCCGGGGTCGACCGGACGGGCAGGGCCGGTCAGGCCGCGGGGGCTCCCGGCGGGCAGGCATCGTGCAGAATCGCCCGGACGTCGGCGGGCAGGGCAGTTCCGCCACCGGCCGACTCGACGATCGCGGTGGCGACGTCGCGCACCTTGCGGTGGGTGTGGCTGGAGATGTGGGTCAGCAGGTCGAAGGCGACGCTGTCCGCGCAGCCCATCAGCAGCATCAGCACGCCCTTGGCCTGCTCGATCGACACCCGGCTGACCATGGCCGTGCGCAGTTGCTCGATCTCGGACTCCAGGGCGCGGATCTGGTCGCCGGGCTCCGCGGCGGCCCGGCCGTCGGTCACGTCGATGACGAGGCCGCTCAGCGCGGTCGCCTCGCCGTCCGAGCTGATCTCCAGCTCTCCGACCAGGACCGCGGTGCGGATCTCGCCGTCGCTGCGGACCACCCGGTGCTCCACGGCGAACGGGACGCCGGCGGTGCAGGCGTCGGTCACGGCCTGGCGGACCCGCGGGCGGTCGGCAGGGTGCACGCCGGCCAGCAGCAGCGGCACGCCGGGCATCGCCGTGCCGGGAGTGAGCCCGTGCAGCGCGAAGAACTGGGGGGACCACCACCACTGGTCGGCCTGCAGGTCGTACCGGTAGCGACCGGCCGGGCCGTCGCCGGCCGGACGAGCCGCAGGCGGGACGGGGATGTGCTCGGTAGAGGACGCCGGAGCGGGAGCCGGGGCCGGGGATCGGCGGGCCCGGGGGGTGCGCGGTGGCGTCGACGTGAGGCTCATCGGGGAAGACCGATCTCTCCGGGGCACCGAGACTCCGGTGGGGCTGCGGCCGCCGGTGTCTCAACGTGCCGCGCACCATCGGCCCCGCCAGAGGGCCGACCGCTTCGGTGACCGGAAAACTACCGCTGTCGGCCCGGGATACGCATGTCGTGGCGGGGTCTGCGTGCCGGGCACCCCGGCCTGGCGATGACTCCTGGTGATCAGCTCGTGACGACGCCGGGCTGCCCGCCACCGCGGCGCAGTCGGCTGACCGCGGCCAGCGCAGCAGCCGTCGTCCACACCACGCGGGACAGTCGGGTCGCCCGGCGGACGTCGCCGCGCACCGGCGGCTGACCGTCGCCGAGGGGCGGCCGCTCCTCGACCCGGCTGCCGTAGACGTTGCGGCCGCCGAGCCGGACGCCCAGGGCGCCGGCCAGCGCGGCCTCGCAGCGTCCGGCGTTGGGGCTGGGGTGGGCGGCGCCGTCCCGCCGCCAGGCCCGCCACGCCCCGGCAGCCGAGCCGCCGGCGACCGGGGCGGCGAGCACGGTGAGCGCGGCGGTCAGCCGGGCCGGTGCCCAGTTGAGGACGTCGTCCAGCCGCGCGGAGGCCCAGCCGAAGCGTTCGTACCGCGCCGACCGGTACCCGACCATCGCGTCGAGGGTGTTGGCCGCCCGGTATCCGAGCAGCCCGGGCAGGCCGGCGACCGCGCCCCAGAACAGTGGGGCCACGGCGGCATCGGAGGTGTTCTCCGCGACCGACTCGATGGTGGCCCGGACCAGCTCCGGCGCACCGAGGTCGCGCGGGTCCCGGCCGGCGAGCGTGGGCAGGTGCGCCCGGGCGGCGGGCAGGTCCCCGGCCTCCAGGTGGCCGGCCATGGTGGTCGCGGCCCGGTCCAGGGAGGTGCCCCCGAGCACGGCCCAGGTGGCCACCGCGGTGACCGTCGTCCGGGCCAGCGGGCGGGCCGCGGTGAGCCGGTGCAGCGCCGTCCCCAGGCCGGTCGCCGTCCCGACGGTCAGCAGCGTGTAGCCCGCGCCCGCGGCGCGGGAGTCGCGCCACACCCGGCGCTCCAGCGCGGCGGCGGCCTGCCCGAAGCCGGCCACCGGATGGCCCCGGCGGGGGTCGGCGAACAGGCGGTCGGCGGCGGCACCGAGGGCGAGCCCGGCGGCGGTCGCGGCATGTACCGGCATGGGCCGACTGCGGATGCTTGTGCCCTGGGTCGCCCGGCGATTCAGAGCACAAGCTTCCGCAGTGGACATCGCGGTCACTGTAGGGACAGCAGACGTCCCTAGGATCGACGGTCATGCGCCTGCCCGGCCGTTACGACGGCGTTGCCCGGCCGATCGTCACCTACGGATCGGACCCGGTCCTGCACCGTCCGTGCGCGCCGGTGACCACCTTCGACCGCGAGCTGCGGCACCTCCTGCTGGACATGTTCGCCAGCATGGCCGCCGCCGACGGGGTGGGGCTGGCGGCCAACCAGATCGGTGTCGACGCCCGGGTCTTCGTCATCGACTGCCCGGACGCCGAGGGCGAGGACGTCGTCGGTTACGCGGTGAACCCGGTGCTCACCATCCTGGAGCCGGTCGGCGACGAGCCCGCGGTCGAGCGCACCGAGGAGGGCTGCCTGTCGGTGCCGGGCCCCTACGCCGAACTGGAACGGGCCTTCCGCGCCCGGGTGGACGGCGTCGGCGTGCACGGCGACCCGGTGTCGATCGAGGCCACCGGCATGGCGGCGCGCTGCCTCCAGCACGAGGTCGACCACCTCGGCGGAACGGTCTACGTCGACCTGTTGCCCGCCGAGCGGCGCGAGCAGTTGCTGGCCGAGGCCGCCGGCCCGGACGGTGAGCTGCCGGCGTGACGACGGCACCCGAGGGGTGGACCGTCACCGTCGTGGGCGTCGGCGCCGACGGCTGGGACGGGCTGTCGCCGGCCGCCCGCCGGGCGGTCGAGGGCGCCGAGGTGCTGCGCGGCAGCGCACGTCAGCTGGGCCTGGTCCCCGGCTGTGTCGCCGCGGAGCGGGTGCCCTGGCCCTCGCCGATGGGTCCGGCGCTGGACGAGCTGCCGGCCGCGCACCCCGGCCGGCGGGTGGTGGTGCTGGCCAGCGGCGACCCGATGACCTCCGGGGTCGGCAGCTCGTTGGTCCGCCGCTTCGGGGCCGCCGCCGTCGACGTCGTCCCACACCCCTCCGCGGTGACGCTGGCCTGCGCGCGGCTGGGCTGGGCGGTGGAGTCCGTGGAGGTCGTGCCGGTGGTCGGGCGGTCGGTGTCCCTGGTGGCCCCGCACGTGACGCCGGGAAGGCGGCTGGTGGTGCTCGGCTCGGACACCACGACGCCGGCCGCGGTGGCACGGCTGCTCACCGCCGCCGGCTACGGCGCGAGCCGGCTGACCGCGCTGGCCCAGCTGGGTGGCCCTGCGGAGCACCGGTTCACCGGCCTTGCCGCCGACTGGCCGCACGCCGCGACCGATCCGCTGGTGCTCACCGCCGTCGAGGTGGTCGCCGATGCCGGAACGGTCCCGCTGCCCACCGTCCCTGGGCTGCCGGACGACGCCTACGCCTCCGACGGCCAGCTGACCAAGCGGGACGTGCGGGCGGTGACGCTGTCCCGGCTCGTGCCGCTGCCCGGCCAGCTGCTCTGGGACGTCGGCGCCGGTGCGGGGTCGATCGGCGTCGAGTGGATGCGGGTGCACCCCTCGTGCCGGGCGATCGCGGTGGAGGCGCGCCCCGATCGGGCCGCGCGGATCACCGCCAACGCGACCCGGCTCGGCGTTCCGGACCTGCAGGTCGTCGAGGGCGCGGCGCCCGAGGCCCTGCTCGGGCTGCCGCAGCCGGACGCCGTCTTCGTCGGTGGCGGCGCGACCACCCCGCTACTGCTGGACGCCTGCTGGGAGACCCTTGCGCCGGGCGGGCGGCTGGTGGTCAACGCGGTGACGGTGCAGAGCGAGGCCGTGCTCGCCGAGTGGCACGGCCGCTGGGGAGGCTCGCTGACCCGGCTGTCGGTGGCCCAGGCCGAGCCGGTGGGCGGCTTTCTCGGCTGGAAGACCGCGATGCCGGTGACCATCTGGTCGGTGACGAGGTGAGCGCCAATACCGCTGTAAAGGCCCCGCTTGCTGTCGCCTCTACTGCGGTGATGGCGAAGCCGGACCGGAGGACGACGTCATGACGGTGCACTTCATCGGGGCTGGGCCGGGGGCAGCCGACCTGGTCACCGTGCGGGCGGCGCGGCTGATCGCCGCCTGCCGGGTCTGCCTCTACGCCGGTGCCCTGGTGCCGCGGGAGCTGCTCGACACGGCTCCGGACGGCGCCCGGCTGGTCGACACCGCCGACCTGGACCTCGACCAGATCACCGCCGAGCTGGTCGCCGCGCACGAGGCCGGGCTGGACGTCGCCCGACTGCACTCCGGCGACCCGTCGGTCTACAGCGCGATGGCCGAGCAGATGCGCCGGCTGGACGCGGCCGGGGTTCCGTACGACGTCGTCCCCGGGGTGCCGGCGTTCGCAGCGGCCGCGGCCAGCCTGAAGCGGGAGCTCACGGTGCCCGGGGTGGCGCAGACCGTCGTCCTGACCCGGACGTCGGCGCGCTCGACGCCGATGCCGCCGAGGGAGGAGCTGGCCGCCTACGCCGCGACCGGCGCGACGCTGGTGCTGCACCTGGCCGTGCAGCGGATGGACGACCTCGCCCCCGAGCTGGCCGCGCACTACGGCACGGACTGTCCGGTCGCGGTGGTGGCGCGGGCCAGCCGGGACGACGAGCTGGTGCTGCGCGGGACGCTGGCAGACATCGCCGATCAGGTCACCGCGGCCGGGGTCCGGCGGACGGCGGTCGTGATCGTGGGCCGGGCGCTGAGCGCTGACCAGTTCCCGGACAGCCATCTCTACTCGACCACCCGGCCCCGATGAAGGCAGAAGGACCCCCTCCTCCTCCCCCTCACCCCTCGCAGGCCCGGGGCGGTGCCCGCGAGGGGGCCGGGCTACGTCCGGCCGACGATGGCGCCGCCCCGATCGATCACGACCACGTCCACCTCGACCGGGGCGCCACGGAGCACGTCGAGCGATGTCTTCCGCGCGCCGGCCGCAACCAGGTCGCCCAGCGGCAGGCCGGCGGCGGCGCACTGCTGCAGCGCGTCGAGGGCGGTGTTGGCGCCCAGCATGCACTCGACCAGCTCCGCGGACCCGCCGGCGTCGGCGACCAGCGTCGCCAGCGCCGCGAAGGAGACCTGCGAGCGGGCCGAGTGCAGGTCCAGGTGCCCGTCGGCGAGCTTGGCGAGCTTGCCGATGCCACCGGCGATGGTCAGCCGCGGCACCGGGTGGCGGCGCAGGTACTTCAGCACGGCGCCGGCGAAGTCGCCCATGTCCAGCAGTGCGTCCTCGGGCAGGCCGTAGAGCTCGCTGACCGTCCGCTCGCTGGTCGAGCCGGTGCAGCCGGCCACGTGGGTGTGCCCGGCGGCGCGGGCCACGTCGACGCCGCGGCGGATCGAGTCGATCCAGGACGAGCACGAGTACGGGACGACGACCCCCGTCGTCCCCAGGATGGACAGGCCGCCGAGGATCCCCAGCCGCGGGTTCCACGTCTTGCGGGCCAGCTCGGCGCCGTTCTCCACCGACACCTCGATGACGACGTCCCCGGTTCCGTCGAAGCGCTGGGCGACGGCGGCGACGTGCTCGGTCATCAGCCGGCGCGGCACCGGGTTGATCGCCGGTTCGCCCACGGCCAGCGGCAGCCCGGGCTTGGTCACCGTGCCGACGCCCTCGCCGGCCCGGAACACCACCCCGGTGCCCGGCCCGCCCACGGTCACGGTCGCCGAGACCAGCGCGCCGTGGGTGACGTCGGGGTCGTCGCCGGCGTCCTTGACGATGCCGGCCGTGGCCGTGCCGTCGCCGAGCGACTCCCGCGCCAGCGCGAACGTCGGGTGCTTGTCATGGGGGAGGTCGATGCTCACCGGGTCGGGGAACTCGCCGGTCAGCAGGGCCGTGTAGGCCGCGGTTGTCGCCGCGGTGGCGCAGGCGCCCGTCGTCCAGCCGTGCCGCAGGCCCGTGCTCTTCTCGCGCCCGGCCTCCGTCACGTGGCCATCGTGCCTCGGTGGCACGGGTGAGCGGGCAGGTGCTGGTGCTGGGCGGCACGGGGGAGGCCCGCCGGCTGGCCGCGGCGCTGGTCGCCGAGGGCGTGGACGTGCTGTCCTCGCTGGCCGGGCGGGTCGCCGAGCCGGTGCTGCCGGCCGGCGACGTGCGGATCGGCGGGTTCGGCGGCGCGCAGGGGCTGGCCGACTGGCTGGACGAGCACCGGCCGCGCGCCGTCGTGGACGGCACGCACCCCTTCGCGGTGCAGATCACCGGCAACGCCGTCCGCGCCGCGCAGGCGACCGGTACACCGCTGCTCCGCCTGCACCGCCCCGGCTGGACGCCCCGGCCGGGGGACACATGGCGATTTGTCGACACGTTGACCGACGCCGCCCACGCGGTCGCCGCGTTCGGCACCGTGTTCATCACCACCGGCCGGCAGGGCGTGGCTGCGTTCGCCGGAGTGCCCGGGCACTGCCTGGTCCGCTCGGTCGACCCGCCGGACACCCCGCTCCCGCCAGGGGCGACGCTGCTGCTGGCCCGCGGGCCGTTCAGCGTCGCCGACGAGGTGGCGCTGATGCGCGAGCACGGGGTGGACGTCGTCGTCACCAAGGACTCCGGCGGCTCCCTCACCGAGGCCAAGCTGACCGCGGCGCGGGAGCTGGGCCTGCCGGTGCTGCTGGTTCGCCGCCCGCCGCTGCCCGACGGCATCTCCACGGTCGCGACGGTGGAGGAGGCCCTTGCCTGGGTGACGAGCCGCTCGGCTCGGCCACGCTGAGGGCGCCTGGGTCCTGCCGGTCCCAGGCGCCCTCGAGCCGGCAGGTCAGGCCCCACCGGTGTGCGGTGGGTCAGAGGCCCAGCTGTGCCAGGGTCTGCTCGGCCATCGCGGCCTCCCCGGTGGCGTTCGGGTGGACCGGGTAGGCGTTGACCGGCCCGCTGAACGGCTCGACCCAGCGCTGACCGACCGGCTGGCAGGCGTCATGGCCCGCCGAGCTGACCGACATGTCGACGAACCGGCTGCCGGTCTCCGCGGCCGCCTTCTCCACGGCGCCGTTGAGGGCCAGCGCCCACTCGTCGACGTAGGGGACGTCACCCATCGAGATCGGCATCGACGGGTAGCAGGCGAGGACGCCGGTGTCGGGCAGCACGCGCGGGTAGCCGAGGATTACGACAGTGGCGCGGGGAGCCTTCTGGTGGACGGCGGTGAGCGCGCGCACGAGGTTGGGGTAGGTCTGGTCGGCGACGATGTCGGTGAACTTCGACCCGTACTGCTTCTCACAGGGGTTGCCCGCCACGTCGTGAGTGGTCAGCGACGCGGTGATGCAGCCGGTGAGAATGCCGGTGAACGCGCCGCCGTCGTTGCCGCCGATGGTCATGGTCACCAGTCGGGTGTCCTTGGTGACCGTGTCCAGCTGCGGGGGTGCGCCCGTGTTCGGCTGCGAGGTGAAGAAGTCCGACGTCTTCGCGCCGCTGCAGGTGACGTCCATGAAGGACAGGGGCTGTGTGACGGCGGCGATGTCGTGGGCATAGTTCAGCTGCGAGCGGCTGCACGCCGGCGGTGATCCCAGGACGAACGGGGCCACGCCCGCCGCGGACGAGTAGCTGTCACCGAGCGCGACGTACGGGGAGGTCTCGATGAAGTGCCCTGAAGCGGTCGGCGGCGAGTCCTTTGCGACGGCGGGGAGTGCGGTGACGACTCCCATCGTGGCGGCGAGGACGGCCGTGGCCAGGGCGGTGACGGTGCGGCGCATGCGGCCTCCGGTGTCCGGATCGGCGACTCTGCCGACCGGTGAACGAGCGGTGGTGCGCCGTCTTCGCGCCCGACCGCAACCCTCCCGTGCTGGAAGCGGTCCACGTCATACTAAGGAGGGGCATCGGACCAGACCACACGGGCCACTGCGCCGGCCCGCCGGCAAGGTCGTCCCGGCAGTTCCATCTCGTTCCGGGTCGGTCCGAATGGGCCTGTCCCAGCGATTGGTGCTGTTCGACCTGGACGGAACGCTCGTCGACTCCGCGCCCGGCATCGGGGCCTCGACCCGGGTGGCCGTTGCCGAGATGGGGCTGCCCGAGCCGACGCCGGCACAGCTGCGCGCGATGGTCGGCCCCCCACTGCAGGACGGCTTCGCCACCACGTTCGGCCTCTGCGGGGACGACGTCGACCGGGCGGTGCTCGCCTATCGGGCGTGCTACGCGGCCGGCGCGATGCTGGACGCCCCGCCGCACCCGGGCATTCCCGAGTTGCCCGCCCAGCTGCGGGCCGAGGCGGCGACGCTGGCGGTGGCCACCAGCAAGCCGGCGGAGTTCGCGGTGCAGATCCTGGCGCATGTGGGGTTGTTCGGGCAGTTCGCCGGGGTGCACGGCGCGACGCTGGACGGCGCCGTCCGGCACAAGGAGCTAGTGGTGGCCGCAGCCGCGGCGCTGGCCGCCCACCCGGACGGCGAGCGCCCGGTGCTGGTGGGCGACCGGGCGCAGGACGTGTTCGGCGCCTTGGTGCACGGGCTGCAGTGCATCGGCGCCGGCTGGGGGCCGGCGCCGGGGGGTGAGTTGGCCGCGGCCGGGGCGGCCGTCGTCGTGGCCACGCCCGCTGAGGTGCCGGCGGCGCTGGCGGTGCTCCGGTGAGGCGGGTCACCGTGGTCGGCGGCGGCGTGATCGGGCTGAGCATCGCCGCCGAGCTGGCCCGTGCCGGCAACGCGGTGACCGTGGTCGCGGACCGGTCCGCCACGGACAGCGTGTCCGCCGTCGCCGCCGCCGTGTGGTTCCCCTACCGGGCCGGGACGTCGCCCGCCGTCCCCACCTGGCTGGCGCGCTCGCTGGTCCGGTTCGCCGAACTCGCCGCCGACCGGGCCACCGGGGTCGACCTGCGGGAGGGGATGGTCGTCGAGCGCCGACCCGGCGCCGACCGATCCTGGACGGCGGCGGTCCCCGAGCACCGCGAGGCGACGACAGCCGAGCTGCCGCCCGGAGCCCTGGCGGGGGTGCGGGCAACCGTTCCGGTGATCACCGTGCCCACCTACCTCGCCTGGCTGCACGCCCGGTGCGACCGGCTCGGCGTGCGGTACGTCCGCCGCACCGTCGGCTCGGTGGACGAGTGCGCAGCCGATGCCGACCTCGTGGTCGTCGCGGCCGGCCTGCGTTCCGGGGAACTCGTGGACGACGACACCCTGTACCCGATCCGCGGGCAGGTCGTCCGGCTGCCCAACCCGGGGATCACCGAGTGGGTCACCGACGACGACAACCCGGCCGGCGTGACCTACGTCGTCTCCCGCCGGAACGACGTCGTCTGCGGCGGTGTCGCCGAGGTCGAGAACTGGGACCTCACCCCCGACCCCGACACCGAGGCGGCGATCCTGCGGCGCACCGCGGCGCTGGTCCCCGCGCTGGCCGGGCTGCCCGTGCTCTCCCGGGACGTCGGGCTCCGGCCCGGGCGGGACACCGTCCGGCTGGAGCGGGTCGAGGGCCACGCGGTGCCCGTGCTCGCCTGCTACGGCCACGGCGGTGCCGGCGTCACGATGTCGTGGGGATGCGCGGAGGCGGTCGCCGACCTCGCGCGCGGCAGCTGACCGCACCGGCCCGCGGCGATCCTCGCGGCGCGTTTCTGTCGGACCCGGCGGGCACACTCGGACCCGACGACGTCCGTCCGTAGCCTGGAGGCCGCAGTGATCGGTGAACCACGGGCAGCCGACCTCGACCTGGTCGACCTGGAGAGCGCGCTGCTGCGCGCCGCGGTCGGCGACTACGCGGCCGAGGCGGCCGTCCTGCTGCTCGCCAACTCCGGCCACTGGCTGCCCCAGCTGCAGGCGGCCGGGCTGATCGCGATCGCACTGGACGGCGACGCCGCCGACGGCGGCCCGTGGGCCGCCGTGCAGTGGGGCGAGCTGGACGGCGCGCTGCGGCGGGGGACCGTCACCGGCACCGGCGGGCAGCTGCGGGTCCTGCGGGCCGCGGCCAGCCTCGCCGACGGGCAGGCCGTCGACCTGGCCGACCTGACCGCCGGGCTGGACCGGGACGAGCTGACCTTGCTGTTGGCCGCCGTGTCCCATGCCGCGGGCAGCCACGAGCACCACGTCGTCGTCCGCGACGCCGAGGGCGTTCCGCATGTCGGCGCCCTGCTGGGGCCGGTCGTCGCCTGGCCGACGGCCGAGTGAACGATGTCGACATCCGCACCGACGACGACCGCCGCGTGACCGTGGTCGCCGTCCTCGACGTCCCACCCGAGGGTGTGCAGGCCTTCCAGCGGTACGAGAGCCGCGTCCTGCCGCTGCTGGCCCGCCACGACGGCTGGCTGGACCGCCGACTCCGCAGCGCGGATGGAACCACCGAGGTGCACGTCCTCTCCTTTCCCTCCGACGAGGCGTACCGGGGCTACCTGGCCGACTCCGAACGGGTCGGCTCCGAGCCGCTGCTCGCCGGCGCGGACGTCGGCCGGCGGGTGCTGGAGTTGCTGGTGGACGTCGGCCCGCCGTTGCCGGTGCGGGCGGAGATCGTCCACCTGAACCTGCCCGCGCTGGAGGCGCTCGCCGCCGGTGACCTGGCGGCTGCGGGCCCGCTGACGCCGGTGCCTGTGACGCCCTACCTCGTCGGCAGCGAGTGCCGGGGCGTGTGGCGGATGCGGGCGGCCCAGGTCGCCGCGGACCCGGTGAGCGCCGCCTGGGTCACCGGTCTGGTCTGGGATCCCGACGGGCAGCGCACCGTCGGCCGGGCCGGCTTCCACGGCCCGCCCGATGCGGCCGGGATGGTCGAGGTCGGGTACTCCATCGACCCGGCACACCGGCGCCGCGGCCATGCCCAGGCTGTCCTGCGTGTGCTGCTGGCGCGAGCCGTTCGGGAGCCCGCGGTGCGCACGGTGCGGGCATCGGTCCGGCCGGACAACACCGCCTCCCGCGACCTCGTGCTCGCCCACGGTTTTCGGCAGGTCGGCGAGCAGGACGACCCCGAGGACGGGCTCGAGATCGTCTACGAGGTGCCCGCCGGGTCGTGACGTAGGCGGAGGCGGTGCGTTCCTCCGCATGGCGGCAGGTGCCGCCGGTTGAGCCCGTTCCCTGGCCGTGATCATGTCGAGGGGTGAGCGGGCCTGAAGTCGGGCAGGTATCGGGCATGACCGCACCGCCCGGGCTGCCCGATGCCCTGCAGCTGCTGCGCGACCGGGTTGCCGCGGCGCCGCTGACGCTGGGCGTCCCCGGCCGGGACGACGCTCTCCGGGCCGCCCGCGGCGTCGTCGACCAGGTCGACGACTACCTGCTCCCGCGGCTGCGGAACCTCGACGCCCCGCTGCTCACCGTGGTGGGCGGCTCGACCGGCGCGGGCAAGTCCACGCTGGTCAACAGCATCCTCGGTGCCACGGTCACCACCCCGGGCGTGCTGCGGCCGACCACTCGCGCCCCCGTACTGGTCTGCGCCCGCGCGGACCGGGCGCAGTTCTCCGGCGACCGCGTCCTCCCCGGCCTGGCCCGCACCACCGGCGGCGAGGCCGGCCCCGGCGGCCTGCAGCTGGTGACCACCGACGCGCTGCCCGCCGGGCTGGCCCTGGTCGACGCCCCCGACGTCGACTCGGTCGTGGAGGCCAACCGCGACCTGGCCGGCCAGCTGCTGGCTGCCGCCGACCTATGGGTGTTCGTCACCACCGCCGCCCGCTACGCCGACGCCGTCCCGTGGGACCTGCTGCGCACCGCGCGGGAGCGGGGCACCGCACTCGCCGTCGTGCTCGACCGGGTGCCGCCCGAGGCCGTGCGCGAGGTGGCCGACGACCTCTCCGGCATGCTGCAGCGCGCCGGGCTGTCCGCGGCCCGGCTGTTCGTCATCGAGGAGCGCCCGCTCACCGATGGCTTCCTGCCCGAGGAGCAGGTCGCGCCGCTGCGCGGGTGGCTGCACGCGCTGGCCGCCGACCAGGAGCAGCGGGCCGCCGTCGTCCGGCAGACCCTCGCCGGCGCGCTGCAGAGCATGGACGAGCGGGTCAGCGCGATCGTCGCCGCCGTCGAGGACCAGACCGTCGCCGCCAGCGCGCTGGAGACCGCGGCCGAGGCGGCCTACGCCGCGGCCCGCGCCGGAGTGGACGAGGGCGTGGCCAACGGCAGCCTGCTGCGCGGTGAGGTGCTGGCCCGCTGGCAGGAGTTCGTCGGCACCGGCGAGTGGATGCGCGGCCTGCAGGCGCAGGTCGGCCGGCTCCGCGACCGGGTCACCGCCGCGTTCACCGGTCGGGCCAGCCCCGCCGACGACCTGCGCGGCGCGCTGGAGTCCGGCGTGGAGACGCTGCTCCGCGCCGAGGCCGACAAGGCCGCCGAGCGCACCGTGACCGCCTGGCGCGGACTGCCCGGCGGGCTGGGCCTGCTCGCCGGCCGCGAGTCCGAGCTCGAGGGCGTCTCCCCGGCGTTCACCGGTGCGGCCGCCGACGCGGTGCGCAACTGGCAGGGCACCGTGCTGGACCTGGTCCGCAGCCAGGGGGCGGACAAGCGCACCCGGGCCCGCTTCCTGTCCTGGGGCGTCAACGGCGCCGGCGCGGTGGTGATGGTCGCCGTCTTCGCCTCCACCGCCGGGCTCAGCGGCGCCGAGCTGGTCATCGCTGGCGGCACGACCGCGGTCGGGCAACGGCTGCTGGAGGCGGTGTTCGGCGACGCGGCCGTGCGCCAGCTCGCCGCCGCGGCGCGTACCGACCTGGATCAACGGGCCGCCGACCTGCTGGACGGCGAGCAGGCCCGGTTCACCGAGCTGCTGGACGCCGCAGCCCCCACCCCGGGCAGCGCCGACGAGCTCCGCGACGCCGTCCGGATGCTCGCCGCCGCCCGCGGAGCACGTGCGTGAGGCGGTCGGAACTGCCGCTGACCGACCGGCTGGCCGCGCTGCGTGAGGCGGTCGAGGTCGCCGAGGAACGCCTGGAGGTCCCCGAGGTCGCCCGCGCCCGCACCCTGCTGGCCAAGGCCGGTGCCCGCGAGGCCCTCGGCGACGCGACCGTCGTCGCGCTGGCCGGCGCAACCGGCAGCGGGAAGTCCACGCTGTTCAACGCGCTGTCCGGCAGTGAGGTCAGCACCCCCGGCGTCCGCCGGCCCACCACCGGCGTCGCGCACGCCTCCGTGTGGGGCGAGCACGGTGCCGACCGGTTGCTCGACTGGCTCGAGGTGCCCCGCCGGCACCGGGTGGCCGGCGGCGAGCCGGGCCTGGACGGTCTGGTGCTGCTCGACCTGCCCGATCACGACTCGATCCGGCTGGAGAACCGGCTGGAGGTCGACCGGCTGGTGGAGCTGGTCGACGTGCTGGTCTGGGTGCTGGACCCGCAGAAGTACGCCGACGCAGCCGTCCACGAGCGCTACCTGGCTCCGCTCGCCGGGCACGCCGGGGTCCTGGTCGTCGTCCTCAACCAGGTCGACCGGCTCGACGAGCCGGCAGCGCGGGCCTGCCTGGCCGACCTGCGTGGGCTGCTGGACAGCGAGGGCCTGGCCGCGACGCCGGTGGTGGCGACGGCCGCCCGCACCGGAGCAGGGCTGCCCGAGCTGCGCGCCGAGCTGGCGAAGCGGGTGGCTGCCCGCCGGGCGGCGACCGACCGGCTGGCCGCCGACGCCCGCTCGGCGGCCGGGGCGCTGGCCGTGCACTGCGGCAGCGGTGACTCCACCTCCCGCAGCCGGTCGCGCATCGCCGACGAGCGCGAGGGCCTGGCCGATGCCCTTGCCGACGCCGCGGGGGTGCCCGCCGTCGTCACCGCAGTCGAGCGGTCGGCCCGCCGCCGGGGCGCGGCGCACACCGGCTGGCCGCTGCTGCGCTGGGTGGGCAAGCTCCGGCCCGACCCGCTGGGCCGGCTGCACCTGGGCGACGAACGCGCCCGGACGTCACTGCCCCAGGCCGGCGCGATGCAGCAGGCCGCGGTCAGCGCCGCGTTGCGGCGCGCCCGGGACGACGCCGGGGACGGCCTGCCGCAGGCCTGGCGGGACGACCTGCGGCGCACCGCCGAGGTGTCCGAGGAGCGGCTGGCCGGCCAGCTGGACCGCGCCGTCGCCGGAACCGACCTCGGACCGGAGCGCACCCCGCTGTGGCAGCGCGCGGTCGGCGGGTTGCAGTGGCTGCTCGTGCTGGTCGCCCTGACCGGCGCGCTGTGGCTGCTCGGGCTGGTCGCGCTGGGCTGGCTGCAGCTGGACGACGTCGTTCCGCTGCCACGGGTGGAGGGGCTGCCGCTGCCGACGTTGCTCCTGGTCGGCGGGCTGCTGGCCGGATTCCTGTTCGCGCTGGTCGCCCGGCCGTTGGTCGACCTCGGCGCCCGGCGGCGCGGCAGACAAGCCCGGCGCCGGCTGGCCGCGCGAGTGGGCGAGGTCGCCGACGCGGAGGTGATCGAGCCGCTCGCGGAGGCCCAGGAGGACCATCGGCGGTTCTGCGCGGCGGTGACCCGGGCGCGGTCCTGAGCTCAGAGAACGGTCAGGCGACCGGCTCCCGGGAGCGGACCGGCGCGGCCGCGGGCTCGACGGTCACCGGCTGCCGGCGGACCACCAGCCCGGCGACCGCGGTGAGCGCCAGCACGATCACCGCGCCGCCGTAGACCTCGGCGGTCAGCGCCAGGCCGACGGAGGTGGCGGCGACGCCGGCGGCGATGGCCGGCACGGAGAACGCGAGGTAGCTGGCGGTGAAGACCGCCGACAGCAGTCCGGCCCGCTCGCCGGGCGCGACGCCCTGGGTGACGGTGGCGATGGCGCCGAGGAACGCGGCGCCGAAGCCGAAGCCGGAGACCACGGCGGCGGCGAAGAAGAGCCAGGTGGAGACGGTGGCCAGCGCGACGATGGTGCCGGCGATGCCGACGACGAAGACCAGCGCCCCGGTCACCATCGCCCGGGCGGGGGCGACGCTGCGCATCCCCAGCGAGCCGACCAGGCCGGTGCCGTTGAGCGCCAGGATCAGCAGGCTGCCGACCAGGTGGTCGTCGATGCCGAACACGGTGGCCACCAGCGACGGGCCGAGGGAGGCGTAGAGACCGCCCAGTGCCCAGGTCGCCAGCAGGCACGGCAGCACGGTGATGAACGCCGGCCGCTGTGACCTCGGCACGTGTACGCGGGAGAGCAGGGAGCGCAGGGCGCCCGGCCGCTGCGGCGACGACTCCGGCAGGAAGACCATGATCGCGACCGCGGCGAGCACGAAGGCAGCGGCGAGCACGCTGAACACCCAGTCGGTGGGATCGGCGACGTACTCCACGAGCAGCCCGGCGGCTACCGCGCCCAGCGACAGGCCGAAGCCGGGAGAGGCGCTGTTGACCAGCGGACCCAGCGGCTTCTCCGGCCGCTGCAGGTCCAGCAGGGCCGCGCCCATCGCGCCGGTGAGCGCCCCGGTGCCCAACCCCTGCACGATGCGGGCGGCGATCAGCCAGCCGACGCCGTCCGCGACGAGGAACAGCACCATGGCCGCGGCCTGCATCAGCAGTGCCCCGGCCAGCACCGGACGGCGGCCGATGTGGTCCGACAACTCGCCGACGATCAGCAGCGCCAGCAGCAGCGCGAAGGCATAGACGCCGAAAATCAGCGTGAGCACACCGGAGGAGAAGCCGAACCGCTCCTGATAGACACGGTACAGCGGCGAGGGGACGCCGGAGGCCGCGAGCACCAGCACCAGCAGGAGGGCGACGGACCAGAAACCGGCCGGTCGGGACAGACGCAGGGACGGCACGACCGGTAGCAAGCCGAAACCGCTGGTCGGTGTTCCCGTCCCGAGGCCACCCTGCAGGGGCCCGCTCCGAGCTTGCGAGGAGTGGGGGGCAGGGTGGTCCTTCAGCAGCCGGGGTAGTGGCGGGAGGTGAACACCTGGCCGGACGGCGCCACCTGCGTCTGCGACGAGCCGATCAGCACCAGGCAGCGCATGTCGACCGTGTCCGGCTTGAAGTCGCCCAGCGTGGTCACGGTGACCTTCTCTTCCGGCCCGCCGACGTCGCGGCCGACGACCACCACCGTGTCCGGTCTCTTCACCTCCAGCAGCACGTCGCGGGCCTCGGCCAGCTGGTGCGGCCGGGCCTTGGACCGCGGGTTGTAGAGGGCGATCACCAGGTCCGCGGCGGCGGCGTGCCGCAGCCGGTCGACCACGACGTCCCAGGGCTTGAGGACGTCGGACAGGCTCAGGACGGCGAAGTCGTGCCCGAGCGGCGCCCCCACCCGGGAGGCCACGGCCTGCGCCGCGGTCAGGCCGGGCAGCACCCGGACCTCGACGCCGGCGAACTCTGGCTGCGCGGCCACCTCGAGCACCGCGGCGGCCATCGCGAAGACCCCGGGGTCGCCGCTGGAGACCACCGCCACCCGCCGTCCGGACTGCGCGAGCCGCAGCGCCGCCGCGGCCCGCCCGGCCTCCACCCGGTTGTCGCTCGGGTGCCGGGTCTGCCGGGGGTTGGCCGGCACCCGGTCCAGGTACGGGCCGTAGCCGACCAGGTCATCGGCGCAGGACAGCGCCTCGGCGGCCTCGGGCGTCGTCCAGCTGCGCTTGCCTGGGCCGAGCCCCACGACGACGACCTCACCGGTGCGCGGTTCGTCCTCCCGCGGCTGTTCCGGCCCCGGGACCGGCCCGGTCAGCTCGCTGGGCAGCAGGGCGAGGGAGAAATAGGGGACCGTGTCCGGGTCGACCTCGGCCAGCGGCATCGTGCGCTGTTGCGTCGTCGTCGCCCGCTCCACGTAGAAGGCGCGGTCGAGCACGCCGGCGGCCTCGAAGGCGTCCCGGACGTTGCGGAACGTCCGGCCCAGCTTCAGCACCGCGGCCGAGTCGGTGGTGGCCAGCCACTCGGCGAGCTCCTCGGTATCCAGCGTGCCGGGCAGCACCGTGAGCACCTCGTCCCGCTCGACCAGTGGCCGGCCGAGCACCGCCGCGGCGCCGCTGACGCTGGTCACGCCGGGGACCACCTCGGTCGGGTACCGGTGCGCCAGCCGCTTGTGCATGTGCATGTAGGAGCCGTAGAAGAACGGGTCGCCCTCGGCGAGGACGACGACGTCCCGGCCGGCGTCCAGGTGGGCGGCGAGCCGCGCGGCGGCGGCCTCGTAGAACTCGTCGATCGCGCCCTGGTAGCCGCCGGGGTGGTCGGTGGTCTCGGTGGTGACCGGATAGACCAGCAGCTCCTCGACCTGGCCCGCGCGCAGGTACGGCGCGGCGAGTGCTCGGGCGACCGAGCGGCCGTGCTGGGCGGCATGGAAGGCGACGACGTCGGCGGCGCCGATCAGCCGGGCGGCCTTGACGGTGACCAGCTCGGGGTCGCCCGGGCCCAGCCCGACGCCGTAGAGACGCCCCGTCATTCGACCGTGCTCGCGATCGCGTTGACGGCGGCGGCGGTGATCGCGCTGCCGCCGCGGCGGCCGCGGACGACGAGGAAGTCCAGGTCCGAGGCGGCAAGGGTCTCCTTGGACTCCACGGCACCGATGAAGCCGACCGGGATGCCGATGACGGCGGCCGGGCGGGGTGCTCCGGCGGCGACCATCTCCAGCAGATGGAACAGCGCGGTCGGGGCGTTGCCGATGGCCACCACCGCGCCGTCCAGCCGGTCGCCCCACAGGTGCATCGCCGCGGCGGTGCGCGTCGTTCCCAGCTCGCGGGCAAGATCGGGGATGCGCGGGTCGTTGAGCGTGCAGACCACGTCGTTGTCCTTGGGCAGCCGGCGGCGGGTGATCCCGGCAGCGACCATCTGCGCGTCACAGAGCACGGGGGCGTCGGCGTGCAGTGCCTCGCGGGCCCGGGCCACCACGTCGGGGGAGAAGGCGACGTCGGCGACCAGGTCGACCTGCCCGCAGGCGTGGATCATCCGGACCGCCACCTGGGCGATGTCCTCCGGCAAGCCCGAGAGGTCGGCCTCCGCGCGGATGGTGGCGAAGGACTGCCGGTAGATCTCGGCGCCGTCGTGCTCGTAGTCGTACATCAGTCTCTTCCGATCCGGTAACCGGCCGGCGTCGCGACGACGTCGACGGCTGCGCCGTGGGGGCGTCCGCAGCCCCGCTCGCACCCCACCCAGTGTTGGCGGGCGCCGCCGGCGGGCAGCGTGCCGCCGACCACCGCGGCGGCGGCGTCGGCGCGGACGTCGGCCAGCGACTTCGCGCAGCCCGGCCGCCCGGCGCAGGTGGTGACCAGCCGCCAGGGGCTCGCCTCGTCGAACACCATGCCCGACCGGTGCAGGTCCACGGCGGCGTCATCGACGGTGTCCTCGGTCAGGTCCGGGACGACGACGGTCCGCCACGGCGTGAGCTCCACCTCCGGCGCGAGCCCGGCCAGCAGTTCGGCCTGCGCGGCGGACAGCACCCCCAGCGGCACCAGCGCGGCCAGCGCGGTCCGCCCGTCGAGCTGCGGCAACGCGCCCACCGGGCCGTTCACCGGCGGCGCAGGCACCCCCACCGGGCGGCCACAGTGGCCACGTTGGCCGGAAAGGCGGGCGGTGACCTGTTCCCGCCCGTCAGTGAGTTCGGCGAGCCGCCAGGCGCCGGTGCCCTGGGCATCGCGCTCGGCGAGGAAGGCACGGGTCGCGGCCAGCGCCAGGACGACGGCGCCCGCGGGGTCGACGCGCAGCCCGGAGTCGCGGCCGGCGAGCAGCAGCGCCACCGAGGTGGGGGAGAGGGCGAGCAGGCCGACGTCGCCACCGAGGCCGGCCACGTCGCCGCGGCCGTCGTCCAGGGTGGCGAGGTAGCGGCCGGGCAGGCCGGCCAGGGAGGCGTCGGCGCAGAGGCCGGCATCCAGCGCCGCCGCCCAGGGCCGGACGTCGACGTGCCCACCCGCCGTCCGGCCGGACAGCCCACTGGCCAGTACGTTGCGGACCCGCTCATGCGTGGCGCTGGGCAGCAGACCCGCGGCGGCCAGCCGGTCGCCCAGCTCGGTCTCCGTGCCGACCGCGAGGCCGCGGAGCTGCACGTTGCCCCGACTGGTGAGCTCGAGCGACCCGTTGCCCAGTTCGCGGGCGGCCGCGGCCAGCGCCCTCAGCTGACCGGCACGCAGCGAGCCGCCGGAGACCCGGACCCGGGCCAGCCCTCCGTCGGCCGCCGGATGGGTCTGCAGCGCACCCGGACAGGCGTCGATCCGCGTTCGGGTCGGGATGGCGGACGTCGCGGCAGAGTTCATGGCGTCCGCGAGGCTACTTCCCGGCCGGCTACCCCTCCCGGTGCCGCCGTCCGCGGGTGGGGGCCACGGCACGATCGGTCCAGCGGCCGGGAGCAACGGGCCGGGTGGGCGGCGTTCGCGACGGGAGGCCGAACTCCATCCATACCCGGCGCCGTTGTCCGCGGGTGTGGACCTGGGCCATGGCCCGCACCCGGCGCCGCTGGTCGTCGGTGGCCCGGTGCTCGGTGACGGCGATCTCCGCCTCGCGCATGGCGGCCTCCGCGGCGAACTCCTCAGGCGTCGACGGGTGGGACTCCGGCGGCTCGGTCTCCTCGCCGTGCGGGTGCGCGTACGGGCTGTCGGGCGGGAGGTTCCCGGAGACCCGGCCGTAGGCGCCCAGGGTCAGCAGCACCAGCCCGACGGCGATCGAGAACAGCACGTTGCTCATTTCGAAGGCGAGGAAGTTCCAGCCGGTCCGCAGCACCGCCAGGTTTCCCAGCGCCGACAGCAGGAACAACGACCCGACCAGGATCATCACCATCGAGGCGACCCGCGGCCCACAGAGGTCGGCTCCGATGAGGACGACGGCGGTGAGCACCGACAGCGCGGACAGCAGACCGTTGGAGGAGAGGCCGAGGATGCGCTGGCCGTCGGTGGAGAAGAAGTCGAGCCCGCCGGCGAACCCGAGCAGCCCGAAGACCAGCAGGAACGCGGCGACGACGAGCGCACCGGCCCGCTGGACGAGGTACACCCGGCTGCCAGCCGGTTGCTCGTCGGCGCGGCCCGAGCCGGCGATCCCGTCACCCGGGGGTTCGTGCTGCTCTCCGCTCGTGCGGTACGGCAGAAGGTGAGTTCTCCGGCTCATGGTGGGCTCCCTCGCTAGGAAGCAAGTGTATTCCGCTTCCGGCGGCCCGAGAGCGCTCCGAGCGGATGAGGTGATGCGCAGATGAGGCGCCGTCCCCGGCCGGGAAGGCGCCCCATCTGCACAATGCTCCGAGGGTTCAGTCGGCGCCGAGGGCGTCGGCGACCCGGTGGTGGACGACGGCGTCCGCGGCCCGGCTCTGCCGTTCCAGCGTGCGGGCCAGCGCGCGGCGGGCCCACCCGTTGGACGGGGCCAGCTCCACCAGCCGGGTCAGCGTCTCCTCGGCGCGGCGCAGCTGGGCAGAGGCGAAGTAGCTGCGGGCGAGCAGCTCCAGCGCGGCGGCGTTGGACGGCTCGGCGGCGACCACCGGCTCCAGGATGCGAGCGGCCTCGGTGGGCTGTCCCATCGTGACGTACAGGTCGGCGCGCAGGTACTCGGAGTGCAGGTCGATCTCGTTCGGCTCGGTCATGGTGCTCCTCCCACCGCGGTGAACACCCCGGCCACCCCGCTGCTTCCCGGTGCCTCCACCGAGGCCGGCGGCCGTCGACGGGCCGCCGCCGCGGTAGCGGTCCTCAGCCGGGCCGGCGCCGCCGTGCGGCCAGCAGGGTGAGGACGGCGACCGCCGTAGCCAGCAGGAACCCGCCGCCGATGGCCGGCTGGTCGTCCGCGCCCAGGCTGGTGCTCAGCGAGTAGACGCCGGCGCCCGGCTGCCAGGGTCGCGCCGTAGAGCCGGCTGCCGTCCAGGTCCCGGGCGGCCAGCGGCAGCACGGTGATGTACGCGATGCCCTGGACGGCGGCGGCGAACTCGGCGAGCAGCAGCGCCAGCAGCAGCCGCCCGCGACGGTCCGCGAAGACGGCCCGCAGCGAGGTGCCGGGAACCGTGCCGGTCACGGGTGGGTCGGCCCGCCGGTCAGACGATGACCGACAGCACCAGCACCCCGATCAGGCCCACCACGGAGATGATCGTCTCCATCACCGACCAGCTCTTGATGGTCTGGCCGACGGTCATCCCGAAGTACTCCTTGACCAGCCAGAACCCCGCGTCGTTCACGTGGGAGAAGAACAGTGAGCCGGCCCCGACGGCCAGCGCCAGCAGCGCGGTCGTCGGCTTGTCGAGATCGGCGGCCAGCGGAGCGACGATCCCGGCCGCGGTGATCGTGGCAACCGTTGCCGAGCCGGTGGCCAGCCGGATGCCCACGGCCACCAGCCAGCCCAGCACCAGCGGAGAGAAGTTCGCGCCCTCGGCGGCATCGGCGATCAGGCCGCTGATCCCGGAGTCGACGAGCAACTGCTTGAAGCCTCCGCCTGCGGCGACGATCAGCAGGATGCCGGCGATGGCCGGCAGGGACCCGCCGAGGGTGTCGGAGATCTTCTGCCGGCCGAAGCCGACCGCGTTGCCGAGGGTGAACATCGCGACGATGACGCCGGCCAGCAGGGCGATGACCGGTGTACCGATGATGTCGGAGATCGAGCGCAGCGTGCTGCCGTCGTCCAGGGTGAGCTCGCCGATCGCGCCCAGCAGCATCAGCACCACGGGGAGCAGGACGGTGGCCACGGTGGCGCCGAAACCGGGCTGGTGGCGCGGTCGGGCGTCGTCCCGGGCCGGGTCCCCGACGCCGCCCAGGTCTTTGCCGGCGTCGATCGATCCCGCTCCCGTCGAGCCGGTCTCCCGGCCCCCCGCCGCAGCGCCGACCAGGGCGGTCGGTGTGGCGACGTGCAGCCGGGCGCTGATGAAGCTGCCGAACACCGGGCCGGCGAGGATGACGCACGGGATCGCCAGGATCAGGCCGAAGAGCAGGACCAGGCCCAGGCTCGCGCTCAGGCTGCTGATCGCGACCAGCGGACCGGGGTGCGGCGGGATGAACCCGTGCAGCACCGACAGGCCGGCCAGTGCCGGGATGCCCACGCGGAGCACCGGCTGGCTGCTGCGGTGGGCGACCAGCAGCACGATCGGGATGAGCAGGACGACGCCGATCTCGAAGAACAGCGGGATGCCGATCAACGCGGCGACCCCGCCCATCGCCCAGGGCAGCGCCCGGGGGCCCACCCGGTCGACGATCGCGGTCACCACCCGGTCGGCGCCGCCGGAGGCGGTGAGCAGACCACCGATCATCGCGCCGAGGGCGATGAGCAGGCCGACGCTGCCGACGGTCGACCCCACCCCGGCGGTGAAGCTGGTGACGATGTCGCTGACCCCCACCCCGGCGATCACGCCCAGGACGGCGGAGCCCAGGATCAGCGCCAGGAAGGGGTGCACCTTGAGCACGGTGATCAACACGACCACCACGGCTATACCGATGAGTGCGGCGGCGATGAGCAACGTGGAGCTGCTGGTGTGGTCGACCTCGGCGGCCAGGAGGCTCATCGGTGGTGCTCGGTGCGCGCGGTGGAGTTCATGATCAGCAGTTTCGACCTCCTGCTCTCAGCCAGCAACCAGGTGGCCACACGCCGCCGTTCAGTACTGTCCGGAGGGCCGTCCACCGCGACCGCACCGACCGCGACGGGCTCCGCCCCGTCGTTCCCCGACTCGAGCAGCTGCTCGGCCAGGAGACCTCCCCATGATCCGCCGCACCGCCCCGCGGGCACTGCTCGCCCTGCTCGTCGCCGCGTCGCTCGCTGCCTGCGGTGGTAGCGACGAGGAGTCCCCGACGGCAACGGCCGAGCCGGCCGCTGGGATCTCCACCGACCTGAGCGTCGCGCCCGAGGTGCCGCCGGCAGACGCCCCACCGCCCGGCGACCTGCAGGTGAGTGACATCGTGGTCGGCTCCGGGCCGGAGGCCGTCGACGGCGCCACCGTGGCGGTGAAGTACGTCGGTGCCTTCTACGAGACCGGTGAGCAGTTCGACTCCTCCTGGCGCCGCGGCGCCGACGAGACCCTGCCGGTCACCCTGGGCGCCGGCCAGGTCATCCCGGGCTTCGAGCAGGCGATCACCGGCATGCGGGTCGGCGGCCGCCGGCTGGTCGTCATCCCCAGCGATCTCGGCTACGGCGCGCAGGGCCAGGGCCCGATCCCCGGTGGCGCCACCCTGGTCTTCGTGCTGGACCTGGTCGAGGTCGGCGTCTGACGGACTCGTCCGGCGGCCGGCTGCGGATCAGGTCGTCAGGAGAGGTACGCCGTACTCCGCGAACCGGGGATCCCGCGTGACGACCGTCAACCCCTCGGCGATCCCCTGTGCGATGAGCATTCGGTCGAAGGGATCCCGATGATGGTCAGGCAGGCGGGCGGCGGCCAACGCGTGGCCGGCGGAGATGGACAGCGGGGTAAAGCCGTTGTCCGCGATCTCTGCTTCCACGTCGGCCGGGCCGGAGAGCTTGCCGATGGCCTGTTTGATGCCGATTTCCCAGCACGAAGCGGCCGAGACGACGGCGAGTTCCGCGGTGGCGATCGCTTCCGTCGCCTCGCCCGTCAGGCGCGTATCGCCGTCCAGCCACCAGAGCAGGACGTGGGTGTCGAGCAGGAGCCTCACGGCAGTTCGCCGCGAAAGGCTGCCGCGAGTTCCGCCGGCAACTCGTCGAAGTCGTCCGTCATGTGTATCTGACCGCGCGCACTGCCGGGAGCCCGCCGCGGAACTGGATGTCCCACCGGGACCAGCCGCACCAGCGGCCGTCCGGAGCGGGCGATGACGACGTCCTCGCCGGCGAGTGCCCGGTCGATCAGCCGGGACAGCTGCGTCTTGGCCTCGTAGACATTCACCGGTTCCAGAACTCCCATCCCGGCACCGTACTGCTGGTTGGTCTGGTTGGCCAAGAAGTCGACAGGCCGTTCCGCGGCCGCTGCGGCACGCCCCGGGCCGGCGGTCCGCCGCCGGGCGGCGTGCCTGCGGACGGGGCCTCGGACCGTGGACGGCCGCTGGGCGCGTCGCTGCCCGGCGTCGGGGCGGTGCTCGCACCCGACGGCGACTCCACGGCGGTCGACGAGCTGGTGGCCTGGCTGCCCTCGTCCGGGCCGGAGGACGCCCCGGCCGCGATCGTCAGCCCGAACGCCGCCGCCAGTCCGGCTGCACCCAGCAGACCCCGGACCGCCCCGGCACCGAGCTGGGCCGGACCGCCTCCGCGTTCGACGACATGCTCGACGAGCTGGTCGGCGCCGAGGACCAGGCCCGCCGGGCCGAGGCGGGGATGCGGGATCTGCTCAGCGACGCCGCGCACGAGCTCCGCACCCCATTGGCCGCGGTCCGGGCCTCGGTGGAGACGGTCCTGCGGACGAACCCCCCGCGGGAGCGCCGGGAGGAGCTGCTGGCCGGAGCGGTCCGCGAGCTGGCGCGCTCGGGGCGGCTGGTCGCCGACCTCCTGGACGTCGCCCGGCTCGATGCCGGATCCGGCCCGGCACTGGACCTGACCGATGTGGACCTGCGGTCGCTGGCCGAGCGCCGCGCCCGGCGGTTGGTGACCGGTGAAGCAGCCGTGACGGTCGAGGGAGAGTCGGTCGACGTACGGGTGGACGCCGACCGCATCACCCAGGTGCTGGACAACCTGCTGCGCAGCGCGGTCCGAGCCGCCGGACCGAACGGGCACGTCGCCGTCGTCGTCCGGTCCGCGACCGGCCGGGCCGAGGTCGATGTCGGCGACGACGGCCCGGGCGTCCCGCCGGCGGAGCGGGAGCGCATCTTCGACCGTCTGGTCCGGCTCGACGCCGCCCGCAGCCGGGACGGAGGGGCGGGGCTGGGCCTGTCCATCGCCCGCGGCTTCGCCCGGGCGCACGGCGGTGACGTCGTCTGCCTGCCCGCGGCCGCGGGCGCCCGCTTCCGGCTGAGCCTGCCGCTCGGCGGTCCGCAGGCCGCAGGCACGGACGGTGCCGGAACTCCATCACCGGCAGCGACCGGTACGGTCGCGGGCAGCACGGCAGTGCAGCAGGGAAGCCGGTGAGAACCCGGCGCGGTCCCGCCACCGTGACCCGGGGAACCGGGAGAGCCAGACACCTCGGCTGCCGTGTCCGACGACCCGGGGCGCGGACCCCGAGGGAGGCACTCCATGAGCGCACGCACCTTCGCCCTGCTGTCCACCAGCGACACCGACCTGCTGTCGGCGCGGTCGTGCGGCGCGGACTGGAAGCTGGCCAACCCCGCCCGCCTGGACGCCGACGGCATAGTGGGAATGGCCGCGGGCAGCGACCTCGTCGTCGTCCGGATCCTCGGCGTCCGGCGGCAGTACGAGGACGTGCTCGCCCCGCTGCTCGCCGGCTCCGTGCCGGTTGTCGTCCTCGGCGGGGAGCAGGTGCCCGACGCCGAGCTGATGGAGCTCTCGACCGTGCCGATGGGCGTGGCCACCGAGGCGCACGGCTACCTGGCCCAGGGCGGACCGGACAACCTCGCCCAGCTGCACGCCTTCCTCGGCGACACGGTCCTGCTGGACGGGGAGGGCTTCGACCCGCCGTCGGTCGCACCGGAGTGGGGCGTGCTGGAGCGGGAGTCCCGAGGCGACGGCCCGGTCGTCGCCGTCCTCTACTACCGGGCGCACCACCTGTCCGGGAACACCGGCTTCGTCGAGGCGCTCTGCTCGGCGATCGAGGACGCCGGCGGCCGCGCGCTGCCGGTCTTCACCGCCTCGCTGCGCACCGTCGAGCCCGGCCTGGTCGACGTCCTGCGCACCGCGGATGCCCTCGTCGTCACCGTGCTCGCCGCCGGCGGGTCGAAGCCCGCAACCGCCCAGGCCGGTGGGGACGACGGCGCCTGGGACGTCGGGGAGCTGGCGAAGCTCGACGTCCCGGTGGTGCAGGGGCTCTGCCTGACCACCAGCCGCGCCGTTTGGGCGGCCAACGACGACGGGCTCTCGCCGCTCGACGTCGGCAACCAGGTCGCCATCCCCGAGTTCGACGGCCGGCTGATCAGCGTGCCGTTCTCCTTCAAGGAGACCGACGCTGACGGGCTGACCTCCTACGTCGCCGACCCCGAGCGGGCCGCCCGGGTCGCCGGAACGGCGGTCGCCCATGCCCGGCTGCGACACACCGCACCTGCCGAGCGCCGCATCGTCGTCATGCTCAGCGCCTATCCGACCAAGCACGCCCGGATCGGCAACGCGGTCGGCCTGGACACTCCGGCGTCCGTCGTCCGGCTGCTGGCCGCGATGGCCGGCCAGGGCTACGACATCGGCCCCTTCGACGGTCCCGGCGCGCTGCCCGGCGTGGCCGACCTGGACGGCGACGCGCTTATTCACGCCCTCATCGCCGCCGGTGGGCAGGACGCCGACTGGCTCACCTCTGAGCAGCTGTCGGGCAACCCGGTGCGCATCGGTGTCTGCGAGTACCGCGCGTACTTCGACACGCTGCCCGCCGAGCTGCGGAAGGCGATGGTCTCCCACTGGGGTAAGGCGCCCGGGTCCCTGTTCGTCGACGAGACCGACGGCGCGATCGTCTTCGCCGCGCTGCGGGCCGGGAACGTCGTGGTGATGGTGCAGCCGCCGCGTGGCTTCGGGGAGAACCCGATCACGATCTACCACGACCCGGACCTGCCGCCGTCCCACCACTACCTGGCCGCCTACTGGTGGCTGCGGTCGCAGCAGTCGGCCGGCGGCTTCGGGGCGCATGCGATGGTGCACGTCGGCAAGCACGGCAATCTGGAGTGGCTGCCCGGCAAGACCGTCGGCATGTCCGCGGCCTGCGGGCCGGACGCCGCGATCGGCGACCTCCCGCTGGTCTACCCGTTCCTGGTCAACGACCCCGGCGAGGGCACCCAGGCCAAGCGCCGGGCACACGCCACGCTCGTCGACCACATGGTGCCGCCGATGGCCCGCGCCGACTCCTACGGCGACATCGCCCGGCTCGAGCAGCTGCTCGACGAGCACGCCAACATCGCCGCGATGGACCCGGCGAAGCTGCCCGCCGTCCGCCAGCAGATCTGGACGCTGATCCAGGCCGCCAAGCTCGACCACGACCTGGGCCTGGCCGACCGCCCGCACGACGCCGAGTTCGACGAGCTGATCCTGCACGTCGACGGCTGGCTGTGCGAGATCAAGGACTCCCAGATCCGCGACGGCCTGCACGTGCTCGGTGCGCCGCCGACCGGTGCCAACCGGGTCGACCTGGTGCTGGCGATGCTGCGTGCCCGGCAGATCTGGGGTGGTGCGGTGGCGCTGCCCGGACTGCGGGAGGCGCTCGGACTGACCGAGGACGGCACCGCCGGGCTGCACGCGACCGACGCGGTCGAGGCCCAGGCCGCGGCGCTGGTCGCCGGCATGGAGGACCGCAACTGGGCGTCCGCGGCGGTGCCGCTCGTCGTCCGCGAGGTGCTGGAGCGCGAGGACGAGGCGGTCGCCGCCGTCCTTCGGTTCGCCGTCGACGAGATCGTGCCCCGGCTGGAGCGCACCACGGATGAACTGGACATGACGCTGCACGCACTGGAGGGCGGTTACGTGCCGGCCGGGCCGTCCGGCTCGCCGCTGCGCGGGCTGGTCAACGTGCTGCCGACCGGCCGGAACTTCTACTCCGTCGATCCGCGGGCGATCCCCTCCCGGCTGGCCTGGGAGACCGGGTCGGCGATGGCCGAGTCGCTGGTCTCGCGTTATCGCGACGACCACGATGGCGGGTTCCCCCGCTCGGTGGGGCTGTCGGTGTGGGGCACGTCGGCCATGCGGACGGCGGGTGACGACATCGCGGAGGTGCTGGCGCTGCTCGGCGTCCGGCCGGTCTGGGACGACGCCTCCCGGCGGGTCACCGGCCTGGAGCCGATCCCGCTCGATGAGCTGGGCCGGCCGCGGATCGACGTCACCGTGCGGATCAGCGGGTTCTTCCGGGATGCCTTTCCGCACGTGGTGACCATGCTGGACGACGCGGTGACGCTGGTGGCGGGGTTGCCCGAGTCCGACGACGAGAACTTCGTCAAGGCACACGTCGACGCGGACGAGTCGACGCACGGAGACCGGCGGCGGGCGACCACCCGGGTGTTCGGCTCCAAGCCCGGCGCTTACGGGGCGGGGCTGCTGTCGCTGATCGACTCCCGCAACTGGCGCGGGGATGCCGACCTGGCCGAGGTCTACGCCGTGTGGGGCGGCTACGCCTACGGCCGCGGGCTGGACGGCGTCAACGCCCGGCCGGACATGGAGACCGCCTACAAGAGGATCGCGGTGGCGGCCAAGAACATCGACACCCGAGAGCACGACATCGCCGACTCCGACGACTACTTCCAGTACCACGGCGGGATGGTCGCCACCGTCCGCGCGCTGACGGGGACGGCGCCGGAGGCATACATCGGCGACTCCACCCGGCCCGAGCAGGTCAGGACCCGCTCGCTGGTCGAGGAGACCTCGCGGGTGTTCCGCGCCCGGGTGGTCAACCCGAAGTGGCTGGCCGCCATGCGCCGGCACGGCTACAAGGGCGCCTTCGAGCTGGCGGCGACCGTCGACTACCTGTTCGGCTACGACGCGACGACCGGCGTGGTCGCCGACTGGATGTACGAGAAGCTGGCCGAGACCTACGTGCTGGACCCGGAGAACCGGGCGTTTCTGGAGGAGTCCAACCCCTGGGCGCTGCACGGCATCGCCGAGCGGCTGCTGGAGGCCGTCGACCGGCAGATGTGGGCCGAGCCGGACCCGGCGTTGCTGGCCGAGCTGCAGCAGGCCTACCTGGACACCGAGGGCGACCTCGAGGGCGGCGACAAGGACCCCGTTCCCCCCACGCCTCGCAAGCTCAGCGCGGGACCCTGAACGGGGCCGATGAGTTCGTCGTATCCCGGCGGTCTACTGGTGCATGGACACCACACTGCTGGCGATCGGCACCCGCAAGGGGCTCTGGCTCGCGACGAGTGAGGACCGGCGGAGCTGGTCGCTCTCGCAGCCGCACTTCCTGATGACCGAGGTGCCGAGCATCGGCATCGACACCCGCGGTGGGCGTACCCGGCTGATGGTCGGCCTGCGCTCGGAGCACTGGGGCCCGACGGTGTTCCACTCCGACGACCTGGGCGCGACGTGGACCGAGCCGGAGAACGGCGCGATCCGCTTCCCGGCCGACACCGGCGGGGCGGTGGAACGCATCTGGCAGCTGCAGCCGGACTCCGCCGACCGGCCCGGCGTGGTCTGGGCCGGCTGCGAGCCGCACTCGCTGTGGCAGTCGACCGACAGCGGGGAGCACTTCGAGTTGAACCGCGGCCTGTGGGACCACCCGCACCGTCCCGAGTGGCAGCCGGGGGGCGGCGGCGCGGCGGTGCACACCGTCGCGCCCGGGCCGGACGGGACCGTGCACGTCGCGATGAGCGCCGGTGGCGTCTACCGCAGCCGGGACGGCGGGAACTCCTGGGCGGCGCGCAACTCCGGGATCTCCGCCTACTTCCTGCCCGGCCCGGCGCCGGAGTTCGGCCAGTGCGTGCACAAGATCGCCCGCGACGCCGTCGCCCCCAGCCGGCTGTATGCGCAGAACCACCACGGCGTCTACCGCACCGAGGACGACGGCGACACCTGGACCTCCATCGCTGACGGGCTGCCCGCGGACTTCGGCTTCGTGATGCTGACCCATCCGCACCGGGCGGGCACCGTGTGGGTGGTGCCATTGGTGGCCGACGGCGAGCGGATCCCGCCAGAGGGTCGACTTGCGGTGCACCGCAGCGACGACGCCGGGTCCAGCTGGCGGCGGCAGTCGGCCGGTCTACCGGACGTGGAGTTCAACGCCGTCCTGCGGGACGCCGCCGCCGTCGACGCCGGCGACCCGGTCGGGGTCTACCTGGGCACGCGCGGCGGCGACGTCTACGCCAGCGCCGACGAGGGGGAGACCTTCACCCAGGTCGCCGGCCACCTGCCCGACGTGCTCTGCGTGCGCGCCGCGGTGCTGCCGTGACCGAGCTTGCGAGGTCACGCGAGGACACAGCACCGCCGGCAGCGGAGCCGACGAGCTGGGGGCTCCTCCCGCTTGCGGGGGACAGCGAGGAGGACGCGTGACCGTGCGGGTGCTGCTCCCCAGGCTGTTGGCCGACTGCACCGGTGGCCGCACCGCCGTCGACGTCGACCTCGGAGGTCCGGGAACGGTGCGTGCCCTGCTCGACGCGCTGGCGGCGGACCATCCGGTGTTCGACCGGCGGGTGCGGGACGAGACCGGGGCGCTGCGCCGGCACGTGAACGTCTACGTCGACGGGGAGGACGTCCGCCGCGCCGACGGGCTGGCGACGGCGGTGCCGCCGAGCGCGGAGGTGATGGTCATCCAGTCGGTTGCTGGTGGCTGAGGGCGACGCCACGCCGCCTGAGGGGCGCGTCGTGAGCGCATCGGGCGTTCTGTCCGGGATCGCGGAGGACGGTGGCGGGATGGGCATCCTCGGCAAGCTGATGGGCACGGCGGAGACAGCGGCGCGTGGGGGCAAAGCAGGCCGGGCGGGCCGGTCCACCGGTCGCCCTGCGGCCGGCCGCCGCGGCATGGGCACCGGTCGCACGACGCGCGGTGCGGCGGGCGGGCGCGGAGGCGCCGGAGCCTCCGGCGGGCTGGGCAGGCTGCTCGGCTCGCTCACCAAGCGTCGTTGACCGGCGCGGCGATCAGCTGAGCAGGACGGCGGCCGCCAGGAGAGCGGCCGCCGTCGTCACCTCGCCCATCGCGCCCATCACGTCACCGCTGACCCCGCCCAGCCGGGCCCGAGCGCGCCGGTAGAGCGCCTCGGCGGCCGCCCACCCGAGGACGACGGCCAGCAGCAGCTGGCCGCCGCCGGTCAAGCTGAGGCCGAGCAGCCCAGCGGCGCCGAGGGTGACCGCAGCCGCGACCACCACCGCGGCGGACAGCCAGGCACCCGACACGGTGCCGGCCACGGCCTGCCCGAGTGACGAGCCGTCGGCGATCGCCACCCCGCGCAGCCCGGTGCGGGCCATCGCCAGCCGGGCCCCGACGACCACCACCGGCAGCGCCAGCCAGCCCCCGTCGATCGGGAGGAGGGCGGCCAGGCAGGCCGCCTGCAGCAGCAGGGTCAGCATGAGGGTCACCACGCCGAACGGCCCGACGTCCCCGGCGCGCATCACCGCCAGGGCGCGCTCCCGCCCGCGAAGCGGGCCGAGCCCGTCGGCGGTGTCGGCCAGCCCGTCCAGGTGCAGGCCCCTGGTGAGGGCGGCCAGCACGGCGAGGGCCAGGACCGCGCCGACCAGTGGAGTTGCGTAGCGGGCCCCGAGCCAGCCGGCCGCGGCGGCCAGCGCGCCGAGCACCAGGCCCACGAGCGGCGCCCAGGGCAGCACCCCGCGGGCCGAGGCCGCTGCCGGGACACGGGCGATGCTCAGCAGAGCGAACGCCTCACCCGGCCCGGCCCACCACCGTCGGCTCATCGCAACTTCTGTGGCAGCCCCGCCACCACGAACCACACCTCGTCGGCGGTGGCGGCCAGCCGCTGGTTGACGGTGCCCAGGGTATCCCGGAACAGCCGCCCGGCCCGGGTCTCCGGCACCACGCCCAGGCCCACCTCGTCGCTGACGGCGACCACGTGTGCGGGGGTCATCACCCAGTTGTTGATCAGCGCGTCGCAGCGGGCCGCCAACCGCTCCAGCGCCTCGGCCTCCCCGCCCCCCGGGCCCGCCGCCGCGTGCGCGCCGGCCGCCTCGGCGGTGTCCCACACGCCGGTCTCGTCCATCAGCGCGGCCACCCAGGTGGTGACGCTGTCGATCAGCACCGTGCCGCGCCGCAGCAGCTCGGAGGGCGCCGTGGTCTCCAGCGTCGTCCAGCCCGCCGGGCGCCGGTTCCGGTGCGTGGCGATGCGAGCGGACCACTCTGCATCGGTCGGGTCGCCGCTGGAGGTCGCGAGGTAGACGACGTCGTCCCGGCCGGCGACGAGCGACTCGGCGTGCGCGGACTTCCCCGACCGGGAGCCGCCCAGCACGAGCACCCTGCTCATTGCTCGGCTCCGGTCTCGTTCCGCTCCTCGGTCGGCGACACGGGTCGCCTCCGCGGTCGTTCCGCTCCTCGCTCGACTACATGAATCGCCTCTGCGGGCGCTCCGCTCCTCGCTCGCTGGCGCTCGCTGCGACGCTCGCTTCCTGGCGGCTCCGGGCATCTCGCTGCGATGCTCGCAGCCTGCCGGCTCTGGGTATCTCCCTGCGATGCTCGCTCAACCGTCGCCTTTGCGGCGCTCATGTCAGCACCAGCCGGGTCACCGAGCCGTTGTGCGGCGTGACGGCCGGCAGCTGGTCCGGCCCCAGGCCGGCGACGACGGCCAGCACGGCGCGGATCGTGTCGCCGTGGGTGACCAGTGCCACCACCGGAGCGGGCGGGTCGGCCTTGAGCGCGGCCAGGTACCCGGCGACCCGGGCGTGCAGCTGCGCCAGGCTCTCCCCACCCTCGGCCGACCAGTGCGGGTCGGTCCAGTCGACGAGGTCCCAGAGCTCCCGGGACGGGCGGCCTTCGAGCACGCCGTACCCCTGCTCTCGCAGCGCCGGCGTGGTGTCCACCGGCAGTCCGGTGCTCCTGGCGCAGTGCTCCGCGGTCTGCACCGCCCGGCGCAGGTCGCTGGATACCAACGCGCCCGGCCCGGATCCGGCCCGGGCCAGCTCGGCCAGTTCGGCGGCCGCCGCGGCCGCCTGCTGGTGTCCGAGCTCGGTGAGCGGGACGTCGGCAGTCTGTCCCTGCATCAGCTCGGCGGCGTTCCACTCGCTCTGGCCGTGCCGGACGAGCAGCAGGGTCAACGGGAGGGCCATGGTGAGCGCAGCCTAGGCGGGCTCGTACCGTCGCAGCCGTGAGCATCCCGCTGCGGCCCGGCGCCGCCCGCCCGGCGGCCCGCCCGGCGCGACGCCCCACCGGCCCTGACCCGCTGGCCCCGCTGCTCGACCTGACCGGGGTCCGCGACGCCGCCGAGGAGGCCCGCGCCGCCGTCGACCGGTTGCTCGCGCACCGGGTGCTGCGCCGGGAGTCGGCCGGGGTCAGCATCGAGTCGGCGCTCCGCGGCGCCCGGGCCTCGGCGACGCTGGAGGGGGCGGCGTACCCGCTTGCCGACGTCCGGGCCGGCACGGTCGAGGACCCCGTCGTTCAGGGCGCGCTGCGGGTCTCGGTCGGGCTGGGTTCCATGGTCGACACGTGGGACCGGGCGCCCGGCCAGGTGCTCGCGCGCCTGCACGTGCTCGCCGCCGCCGACCTCGCCGAACCGGCCGCCCTCGGTCGTCCCGCCGGGCACGCCGGGGCGCGGCTGGGTGGGCTGTTCTCACTCGTCACCGGCACGACCGCCGTCCCCGCCGTGCTGATCGCCGCGGTCGTGCACGGAGAGCTGGCCGCCGTGGCGCCGTTCGGCACCCAGGACGGCGTGGTGGCCCGGGCGGCTGCCCGGTTGACCGGGATCGCCCGCGGCCTGGACCGCAAGGCGGTGTCGGTGCCCGAGGTCGGCTTCGTAGAGCTGGGGCCGGCCGAGTACGCCGCCGCGCTGGACGGCTACCGGTCCGGGACGCCGGACGGGGTCGCCGGGTGGCTGGCGCACTGCTGCCGGGCCACCGCTCACGGCGCCCTCGAGGGCCTGGCGATCTGCGAGAGCCTGCAGCGGGGCTGAGCACATCGTCGTCCTCCGGACGACACCGCGGCCACATGCCCTCCCTGGCTGCCGATGAGCCGCTTCGTCCCTCGGTCGGGAGCCCTGCGGGAACCGTTGGGGTCACCGAGACTGGCTTTCATGCGCTTCCTGGAGGTCGACGGTCTCGGTCAGGTCAGCCGGGTGGGTCTGGGCACCTGGCAATTCGGTTCCCGCGAATGGGGATACGGCTCGGACTACGCCGAGGGCCCGGCGGGGGACATCGTCCGGCGGGCCCGGGAGCTGGGCGTCACGCTGTTCGACACCGCCGAGGTCTACGGCTTGGGCCGCAGCGAGCGGATCCTCGGCGAGGCCCTCGGCGGTGAACGCAGCTCGGTGGTGGTGGCAAGCAAGGTCTTTCCGGTCGCGCCGTTCCCGGCCGTCGTCCGCAACCGGTACGAGGGCAGCGCCCGCCGGCTGCAGCTGGACCGCATCCCGCTCTACCAGGTGCACCAGCCCAACCCGGTCGTCCCCGACTCGGTGACCATGACCGGGATGGGCGCGCTGCTACGTAAGGGCCGGATCGGCGCCGTCGGCGTCTCCAACTACTCCCTGGAGCGGTGGCAGGTGGCCGACACCGCGCTCGGCCGCCCGGTGGTCAGCAACCAGGTGCAGTTCTCGTTGGCCCATGCCGGCCCGCTCGCCGACCTGGTGCCGTTCGCGGAGCGGGAGGACCGGATGGTGATGGCCTACAGCCCGCTCGCCCAAGGCCTGCTCGGCGGTCGGTACTCCGCCGACCACCGGCCCGGGGGAGTCCGGGCGATGAACCCGTTGTTCGGCACGGAGAACCTGCGTCGGGCCGAGCCGCTGCTGGCCTTGCTGCGCGAGGTGGCGGCCGCCCACGACGCCAGGCCGGCCCAGGTGGCGCTGGCCTGGCTGCTCGGGCTGCCGCGGGTAGTGGTCATCCCCGGGGCGTCCAGCGTCGAGCAGCTGGAGTTGAACGTGGCCGCGGCCGACCTGGAGCTCACCGCGAGCGAGCAAGCCGACCTTACGACGGCTGCGCAGGCGTTCAACCCGGTCTCCTCGGCGCGCACGCTGGTCGACTCGGTCCGCAAGAAGCTCGGCGTCTGACCGGCGCGTCGGGGTCAGGAGGGGTCGAGGGCCAGCCCGACGACGGCGGCCACCAGCACGCCGACCAGGGCGGCCACCGCCGCGACCAGCCACTGCCCGGTCAGCGCGCCACCGGCGGCCGACAGCAGCACGGCCAGCCACGGACCGCTCAGCGACACCGCCAACCCCACCCGGGTGGCAGTGGGACGCGGTCCGCGCACCGGCGCGGTGCGTGCGGTATGCCCGAAGAGCACCGCGCCCGTGCAGGCGGCGGCCACCGCCAGCCAGGCGAGGACTGCGGTCGTCATGCCCGGCAGGATCGCCGATCGGGCGGCGCGGCGCACGGGGGCACGCCGAGGAAGGCAGGCCTCCGGCCGGGCGGGAACCCGGGGCACTCAGGCGCCGCGGCGCCGCCAGCGGGCCGGGACCGGGGGCACGGTCGCAGCGGCCGCGTCGGCCATCCGCAGCGCTCGCCGGCGGGCGTACCAGGCGAGCCCGGCCACCGCGGCCCCCACGCCCATGGCCGCGCCGGTGACCATCGGCGTCCGGGGGCCGGAGAAGCGGGACTGCAGCCTGACCGGTCGGGAGAAGGTGAGCACCGGCCAGTCGCGCTCGACGGCGGCCTTGCGCAGACCGCGGTCGGGGTTGACGGCGGTCGGGTGGCCGACCACCTCGAGCATCGGCAGGTCGGTGATCGAGTCGCTGTAGGCCCAGCAGTCGGCGAGGTCGTAGCCCATCTCGGCGGCGACCTGACGGATGGCGACGGCCTTGTTCTCCCCGTAGGCGTAGAAGTCGATCTCGCCGGTGTACTTCCCGTCGACGGTCACCATCCGGGTGGCCACCGCCCGGTCGGCGCCCAGCATCTCCCCGATCGGGCCGACCATCTCCGCGCCGCTGCTGGAGACGATGACGATCTCCCGCCCCGCCGCCCGGTGCTCCTCGATCAGGTCGGCGGCCTCGGCGTAGACCAGCGGGTCGACGATCTCGTGGAGCGTCTCCCGGACGATGTCGGCGACCACGGCGGCGTCCCAGCCGGTGGTCATGGCGGTGATCTGGCTGCGCAGCCGCTCCATCTGATCGGCGTCGGCGCCGGCCAGGGAGAAGACGAACTGGGCGTAGGCCCCCTTGAGGACCGCCCGGCGGTTGATCAGCCCACCCTGGAAGAACGGCCGTCCGAACGCCAGGGTGCTGGACTTGGCGATGACGGTCTTGTCCAGGTCGAAGAACGCAGCAGCGCGCGTCATGATCCACGAGGGTAAGGCCAGCAGCTCAGGACGCCGCTGGGCTCGCCGTTGTCCACACCCTTTCGGGTCGTCCACAGATCCACCGGGGGCCTTCCGCCACGGCTCCGGCCCGGCTGCGCTGACGGGGTGTCCCTCTCCGCATCGGTCGCACCTGCTCCCCGTCCGCTCGTCGTCAGTGCGGACGACGTGCTCCTCGACGACCTGCTCCGCCTGGTGGCCGCTGCCGGCTGCACGCCCGAGCTGACCACCGGCGGCAGCGCACTCCGGCGCGCCCACCGGGACGCCCCGGTCGTGCTGGTCGGCGGTGATGCGCTGACCGCGGCGCCGGTCCGGGCGCTGCCACGGCGTCCCGGGCTGCTGGTGGTGCTGGCCGAGGACCCCGCGCCAGAGGCGTGGGCCGCGGCCGTCGACCTCGGTGCCGAGCGCGTCGTGGTGCTGCCCCGCGATGAGCTGTGGCTGGTGGAACGGGTGGCGGCCGCGGTCCGGGCGCCGGTCCGGCCGGGCTGGCTGGCGGTCGTCGGCGGCTGCTGCGGTGGCGCGGGCACCAGCACGCTGGCCACCGCCCTGGCGTTGGCGGCTGCTCCCGGCGCGGGCGGCGGCGTGCTTCTCGTGGACGGTGACGGCTGGGGCGGCGGACTGGACCTGCTGCTGGGCGCCGAACGGGCTCAGGGGCTGCGCTGGCCGGAGCTGAGCGGGCTGAGTGGCCGGGTGGCCGGCGCCGCGCTGGTCGCCGCGCTGCCCGAGGCCGGCGGCGTCCCGGTGCTGGCTGCCTCCCGGGACGCCCCCGAGGACGTTCGCGAGGAGGCGCTGGCCACGGTCCTCCGGGCGGCTCGGGACGGCGGGCACGGCGTCGTCCTCGACCTGCCCTGCCGGGGCCGGCCGGCCGAGACGGTGCTGGCCGACGCCGATATGACCGTCTTGCTGGTACCGGCCCGGCTGCGCGCCGCCGCGGCGGCCCGGGCGTTGCTGACCGGCGGCGGCTGGTCCGGTGCCCGGGTGGTCAGCCGCCCGGTGCCCGGCGGGCTGTCCCGGAAGGAGGTCGCCGACGTGGTGGGTCGCCCGGTGTTCGCCGAGCTCGGACATGACCGGTCGGCGGTGGCCCGTGGCGAGCGGGGTGAACCGCCGTCGGTCGCCGCCCGGTCGCCGCTGGGGGTGCTGAGCCGGCAGCTGCTGGTCGAGCTGCCGCGGGACGGGGCCCGGTGACGTCCGCGCGCCCGACGGGGCCGCTGGTCGACCGGGTCAGGGCACGGCTCGCCGCGGTGCCCGGCACGCCGACGCCGGGGGCCGTCGCCGCGCTGGTCCGGGAGGAGACCGGCGGGCTGCTGGGCGACCGCGCCGTGCTCGCTGCCGTCCGGGAGGCAACCGACGAGCTGTCCGGCGCCGGCCCGCTCGAGTCGCTGCTGCGGGCGCCGGGGGTGACCGACGTGCTGGTCAACGGTCCGCGGGAGGTGTGGGTGGACCGGGGCGCCGGGCTGGAACGGGCCGTGGTCGGTTTTCCCGACGAGGAGGCGGTCCGGCGCCTGGCCGTCCGGCTGGCTGCTGCGGCCGGCCGCCGGCTGGACGACGCGGCCCCCTGGGTGGACGCGGCGCTGCCCGACGGCACCCGGCTGCACGCCGTGCTGCCCCCGGTCGCAGGTTCGGGCACCTGCGTGTCGCTGCGCGTGCTTCGCCGGGCCCGGCTGACCTACGCCGACCTCGCCGACCGCGGTGCGCTGCCCGGCGCCGCGGTCGACCTACTGGCCGCCGTGGTGGAGCGCCGGCTGGCCTTCCTGGTCACCGGCGGAACGGGCAGCGGCAAGACGACGGTGCTCTCCGCGCTGCTGGGGCTCGTCGATGCGGGGGAGCGGCTGGTGCTCTGCGAGGACGCTCCGGAGCTCTCCCCGGAGCACCCGCACGTCGTGCGGCTGCTGACCCGGCCGCCCAACGTCGAGTCGGTGGGCGCGGTGAGCCTGCGGGACCTGGTGCGCCAGGCGCTGCGGATGCGGCCCGACCGGCTGGTCGTCGGGGAGGTGCGTGGCGGGGAGGTTGTCGACCTGACGCAGTGCCGTCGTTCGAATACCGGCCTGTAGGGCGTCTAGACGGTATATCCCCTGGTCAGAACGGTACGGGCTGGGGGATCGGATCGTCGGAGACGATCTCCGCGTCGATCACGTCGCCCATCTTGTGCGAGTCACCGGTCTTGACCAGCTCCGTCATGTGACGGCCGATCGCCCGGCGAACGCGGTCGCTGTGCGGGTCGAGCCCGAAGTCGCGGAGCGTGGCTTCGACCGCAGCTTCTAGGACGTCCAGGGTGCGCTCCGACACCACGGCCTTGCGCTCGTCGACCTTGCTGGTGACCATCCCTCCGGCCAGCTGGCGCAGATGGTTGCGCTCGGCCGAGTAGACCGCCAACAGCGCTCCGTCGTGCGGCTGAAGCGTCAGCTGGCGCTGGTACCAGTCGATCCGCCCCTGGGTCCGATCGAGCTCCTCCTGGAGTGCGTCGACCGCCGAGATGGACCGGGGGACGCCGTGCTTGTCGGCGAGTTCCATGGCTTTCTGCTCCGCGACTCGCTCCACAGCCTTGCCTCTCGTTCGGGGAGCCGAGCCGCCGTGCATCCGGCACCGCTGCTGACCGTGCATGGCGGGCTGCTGGCAAGAGCCGCCGTCTCGCCGGGTCGCGCCACAGAGCCTCATGTGGTCGACCGGTGCGACCGAGAGTCGGGCCGCTGGCTGGCCCCCGTGCTGCACGCACACCGGCTGGTCAGGGACAGCGATGTACGTGCAGCCGGGTGTCGTGCAGCGCGGGTCGCGCTTGCCCATCAGGCAGCGGCCCGGCTGATGCCGGACGGGGTGACGGCCTGGCTGATGCGGAACGCCTCGCCACCGCGGTGCAGCACGGCCTCGAAGCCCTCGGAGAACATCTCGAAGTCGTTCGCCGCGTTCAGCTCCGAGTCCCGCACGATGCCCAGGTCCAGCGTGCCGCCGTCCATGAACTGGAACGCCCCCGCCGGGAACATGTAGCTGACGATCTCGGTCGGCCACGCGTTGACCGGGCCGGGGTCCTGGACGTCGAAGTGCTGCCCGGCCTCCCCGTCCAGCGCGAACGTCGGAGCCAGGTTCCGCGCAGCGAGGTAGCCGATCAGCTCGGCGTCGGTCACACCCTCACGAGCGTCACCGGGCTCCTGCATCGCCAGGTCAGAACGCAGGATGCCCTTCGACCAGTGAGGGAGGACCAGCTGCAGCGGCGCGTCCTGAGCCATCCGCAGCCGGTCGCGCATCCCCGTGGCGGCGCGGTCGAGCAGCGGCAGCAGAACCCGCGTCGCACCGACGCCAGCGCCCTCGCCGGCCGCACCGGACACCGCCGTGGACAGCGCCCCGATCTGGGTGAGCAGCTGCTGCTCGGCCACGCGGGCGTAGACGGCAAGCGCCAGCTCGGTGATCCGGGTGACGTACTCGGGGAAGGCGCGCGCCAGCGTGTTGCCGCACAACAGCCGGTTGGTGACGGCCATCAGGTCGACCACGACTTCCGTGCTCATCGGCACCCGGAGGATCGGCTTGCGCACGGCCGGGTCGGTGACGGCGGCGATGTCGTTCGCCATCGACCAGATGCCCACCGACCCCTCAAGGTCGGCCAGGGTCGGCGGCCGAACGAAGCGGACGCCACCGCGTGTAGCGGTGAAGCTGGGCAGCGCGTCCCGGACGGGCCGGTCAGCGACCTCGAACCCGGCGATGGCGTAGTCGACGGCCTCCGGCGTGCCGAGCCCGCCAGCGGCAACCAGTGCCTGCGGCTGCGCCAGCTGCGCGGCGACGTACTGGGCGTGCTCGGCGGCAGCGGCCTTGAACACGGCAGCCGTGGCGATCGGGTCGTCGGTGGTCAGAGTCCGGTCGGCGGACCGCTGGACATGCAACTTGGCGACCTGGGTCTTGCCGATGCGCGGGTCCGAGGCCGACCGCTTCATGGCGTCGGCGAACTCGTGACCAAGCGAGTCGCCGTCGTTCAGGTCGACGCCGCTGGCGGTGATGGCCGTAGCGGATCCGCTGCCGACGCGGTTGGGCCGCCGGTCAGCCGGAACAACGAAGGTCGTCGCGCTCGCAGTGATCGCGCCGCCGTTGTTGCGCCGCTGCATCTCCGTCTTGACGAGCATGGAGAACGAGGCCAGTGACTGCAGCTCTCGGGTGCTCAGGTTGGGATCGCCGCCCGCCGCCTCAGCACGACTCTGAAGGATGTCGATCAGTTCCTGGAGCTCGTACTCCGACAAGCTGGTGATGTTGTCAATCAGGTACTGAAGGCGGCTGTCCGACTCGGCGGACGGCTTCGCGGTAGACGGGGCGGGCGCAAGGCCCTCTGTAAGACGACCGGGCATCGGAAGCTCCTGGGTGCGTGATCACGTGTGATCGACTCGCACATCCGGGAGGGCCGCCATGGCGCTACATGCGCCACCGGTTCACCGCTGCTGCCCTCGCACTAGGCGCCAGGCCGTCGCTCTGGCGTTGATCGTAACGAGTCGAGGGCGGCCAGCAGCGGTCTATGACCGAGCGCAAGCCAGGGAGCCGTACCTCGAGCAGCGACGGGCGCACTCATGACGATGGCCCGGTCCAGAGACCGGGCCATCATCGGCGAACCGGAACCGTCAGATGACGACGACGACCGTTCCGTCCTCGAGGATGTTGACGTCGATGACGTCGTTGATGTCGACGTCAACGTTGTTGTTGTTCAGGAAGTTCTGGAACGCGTTGTTGAGGATCCGGTTCCTGTTCAGCACGTTCTGCACCGCCACGTTCACGTCGTCGACATCGACAACGGTCACGGTGACGTCCTGGAGTTGGACCACGGCCGCGATCAAGCCAGCAGCGCCACCTGCGGCGGTGTTCGTCGGTGCGGCGGCGGCCGGCGCGGCCACGCCCAAGCTCAGCGCTCCGGCTACGGCGGCGGTGGCGATGCCCTTGGAAAGCTTCACGGATAGCTCCTTCTGGGAGAGGGGTTGCTAGACACCACCTTCCCCCCGTCGCCCCGGACAAACACCCGGCACGGCAAGTCGCCAGGAACAGGCCAGAGCGGACTACCGGCCCTTGATCATCTGGCGGAAGAGAGGGCGGGGTTCAGGGCGATCGCGGCCGAGGTGCGGAGGGTGACGACGGAGGACGAGGACGAGGCCGACGATCTTGGGTTCCTCTGCGACACGTGGCCAAGGGGGCGAACGCCGCCGCCGCTCGCTCGAAGATCGGCAAGTTGCTCGATGAGACTGGCGTCGGCTTCTGGGACGTGGACGTCCAGACGCTGGCGACACCGGAGCTGGGTGGTTCCTGGCCGGTGCTGGAGGACCTGCCGCCGGGCCGAGTTGCGGGAGCTGGTCGAGACCTGACCGGTTCCCCCAGCGCGGAGCTGGGAAATTTCGCTCGCGACCAGTCGGTGGTCTGCGCTGATGGCCTGATGGACGCACAGGTCATGGGTTGCCGGGGTCACCGGCTGAGATGACCTTCAAGTAACACGACGACGCCCGCTGCGAGATTGTTCGCAGCGGGCGTTGTCGCGTCTTCAGCACGGCGCTCAGCCGCTTGACGCCGGGGCTACGCGGCTCGGGTGAGGACAGCCCGGACGGTGGCCGGGTGCCAGCGGCTGCCACCCCTGGCGGTGGGCACACCCTCGGCGTTGAAGCGGTCGGCGATCGCGGCCAGGGTCGCGCCGCTGGCACGCAGCTCGATGACCCGATGGGCGACGTCCTCCGGCAGCGACCGAGGCCGACCCAACTTAATGCCCTTGGATCGCGCCGCCGCGAGCCCGTCGCGTGTGCGCTGCTTGATCATGTCGCGCTCGAGCTGCGCGGCAGCGGACAGGACATGGGCGGTGAAGCGGCCCATCGGCGTCGTCAAGTCCAACCCAATGTCCAAGATGATCAACGCCCAGCCCGAGGTCTGCGCCCGGTCCACGAGAGCAGCGAAGTCCGCGACCGAGCGGCTGACCCTGTCGATCTTGCTCGCCACGATCGCGTCGGCCTGGCCCGACTCGACCAGCTCGATGGCGCGCAACCAGCCCGCGCGCCGGTCTAGATGCCCGCCAGACACGCCGGCGTCCTCGGTCCAGGCAACGATCGCCCAGCCCCGAGCCGAGGCCGTAGAAAGGATCTCGTGGCGTTGCGCGTCGAGCCCATGGCCAGTGTCGGCTTGCTCCCTTGTGCTGACTCGGAGGTAGGCGACGACGTTCACCAGGGCTCCGCGTCCGGGTCGTCGGGGTCAACGGGCGGGCCGCCGCGCTCGTCATACCCGTCGAAGTCGTCGGCCTGGTCGTCGTCGCCAGGGGAGGGGAGCGGCTCGGTCACTTGGCGACCTTGAAGGTCAGGCGGGCCGAGGCGTCCTCGACGTCGAAGCGGCGGACGGCGATCTTGATGCCTACCTGGCGCGCGGCGCGGTGCAGCTCGTTGGCCACGGTGCTCAGCTCGTTGGCACCCTTGCGCCCTTCGAAGGGCTTGGTGCTGAACCGGCCGGGCAGCTCGCGGCGCTTGTGGTCCTTCGTGGCGTCGGTGACGAGCTGGACGAACGCGGGGTCAGCGGCCCGGCGACGGGTCGCGGCGGCCGAGGGGAAGTCGGCCTCGGCGGCGACGGTGGCACCAGCGGCGAGGGCGGAGAAGTCGATCATGGCGGTTGCCTTCCTGGGTTCCTGACGTGCGTGCTTGAACGCTCAAGCAACCCAGACGAACGTAACTGCTTAGCAAGGCTATGTAAACGAGACGCTCGTTTGGTGCAAGTCGGCCCACCGCGATCTTGAGTCCGCGATCTTGTTCCGTCGCGTCGCGCTGGGGTGGCGCCCAGGGGACGGGCAGTCAGGTGGTGGGGCTGGGGTTGGCGCCCAGACGCCCATGCCTATGAGTCCGGTCGTCAGACCTCTCAGGGCAGGTATCGGAATCGAATCGGCTGGTCCGGATAAGTCATCTTAATGCCCGACAAGATGGTGTGGCCCAGAATTACATTAGGATGATAAGCGGTCGTTTCACTCTGATCGCCCGGGAAATATAGAGACTGAGACGGAGTCCCCGGGGAGATCATCGTGGCGACCACGTTAGATCCGACTCGGGGCTCGCTCATCGCAGCGCCTTGTATCGCTAACGCGAGAATTTGAGCCACTGGCTTGAGCGAGCTGGTGTGCCGCTCTATGCGGCGTCGGTAGCGGGACACTGAGTTTAGCGCCGCCGGATGTAGTCGCTGCCCGTGAACGGTGATGGAGGCGGGTGGCATCTGATACGTAGTGGCCCTGAAACTCATGTTCGGCTGTTCGCTCCATCCGGCGTCCGGCAGGTTCGTGATGACGATTCCCAGCCGACGGTTGTCAGCGCCGACTCCTATTGCGAGAAAGAGTAGGCCGGTGGACTTATGGTTCACGACTCGCCGAGTCGAACGAAGTTTTGCCGTCGCTAAGTCTGCGAAACTGGTCGGGTTCCAACTGTCGCCGGAGGTAGTCCTACTGAGGGCGCTGGTCATGAAGTCGTGTGTGGACTCCTCCGCCCTCGGGCCAAGGCGTGCCAAGCCCGTGTACGCCATGACAAGTGCGTTGTTCCATACGACCTGCTTGTTTTCTCGATCCTCGGCGATACTTCCGTCGGGATATGTGAGTCGGCGGTCGGAGGCTAGGACAACTCCGTGGCGCGTCCACCCGGACATGAGCATGGTCACGGAGGCAACTTACGTGCTCCGGTAGACCGACAAGCAGCTGCTGAGGGGCGCCTGTGAAGCCGCCCCGCCGGCCGAGCCTAAGTGCTCGACCGGCAGTGGTCGTTACGCAAGCCGGTAGACGTCCTCGGGCTGCACATCGTCGGTTCCCCCGGTAGGCCAGGCCAACTGCACCGGCAGGTCGATCAGCCGGTCATGCCGCGGGCAGAGGTACGCGACCGGAAGGACGCCGAGGGTGCCCCTGTAGGTCCAGAAGGCGTCAACGTGGCGGTGGTCGTCGTAGAAGGGCAGCTGCCGGTGGAGCTGCACCTCGGCGGTGACGCCCTCGAACTCCAAGTCGGCCACCGGCGTCGAGCAGACGAAGCACACCGCGACGTCGGGCTCATCGCTGTGGTGAGCCAGATAATGCATGTAGAAGCAGTCCGGCTTGTTGCAGAGCAACCGCTCCGGATGCCGGGGGCAGAGCAGGGGCCGACGACCAGGCTCGGCATCCTCGACCGTGTCCATCGGCATGAACGCACGCGTGTTGATCTCGTCCATGATGTGAAGGCAGGACTGCACCCTGCGGCCCCTCAGAGCGGGACTCAGGGCGTTCTCGACCACCTGGGCCAGGCCACCGACGATCTTGGCGATGCCGGGGATCGCGCTGATCATCTCCAATCGAGACAGGTCCTCCTCTGACCAGTCGAGGTCGCCGGTGGGCTCAGGGTTGGGGTTGATGCTCATCGGTCGTTCTCCTTCAGGTGGGTGGTGTCGGTGTCCAGGCCGAGAGCGGCCTCGGCTTCGGTGATTTCGTGCATCAGGCGCAGGGCTCGTCGGCCATCGGCCTTGGTCAGCTCCGGGAGGGCGCGGGTTCGGCCCCAGCGGCGCGTCAAGGCATTCAGCGCGGTGGGGGACCGGACCTCTCGGCTGTGGACCGGGACGGCCCACTGGCGGCGATCTTGGGTCATCACCAAGTACCAGCGGCGGCGGCCGTCAGTCGGGCTCTCCCACAGCTCGACGTCTTCGACGTGGACGCCGAGCAGCTCCGACAGCTGGCGCAGTTGATCGCTCTCACTGGACGCGTCCGGTGGACGGCCCCGGTGGACAGGGGGGGTACTACGTACCCCCACCCTGTCCTGTCCGACGACGGGACAACGACTGTCCGACGGGTGGACACTCTGTCCGACGGACCCGCTGACCAGCAGTTTCTCGGAAGTTGTGTTGTCCTCCCGTCGGACAAGACGGTCGATCTCATCGGACAAGCCGGGTCCGACGGGCTCCTCGACCGGCCGGTCCGTGGCCGACTGATCGGCGGCCATCAGAGCGCCACCGCCAGCCGGTAGACCGGCCGGTTGCTCGGTCCGTCGCGGAGAACGTCGCCGCTCTCCATCAGCGCCGTCAGCGCCCGCTGAACGGCCTTGGTGTTGGCCTCGGTGTGTTCGGTGATCTGGCCCGCTGTGGCTGACCGAAGCACGGCGAGCGCGGCCCGCACCTTGGCCTTGATGTCACCGTCCAGCAGTTGCCGGATGCCGTCGTTGGGGACCAGTACGCCGGACTTCTCGACGGCCTCGAACCGCAGATGAAGGTCATCGAACGGTTCGCCGTCGTTGCGCTTGGACTGCCGCAGCATGACCATGCCCGGGTTGATGCGGCTCAAGGTCATCATGTCGGTGACCGCCGCCTCGATGGCACTGGAGCCGCGGTACTCGCCGCTCCGGTTGGTGTGGTGCACCAGCTGGACGGCGCAGGCCGACGACTCACGGATCGCGTGCGCGGCTTCGAGCGCACGGCCCATGTCCTTAACGGAGTTCTCGTCAGCACCGGCGGTAGCACGCGCCAGCGTGTCGATCACCACCAGCGCCGGGCTCAGCTCCGCGACGACTTCGACCAGACCGCTCACCCAGCCGGGATCGAGCAGCGGCACCGTCGACGGGTAGAACATCGCGTTCGAGCCGACGATGAGCCCGCCGTTGTAGGCGCGCCATGCATCGCGGCGCAGCCGCAGGCCGCGTGCACCTTCGGCGTAGACGTAGAGCACGCGGCCCTGCCGGACAGACCGGCCGTGCCAGGGCTGGCCGGCGGCGATGCACAGCGCCCAGTCCAGCTCCAGCAGCGTCTTGCCGGTGCCCGGTGCCGCGATGAGCATGCCTACCGCGTCGGCGGGAAGCAGATCGTCACCGATGAGAAACTCCGGCTCCGGCAGCAGGTCCAGCTCGTCCTCGGCCAGCAGCCGAGACCGGATGTACGCGGCCCGCGTCTGCGGCGACTCGATCGGCGTGACCGGAGCCGGGGGAGTGGTGGCGACCAGCGCCGCCGCTGCCTCGGTCTGCCAGGTCTCGGCCGTCGGCTCCGAGTAGTTCGCCCACGCGTTGTCCACCTTGGCCAGCGCCGTCTCCAGCAGGAACGTGTTACCCACCGGCTGTACGAAGTCGCGGTGCCGCAGCTCCATGAGCCGCTTCGCCTTCGTCTTGATCGACATGGAGTTCCGCAGCGACGACGCGAACCGGAACGCGACGTCGTCGCGCTCACCCGGACCGACCGGCGATCCGAAGTCCCACAGGTCGTCGCGCGCCCCAGCGAGATCATCGACGTTGCCGCCGATGGGCTCGCCGCGACGATCGCCGCGCTGACGCGTCCGCAGGGCCGTCAGGAGGACGTCAGGCAGGTCCGCGACCTGCACCGACGAGTCGACCGGCTCATAGCTTCCGGCGGGCTTGCCCTTCGACGGATCAGCGGCCACCCGGCTCCCGGCGGCGACGACGTACCCGCCGGTGGACTTGTAGTCCACGCCCGGCAGCCAGTCCGTCTGGTTGCCCAGCGACGTGCCCGGCGGCATCCGGAAGTAGAGGTGCACGCCACCGCGCGGAGTCCGCACCGTGAAGGTCGGCGGCAGCGTGATCCTGTTGTGCCACAGGAAGTCGTCCAGCGACTGCTCGCCGAAGAGCCAGAGAGGACCCTCCCCGTCACCGGGATCGACTTCCTTGGTGTCGCAGTCGATGACCACAAAGCCGGACAGCCCGCAGTTGATGCCGAAGCTGTCATCGCCTTCGACAGCAGGCCATGTCAACCTCGTGAGCTGCCAGCCCGGCTCCTTGGCGACGCGTCCATTCAGCCGCACAAACGATGCGTCGGTGTACTGGATGACGGGGGCATCGGCCTCAGCCATAGCAGTCACAACCTCGTTACTCTGAGTCATAGCGAACCTCACATGACGAGGCTCGTGAGGGGTGACTGGCAGGCCGCCCCGACGCGGTGTGGTGGGTGGAGAGTGAAGAGGGTCCAGTCCTGACGCCTGGGCCCTCTTTGCTTGTCGAGGACCCGGACCGCAGCAGCGACGACACACGCTCGACGGTCGCCGGGTCGCTCAGCGGCACGGGCACGCTCGCGGCCATGCAGCCGACCCAGAGAGCGTGCTTGGCGATGAGGGAGAGATCGTCAAGAGCGCTCATCGCTGGGCCGCCGACTTGCGCCGCAGCCCCGGCGGGAGCGGGCGGCAAACCTCGGCCAGCGACTCGGCGGTGAAGAGGTCCGACAGCGGGACCCTGAGCAACTTGGATGCCGCCTGGCGCAGCTCGTCAGTCGGCGGCACAACCCCGCCCATGGCGGCTCTTCGAACTTGAGGGGGAAGAAGGACATGATCTTGTGAGGATCGCGGCCTCGGGCTGAGAAGCCCGTGGCCCCTCGATGCTGACGGTGGATACGAGCCGACAGCAGAGGGGCCACGAGTGAGTTCAGACGGTACGACGATCCTGTTCGGCCTGCCCGGAGTTCGAGTGCGCGAGGTGCTGCGCGCCGCGGACGGGACCCGAGTCGTGCACGTGATCACCGAGGAGGAGACCGCGGCGGCGTGCCCGGTGTGCGGGGTGGTCTCGACCAGCGTGCGGCAGCGCCGGACGACATCGCCACGGGATCTGCCCTACGGGGAGGCGCCGCTGGCGGTGC